>JADJVW010000024.1 GCA_016710365.1 Candidatus Caldilinea saccharophila | reverse complement strand
CATCCTCGCCGGCGACATTCGCGATGCGAAGCGCGACGCGGTGCTGCTCAACGCCGCCTTCGCGCTCAGCACCGCATGTGGCGACCTGCCCGCCGGTCTGGAAGAAGCACGCGCCAGCATCGACAGCGGAAGCGCGCTGCATGTGTTAGAATCGTATATTGAGAAGACGCGAAGCTATCTTGAATAGAGGATTTGAGGATGGAACAACAGATCGAGATTATTGTGGAGAAGCATAGCGATGGGTACGTCGCTTATCCATTAGGGCTGCGCGGCGTCGTCGTTGGCGAAGGCGACAGCTATGAGGACGCACTTGCCGATGTGAGATCGGCGCTCCGGTTTCATATTGAAACATTTGGCCCCAATGTGCTGAGCGATGAAACACCAGTTTTGGAAGCATTCGTCGCAGAAGCTGCTGTATCAGTCTGATGCCCAAATTTCCCGCAGATGCCCCTAAGTCTCGTGTTATAGCAACCTTTAAGACGCTTGGTTTTGAGATTGTGCGTGAGGCGAATCACATTGCTATGCAGCGCAATAACGCTGACGGCACAACGACGCCGCTCACGATGCCAAACCACCGACCATCAAGGGATCTACATTAAGATCGATCTTGACTCAGGCGGGAATCTCTCGCGATGATTTCCTGGATGCTTACGAAAACCAAAAATGAAACCTTCTAAACTCGATATTGCCAAACATAAAGGCGCCGTGCTCGACCAGATCATGGCGTGGAAGCGGCAGGAAGTGCCCAAGCAGATGGAATTGATGCCGCTGGCGCAAGTCAAGGCGTTTGCCAGGCTGGCACCGCCCGCGCTCGATTTTGCCGCGGCGCTGACGGCCGTGCCCGGCGTCAGCCTGATCGCCGAAGTCAAGCGCGCCAGTCCCTCAAAGGGACTGATCGCACATGATTGGGACCCGGAGTCGATCGCCGAAAGCTATGCGCGCAACGGCGCCGCGGCGATCTCCTGTCTGACGGACAGCCGCTTCTTTCAAGGCAAGCTGGAGTATCTGACTGCCATCAAGGAGCACCTGCGCACGATCGGCGCGTCGGTTCCCGTGTTGCGCAAGGACTTTCTCTATCACGAATACCAGGTGCATGAGGCGCGCATGGCCGGCGCCGACGCGATCTTGCTGATCGTCGGCGTGCTGGGCGACAATGACTTGCGCACCCTGCGCCAATTGGCCGAAAGCCTGCGCATGGCTGCCCTGGTTGAGGTGCACGACGAGGCTGAAACCGAGCGCGCGCTCAAGAGTGGCGCGCGTATCCTCGGCGTCAATAATCGCAACTTGCGGACTTTTCAGGTGGACATTGAAACCACCAGCCGTCTGCGCGCGCTGATCCCGCCGGATCGGATGCTGGTGAGCGAAAGCGGCATCCGCACCATCGACGACGTGCGGCGCATGGCGGAAATGGGCTGTGACGCCATTCTGGTCGGAAAACCTTCTGCAAATTGCCCCAGACCAAGCGGCCCTGAAGTCAAAGCGTTTGTGCAGGCAGGCAGTCGTCCAGAGCCAGACCACGGATAAAGCGGATGAGACGGATTCAAACAGATTTTATCCGTGCAAATCCGTCGAATCCGCCTCATCCGTGGCCGATTGGAAGCAGGCCAAACAATTGCGCTTTTCCTTTTTTTGATCCGCGCAGATCCGCCAAATCCGCGCGAACCACGTTCTATCTCTTCGGAGCACTGACCCAATGACCGCATCAACTTCCTATCACATGACCCCCGACGAGTTTCGCACGGTTGGCTACGCCGTGATCGACTGGATCGCAGAGTATCAGGCGCGCGTCGCTACGCTCCCTGTGCTGTCACAGGTGCAACCCGGCGAGATTCGCGCGATGCTGCCGGACGCCGCGCCCTCACAAGGCGAGCTCTTTTCCGACATCCTTGCGGACATCGATCGTATCATTCTGCCCGGCGTGACGCACTGGCAGTCGCCCAACTTCTTCGCCTATTTCCCGGCCAATACCTCCGGCCCTGCAATTCTGGGCGAGTTGCTGTCCGCGGGGCTTGGCGTGCAGGGGATGTTGTGGATCACCAGCCCGGCGTGCACCGAATTGGAAACCCACGTCATGGATTGGCTGGTCGATATGCTGGCTTTGCCGCAGAAGTTCAAATCCAGCGCGGCCGGCGGCGGCGTAATTCAGGATTCGGCGTCGAGCGCGGCCTTGTGCGCCCTGTTGGCCGCGCGTGAGCGCGCCAGCCAATTTGCCATCAATCGCACCGGCGGCGCAGGTCAGTTGACCGCGTACGCAACCGCGCAAACCCATTCTTCGATCGAAAAGGCGATGATGGTCGCGGGCATGGGGCGCGAACGGCTGCGCCTGATCGACGTCGACGCTGCCTACGCCATGCGGCCGGACGCGTTGACTGCCCAGATCGCACAGGATCGCGCCGCAGGCTTTACGCCGGCCTTTGTCTGCGCCAGCATCGGCACGACCTCCTCTAACGCCATCGACCCGCTGCCTGCCATCGGTGAAATCTGCCGGCGCGAGCACGTCTGGCTGCACGTCGACGCGGCCATGGCCGGCACGGCCGCGCTCTGCCCGGAATTTCGCTGGATGCATGCAGGGCTGGACTGCGCAACGAGGCCACCAAATCGGGCGCCGTGATCGACTACCGCGATTGGCAGATCTCGCTGGGCCGTCGCTTTCGCGCGCTCAAACTCTGGTTCGTGATCCGTCACTACGGCGTTGAAGGCTTGCAATACCATGTGCGTGAGCACGTGCGTCTCGCGCAAGAATTTGCCGGCTGGGTGCGCGCCAGCCAGACATTCGAGATGGCCGCGCCCGCCCCGCTCAATCTGGTCTGCTTCCGTCATGTGGGTGGCGACGCCGTCAACCAGCAGATCATGGATCGCCTCAATGCCAGCGGCGATCTCTACTTGACGCACACGCGGCTGGACGGCAAGCTGACGTTGCGGCTGGTGGTGGGACAGACGCACACGCGCGCCGAGCACGTCCGCGCGGCGTGGGAACGGATTCAAGCGGAAGCGACGCAGGTGACAGATCAATTGCCCCGCGTCGAGAATATGGGGCAGTGACATGCCCGTCGTAAAAATCTGTGGCACGACCAGCCTGGATGACGCCTTTGTGGCAATAGAGGCGGGTGCGGACCTACTTGGCTTTATCCTTTATCCAAAATCCCCACGTTATGTCATGCCAAGTGCCGTCGCACACATCGTCGCGCAACTGCGAGCCACGGTCCGTAAACCACCTGAACTGGTCGGCGTCTTTGTCAACGAGACGCCAGCCACTGTTTTGGCCGTGCTGGAACAGACAGGTCTTGATCTGGCGCAGTTGCACGGCGACGAACCAGCCGCAAATTTTCGGGATTTGGCGGGGCGTGCGTTCAAGGCGGTGCGCCCCACAGAGCTGGCTCACGCGTTGATGCTGGCGGAGATGTTCGCACCGCTCAGCGCGGCGACGGGGCCGAGTTTGCTGCTCGACGCCTATCATCCACACCTCTACGGCGGCGCAGGCCACAAAGCAGACTGGGCGACCGCGGCTGCGGTCGCCCGGCGCGTGGATCGTCTCTTGCTTGCCGGTGGCTTGACCGTGGAAAATGTCGCCGATGCCGTGAGAGTAGTCAGACCGTGGGGCGTCGATGTGGCGAGCGGCGTGGAACAGGGGCTGCCCCGCAAGGATCACAATCTGGTGCGTGCCTTCGTCAGAGCAGCCAAAGCGGCAGATGAGATCCATTCCGTGTAGGTCATGCTATCAGCGTGACAAAGGCGCGTTAACGCAACACGTCGGGCTAATAGCCCGACCTACGCATCTCTAAACACACGCAACACGTCGGGTTAATAGCCCGACGTTGTTGCACATCTTTAAGCAGCGCCTACTGCTTGCAGCGCCGCGGCGATTATCGCTTCCTTGATGGCAAAGTGAGTTGACAGCGCGGCCGCCAGCGCGTGCGTTGGCAGTGAAATTTCTTCGTAGTCATTGCCCAGCCCAAAGCGCTTAATGTGGTAAGGGCGCTCACCGCTGCTAAAGCGCGATAGCTTCCCCTCAACCAGCTTATTGGCGATCACCTTATCCAGAAAAAGTCCCGCCTCGCCATAATCGGCCGAGCTTGTCGCGCTATAAACGTCAAGCGCTACCGGGCGATCGACCAGCGTAAAGATGTAGCGGTTCGGGTGGCGCGTGCGCTCGATGATGTAGCGCCGCGGCTCGTCCGGCTGCGCCACGTAGGTGTGAAAGGCCGAACGGGCGCGGGTGATTTTGTCCGGGGTGAGCGGCAAGGGACGGTGCAGCGGGATGCCGACATCGGTAAGAAAGGATTGGTCGTTGAGCTTAACGATGATGGCGGTGTGGCAGCCAACCGACTCGTGCATGTCGTTGATGGTGAGGTAGCCGTCAAAGCCCAATGTGCGCAGCAGCGCATAAAAGGCCAGGTTGCTCTCAAAGCAGGTGCCGCCGCTGCCGTGCGTCAGCGCATCGGCCCAAAATGCGGCGGGTGGACGCGCGGCGATAGCGGCGCCACCCGCCGCATTTTTACGCGCAATGCGCGATGCGCTCTCCCACGGTACGCGGCGCACATAGCCTGCCACGAGTGCAGTCAGGCTTGCATCATTGGGCGGACCGCGCCGACCCCCAAGGTAGGCAAGAATTGCTGCTGTCTGCTCGCCTGACAGGTGCAACGCAGCCGGCAGTTCGACTGCCGGCAGGAAATCAGCGCTCATGCTTTCAGCGGGATGGCGGCTTTGCAGTACGGGCAATGCGCCGTAGACACGCCACTCCACACCACGGAGCTTGCATTGATCGCGGCGCCGCAGGTCGGGCAGACGGGCGGGACGGCCAAAGCAGCTTGTCGGGCGGATTGCGCGGCCTGGGCTTTTGCTTCTTCCTGTTTCGCTTTGTTCAGCAACAGCGCCTGGGCGACGCCGCTGATCGCCACCAAAATCAAGATGCCGGGAAACCAATCGCCGGTGTAAAAGAGCACCGCCAGCCCGATCAGCCAGATGGCTGAATGTACGGCGGCGTAAAGACCGGTCAATTCCCGGTCATTCTCTTGCTTATCTGCCACGGGTTCACTCCTGAAGAAAGACCTTCCAGAAAGCCGCGGGCGCTTTCTGGAAGGTCAACATGTTGAAATCCAGACAAGTTTTTAGCTTGGGAACCAGCCAGCTTCCGTTTTGGAGCACTTAGCCTTCTGCGGATCCTTGTTGGGGAACAATTGCATCGTCTGCGATTGGTCAGCCTTGCAATTCTGCCAGACGGCGATCTGTGGCTCCATCTGGATCGATCCCATATTGGGGGCATCCCAGGCGCCATTGGATTGGAAGCAGTTCGCCTGATGAATCTGTTGCTGCGCACAGCGGCTGTAGTCGCCAAACTGCGTCACCGGGCCGCTAGCTGGCGGTGGTGCAGGCGCAGGCGGTGCAGGCGCAGGCGGTGCAGGCGGATTGACCGGCTGCTTGTCAAACGACCAGCTTGTGTACAGGTAAGCCTGCGCCGTTGCCTGCACATAGTCGATCTGAATGAAGTGGTTGCCCTGCGTCAAAGGGATAGCGACGTTGATCGGTTTGCCGGGAATATTCAGTCCCAGCGTATTAAACATCACCGCGCCATCTACATAAAGCACGAAGGCGTCATCAGCCACGACCTGAAAGTTATAGTTGCCCGCATAAAAGAACGAGTTTGTCGTCAGACGCGCGCTCCAATTTTGCGGCGGCATGCCGGGGACGGGTGGAACATCGCTGCCCCAGTTGAAGGCCACTGCGTTGGCAAATTCGGTGTAAACAGGCGCGCCGGCCCAATTTGGATTGTTAAAGTAACTAACCTGCCAGGGGCTGGATGACTGCGCGGTCGCGGCCTGTGGCGCGCCGGCAAGCCCGACAACCAGCATGAGCGCCGTGATGAAGAGTATCGCACGTTTCATAGTTGCTGCTCCCTCATTGGTGTGGTCATGGATGAATGGCTGCTCACGGCGTTGCCGTAGCCGCGGCGGATGGCTGCATTGGCTCGAGATCGACAGGGGTTGCCTCGGTGGATTCGACAATGGTCAAGGCGCCCGTGATCGGCTCCGTCTCGTCAAATCGACCGACCCAGACGCCGTAAAGCCCGCTGGGATTGAGCAGATCGATGACCGGATTGCCGTTTTCGCCTTCTGCCGAATCATCGCTGCAAGCAATAGTTTCCTCGCCCACGATGACCAACGAACTGTCGCTTGACCCTTCAAAGAAGACGCGCAACTGTTCCGCGTCGCCGCTGTAACGGAAGATAAACTCCGGTGCGGCGCCACTTACCAGACCGCCGCACACCGCGCCGTTGTCATCTTCGTTCAGCACTGTGAAAACCGGGATAGTGCCGCTGGCAACCAGCGTCGCGGTAATGGGCGTGTCGCCACCCATGATTTCTACATCTGCCGTGATCGGTTGCGTTTCATCTGCCAGGTCCGCCTGCAACGCGTCGACGCCGGCCACACTCGTAGGCTGCACTTCGTCGATGATCAGATCGCGCTGTACGAGCGCGCCCAGGTCAAAGTCATTTACGCTGACCATGCGTTTGGCTGTGATGACCAGGAAGCCTGGGATCAACTGACCTTCGTCATAGCTGCCCACCCAGAGATTGTACTGCCCCGCCTGGGGAGTTTCAACCGTCAGTTCCGGGTCAAGCAGGTTGTCGCTGGCATCATCGTTGCAGAGATAGGAGCCATCAGGAAGTTGGAGGACCAGCGTAGGGTCGAAGTCGCTATAGTAGAAGATATCGATGGCTTCAACCTCTCCTTCCCAGTTGACCGATAAGAGCGGCGCGGCCGGGATGAAGCCAACGCACGTCTCATCCAACGTGGACGCATCGACTTCGCCGCCGCCGTTGATACTGACGATAAAAGGATCGAGCGGAAAGCCGGCCTTCAGATTCATCGACAGAAACGCTGCAGGGGGCGCATCGGCGCCGGCGTCGGTCTGGGCCAAAGCCGCGCCGCCGCCAAGCACCGCCATCAGCAATGCAAGTAGTAATGTGATTGTTGTACGCATGTACACCTCTCCTTGTCTTGATAGGATTGATAAAATGGCCGCGATAGAATGTTACAGCGTGACAGTGGCATTGTAGCTTACAACCTCGTTGTTGTCACACGTTTGCTATGTTCTGCAAACGCCAGTTCCCTGGCAGTAGTTTCACAGGCAACCAGGCATTTGGGCGCCATCAAATCCAGCAGTATCATTCCCTCCTCAGCATCTACGCACCTCTGGAGCAGCACGAGCCATGGAAATAGCTTTCTTCTTTGCGCCTTTGCGCTAAAGGCTATCTCCCAGTTTAGGAGGCAATCCAGTCCCCATGAATTATCTTGACGCCATCAACACGTTTGTCCATGAAAACCTCCACCCCCTGGAGCCGATCCTGCTGCAGCAGGGCTTCGAGGCCGTCGCGCAGCTTGAAGACTTGCGTCAGGAGGTCAAGGCGCTGGGGTTGTGGACGCCGCACCTGCCTCCCCACTTCGGCGGGATGGGGCTGTCGCTGCACGATTTTGCGCGTGTGAGCGAAGCGTTGGGACGCAGTCCGCTGGGTCACTACACCTTCAACTGCGCGGCGCCGGACATCGGCAACATGGAATTGCTCCACGCGCATGGCAATGCAGAACAACAGGCGCGTTGGCTGCAACCGCTGGCTGCCGGCGCGATCCGCAGTTGCTTTGCCATGACCGAGCCGGAGCACGCCGGCTCCAATCCCGTGTGGATGAGCACGACCGCGCAGCGCGACGGCGACGACTACGTGATCGACGGTCACAAATGGTTTACCACCGCGGCCGAGGGCGCTGCCTTTGCCGTCGTCATGGCGGTGACCAACCCAGACGATCCCAAGCCGCACCACCGCGCCAGCCAGATCATCGTGCCGCTGGATACGCCTGGCTTCAGCTGCGTGCGCAATATCTCGCTCATGGGCGAGCGCGGCAGCGGCTGGCTCAGCCACGGCGAGGTGCGCTTCGACGGCTGCCGCGTCCCCATCGCCAACCGCCTCGGCGCGGAAGGGCATGGCTTTGCGCTGGCGCAGGAGCGGCTCGGCCCCGGCCGCATCCACCATTGTATGCGCTGGATCGGCATCTGCGAGCGCGCCTTTGACCTCATGTGTCGCTATGCCGTGACGCGCGAACTGGCGCCCGGCCGGCCAATTGCCGCGCAACAGGTCGTCCAGCATTGGATCGCCGACTCGCGCAGACATCGACGGCGCGCGCCTGCTCGTGCTCGACGCCGCGGCTAAGATCGACAGCGTGGGCGCCGCGGCTGCACGCGTCGAAATCTCGACCATCAAGTTTGTAGTGGCGAACGTCCTGCAACGCGTGCTGGATCGGGCGATCCAGGTGCACGGCGGGTTGGGCGTCACCGACGACACGCTGCTGGCTTTCTGGTGGCGCCACGAACGCGGCGCACGCATCTATGACGGCGCCGACGAGGTGCACAAGGATGTCGTGGCGCGGCATGTGCTGCGGCAGTATGGCTTCGATGCACGCAACAGGCAGTGAACTGCTGGTAAATTAGACCACGGATTGGACGGATTAGACGGATTTCACACGGATAAAGTCCAAAAAGTTTTTGGATGAAAATCCGCGAGAATCCGTCTAATCCGTTTAATCCGTGGTCTATTCTTTCCGTCACCGTTCAGAGGCATCGGGGATCGGCGCCAGTTCATCCGATGCGCCGCTGCTGGTCAGCAGGTAGCGGAAGAAATCCGTATCCGCCGGGATGACCAGACGATCCCCGCTCTTCAGGATGGTATCGTAGGCCTGGAGCCGGCGTGTAAAGGCGTAGAATTCCAAATCCTGCGACAGCGCCTCGGCGTAGATGCCGATCGCCTCGGCTTCGCCTTCACCGCGCAGCCGTTGCGCCTGCTGCTCGCCCTCGGCCACGATCACCGCGCTGCTGCGGTCGGCCTGGGCGCGGATGATGTTGCCCAACTCCTCACCCTCGGCGCGCAGCAGCGAAGATTCGCGCTGGCGCTCGGCGCGCATGCGGTCGAAGACGCTCTGCTCCACCTCCTGCGGCAGATCCGCGCGTTTGGTGCGCACGTCAAGCACGGTGATGCCAAACTCGGCAGCCTTGTCCAGCGCCGAGGCCGCCACCCGCTCTTCGATGGCCTCGCGCTGCGTGGAAATCACATCCAGAAACTCGACCGTCGCCAGCTTCGCGGCGCAGCTCCGAGAAGATGATGTCGTCGAGACGCGCGCGCGCGCCAGCCTCGGTGCGCACTGCCTTGAAGAAGGCCAGCGGGTCGCTGATGCGCCAGCGCGTCACATGATCCACCACCAGCCGCTTCTTGTCAGAGGTGAGGTATTCCTGCGGCGGGGCGTCGCTCGACAAGACCCGCTTGTCAAAGGTGATCACATTCTGAATGAAGGGAAGCTTGAAGGCCAGACCCGGCTCCTGAATCGTGGCGACGGGGTCGCCGAATTGCAGGATGATCGCCTGCTGCGTCTCGTCAACCGTAAACAGACTTTGGCTCAGGAAAAACAATCCTCCGATAACCAAAATGACGGCTACGGTCGTAATCAATCCACGCATTTTATTCGCTCTCCGTGACAGGTTCTGGGGTGATTGGCGTCTGGGCAGGAATGGCGGCGGGCGATGCAAGCGGCGCGCCGCTGCTGTTCTCCGTCAGCGGCAGGAAGGGCAGCACCTGGCTGCCGTCCATCGCGTTCTGGTCCAGCACCACCAGATCCACCTCATTCAGCACGCGCTCCAGCGCCTCGATATGCAGCCGTTCGCGCGTCACCTCTGGCGCCAGCGCATAGGCTCTCAGCACGGCCAGGAAGCGTTCCGCCTCACCGGTGGCGCGCAGCACCTCGCGATCCTTGAAGCCGGTCGCTTCCTCGATCAGCCGCTGGCGTTCGCCACGCGCGCGCGGCACGATGTCGTTCTGGTAGGCTTCGGCCTCGTTGATGCGGCGCTCCTTGTCGGCCTGCGCGCGCACCACTTCCTGGAAGGCATCGCGCACCTCGGCGGGCGGATCGGCGACCTGCAGCCGCACATCCGTTACCAGAATACCGGCGCCGTAATCGTCCATCAGCCGGGTCAGAAAGGCGCGCGTCTCGTCCTGCACGCGTGCGCGCTCCTCGGTGATCACGGCGTCGATGCCCATCTGCCCCACCGCGCTGCGCAGCGCCACCTCGGCGCTTGTCACCAGCACCATCTCGGGATCCTGCACGTTGAAGATGAAGTTGCGCGAATCGCCGACGCGGTACTGGAGCAGCAGCTCGACCTGGACGATGTTTTCGTCGCGCGTCAACATCAGCGCCTCGTTGAGCACCTCCTCCTTGCGATCGCCGCTGCCGGTGCGGAAGCCGATCTCGGCGCGGCGGATGCTCTGCACATCGACCACATCGACGCGCTGGAAGGGTGCGGGGAAGTGGTAGTTCAACCCTGAACCGGTGACATTGGAGAAGCGCCCAAAGGTGCGCACCACCCCTTCTTCACCTGGCTGCACCACATAAATCCCACTGCTTAGCCACAGCAAAAAGAGGATCGGCGCGACCACAAACAAGATGAGCCGGCGGTTGTTGCTCAGCCACCTGCGCACGCCATTCGCGGCCTGCTCATAGTCACTGCTAGTATTCCACGACAATATTTTGGGTCCTTTCTGTTCTCTCTTCAGCCGGATGGAAATAGAACGCGGAAACGGCACGCGGATGACGCGGATCAGGCAGATTTTCGCTGATGGGCTCCGCGGCTGTCTGCCTGATCCGCGTCATCCGCGTTCTATTGCTTGCCCGTGCCCTTCCGCACTTCAGCGCACGATATACAGCCATTTTCGCACAGATGAGTGGCAATCTTCGTAACGATGGCAGCAAAGTCGGCCCGCCGGCATAGACCACAGATGGGACGGGTTTGGTGGACGCGCACGGATTTCAGCCGCAAGCTATTTGGAAAAGAATAGAACACGGATGACGCGGATCAGGCGGATTCCCCGCGGATTTCAGCCAGCTTTTTCCGTCGAATCCGTGGACTATCGAAGGAGCTGGGGCGGGGCAGCAACGTGAACCCAACAAAAAGGCGAGAGCGCGTGCCCGCGCGTGACCAAATCCGTTCCTTCCTCGAATCCGTTGTACTATTTCCCGCGCGGCTGGGGCTGCGCCCCAGACCCCCAGAGGGCGGCGCTGCGCACCGCAGAAGATCAGAGAGCCAGAGACCAGAGCGCTCAACGGCCAGAGGTGGATGGGGACAGCACCACTCGAAACCCGCTGAGCCGGCTCCCGAAGTCCGGGTAGTTCCCGTCACGCACGCCGCAACCCACGCCGCCCGGCTCATTGTAATACGCACCGCCACGTAACACACGCGCCGCCGCAGCACCTGCGGCCAGGTTCTCGCGCTCGTCGGTTTGGTAAGGCAGATGGAACTTGGAGTTCTGACTCTCCAAATCATATAAGCTGCGTGTCCACTCCCATACATTGCCGGCCATTTCCTCAACACCGTAGGGGCTGACGCCGGTGGCAAACACGCCCACTGCGCTCGAACTTCCCACCTGGCTTTCTGCGGCGTTGGCGCGTTCGGCGTCGGGATCGTCGCCCCACGGGAAGCGCCGCCCCGGCATGGGGTTGAGACTGAACGGCGACCCCGGCGTAGCGTCCGGCAGATCGCCCGCTGCACAGAGCAGCGACTCGTCCAGGAGCGACTGGCCGCCGCGCGCCGCCTTCTCCCATTCGGGCTCGTTGGGCAGGTTGACATGCAGCCCGGCGGGGGAGCACTCCCGCCTTCCCATAATGCTCGTCCAGCCAGCGCGAAAAGGCCAGCGCCTCGTACCACGTCACGCCCACGACGGGGTGGTTGGGCAGGTTGTACGGGTCGCCGTAGTCGAACGCGGTTGAACGCCAGTCATCGACACGCCAAGACCTTGCCTTGCCGTCCTTCCAGTAGCTCGCCTGCTGCGCCTCGCGCCACCAGCGCTTGTCGGCATAGCCGCCGGCCGCCACAAACGCCTGATACTGGGCGTTGGTGACCGGGAAGCGGGCAACCCAGTAAGCATACGCCAGGTCGTGCGTGTACTGCTCCTTGCCCTCGTCCATCACAAACGGCCCGGCCGGAACATGGCAAAAGTGCATCGCCAACACGTCGGTCACTTCCGGCCGCGGGTCGCCCAGCTTGGCCAGCACGCGCCGACCAACGCGCGCTCCACCGCCGGCAGATCTTTTCCGCGCAGGACGTGCAGCAGCCCGCCGCGCACCCTGCTCAGCTTGGGCTGGTTGCGGGCGGCGATCGTCCCCAGGTCCGCAGTCTCGGCCAGCGCCTGCCCCGCCAGCAGCGCGCCCCACTCATCCTCGACGCCATACGCGGCGGCGTCCGGGTCGCGGTGGCAGAGCGCATCAACCAGCGACCAGATGGCAAAGGTCGTGCCGCCCGCGGCCTTGGCGCCGGCCAGCAGCGCCACCTCGCGCCAGCGGGTGGGGTCGCCCCGCGCCAGTTCGGCCACATGGTCGGGAAAGAACGCGTCGCCGGTCAGGTGACAGGCGGCCAGGTACTCCTGGAAGGTGCGGTGCGGGAAGGTGTAGACCTTGACCCCGCGCGGGGTGAGCAGCCCGGCTCGGTTGCTCAGATACTCGACCAGCAGCCGCGGCTTGACATCGGGGTTCTGGCTGATGTCGAGCAGCGCGGCAACGAGGTCGCTCTCGGCAATGTCAGCCGTACCGGTGAGCGCGGGCTGGCGGCTGTGCGCTTCATAGGCCAGGCGGCTGAGTTGCGCCAGAATCGGCGCCCGCCCCACCTTGAGCGTCTCCACCAGGCTGGGCTGGATCAGCACCGTCTCGCTGCGTTCGTTGCGCACGACACGCTGGCTCTCCCACCACTCCATGAGCAGGCTCACGGCATCGGCGTAGAGGTCGACGCGCCTGTCGGGCAGCGCACCGCCGCGCCAGGCGTGCAAACTCGCCATCAGCGTCAGCAGCAGCGGGCGCTCCGCCAGCGCATAGAGGCGGTCGCTGCCAAAGATCGCGCGCTTGAGCAGTTCGGCGCGACCGCGCGCATCGCCGGCGTTCAAGTGGCGCACCACGGCCACGTGCGCGTACCAGCGATCCACGAACGCGGCGATCTGCGGCCGCGTAAAAGGCTCGAGCACCGCTTCGGCAAAGCCATGCAGTCGCCACTCCTGCTGCTGATAGGCATAGGTGCGGCTGGTGACGACGACGCGGCACTTTTTATGCGTGCGGGCAAAGTCGTCCACCACCTGCTTGATCTGCACGCGGCGGCGGTCGGCCTCGGGCGCCTCGTCCAACCCATCGAAGAGCACCAGCCCACCCTGCTCCAGCAGGTGTTTGCGCAGGAAGGGCGCATAGGCGGCCAGACCACAGCCGTCGAGTTCGGTGGCGATGAAGCGCAGCACACGCTCAGCGCCTGGCGCGCCGTCCCCATCGGCCAGCCCGCGCGTGGCAAAGTCGCGCAGGATCACGCGCACGGGCAACAGCGCGCCGTGACGCCAGGGCTGCGGCGCCGGCTTCTCCTCGCGGCGGCGCTGCTCATCATCTTGCGGCAGCGGCGCGGTGAGCAGCGCCAGGGTGGCCGGCTTGTCACGCAGCCGCGCGCCGGCCAGGCAAAGCGTGGCAAAGTTGACGAAGGTCGTCTTGCCGGCGCCAGGGTCGCCAAGCAGCACGAGCCGCGCCTCACGATCAAGCTGCGCCACGGCGGAAAGACGGCGCGCTTTGGCGTCCCTGGCCAGCGCTTCCAGGTCCTCGCGCCGGGCCATGCCGCGCACCGCGTCGAGATCGGGCGTCTGCGTCAGCAGCGCGGTGTAGACCGCGGCCAGTTCCAGCCCGGCATCGGCGTCGGCCGCGGCTTTCGGGTCGATGCCGGCCAGTGTCAGCGTGTTGGCCTGCTGGTAGAGCCGCTCCAGATAGGCGCGCTCCAGCGCGGCGGGGTCGGGCTGGCTGGGGTCGTCGGGCGCGTGAACATGCGTTTCGATCGAAATGTTACCGCCCGCCTCGACGCCGGTCAGGATCGCGCCGGCCGTTGTCGGCGCCTCGATCACGGTCTGCGCCGGGCGCGCCGGCGTTGGTGCAGGCGACCCCGATTGCGGACGACGCCGCACCATCCGCCACACGCCGCCAAGGATCGCGGTGACGATCACCACGCCGATGCCGGAAAAGATCCACTCACGGTTGTCGCTGATCCACTGGACGGGATCGGGGTTCATAGCTTCACCTGCCGGAAGATGGCTTTGCGCAGGCCAAGGGTGTTGGCATAGCGCACATGGTTGACCCAGCCGCGCACGCTGGCGTCGATGGGTGTGCGTTCCTTGCGGCCCGCCTGACGGTATTGCTTGACGAGCACGCGCAACTTGCGTGCGTAGTATACACCCTTACGCCGTTTGAGACGACGATGATCCGGAAAAATTCGGAAGCCCAGAAACGGAATGCCTTCGGCCACTGGCCGCGGGTGCGCGCCGGGATGGATTGTCATCCGGAACCGTCGCAGCCGCTGCTCGATCGCCGCCTTCCACTGCCACAACTGCGCCTTGTCGTCGCCAAAGAGCAGAAAGTCGTCGACATAGCGCACGTAGGCGAGGCAGCGCAGTTCGCGCAGCACGAAGTGGTCGAAGGGATTCAGATAGCAGTTGGCCCAGAACTGACTCGTGAGGTTGCCGATGGGTAGGCCGCGCGGGCGGTTGGCGGCAAAGAGATCGTCGCCGGGGAAGTAGACCATGTCATAGGCTTCACTGAGCACACCGGCGCCGCCAGCCAGGATCTGGTCGACGAGCCACAGCACCTGCGCGTCATCAATCTTGCGCGCCAGGATGTCGCGCAAGACGGCGTGGTCGATGCTCGGAAAGAACTGGCGAACATCACATTGCAGCACAAAGCGATGGCGCCGCGCCAGTTGCTGTACCCGATCCAGCGCCCGGTGCGTGCCCTTGCCTCGGCGGTTGGCGTAGGAACCGGCCACGAAACTGCGCTCGAAGATCGGCTCGAGCAGATTGCACAGAGCATGATGAACGACGCGGTCGCGAAAGGGTGCGGCAGAGATGAGCCGGCGCTTTGGCTCGTGGATGTAGAAACTGGCATAGGCGCCGGGCCAGTAGCATTGTGTGAGCAGATCGTCCTGCAGATCGACGAGGTTCTCTTCGAGGTGGTGCTCAAACGCGGCGACGTTGGCATGGCCGCGTTTGCCTTTACTGGCGCGACGATAGGCCAGCAACAGATTTTCCCAACTACAGACCTGTGCGTACATGGCGGTGGATTCCGGGCTTGCAAGGCTGAAAACGGTACGGACACCGATACATCGTGTCTTTATTGGCCGACGGACACGATGTATCAGTGTCCGTACGATTGGCGCCCCATCTATATGGAGGCCGATAGCCCTGCACCAGGGACATTGCCCAGGGTGCAGGGCCGTTGCTATTTGCCCGGCCGGCAGATCAGCGCCTGCCGGCGCGGCCAGGGACAGACTCCGCCATGTTTCGCCTCGGCCTGGAAGCCAGTAGCCGCCAGGCACTTCCGGCGGGACAGCCAGCATCACCTGGAAACATGTGGACAGCACCACTCGAAACCCGTTGTTCTGGTTCTCGTTGTTCGGGTTGTTCCTGTTACGCACGCCGCAACCCACGCCGCCTGTGAGCCTGCCCCCGCAAGAACCAGCGCCATAGCGCCGGCGATTGCCTACAAAACGAGTGACGATTCAGGCGCAACCGAAACGGTCAAGCAATGGCACGCGGATGACGCGGATCAGGCAGATTTTCGCTGATCGAATCCGCAGCTATCTGCCGAATCCGCGTCATCCGCGTGCCATTGCCATTTGGCTGAATCGATACCAAAACGACCGGGTTATGCGCCACTCGTCTGCTTGATCCACCCGCCCAACATACGCCCGATCTCGGCCACCATGTGCGCCACGTGCTGATACTGCCCCGGCGAGAGCCACTGCCAGCGCTCGGCCAGGCGCAAGTAGACGCGCAATTTGCTCAGCGCCTCGTCGGCCAGGCGAAGCTGGGCCAGGCGCGCGCTGCCCTTGCGTGCGTTGGCCTCCTCCAGCCGCTCGCGCAGGTCGAAGGCCGCATCCAGCGTGCGCTGCGTGAAACTGTGGCGATACGCGCGCGGGAAATTCTCGCTCGCCGGCAGCAGCCAGGTGAGCAAGTCGAAGGTGCGGATGAATATAACCATCTCTTCGTCTGCCATACAAAACTCCTGTCGCAAGAACTGGAACTCAGCGCAGCGCCACTTCGCAGATGACAGCAACGCGCCCTTGCGCCGCGAGACCAAATCCGTTCCTTCCTCGAATCCGTTGTACTATTTCCCGCGCGGCTGGGGCTGCGCCCCAGACCCCCAGAGGGCGGCGCTGCGCACCGCAGAAGATCAGAGAGCCAGAGACCAGAGCGCTCAGCGGCCAGAGGTAAATGGGGACAGCACCACTCGAAACCCGCCGTACCGGTACCCGTAGCCCGGGAGGTACCCGTAACGCACGCCGCAACCCACGCCGCCCGGCTCATTGTAATACGCACCGCCACGTAACACACGCGATTTCAATTCTCCCGCCGCCAAATCCTCCCGACTCTTCTCAATTCGATAGGGAAATTTCTCTACCCACAGACTACGCGTCCACTCCCACACATTGCCTGCCAATTCTTCCACACCATAAGGGTTGGCGCCAAATGCAAAGCAGCCCACGGCGTTGGTCGCGCCGATGGCGGTCGCGCTGTAGTTGGCGCGTTCGGGATCGGGTTCGTCGCCCCACGGATAGGCTCGCCCTGGTAGCCGGTTCGCCTGGGCAACTGGGGGCGGTGCACCGGCGTTGAGCGCATCGCCGTACCTGATCAGCGCTGCGGCGGGCATGTGCAGTCCACCGCGGGCGGCTTTCTCCCATTCCGGCTCGTTGGGCAGGTTGATGTGCAGGCCAGCCGGCAGGTTGCCGGCGCCCATATTGTTCGTCCAGCCAGCGGGTGAAGGCCAGTGCTTCGTACCAAGTCACCCCGACGACTGGGTGGTTGGGCAAGATGAAAGGTTCGCCATAATCTACTGGTTCTGTCCGCCAGCGTTTCTTTTGCCAGTCCGTTGCCTTGCCCTTTTTCCAGTAACCTGCCGCTGTGGCTTCTGCCCACCAGCGCGGTTCCTGATAGCCACCCGCGTCAACAAATGCCCGATACTGCGCGTTGGTGATCGGGAAACGGGCGACCCAGTAGGGTGTAGTTCAGGTCGTGCGTGTACTGCTCCTTGCCTTCGCCCATACGCAAGGGACCGGCGGGCACGCAGCAAAATTTCATCTGCATGGGATCGAGCACTCGCCCAGCTTGGCCAGGGTCACGCCGGCAGTAACTCGCTCGCGTGCGGCAAGTAGCTCGTGGCGGCGAATACCCTGCGCCAGCCACGCCTGGACGCGGCTGTGCACAGCCTGCCCCGCCGGCTCGCGCTGCACGCCCACCATCCCAATCTCCAACAACGCCTCGCCGGCGAGTTCAGCGCGCTGCCACTCCGCTGCATCCGTTGCGGCACGGTTGGCCGGCGGTGGGTCGTGCGGGCAGAGCGCGTTGACCGCGGCGATGGCCTGACCCAGCCGCTGCGTACGCGCGGCGTGCCCGGCTGCCAGCACAAAGACCTCGCGCCAGCGGTCGAAGTCGTCGCGCACCAGCTGCGCCGCTTCGCGCGGATAGTCGAGCAGCCCAGTCAGGTGACAGGCGGCCAGAAACTCCTGGAAGGTGCGATGTGGGAAGGTGTAGGCTTCGCTCTTGCGGCGGATAAGCAGCCCGGCGCGCTCGCGGATATAGAGCACGAACTGCTCGGCTTTGTCGTAGCTGTTGCCCAGGTAGGGGCGCAGCCACTTGCAAAGTTCCGCCTCGTCGACGTCGGCAGTGTCACCGCCATTTGTGTCATCCGCGCCTGGCGTGGCTTCGTGGGCATGGAAGGCAACGGCGAACAAACCCGCTTCCAGATCGCTGAGCTTGAGGCCGGGCACGTCAAGCTGCTGCACCAGTGTGCGTTCGCCCGCACCGATGCGGCTTTCCCAGCGCAGCAGCAGCAGGTTGACGGCTTCGGCATAGAGTTGGGTGCGGTCGTCGGGCAGGCTGCCGGTGAAGGAGTGTAACTGCGCCATCACAGTCAGCAGCAGCGGGCGCTCGGCCAGGCTGTGCAGGTCCTCACGACGCAGCGCTTCCTGAAGCTGCTTGCTGCCTTCCTTGGCTTTGGCGGCGGTCAACCGGCTCAACCCGGCCAGCCGGGTGTACCAGTTGGCGACAAAGCGGTCGATCTGTGCGCTACTAAAGGGCGCCAACGTCACTTCGCGGAAACCGCGCAGCCGCCACGGCTGGCCGATGTAGGCGTAGGGCCGGCAGGTGACGACCAGTCGATGGTGTGCGTTGTGACGACGCCAGTCATGCACCAGGTCCACCATGACCTGGCGCTGCTCTCTGGGCGCCTCGTCGAGTCCGTCGAGCAGCAACAGGACGGGCTGGCGTGGATCGTCCAGCGCCTCGCCCAGCCAGGTCCAGACTTCCTCCTTGCGCGCTTCACACAGTTGGTCGTGCAGAAAGGCGCGCAGCAGGTTGGCGTCACCGGGCTTTTTCGTGCGTGCGGCATAGGCCGCTACGTAGCGCAGTTCGACGCGCGCCGGTAACATCCAGCCGTGGTTCCAGGGCGATAGGCCGGCCAGCGCCGCCGCCGGATCGGCGGTCGGCGCGGCCATGGCAAAGGTGCGCCAAGTGCTTGACAAAGGTCGATTTGCCCGACCCCGGGTCGCCCAGAATCAGCAGATATGGGCTGGCGTCTACCGCCCTCCTGCGCCGGCACCCGCTGCATCTCGTGGAGATGCGCCATGAAGTCGCGCAGTTCTTCCTCGCGTTCCATGCGGCGCAGGTCGGTCGTGTCGAGGTCGGTGTAGACGTCGGCCAGCCGCAGCAGATCGCCGCGGTCTGGGTCCGCCAGATTGGGGTCGACGATACTCCACGGCAGGATACTGGCATCGGCAGCGACGGTGCGCAGATAGGTCGCGGCCAGCCGTGCATCGTTGCGCTGTGTCCCCAGGTAGACGTAGATGGAGCCGCCGACCGTGGAATGGGTGATCGCGGCGGCAGCGCGCCCGACATCGGCGCGCGCCGCCGCTAAGAGTTTGGGTCGGGCGCCCCGCCGCGGCCAGCATCGACGCCGCGGATGGTCAGGTCACCCTGCACCTTGACGCGTTCGGCGAAAAAGCCGGTGCCGCCGGCAATTATGTCCTCAGCGGTCAGATTCTGCCCGACTTCGACATCGCGCAGGATGATGCCGGCGCCGGCTGCGGCCTCACGCCCTGCCGGTGACTTCGCCAGCAAGGCCAGCAGTTCGTCAGCTTTTGCCTTTAGTTCGGCGTCGTCGGCCGCGCCCGCAGCCGCCAGGTCTTCGGCCAGCACGCCCTGGCGATTGGGCGACTTTGGATCGCGCTCCAGCCCAGCAAGAGTGACACCGGCATAGCGCTCTTGGAGCCATTGCTTGAGGCCAGAATAGGCATCCTTGACGGCCTCCTCGGCGGTAGAAGTTAGCCCGGCCGCGGCGCCCGCGGCCAGCGCCGCGACAATAAAAGTGATGGGGTCCATAGTTGAAATCTCCTCTGTTAACGGGTGAGCGGGATACTTAAATCAGGCAAATACATTATTTCACGAAACTCACATAAAGTCGCCATCTTCAACTTCAGTAGTTCACGATTTTGCCCCACGCGAAGGCGTGGAGCTGCGAAGTTAAAGATGGTTTCCTTCG
This sequence comes from Candidatus Caldilinea saccharophila, assembly GCA_016710365.1. Classification (GTDB taxonomy): domain Bacteria; phylum Chloroflexota; class Anaerolineae; order Caldilineales; family Caldilineaceae; genus Caldilinea; species Caldilinea saccharophila. Next base: position 74,509 of record JADJVW010000024.1, on the reverse strand, counting down.
CGTTCTTCGCGGCTTCGCGTGAGATTCGTGAAGTACTGACTTTGTATCTCCGTGTGCGCAAACCAGAGCTCGCCTCACGGTGCGACCAGCAACTCCAGCGGATTTGTCAGCCGCCCGAAGTCGCGAATTTCGAAGTGCAGGTGCGGGCCGGTGCTGTTGCCGGTCGAACCGACTGTCCCGATCACTTGCCCCTGGCCGACGATCTCCCCTTCCTCCACCAGCACGCGATCCAGATGCGCATAGAGCGTCACGTAGTCGATCTTGTGATCGATGATCACGAAGCGGCCGTAGCCCTGTTGATTCCAGCCGGCGCGCAACACCACGCCACGGTCGGCCGCGGTCACGGGCGTGCCCTGCGGCGCGGCCACGTCGATGGCGCGATGGTCGTACCGATAACCCTGGCTCAGCCAGCCATAGACCGGCCAGGTGAAGGCGCCGCTGCCGTAAGGCCAATCCGCGGGCACTGGGCCAAGCACGCTGTTTTCGGTTTTGCGGGGTTCGCCGCGCTCGGCAAACACCACAAACGGCGACGTGTCGATCGGCATGTCCAGCATGATCGCCAGAAAGTCGAGATCGGAGACCGCGCCGGCGTGCAGTGGTTGCGCGGTGCGCGCGCCCGCCAGCGGCAAAGGCACGCGCAGATGTGCGCCGGGCGGCAACGGGACATCGCCCGCCCGCACCTGGTTCCAGGCGAGGGCGCGGACTGTCTCGGCATCGACGAAATAGGCGGCGGCAATCGACGCAACCGTCTCGCCGGGCAGCACTTCATGACAGACGACATTGGCCGGCGGCGCGGCCAGCACATCACCGATGACGAGCGGCTGGTTGGCAGCAAAGTCCTGCCTCACCGCACACGGCGCGTCGTCCAGATCGATGCCCATTTCCAGCGCCACGGTGAACAGGGTATCGCCAGGCTTCACGGTGTAGGTCAGCGGCGTGTCGGCGTCGAGATGGATCGATCGCGCCGAGAAGGAGGCCGCAGCAGGATCAGAAAGATCGGCCGGCGCCGTTGCGTCCGGCGCGGCGCCATCAGGCTGCACCGCGGGCGTCGGGGTAGGAAAACGCAGCGAGCCAGGCGTCGGCGTCGTCACGTCGGTGGGGGAGATGATGGGCACGGGCGGTTGCGCCGAGACCGGGCGGCCCAGGGCCAGCAGCGCGAGCACGCCGACCATCGCCGCCACCCATTGAAAATGTTTGCTGCCGTGGCGACTCATATCAACCCTCCGCCTGTGGTTCGAGCGCGATCAACGCGGCGCCCAGACTGTCGGCAACCCAGATCACGCCGTCCGCGCCCACGGCAATGCCCACCGGTCGCACCTGCCGCCCCAGCAGCGCGGTGAGATCCCACGCCCCCACCAATTCGCCCTGCGGGTCGTGCAGCAGGATGCGGCCACTTTCCGGCTCGGTCACGTAGAGCATCCCGCGCGCATCGACGGCCAGGTGCGGGCTGTCCACCGTGTTTGCCACCGCCAGCGGCCACGCTCGCTCCATCTGGCCGCTGGGCGAATAGCGGATCAGGCGATGGCCCTGCCCGTCGGCTACAAACAGACGCCCATCCTGACCGACGGCCACATCCACCGGCTGCGCATCTTCACCCGGCCAGACTACCACCTGCCCCGTGAGCGCGCCGGCTCGATCCAGCAGCACGATGCGGTTGTTGGGTGTATTGGCGATCAACATGTCGCCGTCCAGCCCGCTGCCGAGGCCGCGCGAGCGGTCGGTAAAATCGCCATCCAATCCTTCGGCAAATGGGACAGGCGCACCGTCCAGCGTGAACGCGCGCACACGCCGCGCACCGGCGTCGAGCACAAAAATGCGGTCGGCGCTGGCCGCGAGATCGGTGGGTTCCAAGAGAGGCTGCTCGCCGCCGTTGAGCAGGCCGCGCGACGCTCCGTCCGGCGCGTAAATCGTGACGCGCTGCGCCTCGTTCTCGCTCACGTAAATCGCGCCATCCGCGGCCACGGCCACCCCGCGCGGCGTGGTCAATCCGCTGGCGACCACACGCGCCACGCCGGAGAGATGCGGCGCGACGCGCTCAGCATCAGCAGTCTGGCCCTGCGCGGCGCGATCCAGCGAAGTCAGTGCGTCCAACGTCGGCAGTGTGACGCGTGCGTAGCTTGCTTGGGGCGGATAGAGCGCCTCCAGCGGCAGGATTTCACGCCCGGCGCCAGGCGGTTGCCAGAAAACGTTGACGTGGGTGTGGTCGGTGCGGTCGGCAAAACGGATGCGGATGTCGTGCAGGCCTTCCACAAGCGTAATCTCACCTTCGCTTGCGATGTTGGGTTGGTCGGCGCGCACGACCGGCATCTCATCGATCCAAAGTTCGGACTCGTCGATCGATTCCAACCCAAAGCGATAGACGCCCGGCACCGGCGCCGCGATTTTGCCCGTCCACTCGACCGTGTAGGGGCGCGGCAACGGCGTCAGATGCACGTAGCGGTCGAAGCGCGCATCGATGCGACGCAACGCTTCTGGCGCGCGCCAATCTCCATTGCTAAAGTAGCGCCCCAGCAGACCGTGGCTCAGGCGCGGCGCGGTGTAGAGCAACGTCGGCGGGATCGGGCCGACCGGCCGATCCGGTGTGCGCCAGGCCAGCGCAACGTTGCCCGCCGCGCCGACGGCGCGCAGCCGCAGGACATGGGCGCCGTCCGCCAGCGCCAGCGCGCCGGACAGCACGCCGGTTCCAGACAGTACGGTGCGTTCGCCGATCAAAAGTTCCGCCGCGGCTGGGGCTTCCAGAAAGAATTCGTGAAGCCCGGCGGTCGGGACATGCAGAATGCTCTCCCACTCCGCGGTGAAGGGCAGCGGCAGAGGTGTGCGCTGCGTCCAGTCGGCGCCAAGCTGGGCTTCCGTGCGCACGATGACCGGTTCGCCCTCCCAGGCGTCGTTAGCGTAATCGCGCGCGGTGACGCCGCGGATCGACGCGATGTCGTCCGGGGAGAGATACGCGGTAAAGAGCACCGGCGGCCCTTCCAAGGGCGGTGCAGTCTCGGTAAAGGTAGCATTGGGATAAAGCCGTTTCGCCTCGTCGTAAAGACCGCGGCTGTCCGCGTTAAGCACCAGCAGCGCGCCACGGTCGGGTGGAAAATCGAGCGGGAACTGGTCAAGCGTGTCGAGTTCAAAGTAGGGCCGCGCCTGGCGTGCGACAAACTTGATCGTCGGGTGGCCGTGAAAGAAGGCGGTGACGTAGGCATCCGTGTTGGGGTCGAGGTCGGCCAACTGCCGCGCGGCCAGCGTTTCAGGGCGTTGAGTACGCGTTCCAGACCGCGAAGTCGTTGGCCTGGCGCACAAAATACGTGTGAGCGTTGAGCGCTGTAATGCCGGCCAGCAGGCCAACCGCTGGCCAACGCAGCGCGTGCGGTTAGAGGCTTCCAGCCGCCAGCCGCCACGCCCGCGCCAGCACCGCCAGCGGCATCGCGGCCAGCAGATAGGCGACCGGCAGCGTGGCATTGGCGCGCAGCGACTGCGGCGCTTCGAAGTCGAGCGACAGCACGCCGCCCATCAGACCAAAGATCAGCCACAGCAGGAGGAACAGATAATAGGGCTTGAATAGATGACGCAGCGCATACGCCACGCCCAGCACGAACAGGGCCGCGGTCACCGTATCCAGCATCGGGGCGCCGGGCAGATTATGCCGCCCGTTGGGGTCGCCGATTACGTTGAACATCAGCAGATGACGGCTCAGATTTTCCCACAGCGCGGGCCAGCGCTCCGCCTCACTTTTCCTGGCAAAGATGAAAGTGTCTTCGACGCGCGCCCAGAAGATTTCGGGATGCTTGAGCGCGTAAACCGCCAAAGGCGACACTACCAGTGCGGCTACAAACAACAGCATCGTCACGCCAAGCCAGAACGCGGCGGGCGGCCAGGCGCGGCGCGTCCACAGCGTGTGGAGCACGAGCGCCAGCAGCAAGCACGCCACCGCCGGTGCAAAGAGACGGAACGACGTGTAAAAGCACAGTCCTAATCCCAGCCCTATCCCGGCCAGCGCGTATTCGGTCAGGCGGCGCGTGCGCAGCCCGCGCAGGAGAAAGGCCGCAGTCAGCAGCGTAAAGAGCGGCGTCGACATCGTCGAATACATGCCGAAGCGGCTCAGCGTCACGGCCCAGCTCGATGCGGCCAGCAGCAGCGCCACCACCAATCCCATGCGCCGGCCAAAGAGTTCCGCGCCGGCCAGATATCCCGCCAACACCGCCAGCAGCCCAAAGGCAACGCTCACCAACCGGATCGACTGGACGCTGACGCCAAACCAGTGGAACGCACCGGCTACCAGGTAAAGGTAGTACGCAGGCCCGGTGATGGCGCCTTCAAAGATCGGGCGGAACTGGGCGTTGTCCAGGATGCGCAGCGCCTGCAACCCGTGTTCGGCCTCGTCATACCAGACGCCGTAGGGCAGATCGTCAAAACGCCACAAACGCAGGCACGCGGCCAGCACCAGGATCGCCACCAGCCAAAGCGCAATCTCGCCTTTTTGACGCGGAGACGCAGAGACGGGGAGGTGCGCAGAGAAAGAAGAAGAGGGGTTCTGTGTGGTTAACCTTAGTCCATCATCGAGCAGACCAACGCCGCCCAGCGCGGCCAGCAGCGATGCGCCATACCACCACCATGCCTGCCCGGCCAGTGGCTCGAACTCGTAAAAGCGTTGAAAGGCGTTCAGGGCCAGCAGCAGGGCAATCGCCAGCAGGCCAAGCCCGGTGCGCACGCCCCACGCATCGTGCACCCGCGGCGCCCAACGTTCTTCCGACGTGCGAATCGTGGGCGCGGCCATCGGATCGAAGCGCGGCGCCCAGAAAGTCGCCACAAAGAGCGCGGCGCCCGCGCCTAAAAGCAGCGCCGCATCAAAGGTGACGCCTGCCTGCAGCGCGCGCTGTCCTGTAAATGCCAGCAGACACGCGCCGATGCCAAGCAAAAAGGGGCGAATTCCAATCCGTTGCATCGTAGGAAGGTCAGAGCGTCAGAACGAGACAAGGTTGCAGGTGCGTACTTTCCAACCTTGCCTGCTTCACCGTCACTCTCGGATTTCCGGGAAAACCATGACGCGGTTGTTGCCGCCATCCGCTGCAACGACCACGCCGCCCGCCAGGTCCACCGCGACGCCGTTGGGCTGGCCGAGATGGTTCATGTCGGAGCCAGACCCACCAAAGGCCGCACGCACCGCGCCATCGGGGTTAAAGACCATCACCAGCGCGGTGGCCGGGTCGGTGGCGTAGATAGCGCCATCCGCGGCCACGGCCAGATAGGGCTTTTGAAAGACATCGCGCCCGGCCCATCCAGGTACGCCAAACTCGCTGAGATAGGTCAGGTCGGGCGAAAAGCGCTGGACGCGCCGTTCCAGGCGTCGGCCACCAGCACCGTGCCATCCCGTGGATCCACATCAACGTCGGTAGGCTCCTCGAAGCGTCCGGCGATCACGCCGCCGCCGCCAATCTGTCCCAACGCCTCGCCGATGGGCGAAAAGCGCACGATGCGTTTGTTGCCGGTGTCGGCCACCAGCAGGTTGCCGTCCAGGTCGATGGACATCCCGCGCGGGCCAAAGAGCGCCAGCGGGTCGCCCAGTTCGCCGTTAGTGCTGGCAAATGTCCCCCATTTGCGCAGCAGGTTTCCCTCTGCATCGAAGACCTGAATGCGCCCGTTCCAGGTGTCGGCGACGTAAATCTGCCCGGACGCATCGACCGCGACGCCCCAAGGCTCGAAGAATTGTCCATCGCCAGAAACCAGCGGCCCGTCGCCGTCGGGGTCGAGACAGGGCGTGTTCGCCTGGTCGTTGACGTTGCAGTAGCCCCCAAACGTCCGCAAAAACTCGCCGGCGTTGTTGAGCACCACGATACGATGGTTGTTGGTGTCGGCGATCACGCGGTCGCCGTTGGGCGCGATGGCGACCGCGCGCGGGGCAAAGAAGGGCAGCCCATTGTAGTCGCCATCATAGACGGCCTGCGCGGTCACAAAGCGCACCTGCCCCGGCTCGATCACCGGGATGTCAAGCGTGCTCTCTGTGGCAATCGGGGTGACGCCCAGATCCCAGATTTGAGCCGCGAGATCACGGCGCACGTACATGTCAAACTCGCCCTGATAAGGCCACTTGGCGAGATCGCGGAACTGCGCCAGGTTTTGCGGGTCGCGATATTTGCGGAAAAAGATGATGTCAAAGAGGCGCTGACGCTGCGCGGGATCGGTGAGCGCGCCCCACACGCGATCCGGCGTGAGATCGAAGTAGTCCATCTCCGGCCACCAGATGCGCCGGTAGGTATGCTTGACGTAGTCGCGCGCCATGTACGGCTCGACTTTGGCGCGATTCTCTGGCCCGACGATCACCACCGGCGCGGCCATCGCATCTGGGCTGGGCGCGTCGCCGTAATATTTGGCGTTGCGGAAGAGACGCATGTACCAGCTAAAGGGCCACGCGCTGTCGTTATCGTAGGCAACGACGAGATTGCGGTCGCCCGCGGTGCGTTCGCTGATCGTATCGAGCTCAGCCAGCGCGCGCTTTACGTCTAACCACCGTGCGCGCGTACACCAAAACTCGGTCGCCATATCATAGTTGATAAAGGTCAAAGTAAAACTGGTGCGGATGGTGAAGAGCAGCAGCACGCCGGCCAATCCAACCGCCAACAACCGCATGCCTGCCTGAAAGCCCACGCGCAATATCCCGTAGACGCCGCCAAAGACGACCGCACCCAACGCCGCAAAGATCAGCAGCCACTGTAGGATGCGTCCTGCCGCGCTGCCCTCGACGCCCGCCGCGCCGGAAAGGACGGTCAGCATCACGACGCCCAGCAGAACGAGCATGGGAAAAACCAACGTCAGCAGCCAGAATTTCTCGCGCCACGCGGCGCGCCAATCGATCCTGCGCAGGACATAGCCCAGCCACCAACCGCCCAGCACGGTCATCGGCAGCGCAATGTGGACGAGCAGCCACGGCATTTTTTCGCCGGCTACAGAATAGGCGATCCAGCTTGCCACCACCCACCAGACGCCGAACACCACAAAGAGGATGCGGTTGAGCCGCGCGTCCTCATCGGGGATGGCGTCTTCGCCGATCGCAGCGTGCTCATCCTGCGCCCCTCGCCCCTCGCCCCTCGCCCCATTGCCCGCCGGCAGATCGCCGCGCACGACCGGATCCCACAGCACGCGGCGCAGCGGGTTGATGATCAAGTTATAGGCAATAGTCGCCATGGCGCCCAGGCTCAGCATCGCTGGCAGGAACTCGTAAAGCCAGCCGATCAGCGCGTAATAGTAGACGGGCTGACTGCCGCGCTTGACGCCTTGCTGCGCCAGCCAGTAGCCCAGGCTGCCGACGACGCCAGTCGCCAACCCGTTGACCGTGTTCGTAAAAAATGTCGTGAAAAAGATGACCTGAATCAACCAGAAGCCACCCATCAGCATGGCCCAGTGACCCAGGTGGGGACGCCAGACGCGTGGGTGATCGGCATCCTCGTGGCGGCGGCCAAACCAGACGATCGCCAGCCCCACCGCAGCCGCCACCACGCCACCCACCATGACGCCCAGCCGGATGATCATATCCTGGTTGGTGTAGTCGCCGGCAGATGTAAAGACCGCCGGATCGCCGCCGGTGAAGACAAAGACAAAGGGGGACAGGAAAGGCAGCACCAGCGTCACCATGATCACGGTCAGGTCCGCGGCGGGATTGCGGCGCAGATCAGCCCAGCGCCCGCGCAGGAAATAGACCATCACACCAATCGCAACCAGCGCCAGGACGCCCAACCCGATCATGCCGACCAGGTCATTCTTCATCTCGTGCAGCACCCACCAGAACGCGCCACCCGCCACCAGCGGCGCGGCGATCAGCAGCGTGCGCTTCGGCCCAACCATCTGCCAGAGCGCCAGCCCGGCGAAAAACGCGCCGATGATGGCGCCGTGCATGAAGTGCACCTCTTTGGTGATGAAGCCGAGCGCCATGCCCACCATCATGATCACCAGATAGCGCAGCTTGCGCGTGTCGAGATAGCGGAACGCGCCGTAGATCCACACCAGCGTGTCAAAGGCAATATAAATGTCGTTGCGAATATAACGCGAGTGAAAGAGCAGGCTGGGGCTGACGAGCACCAGCACGCCCGCCACGAGAGCGCCGGTTCGGCCCAGATAGGGGCGCAGCGCATAGATCATGGCCAGCGTTCCCATGCCAAAAATGGCGGGCGCCATGCGCGCCGTGAAGTCGCTGTCGCCAAACAGGAAATAGATGAGCGCGTTAGCGTGGAAAAGGAACGGCCCGTGCATCATCGGGTTGTGATCGTAGTTGCCGTTGGCGTAGAGATAGTAGGAGTAGAGCGCGTGCAGACTCTCATCGTGGCTCATGGCGCGCGCGCCTAAATTGTAGAAGCGCGTCACTACGCCGGCCAGGAAGATGCCGACCCAGGCGAGCGTCTCCCAACTCAACGCCACCATCGACGACAAGGGTCGATCCAGCCAACTTGTGCTTGTGAGCGACATCACCTGTGGCGCGGCTTCGGGTGGATATTTGTCAAGCGTGCTTACGTCTTGCGTCATCGTCAACCTGTCCTATCCATCATCATTCTTACACCTGACAAACCGAGTTTTTTGGAAAAACTCGGTTTGTAAATGTCGATCGCTGCATTCCCTGAATGCGAATCCTAACGCGGCGCCCATAAAGTGACCGACTGCACCACAGGCGGCTCATTTATCTTGCGATACAACAGCCACTGCAAACGCGGACGCCACACTTCAGCCCAGCGCTGCTCAGCGTCGCATTGGCTTCCGCCATTGGCGCCACGCTGCGGCAGCATCGCCGGCTGCCAGGCGATCAGCGTGTCGTAGGCGCTGCCGATATAGGCGTCGGGCAGCGCCAGCGCGTCGTTGCGCAGCGTCGGCGCCACGATCAATGGCAGCGCCTGACCCTCTGCTGCGAATGACGTGGCATCGACTGCCCGCACGTGACGCAGGTTGCGCATTTCGCGCAGATGCCACCCGATGACCGGGTCAGGGCGGATATCATAGACGATCTGCATATCGATCTGGTTCGGATCGCCGCGACGCAGGCTGCTGAGACGTTCGACATCCGTCACCAACAGGTGCGTGTCGGGGCTGGTGACCGCGGGCCAAAACCCATTCGGGCGCATCAACTCGGCCACATGATTCAACTGCCAGCCGCTGCGCACGGTCAACGCCGCCAACAGCAGCGTGTAAAAGACCAGCGCCACGCGTGCGGTCGCGGCCCAGCCCGCCCACACGCCAAACATCACCCACACCGCGGCCATCAGCCCCACGATGACGGTCGCAGTCAACCAAACCTGGTTGTTAAAGGCCACATTCTCCACCAGCGCGGCCAGCCAGAACGCGCCGGCCACGACCAACGCGGTCTGGACAGTCAACAAGGTAAAGCGCTCCAACCCGGTAAGATCATCCACAGGGCGCGCCGTCACGCGTGCGATCAACGTGGCCGCGGCCATGGCCAGCGGCAGCCCCATCAGCGACAGCGCCGCGGGCGGGCGCCCGGGCAGCAGCCACAACAACAGCCCCCACGCCAGCCAACCCGTCAGGAAGAGCGCAAGCCGTCGTCCGTCGCGTCCTGTGGAGGTGGGCGCGAGCCACAGCACCGCCAGCCCCAGCGGCCCCAACGCCGCCAGCAACGGCTGGTCGATCAGCAGACGCAAAAACGGCCAGCCCAGCGGATTGGAAGTCGCCGAGCCGCCGATCTCGGCGATCCAGGCGGTCAAGCCGCCGCTCAGCGCGGTGATGGCCTCCGGGCGCAGGGCAAAGCCGGTCAAGGCCAACGCCAACGCGACGCCAAACCAGAGCGCGGTCGATCGGTGCAGCGTTCTGACGGGGCGCGGCCACAGATAAACGAGCGCGAACAACAGCAGCACCGGCGCCATGCCCCAACCCCACGGCCCACTGGCAAGCAGCCACGCGAGGGTGACCGCGACGCAGCGCTCCCACCGCCGCGCCGTTTCAGGCGCAGCGGTGAAATTCCACTGCCAGAGTGCGGTCAAGGTCAGCAGCGCCAAAAATGTCGTCAATGCGAACGGGTCGGCGCGACGCGACCAGGCCGTCAGCCAGGGGTCGATGGCAAACAGCGCAGCCAACGCCAACGCGGCATGGCGTCCCAGCCACGCGCGCCAGAACCAGGGCAACAACACCGTGGCGACGCCGGCCAGCGCCGGAAGCATCCGCGCCAGCACGTCGCCACTGCCGAAGAGCCAGAAAGTGAGCGCTTGCAGGCCATAAAAGAGGGCGCTGGTTGGCGCGGGCGCGCCGGCGACTGTCACCTGGTTGGCCGCCAGCCATGCGCCCCAGGACGTCGCGCTTTCCGCCGGCGACAGCGGCTCCGCGCCCAGTCCCACAAAGCGCACGCCGACCGCCGCCAGCACGATCACGCCGTACAGCAGATGTTCGACTGTCAACTCGCCAGACCTGGCCGGCGTCCGCGAATGCGTCGCGTATGTTCCTGCCTGGCGCGGTGAACTTGGCGCAGCGCGGTCGAGCGTATTTGATTCGCCGGCCAGCCCGTCGGTTGCAAGCTGATCGGCTACAAGTGCGTCGGTCATGAGCAAACTCTCTACATTAAGACGATGAGGCTTGAATTACCGTCTCTGATTTTACTGTCGCACCCGGTAAATACGCACATTCTCGTTTGCGTAAACCACTTCCATGCGGCCAAACAGCGCCTGCTCGGCCACAGGCGTCAATTCATATTGGGTGCGTTCCTGTGGGCCGACATAGATATAGGCGACGTCAAATTCTTCCAGGATGGCAGCCATTTGCTCCGGCGTGGCGCCGCCGTAGATGGCGCGCAAGGCTTCAGGCCGTCCCGCCGCCATTGTGCCATACGCCTGCCCGCGCCACTGCGCTTCATGTCCTTCCCAGCCCAGCAACGTTGGACGCCCCGTCATCGTGCTGATCCGGTTGGTTTCAGCGGCGTAGGCGCGGCCCTTGGCCTCCACCACCACATCGGTCGGCAATGTATTTTCCTGCACCCACGTCACTGCACCGTATTCGGCCGGGGCTGCGGTCGCCAGATAGGCCGCGGCGTCAAACGTGGGGGGGCGGCTAAATCCCTGCGCCTTGCTGTACGCGCCGGCGATCAGATAGATTGACGACGCCGCGGCCAGCACCAGCGCCAATCCACTGGCCGCGGCCGGTGCGAGTCGCCAGCCACGCACCTTTTGCAAACTCTGCATGATGGTATGAGCGCGCCAGACCAAAGAGCAGCCATGCCTGATAGTAGAATTTGAAGATCGTATTCATGCGCCAGCCGAAATTGTCGCGCAAATAGACGACTTCCGGCGTCAAGGTCAATCCTAGACCCAGCACTGCCAGCACCAACACAAAGAGCAGCGGCCACTGCTCTTTGGAAAGCAGCCGCGCCCGGCTGACGCCCGTCCACACCAGCGCGAGAAATAATGCAGTCATGCTGCCGACGATCAAAAACGTGAACGGCTGGCTGGCCCAACGCTCCAAAATGAAGGGCGTATACGCTGTCACACCGTCCGGCAACGCCACGCTTGCCACCTGGGCGCGGCCCGCCTCGGTGGCGGTGGACATCCAGGCCGAGGTTGCCAGCAGCGCCGCGGGCACGCCCAGCGTCAAACCCGCGAACGCAGCCACGGCGCGTCTGTGCGGGCGCAATTCAGCCCATGCCAGCATCGCCAACGCGGCGAGCGTGAGCAGCGCCGTCGCAAACATCGTGAAATATTGCGAGAAGCGCGTCGGGTGAAAGAGATTAGGGATCAACCCGCCTGCCTGGCTTTGCGCGGTCAGGAAATAGGGCAGGTAGAGCACCAAGCCGGCAACCAACAGGCCGATCCCAAACAGGGCGGTCAAACCAACTACACTGACGGGCGCCATCTTCGAGGAAGCTTCGATGCTTTCTGGAAGATGTTCAGCCTGCGCGGTCATGGACGTCCGCGCCAGCACTGCGCCCACGCTGAAGACCACCAACAGCCAATAGGGCGGATAGTCCCACGTGTTCAAGAACAACAGCGCGCCGGTGACGATGGCCGTGAGCGCCAGGCCGCCCCAACCCAGTGGAAACCAGGCAAAACGGCGGCGCAAGGATAGAAATATGTTGTGCTTCGTGATCTCGTCATCGTGGCGCGGCCCGGCGGCGGCCAGAAAGATCGCCAGCGCCACGGCGATCGCCAGCATCGCGAAAGGCATGGCGGTCAGATGGGGATGGTTGTCGCCGAGGATGTAACTGAAGGCCGGAAACTCGTCGATGACTTCGATGTGGTCGCCGCGCAGACTGGCGTCGGCCAGCACGCGGCTGCTGCGCCACCACCACCAGCCAAAGTCCACAAACCACTGATTGGTGACGTGCGCCTCTTCAGGAAAGCCACGCACGCCCAGCAGACTGGCGATCCCTCCCACATCGACGCCGTTGGCGTAGAGCCATTCCAGCAACCCTTGCAGGTTGGCGGCGAGACCCACCAGCAGCGCGCCGATCACACCGCCGCTCGCGGCCGCGCCAAATCTGCGTCCCGTAGCTGCCAGCAGATTGTAGGCCACGCCCAGCGCGCCGCTTAACAGCAGGCCAAACCACGCGGCCTGCGCCAGGTTGTACGTCGCGCCCACGGTTTGCCCAGCCATCAGGCCCACCATGTTGAAGAGCCAGTAGCCGAAATAGTAATAGCTGATCGGATGACCGGCGAGCCAGGCGTCCTGCGGCGGGTAGGCCAGGCTGGCGCGAATGCTGTTCATGAACATCAAATCCATCGGCTGCTCGGTGTGATCCGCGGCCGGGTCGTGCGCCCGCACCCACGCCCAGGCTGCAAACGCCAGCAGAAAGAGAAGCTCGACGAGGAGGATGTAGCGCCAGTTGGGGAGGGATTGAGGGGTTGGGGGATTGGGGGATTGGGAGATTGGGAGAGTGGGAGATTGGAGATTGGAGATTGAAGATTGACGATCCTCGCTTTCCTGCCCCGCTCCGGTTGCTTCCCCTGACCGCAGCCGCCGCCCTACCACGACGCTGATCGCCGCCACCAGCAGCAGCGCCAGCCACGCGCCGCCGATCTCGTTGCGCAGAAGGCCGAGGCTGTAGCCGATCCAGAAAATGTAGCCGGTCAGCAAGATGCCGAGCAGTCGCGCAAAGGCATAGCCGCGGTCGGGCAGCGCGGCGAAAAAACGCAACGCCAACGGCAGCGCGGCCACGCTCAGGAGTTGTATGACAAGATAAACGGCCAGAAATTGACCAATCAACGCGACTATCCTCTGGTAGGTGCGGTCTGTGACCGCACGGTTTGAGCACGCAACCCCATGTGGTCTAAAAGCGCACCGCTCAATGTAACACTACTCCATTTAACCCGGCGTGAACGCGCCATCCGCTTGTTGTTGCAAACGACCCGGCGCGCCGTAGATCGTCACTCGTTCGTTTTGGTAGAGGGGCGTCAACAACCCTTGCGCCGCCATCGTTTCAAACTTGCGCACGCCGTCAGGATGCAGAAAGCGCTCCAACTGCCCGACATAAACCAGATCGACGTTCAGTTCTTGCATGATCTGCTGCGTGCGGGGGACATCCTGCGTCTGCCACAGTTCGCGGTGCAGGCCATCGCGATAGCCCACGTCTTCAGGATAACGCTGTTCCTGCTCGTGCATCCCTTTCAGCCCGCTCAGCCCGGTGTTGCTCGCCATGCGCGTGCCCCAGGCTCGATAGTACTCCACCTCGGAGGATTCCAGAATCACCGCGTTGCCACGGATATTGTTCAGCAGCCATTGCAGCGCCTGCCACTCATAGCGCAGCTCGATGACGTTGTTGAAATCCGGCCATGCATAAGACCCTTCGCGCATAAAGTCGAGGCCGTTGAGCGTGCCGATCGCCGGGCGCCAACCGGGCAGCCGCTGATCAAGGCGCGCCGGTGTGCCCAGGATGGGGTAGGCGAGGCTTGCCACCAACAGTATGACAAAGATGGCGGCCCAAGCGCCTTTCAGGAAGGGCGAAGGGCGAGGGGCGAGGGGCGAGGCCGACTTGACCTTGCCGGGAAACAGCCGCCCGATCAACCGTGGCGTGGCGATGGCGGCAGCGACGCCCCAGATCACCCAGACCTGGCTGAAGAACTTGAACAGCGTGTTCATGCGATAGTAATCGCTGTCGTTCAGGAAATCTTTGAGATAGAAAATTTGCGTGCCGGCCAGGATCGCCAGCCCGGTCGCGGTCAACACTGCGGCAAACGCATTGCCGGCATCCACCGTTGCACCGCGCCGCCACAGCATCGCCACGGCCAGCCCCAGCCACGCCAGGCAGAGCGCCAGCACGCTCCAGCCCGCCAGCAACGCCACGAGCGCCAACGCAAAGGTCGCCGGGACAAGCGCCAGCAGCAGCAGGTAGAGAAAGGTCGGTTGGCGCACCAGCCTGTTGTGTAGATAAAGCACGCGCGGCGCCTGGTCGTAGCGACGCAGGAAAAGGCTGACCGCGCGTTCGATGCCGGATGGTTTGGGGAGGGGCGAGGGATGAGATGCGTCGGCGAATGGTGAATGGTGAATTGTGAACTGTGAATTGTGGAGGGGGCGCCGGGCCGCGACAAAGAGCGTCCAACTGACGAGCACGAAAAGAAAGAAGCCCCACACCAGCAGCCACTTTTCGATGGGATCCGACCGGTTGACCAGCCCCACGCCAGACGCGCCGACGTTCACATAGTTGGCAAAGAAGGGCAGAAACAGCAGGTAAGCGCCGCCTGCATAGAGCACCGCAGCCGCCAGCGTCACCGGCCAGTCGATCCGCCCGCGCCCGCGAAACTGACTGACCAGGAAGATCAAGAGGCCGATCCCCAGATAGGTGGGCAGCTCCCATAAATTGACGCTTGCCAGCGCACCCAGCAGCAAGGCAAAGGTCGCCAACAGCCCCAATCCGTAGCGCCAATGGCGACGCCAGTCGGTGGCCGCGTTCATCATCAGCACCAGCGCCAGCCCCAGGAACAACCCCGACAACGGAATGCCGATGATATGCGGGTGCAAGTCGGCAAAGAGAAAGCTCCAAAACGGAAACTCGTTGATCGTCGGTTCGAGCACGCGACTGGGTCCCCAGAAGTCATAGGGAGGCAACTGCGCCATGCCGCCAGCCACCTGCTGGAAGCCCGCCGCGGCATCCACGATTGACTTCACGCCGGGCAGCGCGGACTGAAAATCGGATGGGCTGACACCGGCCAGCGCACGCACGACTTGCGCAAAGCCATCCAGGTTGCCCAGAATCGTCACGTAGAGCGGAGCCAGCAGCGCCGCGCCCAGACCGGTGAGCCAGGAGATTGGAGATTGGAGATTGGAGATTGGGGATTGGGGATTGGGGGATTGGGGCATCGGAGGGATGAGCATCTTCCTGCTCTTCTCCAATCTCCAATCTCTCAATCTCTAATCTCCCAATCTTCCAATCCCTTCCCCGCTCAATCGCTGAGTACGCTACAGCAAAAACATTCACCACCGTCAGCGCAAAGAGCGTGGGGATGGTGAGGTTAAAGGCGACCTCAGCGTAGATGCCGGTAAGCTTGATCAGATAGGCCACAAGATAGAGGCCAAAATAATAGTAATTGATAAAGCCACCCGCAAAGTGTGGGTTGACCGGCGGGAAGGTAGGGCTGCGCAGAATGCCGTTGAGAAAGGCAAACTCCATCTGTTTCTCGCCGCCAAACCAGGGTTGCCAGACATCCGGATTTTGCAAACGCACCCACAAAAAGGCGAGATACGCCACGCCAAAGACCACCTCGCCCGCCAGCATCAGCTTCCAGTTGGCGCGTATAAAGGCGAGCAGCGCCCCACGTTGGCGCACGGCAAAGAGGCCACCCATCACGGCCAGCAGCAGCACGGTGAGCCAGGCAAAGCGCACCGTGTTTTGCAACAGGCCGACCGACGCCAATATCCACAACAGCCAGCCGCCCAGCAGCCAGCCAAAGGTGCGGCTCAGAAAGAAGCCAGCGTCGCGCAGCGGGCGAAAGACGCCAAACATCACCGGCCAGGCGAGCCAGCCCAGCAGCGTCAGCACCAGCCACCACCAGACGATAGCGAGCGGCGCGCTTTCACTGGCGGCGACGTTCCATCGATAGTTGTCGACCACCGGCAGCGTCTGGATCGGTTGGGCGAATTCGAGTGTTCGGCGTTCCTCCAGCGGAGGGCTGGCCGGCGCGCTCTGTCCCACGCCCAGCAGCCCGATGACGCGGTTGAGCAGCCCGCGTGACTCGCTGCCGGGTTGGCTGCCCAGCCCCAACGCTTCGAGCAACGGGCTCAGCGGCGAATCCTGCCCGCGATAACCGGGGATCGCCTGCTCCCAACTGCGGCCAAAGATCGCGTCGTACTCGGCGTCGCTCAGGTCGCGCACCTTGCGGAAGATGCTCACCTGCGGATGGTCGTAGAGGCTGAAGCTCTCGTCCGCGTGGCGATCGTCGAAGGTGAAACCAAGCAATTGCGGCGGCAATGTGACCTCCTGCGCCAGCTCGAAGCCCAGGCGTCCGTCCCACATCGCGGCGTAATATAAATTCGTCATTGGATAGCGCTGCGGCAATTCGTCCACGCTGTCGTAGATGCGCTTGGAGCTGTACGCCACAAAGTCCGCCTCGCGCAGCTTCTGCTTCAGGATGGCGTACTTGTCCGCCGTGTCCTCCTCGTAGGGACTCCAGTCGATATTGGTGAGACCCTTGTTGTACATGTCCATATCCGGCTCACCGGGGATACTCTTGGGCAGCGGGTCGTCCCATAATTCCCACAGGATCATCGATCCACTCGGCGCGTTCGCATAAATCCAGCGGCTGGCCGTGATCCACGTATGCTCACGGTTATAGACGCCATTGACATAGGCCAGCGACCAGAAGAGGCCGCCGAGCAGGCCAATGGTAACCAGAGAGATCGATAGGATGCGTGAGATTGGGAAATTGGAGATTGGAGATTGGAGATTGGCGCTATCACCGCTTCCCTCTATCTCCGAATCTCTAATCTCCAATTTCTTACTCTCTAATCCCTTACTCTCTAACCGCCATAACCCCACGATGAGCCACGCCGCCCACAACAATACAAAGGGCAGCACTGGACTCATGTAGCGGTTGAACTTGGCCAGAAACGCGCCGGTGATGGCAAAGTAAGGCAACACCCAGCTCCACACGACCAGGTTGGCGAGTTGTGCGTCGCTCACCCAGCGCAGCTTGCTCTGCTGGCGACCCAACGCCACCCAGGTCGCCACTACACGGAAGCTGGTGCGCAGCAGTTCCCACGCAGCGTACAGCGCTCCCAGCACCGCGACGATCCCCAACGGCAGGCCCAGCCCCCACTGC
The DNA here is from genome assembly GCA_016710365.1 of Candidatus Caldilinea saccharophila. Classification (GTDB taxonomy): domain Bacteria; phylum Chloroflexota; class Anaerolineae; order Caldilineales; family Caldilineaceae; genus Caldilinea; species Caldilinea saccharophila. The sequence continues at coordinate 57,290 of JADJVW010000024.1, read as the reverse complement.
ACCTGCTGCTGGATAAAATAGAGGTAAGGCGCTGTGTTGCGATACTGGCGCGTAAAGGGAAAATCAGCGACGCCGCGCACCATCATGCCCTGCTCCACCAGCGTGGCGCGCGCAAAATTGCTCCAGTCGAGCACGGCGTAGGGGCTGGTGACAAAGAAGGTGACAAACGCGGCCAGCCATGCTACGCCGACGCCGATGATCGCCCAGAAAGGCACGCGCCCATCGCGCGGCGCGGCGTCTGCTGGCTCGCCTGCACCTCACGCCAGACCACCGCCAGCGCCGCTACCGCGGGCACGGCCAGCACAGGCAACGCGCTGAATTTGGATGCGATCGCCAGCCCAGCCGCGACCCCTGTCAGCAACGCCGCGGGCAGGATCGAGCGCCTGCCGATCATGCGAACGCCGCCCAGCACCGCCAGCACGGTAAAGGTCGTACTGGCCGGATCCATTGCAAAAAAGTGGCTGAGCTGGATCGCCTGCACCGCCAACGCATAAAAGCCGCGGCCAGCAGACCGCCGCCGCGACCAAACATCCGGCTGCCCAACAGGTAGAGCAGCAGGATCGTCAGGGTGTCGAAGAGCGCAATAACGAAACGTCCGGCCACGGCAATGGCGTCGCACGCACTGTTGGCGCGCTGCATCAACTCCACAGTGGCGGCCGGTGCGCCCAATGCGGCGGCGCCAGGCGCCAGGCGATGCCACATCTCGCCCATCGCCACGCCGAGATAAAGCGGCAAATGACCGTAGGTGAAGCTGCGCGCCCGCTGTTGTTGCATATCCCACAACGGATTCAGCGGGCTGCGCTGCGGATCCCAGAATTCATCCCAACTTGCCGGCAGCTTGATCGTGGTTGCATAAAAACACGCGGTGCTGCGTTCGTCAGGATGGCTGCCGATGCTGGAATCGATAAAGTTGAGATTCCAGACGCGCAGCACAAAGCCACTCAGGAGTATTACCAACAGCAGGGGATACACGACGCGCCCCGACAAAGAACGAGAGTGAATTGTAGTCATTCAGCTCACAATAATTTCACAATGATTTCGGCATTTATTTATTGGGGTACAGGCGGATAATTTGGCACAACCCAAGTGATGGCCTCATTGGGTGGCGGCCATAACAGATAGACATCCACCCAGCCACGCACAGGAACATAGCTGCTTGCCACGTAGGCCAGATCGATCCGCCGCGAAATAATGCCGCCGCCTGTGTCCAGCGCATCCGCGATGCCGTAGCCCGGCACATAGACCTGCGACCGCAGCGGGATCAACCGGGGGTCCACCGCCACAATGCCATCCCGCAACAGATCTCCCGTGCGTGTGCGATTGCCGCCGGCCGACGCGGCGTTATAACTCGTCGCCAACATCTTGATCTTGCGCCAGTAGGTGATCACCGTGCCATCCGCCATCGTCTCAGTGCGCGGCTCGATCTTCTGTCCGTAGGCGATGCGGCGGTCAGCCGGTTCCTGCGCCAGCCAGGTGTCTTCAAGGGCGCGCGTGAGCGGTTCGCCATTTTCATACTGGGTGCGATAGCGTGTGCGCGTGATGCCTTCGGCGCCAACGGCAAGCACTTCCTGCGTATCGATCGGCAGGTTGGGATCGGCGACAAAGACGGTGTCAAAGGGTGCAATCTCCTCCTCAACTGTCACATCCTCGCTGACGCGCGTGATCGCAATCTTCAGGTTGTCATAGAGCTTCGCATCGAGCGCCGGCTCTACACGATCACCGCCGGAAAGTATGATGCCCAGATCACTCAACGCGTCCGCAACCGTCTGCGCTTGGGTGCGCGTCTTGACCAGCCGACCATCCACCTGCAACGATACGGGCACGCTGCGCTGGATGTACACGTGCAAGTTGGCGGTGATCGCGCTGCCCAGGCTGGGCTGCACCCGGTCGCCCAGGTAGAGAATCACGCCGCTCTTCCGCAGCGCCTCCCCAATGGTCTGCGCCGTGGTATCGACGGTGTAGCGTGCGTCTCCTTCATGCACGACAATCGGCGCCGAGCGCCGCACGCGCAGCCGCACAGGTTCGGTGCGCAGGCTGTCCCACGCAAAGCCGCGGTCGTAGGTGCTGGCCTCTTTTTCGACCAGGCTGGACGGCAAAACGAGATCGGCGCGCCACGGCTGCCCATCCACCAAGACTTCATCGTGCGTGTCGAGGAGGATGCCAGCGTCGGCCAGCACGGCGCGCGGGGTTGCGCCCCAACTCCCCACCACAAAGTCACGACCGTCGGCCAGCACGCGCACAGGCCGCGCCTGCTCCACCGCGATCGTCATGTCGCGTTCGACCGCGCCATCCAGCGGCTGGCTCACGCGATCCTGCGGGGTCGGCGTGAGCCCCAGATCCAATAATAGCGTCCCCACCGACGCACGGTGCGTATAGATCGTCTCCGCCATCCCATCGACGCTGACGCGCACCGGCTTGGCCGTCAGCCAATATAGACCCGCCAGCACACACACGCCGGCGATCATCCCGATCCCAGCCGCAAGCCGCAGGCCGGCGCGTTTTGAACCCGGCAGGGCAGGCGAGCGTTCAACCATTGTGGAAGCCATTGCGCCATTGTATCCAATGCTGAGGGGAATGCCAAAGAGCGGACTGAAATGGAGATTAGCAGAACCTTAGACCGTTCCACAGACAAATTCGCCCGGAAGCTTTGGCACGCGGTGCAAGGGAGGCTACAATGCAGAGGAAATGAGCAAGTTGATGGGAGGGCGTCTGTCCATTACACCTAAAAGCCGAGTTTCTGACAGAAACTCGGCTTTTACCGGAAACTCGGCTTTTGAGCACCAACGTAGTCTCCTTTTGCTGGGTGTGCTGCTCGGCTTTGCGCTGCGCCTGTTTCGACTTGGCGCGGAATCGCTCTGGTACGACGAAACCGTGAGCGTTTATCTTGCCCGCCAGCCGCTCACCACAATGCTGGCCCACACCGCGGGCGATATTCACCCGCCTGGCTACTATGCATTGCTCCACCTCTGGCAACAAGCCACAGCGCCGACGCTGGCGCATGGATTGGAATTCCTTTACGCCTGGCCGAGCCTGGCCGCGGGGCTGCTGCTGCTGGCGCTGATCTACGCGCTCGGTTGCCGTTTGTTCGACGCACGCACCGGGCTGATTACGCTGTGGCTGGCCGCGGCTAATCCCTTCCAGCTTTGGTACAGCCAGGAAGTGCGCATGTACACGGTCGGGGCCGCGCTTGCCCTGCTTTGCCTCTGGACGGCAGTGCGCTTTCTCGACGACCGGCAGCCGCGCCGATGGTTGGCCGTCTACGCCGTGAGCGCGGCCGCCGGTCTCTACACGCTCTATTACTTTGCCTTCTGGCTCGTCGCCGTGAACGTGGCGATACTGGCGCTGCTCTGGCGCGGCGAGACAAAACGCCGCGTGCACATCGGCGTCTGGCTAGGCGCACAACTGGGCGCGGCATTGCTCTTTGCGCCATGGCTGCCGAACGCGGTTCGCCAGGTGCTGGAACCGCCGGTGCCGCCTTGGCGAACCGCCTGGACGACGCCCGCCGCACTGCTCGCCAGCCTGTCCGAAACCATGAGCGCGCTGGTTGTCGGCCAATCGCCGCCCGGCGCGTTGGCTTGGCCGTGGGCGCTGCTGGTAAGCGGCGTAACAGTGGCGTTCATCCTCTGGGCATGGCGTGGTGACGGACGCGCGTATCGCACCAGCGTCGCTTTGGTGTTGACCGTCGTCTTTTTGCCGATGGCCCAACTTTACGCTATCACCCTGCTTGTCACGCCGATCTACCACGTCCGCTATGTATTTCTACGCGCCGCTGTTTTTATTGGCGCCCGCCGCCCTCATCGCCGCGTACTGGGGGCGGCAACGCTGGCTGGCAATCGGCTTCCTGGGTTTATGGCTGGCGGCCAGCGTCGCCGCCGTTGTCAACTTCTGGAGCAATCCGCTCTATCGCGCCGACGATCACCGCGGGGCCGTGGCGTCCCTTGCTGCAAACTGGCGCCCCAGTGACGCCATCCTCGCTAACGCCGGCTGGGTCTACCCAGTGTTGACTACCTACTGGCCTACTGCTCTAGCAGGAGTTGATAGTGCTGTTTTACCTCAAATTGAGTCTGTTGTATCTTTGGTTGACTACGCGCAAAATATGGAGGCAGAGACGTCTCCCATCGACGCTCCCCGCTTGACGCGTAGTGGGAGCGTCGATGGGCCGTCGACGCTTGGCTGGGGCGATCCGGCCAGCGACTTCTTCACTATCTCTGCCGCCGATACAAGCAAGGCTTTGACTGCAATTGCCAAACAATCGCCGCGCATCTGGCATTACCGCCTCTATGACACCGTCAGCGATCCCCAAGGCGTCATCCGCCAATGGCTGGCCGAGCACACCGCCCTCCTGCAGGAGACGCCCATTCCGGGGCGCGACTTTGGGAGGGTGCAGTTGTTCGCAGCCCCACCGCTAGTAAGCGATCAGTCACCCCTGCTGGATGAGGAAATATGTTTTGGCGAGTTGCTTTGTTTGCTTGACTACGCGCAAACAACCGAGACGGCTGAAGCCGGGACGGTGTTTTACCTGAGCCAACAGTGGCGGCCTGCTCCATCCCTTGCCAGAGCTGGCGGTGAGCCTGCGTTTATACGACCAGGGGGGACGGCTCGCCGCGCAGCGCGATGCGCCCTGGCTGCCCGCGTCCGATACGTGGGCAGCCAATGAAGTGCAAACGCAATCTCTTGCGCTGCCCATCGGCGTCAGCACGAAACCAGGCGCCTATTCGCTTGAGATGGTGGTCTATCACACAGACACCGGCGAGCCGCTATCGCTTCCTGCGACCGCGCCGAGCCCCGACGGTCAACGGCTGCACTTGGGAGAGGTGACCGTGGCGCCGTCGCCACGCATCCCGGAACTGCCTGCGCCCCTGGCGTCGTTTGATTACATAGATTTGCTGGAGGCACGTTTCGACCGCACCGGCGTGCAGCCTGGGGAAGACTTGCACGCTACGTTTTTCTGGCGACCACGCCCCAATGCTTACCACGACATGTACCAGGTGGTGCTGGCGCTGCAAGATCAGAGTGGCGTTCAAGTGCAGGAATGGCGCTTTACGCTCGGCAGCGACGAATATCCAAGCGGCGACTGGCTAGAGTCCCAGCCCGTGCGCGATTTCTACGATCTAATGCTGCCGGCGACGCTGGCGCGGGGCCGCTACACGCTGACAGCAACATTGCATCGCGCGGCGGATGACGCACCCATTGCGCCGCGGCGCGGATGGTTCCCGCAAGAGACGGTGGTGGTGGGAGAGATTACAGTGAGCAAATAACTTGTAAAGCGGGTCATCCAAGAAAGGGTTCGGTTTCAAGTCATGATTTGGTGCACCATTGGGCAAGGCGTATACTGGTCACATGATGTTTGATATTGTAGCAAGTCGTCCTCGCGTCTGGTGGGCCGGCATTTTGGCGGGTTCTATCGCGCTGTTTGCCCTGGCGACGTCCGCTTCGGCCTCCGATTTGTGCAACCCACCCAATGTGATCCCGCAAATCACCTGCGACATGGACGCCTTCAGCGGCAGCCCGCCTCGCCAGTTGCCGGTTGGCTGGAATGCTTTTGTTCTCGCCGGTGATCCCACGTTCATGGAAGATCATCACACTTATTTCGGCGGCTCGAACTTGACGATTACGAGCGGCGCCCCTTTCAAAGCGGGCATCTATACGCAGGTAGCAGTGACGCCAGGCGCCGGCTATCGCGCCAGCATCGCGTGGGGCGCGCCCAATCAGCCCGATCTGTTTAGCCGCCAGCTTGGACTCGACCCCACCGGTGGCGCCGATCCTAATGCGCCGACCGTCATCTGGGGGCCGACGCACTGGGGCGAAGGGCGTATGCTTAACTACCCGCCGCCCGACGTCAACATCGATATCAAGGCGCGCGCGCTCGGCGGGACGATGACGGTGTTCTTTCTGACCGACCACCCGCAGTCAGCCGCGCCCGATGACCTGATCCTGGTCGATGTGATCGGTCTTTATCCCGACGACAGCGCGCCTGCCGTCGACTTGCCGCCTGCGCCAGAGCCTTTACCGGAGCCGGTGATCGAGCCCGCGCCCATCGTCGAGTCGGCGCCGGTGGTGGAAGTTGCCGCCGCCGAAGTTGCCCCGGTCGTCGTGGCGGCAGCGCCCCTCCCGACCGATACGCCCACGGCAACGCCCACCGCAACCGCGACAGAGACGCCAACTGCGATGCCGACCGCCACGTCCACGGCAACGCCAACCTACACTCCAACGCCCTTACCGACAGCAACCTGGACGCCGCTGCCTTCAGCGACGCCCGCGCCCGTGCTCTCTGTTGAGAAGGCGCAGACGCAGGCAGTCACCCTGGCGCGCGCCGCGGATCAGCGCAGCCTGGTGCTGCTGAGCGGCTTTAGCTTTGGCGGGGCGATGATTTTTGGGGGTTCGTGGGGCTGGCTGCGACGGCGACGCCGGCTAGATCGGTGATGCGTCAAACGTCAAACTTCAGGTAAAGTTATGGCAAGCGAACGCAGATAGGCACAGATGAAATCGGATAATCGCAGATAAGAGCAAATCAGATGTGCTCATTTGAGTCTATCAGCGTCTATCTGTGCTCATTGCAAACCGTCCACACTAAAGCGTCACGTTTGACAAGCGACTAGTCCAGGTGGGCGTAATTCTGCCGGTAGATTTGGTAGGGACAGGCCCCCGTGCCTGTCCGGTTTCCGGGCGCACACGGGGGTGCGCCCCTGCCAGGCAACCAATGAGGTATTTTAGCCCGTGTGTACTAGACCGACAATGCAGGCGGCGCCTCATTGGTCGGAGGCAACAGGATTGGTCGAAGGCAGCAGGTGAATCTCGCCAAAGGTTGCGTCCTGCACCACTTCGATTTCATGCAATTTGACCAGCTCGAGCACGGCGAGAAACGTCACGATGACCTCGATGCGCGTGGCGCTGCGACTCAACAACCCCTCAAAGCTGACCCCGCGCTGAGATTTCTGTCTATCCGCCGCAAAGACGTTGCGCAAATAGGCGCACGCTTTCGAGCTGCTCGGCCACAGTGATTGGATAAGTTTTGACGCGCGGCATGGGCGGGTCGACCGGAATGCGCTGGAGCACCTTGCGCAACGAACGCTGGAGCGCGTCGAGGTCGAGGTTGCTCATGTCGAGCCGGCGCTCGACTTCCAGCTTGAGTTCGGTACGAATGTATACGCGCAGCCCTGCCTCTTCGCGCGCCCGCAGGGTGGCGGCCACCTGCTTGAAGCGCCGATACTCCACCAATTGGCGCAGCAACGCATCTCCGCTCGCCTCTTCGTCATCCTCGGCAGGCGGGCGCGGTTTGGGCAACAGGTTGTACGACTTGATGTAAAGCAACCGCGAGGCGACTACCAAAAAGTCGGCCAGCGCGCCCGGTTCGATCTCTTCCAGTTCGTTGAGCGTCTTCAAATATTGATCGGTCACTGCCATCAAGCTGATTAAGCTGACGTCCAGTTCGCGCACTTCGATCATGTGCAACAGCAGATCGAGCGGGCCTTCATAAGCCGGCAAATGGACCGCATAACCGGAGCCAAGCGGCTGGCTTCGATGCGACAAGCCGGCGGTCACGCGACGCCTCCTGCTTTGGCGCAAACTCTTGTGGTTGCCATCGGGCTAGAAGCTCACTTCATACGTGCGAAAGCGCCGGCCCACGCGTACCAACTCGGCAAGCAGGCGCGCCGCCTCATCGTCGGTGCGCCCGCTGATGCGCTCAACCTTGCATCCAGCCTCGACCAACTGCTGTTCGCTGACCGCGCTGACGCCTACTTCGGCGCCGACGATCGTCACGTACTCAGCGCCGCGCGCCTCTTCCATGCTAAAGCCGGCAGTGGGGCGAAACCTCGCCATGTAGCCCAGGGCATTGGCGAAGATCTCGCCAGCCGCCTCTACACCAGCCGGGAACAACAGGTAATGGCGAATACTCTTGAGACCGGCGCCTTGCTGGATCTGGCTGATCTGCTCGAAGAGTAAATCGCGCCAGCGGTTGCCTTGCGTCCATTCTCCGCCTGGACAGACCGTCATGTTGTCGGGAAACTCACGGTGCCCCCACACACGCGCCAAAGGGATCTTCAACTCCTGCATCAGCCACGCGGTCAGATGGGCGCCGGCGCGCAACTGCGCCGAAGTCGGAATCTTGCCATTCATAAAACTGCCGGCAAAGACAATGCCCACCGAATAGGTGTAGTGGCGCACCAGGTGATAGGAGGCTGTCTCCACCTGGTTGGTCTGTTCGATGCGGCCATCGTCATGGATAAAGTAATGGTAGCCGATGCCGGGCCATGCTTCCTTACCGCGCGCCGGATCGACCGCGACGTGCAGTTCCGCGATGCGCGCCGGCCCCACACGCGGCGGCGCCGCGGTGTGATGAATGGCGATGTGCGTGATCTGCTGGAGCGGGCGGCGGTCGTAGCGCAGCCTGGCATGTTTGGGCAATTGCTCGGTGATTTCTTGCAGCGGCGGCGCAGGAACGACAAAATTCATGGGGCCAGCCGGTTTCGCAGCCAATTCTTCACGCAGCCGCTGGATTTCGGACGTGCGATCGAGACGTTCCTCTTCAAGCGCAGTGCGCGCCGCGTGCAGCTCGGCTAGCTCTGCCTCCAGCCGAGCGCTCTCCGCACGCAGGATTTGCACGGTCGCGGTGTCTTCCACCACCCCCATCGCCCGCGGCATCGCGGCGAGCAGACGCTGCTTCCAGTTCGCGCCTTCCATCCATTCGCGGCCGGGAGACAACGTATCGATATACTCGCTAAGACCTTTTACCGTTTGGAGGTTCAATTGTGGATAACGGAGCAACAACCAGTCGAGCAGCGCGCCGCCCGCTGCCAGTTGCTCCGGCGTCGGGCTGCCGCCCTGCCGGAAGTCGCCCGCAAATGCTACGCTGACAGCATGGCGCACATAAGGCTCTGGCGTGTCCGGCGCCTCCTCCAGTGGCTGCGTCTGCTGCACGGCGCCCTGTGCGGTGATCACAAAATCATACAAAAGGCCCGGCCACGCGCGATTTTGAAATGCCGCCAGTTCGCTCAACGGTGTGTCGCTTGGCGCGCCGGTGTCGTGAATGACGATAGCTTGAATGTCGGCGTGCCGGCGCGACGCGTAGCGTTGCGCATTGCGAGGAAGGCGGTCGATCAGCCGATGGATGCGAAGGCCGCCTTCGACGACTTCCGGCTGTGCGTCCAGTTGCTGGCGCAACGCTTCAACGTCGGTGCGCAGCCGGCGGACGGTCGTCTGCGCTTCCTGCTCCCTGGCCTCGCTCAGCGCCAACCGCTCGGCCAGTGTCTGATTGAGCGTGCGCACTTCGCTGATCTGCCGCTCGGATTCACCTGTACGGTCGCTTTCCAACGCCCCCGTGCTCAACGCCGCCAAGTGCAGGCGCACCTGCCGGGCAAGCACTTCTTTCCAGCACACGCCTTTGTAGAAGGTTTCTCCTGGGCTTTCGCTCGGGGTCAGTTCACCCAGCCCGACGATTGCGTCCGCGGTTAACCCCATGTTTTGCGCCAGCCAGGCGCAGAGCCGTCCAACAGCATCAAGCTGCGTAAGCGGCGGCGCGCTGGATGCAAAATTGCCGGCCAGGCAGATATTGACGCCCTGCTCCGACCAAACCTTGTCCGGCTGCGCCACATCCTCAATCTCTTTGACCTTCAAAATCTCACCCGCGGCGTCGATCACAAAGTCGTAAGCAATACCTGGGTAGCCGCGCTTGATATGCGCGCGCGCCACACGCTCCAGGCTGAGCAGTGGGTGGGCGCCGGTGTGATTGACGACGATATAGCGAATCTGGTTGAGATTGCGGCGCGCGTAGGGCGTCCCGCTGCGCGGCAACCGCCGGCTGATGTCTGTAAACGGCCGCACGGGGAGCTGAATGGCGCCGCGCTCGCCGCCCGCACCATTGGTTGGCGGCGCTTCCACAGTCAGCCAACGGGTCAGCACCGGCGCGCCGCGCTCCTTGAACCAGGCAACTCCCTCATGAACCAGGTCGAGTTCCAACGTATAGTTGCCAGGCTCGTCTGGCAGCGCGATGCGCGCCTGAATCTCCACGGTTTGTCCTGGCATGACATCGTCGGGGATGTCGGTGCGCAGATCTTTGGCAGGCGCCATCTTCAGCAAGCGGCGATTGCGATAATAACGGTAGCCGAGGCGAAAGGGATTGCCGCCGCCCCAGCGCCAGGTCAGCGCGCCTGTGTTGCGCAGCGTGATCGACGCGGTGATCGTCTGGCCAACCGCGAGGCGCGCCGGGAAGCTGTCAGACATCCACTCGATGCCATAGGGCGGCGTTTCCGGCGTCTTGCGTCGGCGGCGTTTGCGTGCGCCCGCAGGGGAAGCTTCAGGCGCGCGTGCTGGATCATCTGGCGCGGCCTGCATCGCCGTCTGCACTTCGCCTTGACTGGCAAGCGGTGGGGGCGCGGCAGTGACGGCGTCGTCGATCCCGTCACCGGCGCCCTCAGTTACAACAGGCGCGTCTGGCGCGCCTGTCTCGTCGCTCCGGTGCGCAATTTCTTCGCTGCCGCGCCAGCGATAGTCGCTGGCCAGCGCGCGCCGGAAATCTTCGATGACAGCATTTTTGCCTTCGATATACCAACGGTCAAGTGCAGGCCAGCGATAAAGAATCGCCGCACGAATCTGTTGTGCGCTTGGCTGCCGGTTCCAGGCATCGATCTCGCCGTACAACGCCTGCACCCAGCCACTGTTCTGGTTGACCCAGGGTTGCGTCTGCCCGGCCTCGGTCAGAAAGGCGGGCAGATGGCGCATCGCAGCCGGCACAGCCTGCATGAAATCCATGTACGTGCGGAGATGCTGATGGCGATTCTGGAAGGGCGGCGCCATTTTAGCCTGGCTGGCGATCAGCGCAGGATTTGCGCCGTGCGTGTAGGCGTGAAGTGTGAAGCCATCGCACCCCTCCGGCCCCAACATTGTCAGAATGTCTTGAAAATACTGAACCCAATCGCCATTTGGATTGCCAGGGTAGATCGTCTGGGTGTTCCAGGGTGCGACGGCGCCCACCAGCACCATGTCACTTTCATGGCCCGGCAGGCGATGGATGGCGTCGCGGCAGAGGCGATAACAGCGGGCGTACAGTTCGGGGGTAATTACTTCACCGGGGCTGATCATGGCGCCGCGTGGTGCGGATTTCGCGGGAGTGGTCGGGGAGGACGTTGAAGCGCACCGCCAATCCGCGCCGCGTCGGATCGGCCACATCGGGCGGGCCGTCGCGGCGCGTGTGGTGGCGCGACCAGTCGATCTTGATGCCGGGGCGCTCGATGGCATAGTTCATTTCGTTGCCGATCACCCAGATGCGCGCGCCGCGGCTGGTGCCGACAAAATTGGCGACGCGACGGGCGAAAGCCTCGTACTGGCTGCTGTGCGGGATCGTGCCGTCCGGTTCGTAGCCGTGATTGAGGCGAACGAGCAGGCCAAAGCCCTGGCTGGCGTAGCTCGTATAATCGACGCCGCTCAGGTCGGAGGGATCGTGACCCAGCACCTCGGAGAAGAGAATCCACCCCGGACGCCCAGCGGCCAACATAAACTGTTCGCCGCCAGGCTCGTGGATGCCAAAAATATGAGGCGAGTCAAACAACGGTCGAGCCATGCCTACTCCAAGTCGATGGTCAGATTCGACAAGGATTATAGCACAAGCGCAGCGTCGCCGGCGTGTTGGTTAAGGTCGTTGCACGCCGGGCGCTTCGCCCATTGCCGAGGGCTGCAGCCGTCCTGCACCTTCCGGTGCAGCCGCCGCGGCCATCACACCCACACCAGCCGGCGCTACGTCGAGAATATAGGATGGCAAATAGTAGGCGCCGGGCGGCAACGCGGGCAGCGGGTCGCTAAAGCCGCCCCACCCGTCGCTGCGCACATAGGGATTGGTGCGGATCGCAAAGTGCAGGTGCGGGCCGCTGCTGCCACCCGTATTGCCCGACCGGCCGATATGCTGCCCGCGCGCAACAGCCTGGTCGAGAGCGATGTCGATGGCGGAAAGGTGCGCATAGATCGATTCGCCCCACGCGTGGCTGAGCAAAATATAATTGCCAAAGCCGCCTGCCTCAAAACCAACCTGACGCACGACGCCGTCATCCACGGCAAAGAGGGGCGTCCCCTCCGGCAGCGAAAAATCTGTACCGTTATGTCCTAATAGTGACACACCGTCGTAATTAAAGCGGGCGTAAAAATCCGAATTTTCGCCCCAGAGCTGACCGATGGGATAGCGTTCAGCAAAGGGTGGATGGAGGTAGACGCCAGTCGCCGCATCGGGAATGTTCGTGCCAGGAAGCTTTGCAGGCTCGACGATCAGCGCGCCAACCCCGGGCAACGTCTCCGCCATCCAGCCGCGCACCTCGACGCCCGGCGGCGTGAGGATGCTGCCCACGCGCCACCACGTCAAACCACCGACCAGACGAGGGCCATCAAGCAGCACGCCGATTGTGCGCGGGCGCAACGCACCGAGCACATCGTCGGCTGGTTTATTGACAGCGCCTGGGGTGCGCCGCATGTTGATAAAATCAGTCGTCTGCACAAGATTGTCTACACGAAAACCGGGTCGTGTAACGGGTGTGCTGAGCTTTTGCATCAACACCTCACCGTCAGCGGCAGCTTCGGCCATCCAGCCGGCGAAAAGCCGCCCATCCTGTGCGCGAATCTCCACCTGCCACCAGGATAAGCCGTCCGCCGGCGCGGGTCCGGCCACCACAACACCCTCAACCCCCTGCGCAATGTCGGTGACGATGTCTGTCTCATCCTTGCCGCTAAAGCCGGGCGAACGGCGCAGACGAACGATCGTCGTCGTGCGGAAGCGGTCGCCCGATGCAAAGGCGCCCCCGGCGCCAGGCAGTTCGATGGCAGGCGGCGCCTCCGGCAGCACGCCCTCGAACAAGGTCTGCTGCTCGGCAGTTGCTGCGCCATCCAGCCTTCGACGCGCCCCAGGTTCGGCAGCGCCCCTACCAGCCGCCACCACGCCATGCCGTCGACGCGCGTAGGGCCACCTGACACCGTCATGACCGCGCCGGCAGGCACGATGGCCAGCGTATCATTCGCAGGTTTGCCGGTGACGCCCGGCGTGCGCCGCAAGCGTGTAGCTGTCACCGTACGCACTTCGTCGCCCAGGGCAAAGGCTGCACGTCCAGCAGCGAGGCCGGCGACAGCGGCAGCCGCGTTCGCACCAGAAGGAAGTTGGTAAGGTTCGAGCAGGACAATGCCGCCCTGCGTATACTGCGCCACCCAGCCATCAGCCAGCGCGCGATTGACCACTCCGCGCACTGCCCAGAATGGCACGCCTTCGGCCATCACACAGATCGGATCGGTGATCGTCAAGGCCGTGTTGGTGGGCAGCACACCTATCACTGCGCCCGCCGGCTGGCTGCGGAAATTGAGCATATCCAATGTGCGCACGATGTCGCCTGGCTGGTAAGCGGCGGGTCGCAGCGCCAAAGATTCGCGTGAGCAACTATGACGTGGTCGAGCGTATATTGCGCCAGCCAGCCGTTGCGCACCTGACCGTTGAACAACACGCGCACCGCCCAGAAAGGCAAGCCGCCGGTCATGCTGTAGGGTGTGCTGCGCACAGTCGCCTGCGCACCGGCTGGCAGCACGCCGATGATCTGACCGCCGGGCGCGGCGCGTAAATTGATGGCGTCCAGGGTGCGCAGCACGTCGCCAACTTTGTAGTTTGCCGGACTGGGGGGCGGCTCCTTCCAGCGGTAGTCGTTGGCCAGCGCCGCGCGGAAGCCGTCAATCACCCCGGTCTTGCCCTCGATCTGCCATGCATCGTAGCGCTGCCAGCGATAGAGCAGCAGGCAGCGGATTTGCTGCGCGCCAGGCTGTTGGTTCCAGCGGTTGATCTCTGCATAGGCCGCCTGCACCCACCCGTTATTGGCATCCAGCCAGGGTGTATCCTGATCCGTCTCGGTGATGAAGACCGGCAACGTACGCATTGCAGCCGGGACCGCGTCCATAAAATTACGATACGCCTGAAAATTAAAGTAATACGCCTGAAAGGGTGGATTCATCGTGGCGGTGCTGGTGATCAAGGCAGGGTCGCTGCCATGCGTGTAGGTGTGCAGTGCGATCCCATCGCAGCCATTCGCGCCCAGCCCGTTGAGGATGTCGGTGAAGTAGCGAATCCAACTGCCGGTTGGATTCGACGGATAGGTCGTTTCGGCGTTCCAGGGCGCCACCGCGCCGACGACGACCAGGTCATCGGCATGGCCGGGCAGGGCGCGGATCGCCGTGCGGCACATCTGGAAACAACGCACATACTCCTGGGGCAAGATGGGCTGGAGGCCAGCCGGCGCGCCTAACGGAGATACGGCAAGGGAAGCTGCCATTGCCGGCGCCAGCGCGCTGAAACGTGAAGCACTGCTATGTCCAAAGCCATCTACAGATGCGACGTCCGGCTGCACTGGTGAAGCGACCGGCGCGTTGGCCGCACGCAGCGCACCCGCCTGGGGCCATTCCTGGCTGTGATTCATTTCATTACCGATGACCCAGGTGCGGCAACCGGGGCTGGCCGCGACAAAGTTGGCGACGCGCTGCGCAAAATCAGCGTAGCGGTCGGGCGTCGGGATCGTGCCCATGCTGCCGTAACCGTGGTTGATGCGGCAGATCGCACCAAATTCCTGGTCGCTCCAGGGCCGATAGTCGCGACCGCTGTCATCGTTCGGATCGCTGCCTACTGCCTCGGTAAAGAGAATCCAGCCGCGGCGCCCCGCCTGCGCCATGATCCACTCACCGCCGGGATCGTGCAGTCCAAAGATGTAGGGGGCATCCAGCAGCGGTCTTGACATGAGGTTCTCCTGTCGGTGGTTGGATAGATTCTGGATCGCTATGGTGATGAGGCGATGCTGGCTTACATTATAGAGACAGGCCGTAGGGTTGTCCAACTGTACATTTGGGTATTGGGTTTGTGCTAGATTTCGACGCAAAGATGCAAGGTTCGCAGAGAAGTAACGATTCAGCCATCCAAGAATTGACCACGGATGGGGCGGATTAGGCGGATGCTCACGGATTTGCATTCGAAATGCATTTTGCTTTTATTGTTGCTACACGAATTTCTTTCACTGTTTAACCCGCCATCCAGATCCTATAGCCATCACGCTGCCGCTAAGCCACTTCGCCAACCCAACGAGAGGATAATGACGGCGCCATTGACGGCGCCCCACCCCTTTGCTACAGTAGAGAGCGAATGGCGAGGTCAAGAAGGCGACGCATCTTGACGCGCCTGCGCTGCGTGCAGCCATCGCCGAAGTCCGAAAGCGCAGGCAAGGCAAGCCTGACAGGAGAAGATGGCAGCGGATTTCCCGCATTGCACTCGCCATCCGCAAGATCGATTGGAGCAAGAAGCATGAAGAAAAGCGCCCAAGTTATCCATACAAAACGACGAATCATAGGGATATGCCTGCTCAGCCTGTTGCTGCTTATCATGACTACGCGCAACGGGCTGGCACAGACAGGCGATTCACACGTTGTTGCGCCCGGCGAGACGCTGACGGAGATCGCACGCCGCTACCAAACTGATGTTTCCACCTTAATGCGTCTCAATGCCTTGAGCGACCCCAGCCTGATCCGCTCCGGCCAGCGATTGATCGTGCCTTCCGACGTGGTGGGCAGCGGCGCGGGGCGCAGCAGTGAAGCAGGGAGTGCGCTGGAGACGACGCCGACAGAGGGATTCATCGACACGGCGACGCGCATCTATATCGTGCACCCTGGCGACACGCTGGCGTCGATCGCCGCCAAGCTGCAGACGACCGCGGCGCGCCTGGCCGAGATGAACCAACGCTCGCCCTCGATGGTGCTCCATGTGGGCGAGGCGCTGCGTGCGCCGGTTGCGGAAGGCATTGACTTTGCACCCCAAGCCGGCAACGACATTCCGGTTCCCGGCAAGTACTACGTACACGTTGTGCAGGAAGGGGAGACGCTCTCAGCCATTGCAGCCGCTTATGGCACGTCGCTGCGCCGCACGCTGGAGACCAACGACCTTGCCGACGCCGCGCAGGTGAGGCCTGGGCAGCGCATCGTTGTGCCGCCGCCCTCCTTTGCCGAGCTGTTCGCCGAGGCGCCGATGGGTGACAACGGCGTGCCGGAGTATCCGGTTGTACCTACCGACGACAAGTGGATCTCGGTTGATCTCGACCATCAGCGCGCCTATGCCTGGGAAGGCAACCAGTTGATCAAAAAGTTCGCCATTTCGTCGGGCAAGTCGCGCACACCGACCGTGACCGGCGTTTTTCGCATCTGGTCGAAAGTGTCGTCCCAGACAATGCAAGGCGGCAGCCGCGCCGCGGGCGACTACTACAACCTGCCCAACGTACAGTGGGTGCAATATTTTTACCGGGACTATTCGTTTCATGGCGCGTACTGGCACAACAACTTTGGCGTGCCGATGAGTCATGGCTGCATCAATATGACCAACAACGATGCCAAATGGCTTTTCGACTGGGCCGCGCCGACGGTCTCGTATCGGGGATGGCACTTCATGGACAGCGCAAGCCCGGGCACGCTTGTCGTCGTCCATCGCTGATCGAACAAACGCATGACCACATTTTTCGACTACGCGCTGCTCACCTGGCCCGAGGTGGCAGCGCTGCCGCGGGCGACGCCGCTTTGTCTGCCGCTGGGTGAAGACATTGACCTGACGCGGCTGGCGGCCACACTGGGGAATCCGCCGCGTGCAGGATTGTTGCCTTCCGTTCCCTTCGGCTGGCGCGGCAGTGGGCTTGCCGTGGACGATGGCAGGTTGGGCGCGGTGCTGCGTGGGCTGGTCGATAGCCTGCGCGATGACGGCTTTGGCCGCGTGTATGTCGTCACGCCGCAAGGCGCCGACTTTGATCTCGGCGCGGCGCGCATTGCCTTGCCCCATCCCAGCCACACGCACCCGGCGGCGCTGCTTCCCGCGGATCACGACCGCGACAAGGTCGTGCTGATCCCCATCGGTCACACCGAGCAGCACGGCTATCACCTGCCGCTGCGTACGGACACCGTGATCATCGGCGCCATCGCGCGCGGTGTGGTGCAGCGCGCACCGGCGCAATGCGTCACGCTGCCGGCTTTCCCCTATGGCGTCAGCACCCATCGCGCCGCGTTTGCCGGCACGCTCAACGTGGGCGGGCGCGCGTTTGAAGATTTCTGGCTCGCGGTGATCGATGTGCTGGCTGGCCGGGGCTGCGACCGTATTTATCTGATAAGTGGTCACGGCGGCAATTGCTCATTTCTGGTGAACGTGGTGAAATATGCGGGCGAGCGGCATCGTCGCATCTTTGCCGCCACGGCATGGCTGCACACGGCCCAGCCATCGCGGGGCGCCGGCCATCGCAGCGCAGCGCCGCTCCGCCATCGGCGGGATGGGTCACGCCGGCGAGCTGGAGACGGCGATGATGCTGCACCTGCTTCCGGCGGCAGTTCACATGGAGCGGGTGGTGGACGAGACGGATTTCATCGCCACCCCCAGCTATTTCATGGATTGGATCGAAGGCGGGGCGTTGATCGCCAACCCGCCCTGGGATGACGACACCGCGACCGGGGCGTACGGCGCGGGCAGCGTGGCGACGGCGGAACATGGGCGCGTCTGGCTGGAAGCAGCCATCGCCGAAAAAGTCGATCATGTCGCCGAGATTCACGAGCAGCACCGCCGCCGCGAGGCGCGCCGCAACGCCGACTTTGGGCGGTGGGGCGCAACAACCTAACTCAACGTGACTGTTCAGGCTGTTATAAAATAGCACGCGGATGAAACGGATCGGGCGGATTCTTGCGGATTTCATCCGAAATCATCCAAATTTATCCGCCTAACCCGTGCTCGATGGAAAGCGGCTGCATCGTTACAACGCGTGACGCCAGTGATCTGGCGCCGCTACCTCAAACAAGAAAGGAATCAGAGAATGCTTTACCAAGCCGATTCAGAACGGTATGATGGACGGATGGTCTATCGTCGCACGGGGCGTAGCGGGCTGATGCTGCCTGCGGTCTCGCTGGGGTTGTGGCACAACTTCGGCGGCGTGGACACCTACGAAAATGCCCGTGCGATGGTGTTGCGCGCCTTCGACCTCGGCATTACGCATCTTGACCTGGCGAACAACTATGGCCCGCCGCCCGGCTCAGCGGAAGAGAACTTCGGGCGCATCATGGCGCAAGACCTGCGTCCCTATCGCGACGAATTGATTATCTCCACCAAAGCCGGCTATTACATGTGGCCCTGGCCCTTACGGCGAATGGGGTTCGCGCAAATATCTCATTGCCAGCCTCGACCAGAGCCTGAAGCGCATGGGGCTTGAGTATGTCGACATCTTCTACAGCCATCGCCCCGACCCCAACACGCCGCTGGAAGAGACGATGATGGCGCTCGATTACGCGGTGCGGTCGGGCCGCGCGCTGTACGTCGGCATCTCCACCTATTCGCCGGAACAGACGCGCCAGGCCGCCGCGATCCTGCGCGAACTGGGCACGCCCTGTTTGATCCATCAGCCGGCCTTCAGCATGTTCAACCGCTGGATCGAGGAGGGGCTGCTGACCGCACTGGACGAAGAAGGCATGGGCTGCATCGCCTTTTCGCCGCTGGCGCAGGGCCTGTTGACGAGCAAGTATCTCGGCGGCATTCCGTCCGATTCGCGTGCGGCCAAAGCGCATGGTTTTCTCAAATCGGATGAAGTGAGCGCCGAGCGGATCGGACTGGTGCGGCGTCTCAACCAGATCGCCGAAGGCCGCGGGCAGACCCTGGCGCAGATGGCGATCGCCTGGGTGTTGCGCCACCCACAAATGACCTCGGCGCTGGTGGGCGCCAGCAAGGTGAGCCAGGTGGAGGACAACGCGGCCGCGGTCAAAAATCTGCACTTCACCGCGGACGAGTTGTCCAGCATCGAAGCCATCCTGCACAACGACGACGAGCCGCCGATTTGGTAGATGGAATAGAACGCGGACAACGCGGATTTTGGCGGATTTCCGCGGATCGAGCGTGAATGTTCATAGGCAAGCGCAAAATAGACCACGGATGTCACGGATTTGGCGGATTCTCACGGATTTTATCCGCAATATCCGTCTAATCCGTGGCCGATTGGAAGCAGGCTGTGTGGTTACAAATCTGCGTTCATCCGCCTGATCCGCGTCATCCGCGTTCTATCAAAATTTAACGGACTCTGCCGTGCAACGATCTTCTTATCTGGCGGGCAAGTTAGGGTGGGCGGCGTTCACGATTCTTTTCGTGATCGTGCTCAACTTCTTCCTCTTTCGCATCCTGCCTGGCGACCCCGCACGGGCGGGGATACGCGACCCGCGGTTGACGGTCCAGGCGCAGCAGGCCATCCGCGAGCGCTTCGGCCTCGACAAACCGGTGCTCAACTGCTTCGAGAGCTTGAACCCACTCACGTTAGGGGAGTGCGCCGTCAATCCGCTGGACACGCAGTTCTTTATCTATGCCGGCAATCTGCTGCGCGGCGAGTTGGGCATCAGCTATCACACCAACCGGCCCGTACTCGACATACTCGGCGAACGGCTGTGGAACACGCTGCTCCTGATCGGCGCGGGGCAGGTGCTGGCGATCGTGCTGGGCATGGCGGTGGGCGTGCTGGCGGCGTGGAAGGCGCACACGCCGGTCGACTACACCGCGCTCGGCTTCAGCCTGCTGGCGTGGAGTCTGCCGACCTTCTGGCTGGGCATCATTCTCCTCTTCTGGGGCAGCACCTATCTGGGCCTGCCGATCGGCGGCAAAATGACGCCCGGCATGGTTTACGCCAACGGCTGGGAGCAACTGGCCGATCTGGCGCGCCATCTTTTCCTGCCGTCGCTGACCTATACGATCGTTTTTCTCGGCGAATACATGCTGATCATGCGCAGCACCCTGGTCGATGTCCTGTCAGAAGATTACATCCTCACCGCCAAGGCCAAAGGGCTCAACCATTTTCAGATCCTCAAAGACCACGCGCTCAAGAACGCCATGCTGCCGATGGTGACGATCATAGCCCTCAACCTTGGTTTTACCGTCGCGGGCGCGGTGCAGATTGAGAGCGTCTTTTCGTGGCCGGGTCTCGGCGGCGCGATCTTCGAGGCCGTCAATCGCCGCGACTATCCGATGCTACAGGGCGCCTTTCTGCTGCTGGCGATCAGCGTGATCGTGGCGAATTTGATCGCCGATCTGCTGTACGGCTATCTGGATCCGCGCGTACAAGTAGATTGATGGATCACACTTTTGGTTTTCATAGACCACAGATTTGACGGATTTGACGGAAAAAGCTGGATGCTTTTCGGAGTAAATCCGTGAGCATCCGCCTCATCCCTTGAATCCGTGGTCGATTTTTGCCAGAGATGTATCGTTACGGCTTTTCTTTGTGTTCTCCGTGTCTCTGTGTGAGTAAACCAAAGCTCGCCTCACACAGAGGCACAAAGGGCACAAAGGAAATATCTTTCTTCGCTTTTCTTTGTGTTCTCCGTGTCTCTGTGTGAGGCAATCCTGGGTGTGAGGCAGTCATGGAAACGACGGCAGGCGGGTATCGAGGCGTGTGGGCAAGGTTGCGGCGCAACCCAATGGGAATGATCGGGTTGGTCATGCTGGCCATTGCGATCGGCGTCGCGGTGTTGGCGCCCTGGCTCAGCCCCTATGATCCTGACGCGGTTGTGCGCGTCAACATCATGGACATCTACCAGCCGCCCAGCCCCGCGCACTGGCTGGGCGCCGACGACGCGGGTCGCGACGTGCTGAGCAACTTTCTCTACGGCGCGCGCGTCTCGCTGATCGTCGGGTTTTTCGCGTCGTTCATCTCGGTGACGATGGGCGGCCTGATCGGCATCGCGGCCGGGTTTCTGGGCGGGCGCACAGAAGGCATCCTCATGCGTTTCACCGACATCATGCTGGTGATTCCCGACCTGCCGCTGGCCGTCGTCATCGTGGCGCTGACCAAGCCCAGCCTGACCACCATCATCCTGGTCATTGGGCTGCTGGGCTGGACGGGCACGGCGCGGCTGGTGCGCGCACAGACATTGTCGGTCAAACAGCGCAAGTTCGTGATGCGTGCGCGGGCGGTCGGCGCAGGCAACAGCTACATCATCCGCCGCCACATCTTCCCGTTAGTGCTGCCGCTGATCGTCGTCAACACCGTGCTGGTGATCTCGCTGGCGATCCTGAACGAGAGCACGCTCAGCTTTCTGGGGCTGGGCGACCCCGCGACGCTCAGTTGGGGACAGATGCTCAACTATGCCTTTACGCGCGGCGCCATGAGTGCAGGCGCGTGGTGGGCGCTGGTGGTTCCAGGCTTTGGCATCGTCTGGGTCGTGCTGAGTTGCACATTGTTGGGGCAAGGCTTAGAGCAGGCGCTCAACCCGCGGCTGACAACGCATCACTTGGCCGGCGACCGCACGTTGCAGAATCTGCCTCGATTGCAGCTAGAGCCAACGCCTGTCGAACAGGCGGGAAACGTTTCATGATGACCGAAGTCACGCCGCGTGCGCGTCAACAGCCTTTGCTGGAAGTGAAGCGCCTCTCCGTCGATTATGTCGATCCATCGCAGCCGCCTGCCCAGGCATTGCGTGATATCACCTTTACCCTGCAACGGGGTGAGGCGCTGGGCATCGTTGGCGAAAGCGGCTGTGGCAAATCGACGCTGATGCTGGCCTTGATGCGGCTGCTGCCCGCGGCTGGACGCATTGTCGGGGGATCGGTGCAACTCGATGGCATCGAACTGCTTGCGCTTGCCGAGCGCGAGATGGCCGCGCTGCGCTGGAAGCGGATCGCCATGATCTTCCAGGGCGCCATGAACGCGCTCAATCCGGTGCGCACGGTGGGCAGCCAGATCGCCGAGGCGATCCGGCTGCACGAGGACGCGTCCGACGCTCGCACGATCGACCGTCGCGTGGGCGAGTTGCTCGACCTGGTCGGCATCGCCGCCAGCCGGCGCAACCAATATCCCTTCCAGTACTCCGGCGGGATGCGCCAGCGCGCCATGATCGCGATGGCGCTGGCCTGCTCGCCCGACATTGTCATTGCCGACGAGCCAACCACCGCGCTCGACGTGATGATCCAGGCGCAAATTTTACAACTGCTGTCCGACTTGCGCCGTCAACTGAATCTCTCGATTCTGCTGGTCACGCACGATCTGGGCATCGTCGCTGAGCTGTGCGACCGCGTGCTGGTCATGTACGGCGGCGTACTGGCCGAATATGCCGGCGTGGATGCGATCTACAACACGCCGGCTCATCCGTACACACAAGAATTGCTCAAAGCCTTTCCCGACCCGACGCGGCCGATGCAACGCCTGGCCTCCATCCCTGGCTCGCCGCCGCGGCTGAACGACTTGCCGCCCGGCTGCCGCTTTGCCCCGCGCTGCCCGCAGGTCTTCGGCCGCTGCCATCTCACACAGCCGCCCGTTTATGCGATAACCCCCGACCACCAGGCAAGCTGCTTTCTCGTCGAAGCGCAGCAAACACGCGAGGCGCGCCATGCATGAACCGCTGTTGCGCGTCCGTGGCTTGCGCAAGCTCTTCCCGGTGGGTCGTCGCGCCTGGGTCGCTCTCCCGACCAGTTTGTGCACGCGGTGGACGATGTCAGCTTCGACCTGGCAGCAGGCGAGGCGCTGGCGCTGGTCGGCGAGAGCGGCTGTGGCAAGTCCACGCTGGCGTTGACGCTGCTTGGGCTGGAAACAGCTACAGCCGGCAGCATCCATTTTGAGGGAAATGACCTGGCTGCCGCGCCGGCGTCTGTCTGGAAGGCGGCGCGGCGGCACATTCAGATGATCTTTCAGGATCCCTACGAATCGCTCAATCCGCTGATGACGGTGGGCGAAATCGTCGCCGAACCGCTGCACGTGCACAAACTGGCGCCCAACGCGGCAGAGCGTCGCCGGCGCAGCGTGGCCGCGCTCGAAGACGCGGGGCTGAAGCCGGCCGAACACTTCCTGGCGCGCTTCCCACACGAGCTTTCCGGCGGGCAACGCCAGCGCGTGGCGATTGCCACCGCGCTGGTGCTGGAGCCGCGCCTGCTGGTCGCCGACGAGCCGGTCTCCATGCTGGATGTGAGCATCCGCGCCGAGATCCTCAACCTGCTGGCCGACCTCAAAATGCGGCGCTCGATTGCCGTGCTCTTCATCACCCACGACCTGGGCACCGTGAGCGCGGTGGCCGACCGCATCGCCGTGATGTACCTGGGGCGCATCGTGGAGACGGGCGCAATCCTGGAGGTCATGACCACGCCGCGGCATCCCTACACGCAGGCGCTGCTCTCGGTCGTGCCGGCCCCCAACCCGCGCCTGCGCCGCCAGCACATCATCCTGCAAGGTGAGACGCCCGACCCGGTGAAGCTGCCCACGGGCTGTCGCTTTCATCCGCGCTGTCCGATGGCGGTGGAGAAATGCCGGCAGGTGGACCCGGCGCTCCAAACCGTAGGCGGAACGCAGGCGGCGGCGTGTATCCGGGTAGGTGAAGCGTAATAGGAGGCGGTTGGCGCACCACGTCGGGCTAGTGGCCCGACCTACGATGTTTAGGCGCCTGCTGCATTCAGCCGCTCGATTTCGGCGGATGTTAGTTGTAGATTCAGCGCGGCCAGGTTCTCTGCCATCTGCGCGTCTGTGCTCGCCGCCATCACCGGAATGATCGGTGGCTGCTGTTGCACCAACCACGCCAGAATCACCTGGTTGGGCGTGACGCCATGCGCGGCCGCCACCTCGCGCAGCACGGCCAGGCGCGCATTGGCGTCGGGGCCGAGATATTGCTCCGGCACGAGGCGGTCCAGGCGCGTGTAGGCGCCGCTCAGCAACGAGGAATAGGCGAGGATCGTCACCTGGTTGGCGCGGCAGTAATCCACCAGCTCGCCGGTGAGGCTCAATTGCGGGTCAAAGCTGGCGCCCAGTTTGGGCCGCAAGTAGGTATGGCGCTGTTGCAGACACACATAATCCGGCCAGTCATACTGCTCGCTGAGCGCGTGCGCCCGCGCCAACCGCCACGCCATAAAGTTGCTGGCGCCGATAAAGCGTACTTTGCCGGCGCGCACCAATCGGTCGAACGCGGCCAGTGTTTCCTCCAGCGGCGTCTGGCGATCATCGACATGCGCGTAAAAGAGATCGATCGTATCGACGCCCAGCCGGCGCAGACTCTTGTCGCACTCCGTTTCGATCTGCGTTGCGCTCAAGCCGAGCGTCACATCGTCGTACGGAAAGCCGACTTTGCTGGCGATAAACATGCGGCTGCGATGGCCGCGTGCGCGCAGCCATTCGCCCAGCAGCGTTTCACTATCGCCCCCGCGGAACCCTTCCACCCACCACGCATAGATATTGGCGGCGTCGATAAAGCTGCCACCGGCGTCTACATAGCGATCCAGCATCCGGTAGGAGGTGGCGCGGTCGTTGCGCGAGCCAAAATACATGGCGCCAAGGCAGTAGATGCTGACATCGACGCCGGAATTGCCAAGTTGGATAGTTCTCACGTAATCCTCCTGATTGTTTGATAGGTAACACTCAAATCAATTGAAACAACTTCAGTGTATGCGCAGGTCGTCCACTCGACAAACCCATGATATACTCTCAATGTCGATGAATCCTAAGGAAAATCAGCAACGTATCTGACCCATGCCAAGCTTGCCCTTTACTTTTGACGGCGTTGCCGACGTCCATGGCGTCATCCATGTCACACGCATGGTGCCGGTCGGCCCGCTGCGTATCAAAATCACACACTTTTCCCTGCGCACTCACAATGGTTGCAACAGTCGCGTGCACAAGTTGCGCGTCAAAGTCAATGACGACGACATCTATCGCGGCGCGATGCACGACTGCGCCGATTTGACCATCAACTCCAATCGGGCGTGGCGCGGCGTGTTGCGTCTGTATTTCACCGCCGACGGCTTTCGCCCTGATGAACAGATTGTGGGCAACGGCGCGGTGGAATTTCGCGCCGCCCTGCTGTAATTATTACTATGCCAATGACTGACTCCTCTCGCCCTCTACCAATTGCCGAAGCGCGCAGCGGCCTTCGGCGTTGCTGCGCGGCTCTGCTGCGGCGACCGCTCGCTGCTCACCGCGGTGGCCTTGATGCGCGAGCACGTCAGCCCCATCTTCCAGATCACCATGCCGCGCTTCCGTCCCGCGGTTTTCGTCGGGCCAGACGCCAACCGGCAGGTGCTCGTCACCCAGCGCGACCTGCTGAGCTGGCGCAACGCCAGCGATCCGGTCGTAAAACTGCTGCGACATGGCGTCCTGGTGGTGAATGGCGAAGAACACGACCGCTATCGCCGCATCATGGATGTCCCCTATCAGCGGCGCAATGTGCTGCCGAGCATTCCGGCCTTCTGGCGCTATACCGACGATGTGACCGCCACGTGGGCGGACGGTGAGACGCAAGACATGCTCGTCGAGATGCGCAAGCTGGCGTTGATCATCCTGATGGGCGCCAGCTTTCACGTCGATGTCGCCCCCCATCTGCCGCGTCTCTGGCAGCCGATCCTGCACCTGATCGAATACATTTCGCCCGGTCTGTGGATCCTGTGGGCGGGCGCGCCGGTCAAGGCCAGCCAGCGCCAGGCCATCGAGACGCTGGACGCCTATCTCTACGACATCATTCGCACGCGGCGGGCGGAGTTGGCAACGCGGGAAGCGGAGCCTGACCCCACCGATCTGCTCGCCGCGCTCATCGTCGCGCCCGACATGACCGACGACCTGATCCGCGACCAACTGCTCACGATGTTGATCGCCGGCCACGATACCAGCACCGCGTTGCTGGCGTGGGTGCTCTACCTGCTGGGGGCGCATCCCGCCACGCTGGCCGAACTGCAAGCCGAAGTCGACAGCGTGCTCGGCGCGCAGGATGAACCGCCCACTGCCGATCAACTCAACGCGCTCACCTTGCTCGACCAGGTGATCAAGGGAAACGCTGCGCCTCTACCCACCCATTCACATCGGCAACCGCCACGCCACGGAGGACATGACCGTTCAGGGCTACCACGTGCCAGAGGGCACGCGTGATGTACTCGATCTATCTCTCGCACCGCGATAAGGAATACTGGGAAGATCCGGACGCCTTCTGCCCCGCGCGCTTTGCGCGCGGGCAGAGGAGAAGACGCCGCCCTTCACCTACCTTCCCTTTGGCGGCGGGCCACGCAACTGCATCGGCGCCGCCTTTGCCCAGGTGGAGGCGCGCACGGTGCTGGCGCGCTTGCTGCAGCGCTTCGACCTCGAACTGCTCAACGGCGACCAGATTCATCCACACATGGGCGCCACCCTGGAACCACGCCCCGGCGTGTCAATGCGCGTCAAACGCAGGAAATAGTCATCGTGGAAATTTGGAACTGGCAGCGTGCGGCGCGCTTGACCTTTCTGGCGCTGCCGCTGGCATGGCGCGCCGAACAGGCTTTTCATGCCCTGCCCAATCTGCCCTTCTCTTCGGGCAAGGGTGCGCTGCCTTCCCTCTCGATCATCACACCGGCGCGCAACGAAGCGCGTAATTTGTGCGGTCTGCTGACCTCGCTCCAGGCGACCTGCTATCCTGGCCCGCTCGAGATCATCGTCGTCGACGACGGGTCAACCGACGCCACCAGTGAGATCGCGCGCGCACATGGCGCCATCGTCGTTCCGCTGCAAGGGCCGCCGCCGGGCTGGTACGGCAAGCCGCACGCCTGTCATCGCGGCGTCGAAGCGGCGCACGGCGAATGGCTGCTTTTTACCGACGCCGACCTGCTCCATGCGCCGGATGGCCCGCGCTGTGCGGTGGCTTACGCAGAAGCACAGCACCTCGATGTATTGAGCCTCTTTGTCGGCCAGAAGTTTCACGACCTGATGGATCGTCTTGCGTTGACGGTCGCGTTCGAGGGGCTGTTTGCGGGGCGGGCGCCAGGCGCCTACGCGCTCAATGGACAATACATTTTGATGCGCCGGTCGGTCTACTGTGCAAGTGGCGGCTTTGCCGCGGTGCGCAGCGAACCGTTGGAAGATCTGGCATTGGGACGGCATCTGCGCCGGCTGCACTATCGCGTTGCCGTGCTGCACGCAAACGACGCCGCGTATGTCCGCATGTATGACAACTCTCGACAACTGTGGCAGGGAATGACGCGCCTTGGCGCCGGTTCGTTACGCTGGAGCGGCGTCGGCTCGATTTTCACGATAGCTTTCATCTCAGCGATCATGTCGCCGCTGATCGTCGCGACCGGCGTAGTCAACGGCCGGCTGGCGTTGCGCTGGCTGCCGCTCACATGGCTGGCGGCCACGCTCAGCACACTGCCGTGGGCGCGTCGTACGGGCGCGCCGGCCGCTGCCCTGCTGACGCCGCTCGGGGCGCTGCTGGTGCAGGTTGCCGCGGTGTGGGGCGTGCTGCGCCGTCTGCTGGGCCGCGGCATCACATGGAAGGGACGGCGCGTATGAACACGCTGCTCTGGGTGGTGATTGCTTACGTCAGCGGCGCGCTGCCGTTCTCGGTTTGGGTCGGAAAGCTGGCCCTGCACACTGATATTCGCGGCTACGGCGACCGCAATCCGGGCGCGTTCAACGTTTTTCGCGCCGGCGGCAAACTCTGGGGCGTCATTGCCATTCTGCTCGACGGCTTCAAAGGCGCGATTCCCATCTGGCTGGCGATGAGTTGGGGCGAAGTGAGCGGGTGGCCCTTGGCCGTCGTCGCCATTGCGCCGGTGCTCGGCCACGCCTACTCGCCCTTCCTCGGTTTCCGCGGCGGCAAGGCGCTGGCCGTCACCTTTGGCATCTGGTGTGGGCTGACCCTCTGGTTCGGGCCGACTGTGCTGGGCATTGCGCTGGCGATCGGGCTGGCGATCCTCGTCACGCCGGGGTGGGCCGTGCTCTTGGGGATGCTTGTTCTGCTTGCCGCTTTGGCGCTTTATCAGCCCGATCCCCTCTTGCTGGCGGTGTGGGCGGTGAATACCGCCCTCTTGCTCTGGAAGCATCGCGACGATCTGAGACATCCACCGCGCGTGCAGGATAGTCCGGTGTTGCGGCGGCTAAACAAGTAGGCCACGCTCTCAGCATGACGTGTGAAGATAGCTGGCCACACGTCCAATCTTCCTCTTTTCCTACTCTCCCACCAGACCGGTGATGAACGCCACCGGGTCGAAATAGGCAAAATCGTCGATCTTTTCGCCAGTGCCGACGAAGCGGACGGGCACGCCCAGCTCGCGCTTGATGCTGAGAATGGCGCCGCCTTTGCTGGTGCCGTCGAGTTTGGTGAGAATAATGCCGGTGACGCCGGAAGAGTCGCGGAAGGCTTTGGCCTGGGCAATGGCATTCTGACCGGTCGAGGCGTCGAGGACGAGCAGGGTTTCGTGCGGCGCCTTGTGCACCTGCTTGCCAGCCACCGCGCGCACCTTTTCCAGTTCTTTCATGAGATTGTACTTGGTTTGTAAGCGCCCGGCGGTGTCGACCAGGAGCAGGTCAGCTTTGCGGCTCTCCTGGCTGGCGCGGATGGCGTCGAAAATGACCGCGCCTGGGTCGGACCCAGGCGCATGAGCGATGACCTCCACGCCGGCTCGCTCGCCCCAGATCTTGAGCTGGTCAATGGCTGCGGCGCGGAAGGTGTCGGCGGCGCCCATGACGACCCGCGATCCGCGCCGTTTATAGTAGGCCGCCATCTTGCCGATGCTGGTCGTCTTGCCCGACCCATTCACGCCGACGACGAGGACGACGGTAAGAATGCGCGGCTCCTCAATGTGCAGCGGTTCGTCGGTCTGCAACAGCCTGACCATTTCCTGCTTGAGCACGAGATAGGCGTCTCTGGTCGCCTTGATATTTTCCCGTTCCACGCGTTCGCGGGTGGCGGACAGCAGTTCCTGCGTCGTTGCCGTCCCCACATCGCCCATGATCAGCGTGTCCTCCAACTCCTCCCACAGTTCGGGCGTGATCTCGTTCTCCTGGAAGATCGAGCCGATGCGCCCCAAAATGCCAGAGCGCGTCTTTTGCAGGCTCTGCTCCAGCTTGATGTCGTCCTGTGTCTTTTCTTCCTGCTTCTTGCCAAAGAGCTTACTTAACACAATCCCCGCTCCATACGATAAACTGGCTGCTTTGTACGATAAAGCAGCCAGTTGCGTTCAAATGCAGTTGACATCCTCAGCAAACACCGTCGCCACCTCGACCGAAAACTTCGCTAGCAACCGGGATCGAACTTTGTGCTGGCGGCGATTATCCCTGGTCGAACTCCAGCCACACCTCGCCCTGACCTTCCGGCACGCTGACGCTGAAGGTCTGGCTGTCGCGCTCGCCGGAGCCATCTAGCACCCAGATGATATAATTGCCAGCCACGGTGCCGCCTGCAATAGAACTCGCGGCAATTTTGACCTCGTAGTTGTACTTGCCCAGCGATCCCTGTTGGTCTTGAAGGGCGACGCTGCGGACGCTGTCGGAGATGGGCAACTTCTGGCCGTCCTTCTCCATCCAGACGAAGTAGCTGCCCTGCGGCTGGCCGCCATCGACGCCGCTGTGGATGAAGTGAATTTGCAACTTGAGCTCGCCGCCACCGTTCGCGGCAAAGCTCGGCCCACCGCGCAATTTGAATTTGCAGCCATCGCCGCCAATGCCCGCGCACGCATCGGCCGCGGGAGGAGGTGCAGCTGGCTGCTCAGGCTCCGGCGCGGCAGTTGGTTCGGCCGGCGCGGGCGGTTGAGTCGGTTGCGCCTCGGCGACCTGCTGAGGAGGCGCGGGAATGTCAGTAACCACCGCCACCGCGCCTTCATCACTCTCCGAAGTCAGGTCGTCGCTGATCCAGACTTCCTTGCCGTTGACGCAGCAGATCTGCCACCAATCTTTGTTCTGGTCGCGCCCGACGATCGTAAACTGTTCGCCCTGGTTGACCGCGCCCGCCACGCCGTAATTGGTGCCGGGGCCAAGCCGGACATTGACTGCATTCTCGTTGACGGTCAATTTTGGCGTCGGCGCGGGGGTAGGAGAAACCTCTGCGGCCGGCGCGGCTGTGGCTTCACTGGCCGCGGGCGCCGCGGCCAGCTCGATGGCGATCACCTGGGTGGGTGATGCCTCCGGCGCGGCTGGCGTCGGCGCGGCCGCCTCAGTGACGGGCGTCGCCGTGAAGGTGGGCACCAACGCGCGCCACCATTGCGGTCGGCGTGGGCGCTTCCTCGCCACCACCAAACAGAATGCCACAGCCGCTGAGCACCGCGGCCGTCAATACCAACATCGTCGGAATGCCAATGCGTTGTATGATGCGAACCATCGTCAATCTTCCCTGTCAATCTTCCCTGTCAATCTTCCCTGTCAATCTTCCCGTCAATCTTCTGTCAATCTTCCCTGTCAATCTTCCCTGTCAATCTTCCCTGTTATTCTGATTGCATGTGCAAAATGCCTGTGGCATAGTACCATCATGATCGCTCAGCCCGATAACCTGCCCGACGATCAGATCGAAGTCTGGCAGCAGGCCGTCGAATATTTCCAGCGCGCCTACCGAATGCAGCTTCAGGGCGATCCAGCCGGCGCGATCCACGATTATAAAGCATCGATCCGCCTTTTCCCTACCGCAGAGGCTTACACTTTTCTCGGCTGGGTCTACGCGCATCTCGACCTCTACGATGAAGCGCTCACGGCCTGCAAGCTGGCTATCGAAGTTGACCCCGAATTTGGGAACCCGTATAACGACATCGGCGCCTATCTGATCGAACTTGATCGCGCAGAGGAGGCGCTTGCCTGGCTTGAACAAGCAATTGTCGCCCCACGCTACGAGGCGCGTGTCTTTGCCTTTTTCAATCTCGGCCGCGCCTACGAACAATTGGGCGATTGGCGCCAGGCGCTGGATCTTTATCAGCAAACGGCGCTGCGTTATCCCGGCTATCGCCCGGCAGGCAACGCCGCGCATCGCTTGCTGGGGCGCCTCAATTAAAGGATCGTTGTTTTTCTCAATCTCCCAATCTCCCAATCTCTGGATCGTTCACTTCTACATGATACCCACCCCCCGATGCCCGCACCCACAGGCGATCGCCTGCCGCCACCATCGCCGGCGTAGTGATCACGGCGCCGCCCGCGTGCTGAACGATGCTGTAGCCGCGCCCCAGGACGCGCAACGGGTTCAGCGCCTCTAGCTGTTGGGCCGCGGCCAGACGACGCTCGCGGCGCTGGCTTAGGATGCGGTTGGCGGCAAGGTGCAAACGCCGCTCACGTTCATCCAGCCGCTGGCGCTGCTGATCAAGCTGGCGCTGCGGGTGGATGCGATGGAGGCGGGCGTCCAACTGCCCGAGCGCGCGTCGCTCTTGCAGGATGCGCTGTCCCGCACGCTGCTGCAAAACGCGGATGCTTGCCAGCAACTGGTCGCGCAGATCGTCACGTGAAGGCACAGCCGCGGCCGCTGCGGCCGAAGGCGTCGGCGCGCGCAGGTCCGCGACAAAATCCACCATCGTGAAATCCGTTTCGTGGCCGACGCCCGCAATCGTCGGGATGTCGCTCCCCGCCAGCGCATAGACGACGCGTTCGTCGTTGAACGCCCACAAGTCCTCGATGCTGCCGCCCCCGCGCGCTACGATCAGAACGTCGATCTGAGCGACTTTGCGTGCGTAACGATTTGCCGCGTCGATAGCGGCCGCAATGCGCGGGGGGGCATCCGCGCCCTGCACCAGTGTCGGAAAGATCAGCACGTCCACCAACGGCCAGCGCGCCGACAGCACGCGCAGAATGTCGCGCAGCGCGGCCGCATCGGGGCTGGTCACAATCCCGATGCGAGAGGGCATGGCCGGCACAGGGCGTTTGCGCGCCTCGTCAAACAGGCCGGCCGCACGCAGACGCTCCCTGAGCGCTTCGAACTGGGCATACAGTTGCCCCTTGCCCGCCGGCTGCAAACGGTTGGCGTAGAGCTGATACGCGCCGCTTTCGGCATAAACGCCGACATAGCCGTGCGCGACCACCTGATCGCCTTCGCGGGGAAGCCAGCCATGCGCCAGGGCGTTGCCCTTCCACATGACCGCGTTGATCGTGGCGCCTTCGTCCTTCAACCGGAAATAAATGTGTCCGCTGGCTGCGCGCTTCCAGTTGCTGACTTCGCCGACGACCTGCACGTCGCGCAGCGCGTCATTTTGCTCGAAAAGCTGGACAATGTGAAACGTGAGTTTGGATACGGTGAGTGGCGTCATCATCGTCTTATCAAATTTTAACGAAAAAGGAATGTACCTGACTTTCAAAGGATGCTATACTTTGCATTGTATCACAGGTTATTAAGGCACTTTCTTTGCGGCAGCCATCGTAGATCGCCTGAGTCTTCTTGCGACACGCCCCGTTTTTTCCAGGGCAAAATGGTTTTGATCGTTCTTTTAAGGGTGACCCGATGCAAAATAACGATGCAACGATGCGTTGGCAGCGGCGACGCTTTTGCTTGCTGGCGCTCCTTGCGCCACTTCTGCTGCTCAGCTTGGGCGGCATTCTGCTTTCCAGCACACCGGCGCACAGCACACCGGCGCACGACCTACCGACCACGCCACCCCCGCCAGCGCCAATGCTGCACCCAATTAAACCGGCAGTTGTGCAGGATATAGAAGACGGGCAGAATGCAGAAGATGCGCAAGGTCCCGTGCGCGCTTATCTCACGGTCGGGTTATTGGCTGATAAACCGGATGAAATGCCCTTGCAGGAATATTGTCCATCCGACGGTGAAGTGGAGGCGGCAGCCGGCGAGATGCTTGCGTTCTGCTATCAATTTTCCAATGACAGTGAAATCACTTTCACGCACCATACGATCGTTGATAGCATCTTTGGAATCGTCCTGGAAAACGAACCCTTTGAACTCAAACCCAATGAAGGCGTGGGAACGTTCAAGACAATCGCCGCCAGCGCAACCCGCACCAACGTGATGACCTGGACCGCCTATGCCGAGAATGGCGACAGCGCCAGTGCGTTCGCCAGCGCCACCGTGATCGTGCCCACCCTGGTGACGACCGCCACCGTGGGCCAGACGCCGGGCGAATGCGCCGACGCTTCCCGGCTGGATCTGCTGTCCGCCGGTGAGGTCGAGTTCTGCTTCCGCGCGTACAATCCTACTCCCTATGATCTGATCGCACACCGCGCCATCGATACTGCCGGCAACGAGTTGACTTTGCCCGACGATTTGACGCTGGCGCCCGGTGAAACTTTTACAATTACCACCTCTGCGCTGGTGACGGAGCCGGTAGCGTACGGCGTGATCTGGAGTGCACAAACGGACACGCGGCGGCTTCCGGTGACATCCACCGCAACCGCGACGGTGCGGACGCCTCACCTCCAGGTTATCCTCACGTTTGCCAAAAACAGCGGCGGCTGTCGCTATCAGTCCCTGACTGTCACCCCAGGGACGCAGGTCGTTTATTGCTATTCGGCGCTCAACGATGGCAGCGCCACTTTTCAAGCGCACCGTTTCACGGATGAGCCATTTGCATCCGATTTCTCCCTTCCTACGCCTAATCCACTCCTGCCCGATAAGACAATCATGGTTTTAATCACTCGCCCGGTGACGACGACCACCACCAGTTATGTCACCTGGTACGCCACGCTGGAAAATGGCGACATTGTGAGTAATACCACCCAAGGCGACGTCTTTGTCGTGCCACCGGCCACGATCGAGGTGAACGCTCGGTTTGACCCAGAAGACGGCAAGCCGCAGATCGGCATGTCCGACGTGGCAATCCGGCTGATCGACGCAGAGGGCGACAGCCAAACCCGCACGACTGGCGACGACGGCATCGCGCGCTTCGACGATTTGATCCCAGGCGTCTATACGCTGAGCGTCGTGACCAGTTCGCTGGACAGCAAGCTGCATCTGGTTTCACCTGTGACCCTCACCACGAGCGTTTCCGCCAGAGCCACGATTTCGCTCACCTACGTGCTCACAGGCGTGCTCCCATAAAGCCGCTCTATATCCCGTTTGTCAGCAGGTAACCCGGCAGCCGGTTGACAATTCAAGCCTCGCAAGCCGAATAGCGAAAGGCTCGCGGCAGAAGGCAGGAGAAGCGTCGAGAAGGCTATGAAACTCTTTGCTTTTTCTCTGCTTGCTTTTTCTCTGTGATCTCTGCATGGCGTCCCTTTACAAACATGATTGGATAGATACAATTGTTTCCATTGTCTCACTTCGATGGAAACAATTGTGATGCTATCCATTTGCACATCGCTGAAGATGATCTTGACGGGTTGATGGCCGAAAGCAAGTAGAAAGGAACTATATTTTTATGACCCAGTATGCTTATTTTGAAGGAGAAATCTGCCCGATTGAGGACGCCAAGGTCAGCGTGATGACCCACGCCTTCAATTATGGCACCGGCTGGTTTGGCGGGCTGCGCGGCTATTGGAACCCCGAACACGAACAGTTGTATGTCTTTCGGATTCGCGACCACTATCGCCGCTTTTTGGACAGCGGCAAGATTTTGATGGCTGCGCTCGACCACAGCGTGGAGGAGTTGACCAACATCACGCTTGACCTGCTGCGTCGCGAAGCCTATCGCGAGGATTGCTACATCCGTCCCGTCGGTTACAAGGCCGATCCCATTATTGGCGTGCGGCTGCACAACCTGCACGACCAGGTGACCATCTTCAGCACGCCGTTTGGCCGCTATATTGAGGACGAGGAAGGCGCCCAGGTCTGCGTGAGCAGTTGGCGCCGCGTCGACGACACCGCGCTGCCGCCGCGCGGCAAGCTCGTCGGCAGCTATGTGAACAGCGCGCTCATCAAGAGCGAGGCCGTACTCAACGGCTTTGCCGAGGCCATCGTGCTCAATCAGGACGGCCACGTCGCAGAGGGCAGCGCCGAGAACGTCTTCCTCGTGCGTGGAGACGTGCTGATCACCCCGCCGGTCTATGCCAATGTGCTCGAAGGCATCACCCGCCGCACGGTGATGGACCTGGTGCAGCGCGAAATGGGCCTGCAAGTCGTGGAGCGGGAGATCGACCGCAGCGAGCTTTATGTGGCGGACGAGGCGTTCTTCTGCGGCACCGGCGTCCAGGTCGTCGCCATCGCCAGCGTGGATCATCGCCCGGTCGGCAGTGGGCGCATCGGGCCGGTGACAAAGCAACTGCGCGAGATCTACTTCCGCGTGGTGCGCGGGCAGGAGCCAAAATATACGCACTGGTTGACGCCTGTCTATGCCGAGCGGCCCGCGGCATGGCAGGCAGCGGACGCGGCGCAAGCCGTGGCGGTGTGACGTGGTTGACCCCTTCGATGGAGCGCCGCACGCGGTCAAACAAGCCGTCACCCAGCAATTCAGCGCGGTCGCCGAGCACTATCGCACGAGCGCCGTCCATGCCGCCGGGGAAGACCTGGCGCACCTGGTCGCGGCCGCGGCCCTGCGCGGCCACGAACGGGTGCTCGACGCGGGCAGCGGCGCCGGCCACACCGCGCTGGCGCTGGCGCCGGGCGCAGCGCAGGTGACCGCCGTCGATCTCTCCGCGGCCATGCTGGCGCAGGGGCAGCGACTCGCCCAGGAGCGCGGGCAGGATAATATTACATTCGAAGTCGGCGATGTCGAGGCGCTCACCTTTGCCGCTGCCAGCTTCGACCTGGTGGCGTCGCGCTACAGCGCGCATCACTGGCCGCATCCTCAGCAGGCGCTGCGCGAGTTTCGCCGCGTGTTGCGCCCCGGCGGCCGCGTCCTGGTAAGCGACATCGTCTCCTACGACGACTTCGTGAGCGACACCCATTTGCAGGCCGTCGAACTGCTGCGCGACCCCTCGCACGTGCGCGACCACACGACCGCGCAGTGGCTGGCGATGCTGACGGAGGCCGGCTTTGCCGCGCAGGTGCGCTACACGTGGGCGCTGCGCCTGCAATTCGACGACTGGGTGACGCGTATGGCGACGCCTGCTGACGCCGTTGCCTTGCTGCGCACCCTGCTCAGCCACGCGCCCGCCGAGGTGCGCGCGCGGCTGAGGGTGGAGCCGGATTGTTCGTTCACGCTGCAAGGGGCGCTGATCGAGGGGCTACAAGTTTCTTACCTCTGACGCAGAGGCGCAGCGGG
Source organism: Candidatus Caldilinea saccharophila (assembly GCA_016710365.1). Classification (GTDB taxonomy): domain Bacteria; phylum Chloroflexota; class Anaerolineae; order Caldilineales; family Caldilineaceae; genus Caldilinea; species Caldilinea saccharophila. The sequence continues at coordinate 21,466 of JADJVW010000024.1, read as the reverse complement.
GCAGAGGTGCGCAGAGAAAATCGAGCAACGAAATGTGCTGTTGTCTCTGCGTTTGCTCTGCAAATTTGCGCCTCTGCGTCAAAATGGGCTTCGAGAGTATAGAGAGACTGAAATAGATGACGTATTTCCGCAAAACTGAGTTCTGGCGCGGGGTCAAGGCGACGATTCCCCTGGTCGTCGGCGCCGTGCCGTTTGGCATTATCTTTGGCGCGGCCGCGGTGAACAGCGGGTTGAGTGCAGGCGCGACCGCGGCGATGTCGGCTTTTGTCTTTGCAGGTTCGGCGCAATTCATCGCCGCGGGACTGGTGGCGAGCGGGGCCGGGGCGTTGATCATCATTTTGACCACCCTGGTGGTGAACCTGCGCCACAGCCTCTACAGCATCACATTGGCGCCGCACATGAAGCATCTGCCACAGCGCTGGCTCGTTCCGCTGGGCTTCTGGTTGACCGATGAAAGTTTTCTGGTCGTTGCCGAACGTTACAATGAACCGGACGCCTCGCCGTACAAGCATTGGTTTTTTCTTGGCTCGGCTGTCTTCATGTACACCAACTGGCAACTCTGCACCTGGATCGGCATCTTTGCAGGCCAGCGGCTGCCTGACCCCGCGAGTTGGGGGCTGGATTTTGCGCTGGTCGTGACCTTTATCGGCATGGTGGCGCCCGGTCTGCGCAGCCGGCCGCTGGTGGCGAGCGTGGTCACCGCTGGTCTCGCCGCGATTCTGCTGGCCGGGCTGCCCAACCGCCTGGGATTGATCGCGGCTGCGCTCGCGGGCATCGCCGCAGGGATGGCGGCCGAGCGGCTGGCGCCCGCGCCGGTAGCAACGGCTATACGCTAAGCAATGGCACGTTGATAACGCGGATTTGGCAGATTCTCGCTGATTTTCTTGTTTTTGATCCGCGTGGATCCGCCCAATCCGCGTTATCCGCGTGCTATTTTTGCATGAGGGAATTCTATGACATCGCGTGAACTCGTCCTCGTCGCGGGCATGGTCGCCGTGACTTTTCTGGCGCGCTGGCCGGTGCTGGCGCTGGTGAGCCGCGTCACCTTGCCGCAGGTCGTGCTGGACGGGTTGAAGTTTATCCCGCCGGCCGTGTTGGCGGCTATCATCGCGCCGGCGATGATCATGCCGGCCGGCGCCATCGACCTTAGCGCCAGCAACGCCTATCTGGTGGCGGGGGTGGCGTCGGGCGTGATCGCGTGGCGCACGCGCAACTTGCTGGCGACCATCGTGCTGGGCATGAGTTTCTTCTTGATCTGGCGGTGGCTCTGGTAGACTCTTGAGGGAGATTGCGAGATTGAGAGATTGGGAGATTGGGAGATTGAGAGATTGGGAGATTGAGAGATTGGGAGATTGAGAGATTGGGAGATTGAGCGTATGTTTACCAATGGCGTCGATCTTCATGTGGTGATGGCGGGGCCGGATGCGGGACCGCTGGTGATTTTGCTGCATGGGTTTCCTGAATTCTGGTATGGCTGGCGCAAGCAGATGCCGGCGCTGGCTGCAGCGGGCTATCATGTCTGGGCGCCGGATCAGCGTGGCTACAATCGTAGCGACAAACCCGCGGGCGTCGACGCCTATCACATCGACGCGCTGGCAAAAGATGTCGCCGGGTTGATCGAGGCGTCGGGGCGCGAGCAGGTCTATCTGGTCGGCCATGATTGGGGCGCGGCGGTGGCATGGTGGGTGGCAGGTCATTATCCGGCGCGCGTCAAGAAACTGGCGATCCTCAACGTGCCCCATCCGGCAGTCATGCGTCGCGCCGTGCTGGAGGATAGCGCACAGCGTAAGAAAAGCTGGTACATCTTTTACTTCCAACTCCCGTGGTTGCCGGAATGGAGCTTGCGCCAGCAGAATTACACAAACCTGGCGCGCACGCTGAAGGGCAGCAGCCGGCGCGGCGTTCACCGCCGATGACCTCATGGCGTATCGCCAGGCATGGTCGCAGCCCGGCGCCGTCACTGCGATGCTCAATTGGTACCGGGCGGCGGTGCGCCATCAGGCGCAGGCTGCCATGTTGGGTCGCATTCGCGTGCCAACGCTGATGATTTGGGGCGCCAAAGATATCGCGGTCGGGCGGTCGCTGGCGCAGCCAAGCATCGATCTCTGCGATGAGGGGCGGCTGGTTTTTCTGGAGGAGGCGAGCCATTGGGTGCAGCACGAAGAGCCGGCGCAAGTGAATCGGCTGCTGCTGGAATTCTTTGGAGCATCCTCTTGAGCAAACTTCACCCTGCAGTCGACCGCGGCTTTATCCGTCCGAACTATGGCGGCGGCAGCTTTGCCGACATCCCGGCCTTTGTTCAGCAGACGCTGACCGGTCGCCCAGACGCGCCTTTGCATCCCGATGGTTGGCAGGCGTCAAGTCACCGCTTCCGCCGCGTTGTCACGCTTTTTATCGATGCCTTCGGCTGGCGCTTCTTCGAGCGCTTTCAGGATCACCCGCTGCTGCGCCGCTTTGCCAACGCCGGCAGCGTCACCAGGCTGACTTCCCAGTTTCCTTCCACCACCAGCGCCCACGTGACAACGCTTTACACCGGCGTTCCGGTCGGTCAACACGGCGTCTACGAGTGGTTCTACTATGAGCCGCAAATGGACGCCATGATTGCGCCGCTGCTCTTCTCCTTTGCCGGCGACCAGGAGCGCGAAACGTTGCGCGAAGCGGGCATCACAGGCCAGTCCATCCTGCCGAGCGGGCAAGTGAGCCGAGCGCTGGCCGCAGAGGGAGTGCGCAGCTACCTGTTGCAGCCGCGCGAGTTCTTCAACTCCACATACTCCCAACAGATGGGGGACAGCGCGCGCATGATCCCTTACCTCACGCTGCCGGAGGGGTTGGCGACCATCACGCAGACGCTGCACAACGTCAGCGAACCGGTGTGGGTGGTCGGCTACTTTAGCGCGTTCGACGCCATCTGCCACCTCTACGGCCCCGACCGGCCGCAGACAGACGCCGAACTGGACGCAACCTTGACGATCATCGACCGTTGGGTGGCGCGCGATCTGCTCGGCAAGCTGGACGATACACTGCTGATGATCATCGCCGACCACGGCCAGGTCGAGACCGACCTGAGTAAAATTCTCTACATCGACCAGACGCCGGCGTTCGAGAAATTACGCCCGCTGCTGCGCACCAATCGACGCGGCGACATATTGGCGCCAGCCGGCTCTTGCCGCGATCTCTTCGTACACGCCAAAGACGAAAACCTTGAGGACGTCCAGGCGATGTTGGCGCGTCTCATCGGTGCGCGCGGCGAAGTGCGACGAGTAGATGCGCTGATCGAGCAGGGATACTTTGGAACAACCGCGGCGTCGGATCAATTCCGGGCGCGGGTGGGCAACCTGGTCGTGTTGCCTTACGCGGGCGAGAGCGTCTATTGGCTGGGCGACGGCCGCTTCAAGCAAAAATATTACGGGAACCATGGGGGATTGACGCCGCAGGAAATGGAAATTCCGTTTCTGTTGCTCTCTGTGGGATAGATTGCCTGGTGCGCTTTCCCCGATGATATACTGCTTGACGATCCATGAATCCGCGTAGTTGAATGCCGGGGTAATACGTCGGGCTGGCAGCCCGACCTACAGATTTGTTTTACAGGCAGAAAAGGATGGTAAACCATGCCGATCAGCACATCGTCGTTTGGCGACGAACGCGACAACTTCTACGAGCAAGGAAACAGCGCCAACAACTACGAGCGCGAGACGTTCGCCTTTGCGGGCGTTACGGCTGCACAGGCGGAGAATTACCTGAAGCGTCTCGGCGGCGGGGTGGAAGAGAAGCTACGCCGCCTCGAAGGGATCGGCTGGGTTGCTGAGATTGCAGAGACCGACGACGGCGTCGAGGTCACCTTTGCCGCGCACGACGAACTGTTGGACGACCTGATCCGCCGCTTCGAAGAATGGGTGGAGCGCGAGCGCATAACGTATGCCACGCACACCGACTGCACCCGCTTATAAGGCCACCGCCCGCGCCGGCAGCAATATCGCCTTTATCAAATACTGGGGCGTGGCCGACCCGCGGCTCAATCTGCCGCTGAACAACTCGATCAGCATGACGCTGGGTGCGTTGCATTCGACCACGACCGTCGAGTGGGACGTCGCAGGCGCCCTCAGCACGGATCAAGTCACGATCGATGGTGCGCACGCCGAAGGCAAAAAGGCGGAGCGGGTCAGTCAGCACCTCGACCTGATTCGCGACCTCGCTGGGGGGCGACGGCATCGTGCACGCGTCGCCAGCCGCAACAATTTCCCAATGGCATCAGGGATTGCGTCGTCGGCCAGCGCGTTTGCAGCGCTGACCGTGGCCGCGTGCGCCGCGCTCGACCTGTCATTTGACCGCACCAGGCTCTCGGCGCTTGCACGCCGCGGCAGCGGCTCGGCCAGCCGCAGTCTCTTCGGCGGCTATGTCGAATGGGAGCGTGGCCGCGATGACGAAACCAGCGCGGCGCATCAGATTTTTCCAGCCGAATATTGGAATCTGCGCGATGTCGTGGCGATCATCAGCACGGTGGAGAAGCCGGTCAGCAGCCAGAGCGGCCACGCGATGGCCCTGAGCAGCCCACTCAACGTAGGCCGGATCGACAGTTTATACGTGGCGCTGCAAGAGGTGCGCGCCGCGCTCTCGCTGCGCGATTTCAACCGCCTGGGCGCCGTGATCGAGCAAGACGCCCTGGCCAGCACGCGGTCATGATGACCAGCACGCCCAGCCTGCTCTACTGGCAGCCGGGCACGTTGGAAGTCTTGCACGCGGTGCGCCGCTGGCGCGAGGAAGATGGTTTCCCCGTTTATTTCACGATCGACGCCGGCCCCAATGTCCATCTGATCTGCGAACCGAGCTTCGAGCGTGAGCTGCTGAAGCGCCTGCAATCGCTCAGCGGCGTGCGTGCTGTGCTCACCAGCGGACCAGGCGATGAAGCGAAAGTCATCGACCAACACCTGTTTTAAGGTATGCGCATCATCGCGACGGGCGGCGCCTTCGACAAGCATTATGACGAATTGCGCGGCGAACTGACCTTCAAAGACAGCCATTTGTCGAGCATCCTCAAACAGGCGCGCGTCACCGCGCCGATTTTATTGGAGATCAATCAACTGATCGACAGCCTGCACATGCAGGAGGCCGACCGCCAGCATATCCTTACGTCGTGCCGCGCCGCGCCGGAAACAGAGATCGTCGTCATCCACGGCACCGACACGATGGCGCTCACCGCCCGCGTGCTGGGCGAGGCCGAGCTTTCCAAGCGCATTGTTCTCACCGGCGCCATGATCCCGTACGCGGTGCAAGGGTCGGACGCGCTCTTCAACCTGGGCTTTGCCTGCGCCGCGGCGCAATTGTTGCCGCACGGCGTCTATATCGCCATGAACGGGCAGGTCTTTGCGTGGGACAAGGTGCGCAAGAATCTCCAACTGGGCGTTTTTGAAGCTGCATAACGCTTGCGCCTGCTCTATAGACCACGGATTTGACGGATTAGACGGATTTTCACAGATTGCATCCGAAAACTATATGTCCCTATCCGTTCGATCCGTCTAATCCGCCCCATCCGTGGTCTATTTTTGCCGGGCTTGTAGCATGACGCCCACTGCAGGATCAGCAGGCGATCAGGTAGGCGCCGGTGACGGGGTTGCCGGTGCTGGGTCGAAACCAGTGGCGGCTGCCGTCGGCGAGTTCCAGGAGCAGTTCACTGGCAGGAATCGGAGGCGCAAACAGGTCACGCTCCCCGTCGCAAACGCGTAGGGCGATGCGCTGGCCGTCTTCCGCCCAGGTATAATGCACGCGCGCCAGCCAAATCCCAGCGGCATAGATGGCGCCTTCCCCAATTGTGATTTCCTGCTGCATGGTTTACCACCTTATGCTGAAAGGATTGTTCTTTTCTCAGCATAAGGCAGTACGCCGTAGCGCGCGATGCAGGCTGGCACAGCCTCGGTGTGTTCTCCATCACAGCCCCCCTCTTGCGCGGCCCCAAAATCTGCTGGGGCTGGGGACTATTCCGTCAGGCTGGACTTCGCTCCTCCCCTTTGGGGCGGCCGCATTAAGCAGGAGGCTCCAGCAGCAGCCGGTAGAGCATTGCTTTCTCCACCGCCGGCCGCGACCAGGGCATGAGGTGATAGACGCCTTCACGCCACATCATCACCTGATCGTCGTAGAGGCGGCTGAGCGGATGCCCGGACTGCCCGCCTGCAATCACGCTCTGCGCGCGATCCCAGGCGCCGACTTCGAGCACCTGGCGGTAGACGGGGATCGTCTGCACGAGGCCGGGCGGCAAAGACAAGGCAGCGCACGTCTGGTTGGGCGTGGTGGCGTCACCGCCGATCGGCAGGGGGCTGCGGTTGAAAAAGCCGCCGACCAACCGCGCCGCGCCCAACGGATGGGTGAAGCGCACCTGATGCGCCTTGCCCCACGCCCAGCGCAACATGCTGTCGCCGTAGACGCGGCGGATCATTTTCATGGTGCGCGTCAACGCCTCCTGCAGCAATTCAAGACGGTTCCGCTGGCGTTCCTGCGCAACCTCGGCATACCAAAAACTGCTGTCAAACTCATTGATAATTTGGAGCAGCCGCGTTTCAGCGCGCACGCGCAGGGGATGGTGCGGAAAGAGCGGCGCGTTGCTCTTGCCGAGATAGCCCTCGTACGCACTCCCCAATTTGTCGCCAAACGTCATGTCGAGCAGGTCGACCAGCAGGTAATGAAAGATCAGCGCGGCCGGGCTGTCGCTGTCCATGCGCCAATTCCACTTGCGCAGCGTCTGGAGGGCGACCTTTTCCCACGGGTCATCGCTGTACAGCAAGGTGAACCACGGGATAAACGCTTTGGCCAGCAGGCTGCCATTATCCTGTTGCAACTCCTCCATATCGCGCACGGTGAAGCGCTCTTTCTCGCCCAGCACCTGTTCAATACGTGCAGCGCGCCACCCTGGATCAAACTCGACGCCCAGAAAATGGGGATAGTCATCGCCGACCGGCTTGTTATTGGCGGTGACGATCATGCCTGACTCCGGGTTGTAGAGGCGCGGCAATTCAGCCGGCGCAATCCAGCCCTGCCACGTCTTCGCCGGCTCCCAGCCTGGAGCCACTGTCAGGCCAAGATTCGCCGCGCGCGCGGATGCGCCCGGCCATCACATAGCCAATATTGCCGCGCACATCGGCGTAGGTGACGTTTTGCGGCGGCGAGGTCCACAGCGCCAGCGCATCCGTGAACTCTTCCCAGTTTTGACACTGGTTCAGCTTAAGCACGCTCGTCAATACCGTGCCGGCCGTGTGACCACTCCAACACAACGCCAGCGGCGTGCTCTCCAGCGCAGCATTGGCGCCGCCCGCCGCGCGCCGCACAAAGCCGTTGATGAGCGGGCCGTGGCGGGTGATGACGATGCGCTCGGTATGCGGCGCGGCGCGGCGCACAGTGATGGTCTCGTCGAGCACTTGGGCAAGTTCCCACTCAGCGCCATGTGCGAAGTAAAAGGGCTGGTCCGCGTGCAGCCGCTCTACAAATAGATCCTGCGTGTCGACCTGAGCGTTGGTCAGCCCCCAGGCCAGATGGGCGTTATGTCCCATAAAAACGCCAGGCATGCCGGGAAAAGTCATGCCGCTGACTTCAGTTTCAGGGCCAGTGAGATGCACTTCATAAACCAGCGCCGGCAATTGCACGGTGAGATGTGGATCGGCGCAGAGCAACGGGCGCCGGTTGAGGCTGTGTTTGGGCGCCAGCACCCAACTATTGCTGCCCTGTCCCACACTCTCGCCGCCCAGCCACTGGCGGATTTGCTCGTACTGGGTGAGCAACAAGCCGGCGACGCTCTGCAAACGCACCTGCTCGGCGCTGCCCACCCCTTCCAAAATCATGGGCGCGTCCGCCGGGTAGTCGGGTTCGAGGTCAGCGGCGGTGTAAACGTCCAGATGCTGGTTGAGCAGGAGGCGCGTCAGTTCGCTCTGCCAGTTGCCGCTCATGCTCCAGGCCAGCACCTTGGCCGCGCCCAAGGTGTCCACCACACGCCACGGTTCGACCGGTACGCGCAACAGGTTGTGCTCGGCGCTGACGCGGCCGGGGTGTTGCTCCAGGTAGTCGTTGACGCCTGCGGTGTACCAGGCAAGACGTTGTCGCGTCGCCTCGTCGAGCGCTGTTTCGTCGGCTTCGGACGCGCGTTGCAAGCCGATGATTCGGCAAAAGCGGTCGGCGTCGAGAGCTGGTTCGCCGAAAATTTCCGCCAACCGGCCCTGGGCGGTGCGTCGCGCCTGCTCCATCTGCCAGAAGCGATCTTGCGCGTGCGTCCACCCCAGGCTGCGGAACAGGTCAGCTTCGGTCTGCGCCAAGATGTGTGGGATGCCGTGCTTGTCGCGCAGCACCTCTACGGGTTGCTCGAGCAGCGCCGTCTTGACGACGCCCTCCAGTTTGGGAACAGGTCGCTGCATTCGCCACCAATACAGGTAGAGGAAGAGCGCGCCTGCCCCCATGACCAGCAGGAATAGCAGCACAAGTGTGATGACGATCAAGGTTGAAAATGTCATAGACTCGCCAGGGATAGGTCGCGCTCTCGACTTTGGGGCGCGCCGATGTATGATACCGCTGAGCGGCGCCTGCTACACAGACGCCAGGACAAAGTTAATTCAATTTCTATCGTAAAGTTCTCTTTTCAAGGATGGAGTGAGGTCGCTCTCTATGTCGGTAAATTTACGCTCACACGATAGCAGCCGCCCCTTGTGGATCGGCGTCACCTCGCGTCACGGCAGCCCGGAATGGCTCCAACAGAATGCGCGCAACTATCTGGCGATGATAGCCAGTTACCAGGCCATGCCCGTCGCCCTGACCCCAGACTATCCTGCGATCTTGCCGGACGGGAATCGCTTCGCACCAGAGACGGAAGGTCGCCTGTCGGAAGCCGTGCTTGACCATCTGGATGGACTGATTTTGTCGGGTGGGGGAGATGTCGCACCGCATTATTTCAAGCAGGCGCTGGATGGCGCGGAGGAAGCCACCATCGACGTCAAGCGGGACGAGTTGGAGATCGGGCTGGCGCAGGCCGCCCTGGCGCGCAACCTTCCGCTTTTTGCGATCTGCCGCGGCTGCCAGGTGTTGAATGTGGCGGCTGGCGGCGCCATGATCCAACATTTCGACGGACACCGCTCTCTCCGCGGACGGCGCCACGCGCTTCCATGCCGTGCGCGTGGCGGATGAGAGCCGTCTGCGCGCTATCGTGGCAACGGATAGGTTCGATGTCAACACCTTTCATCATCAAGGTCTGGATCAGACGGCGCTGGCGCCTGGTTTTCGGTGGGCGGCGTTGGCAGAGCCTGACGCCTGGCTGGTCGAGGCGTATGAAAGCGCTACGCACGCGTGGGTCATCGGCGTGCAGTGGCACCCGGAACGCATCTTCGAGTTAGGCGACGCACACCGGCGTTTGTGGGAGAGTTTCATTGTCGCGTGTCGCAGCTATCGTAACCGTAAGTAGCGCGCCGGCTACATCTCAATGGTGAGGACAGCGCCGCGATCGGGGTTGTTGCCGGCATACATGTGACCGCCATGCGCTTCGGCGACCATGCGGCAAAAGGCCAGCTCCAGCCCCAGCTCGGCTTTGCCTTGTTCCTTCATATGAACCGCCTGATATTGGTCGAACATGCGCACAAAATCTTCTGGCGGGATGCCACGTCCTTGATCAAACACGCTGAGACGAACGGCAGGCACGCCGCTCATCTCAGTCTCCGTTAAACCGGTGCGCGGATACTCGGCGGAGATGGTTACAATGCTCTGCGGAGGAGAGAATTTGAGCGCATTCGAGACCAGATTCTCGACGACGCGTTGAAAGAGCGCCACATCCGCAATCACGGGATAGGATTGCCCCTGCGTCCTGAGTTCTAGCGAAATGCCTTGCGCATCCGCATAAGGCGCCAATTTTTTCCGGACTTGCTCCAGTAGATGATCTACATACAGCGGGCTGCGTGATAGAGAAAGTTTGCCACGCTCCATCTTCGCTAACATCAGCATATCATCGAGAAAGCTGCTCATCTTCTGCGCTTCACTGGTTGCCATGTCCAAGTAACGGATGTATTCGGGGGAGACTCCACCCTTACGCTTCAACAACTGAAGGTAGAGCATGACAGCAGCTAAAGGATTGCGCAGATCATGAACAATCATGTACGAGAGCGCCTGACGCAACTCCAACATGCGTTCGAGCTGGTCGTACTGCATCTTGATGCGCAGCATCGTTCGCACGCGCGCCAGCAATTCAAGGCGTGAAACGGGTTTGGTCAGGAACTCGTCCGCCCCCACTTCCAGCCCGCGCACGCGATCCTGGACGGCGTCAAGCGCCGTGATCAGGATGACTGGAATATGTTGAAATGCGACCGATTGCTTCAACTCGCGGCAGACAGCGTAGCCATCCATTTCCGGCATCATCACGTCGAGCAGGATCAGATCGGGCGCGAGTTCCGGCATCCGCCGCAGCAATTCTTTGCCGCTCGAAAGCGCTTGAATGTCAAGGTCTTCGGCGGTGAGCAGAGCGCACAATCCTTCCCGGCTGGATGACTCATCATCCACGACGATCACGCGCTTCTGGTGGATGACGCCGTCATTTCCCAAGATATCGGTGCTGTTCGAGACCACAGTCATGCCTGGTGTCCTTATTATTCGGTGGACGCTATTGGCGGCGATTGTTCGAAGCGATGCGGCGATCGCCAACGCGGACGTAAGCATTTCGTTAACTAATTTAGTTATATCATATTGTGGAAAAGTCAACAAGCGTTGAGCATAGCCAGTTTTTCCTGCGATTGCAGGAGTTACAAGAGTTGAGTATACTGCATCCCACCTTTCTCCACCCATTACTCCAACGCGCTTGACTCAAGATGCTTGTGACAAATACAAGGAGACGAACGATGAACGGCCTCATGATGAATTGGCAGTTGACGCTCGACAAGATTTTGGAGCATGGCAACCGTCTCTACCCACACAAGAAAATTACGACGATGCAGCCCGACGGCTCACTCTTTCGCTACACCTACGCCGACCTCTATCGCCGCGCCAAACGGATGGCCAAGGCGCTGGTGAAGCTCGGCGTCGCGCCGGGCGACCGCGTCGCCACCTTTGCCTGGAACGACTATCAGCATCTGGAGCTGTACTATGCCATTCCGGGCGCGGCCGCGGTCTGCCACACGCTCAACATTCGCCTCTTTCCCGACCAACTCGCCTACATCGTCAACCATGCCGAAGACAAGATCGTCTTTGTCGATGGCACGCTGATCCCGCTTTATCAAAAGGTGGCCTCAGAAACGCCGGACGTGCAGCATCATGTGCTCTTCAACGCCCCGCGCGAGGCCAAGGATGCGCTGCCCAACGTGCTCTTTTACGAGGATCTGATCGACGACAGCGACGAAGACTTTGCGTGGCTCTGCACCGACGAGAACCTGGCCATGGGTTTATGTTACACCAGCGGCACGACCGGCGAACCCAAGGGCGCGCTTTACTCACACCGTTCCATGTTCCTGCATACGATCGGCGAGAACGCGGCCAACGCGCTCGGCGTGCGCGAGTCCGATGTGGTGCTGCCGGTGGTGCCGCAGTTTCACGCCATGGCGTGGGGACTGCCCTATGCGTGCGTAGCGTCGGGCGCCGACATCGTCATGCCGGGGCCGCATCTGCGTCCGCAGCCGCTGGCCGATCTGATCGCCAACGAACGCGTCACGATCGCCGCGGGTGTGCCGACGATCTGGAACGCGCTCTACTACGAGTTAAAACAGAACCCGCGCGACATCTCCTGCTTGCGGGCGCTGGTCGTCGGCGGCTCGGCCATGCCGCGCTCGCTGATCGAAGCCTACGAGAGCCAACTTGGCGTCAACGTGATTCACGCCTGGGGCATGACCGAAATGTCGCCGCTCGGCACGGTGTCGATTCCGCTCAAGGCGCATGAGGCGCTAGGCGTCGACGAGATCGGGCGTGAACTGCCCTGGGACGGCAAGACAATGGGCGAGCTACAGGTGCGCGGCCCCTGGATCATCCGCCAATATTTCAAGCGCGAACCCACGCGCGATTACATCACCGAAGACGGTTGGTTCCGCACCGGCGACGTGGTCACGATCACGCCTGACGGCTATATGACGATCACCGACCGCACCAAGGATCTGGTCAAGAGCGGCGGGGAGTGGATCTCGACGGTCGAACTGGAAAGCGCCATCATCGGTCACCCCAAAGTGCTGGAGGCCGCGGTGATCGCCATCCCCGACGAAAAGTGGTCGGAGCGGCCCATGGCCTGCGTGGTGCGCACGCAGGAAGGCTGGGATCTGACGGACGAGGAATTGCAGGAATATCTGGGAGAACGCGTCGCCAAGTTCTGGGTGCCCGAACGCATCGTCTTTATCGACGAAGTGCCCAAGACCAGCGTCGGCAAGTTTGACAAGAAAGTGCTGCGTCGTCAATTTTCCGAAGGACAGTTGGGGTAAACAAAACAAGGTGACTGGCACTTTGGAAGTGCCAGTCACCTCAACCCTAAGAGACTGTTTGAAAAGCAAACCACAAAGAAGCGAAGCGCACCAAGGGGCACAAAGAAGAGCCTGGTAGCGTCCACCACAGACATCTTCGTGCCTCTTTGCGCCCTTTGTGACTTCGTGGTAGGGCTTTTCAAACAGCTTCTAAGGATTCACTGGTTTCTAAGCCGCACCGGCACATCGAAAAAGGCGCCGTCGTTCAGGATTGACTCAATGGCCTCACGCTCGCCGTGCGTTGCAAACGAAATGACGATATCCGCTCTTCCCGGACAAGTTTCTCGATCTACGTCCAGGAAAACATGTCCTGGGCTCACAGCGAGAATCTGCTCGACTGCATCGGCGTGCACAGCGACAGCCTGCTCTACTGATGCTGCGGACGGCAGTTGTTGGCAGGAAAGCCCATGATCCTTGTTATCCAGTACAATGTCGTTGTACAAAGCTGAACATGCCGCCAGCAAAGATGCAGCGGCAATCAGTGCGGCGCCAGACCAACCGTAGAGCCTCCGTTGTCTGGTCAACACTTTCTCCTCTTGCAAGCGCCTCTCGGCCTACAAAATCAGATGCCAGTCACTTTGAAAGTGGCTGGCATCTTGTTCTACCGCCGCAGCCGCCCGACGAGGCCCAGCACCGCCGCCCCGACTGCCGCGCCGAGCGCGCCGACGGTCAGCCAGCGTTTGTCGAAGCTGCCGGACTGCTTCACGCCCTTCGCCATGATGGGAATGTCTTGCAGCTTGCGTTGCGCTTCCGCACGCACGCCGGCAAAGAGCGCGGGGTCATTGCGATATTGATCCGCCAAAGTGCGCCGCGCCGCCAGATCCGCGGGACTGATATAGTGGCCAAACGAACGCAGCGGCGCCAGCTTGAAGCCGTGCTTCAGCGACATTTTGTAGATTTCCTTGACGCGCTCCATCGTGATGTTGCGCCCCAAGGTGTAGTCCTCGAAGCGACCGTCCATCGCCAGGCAGGCCGTCTCGGCCAGACAGGCGTAGGAAGTCTTGGGCGGCAGCCCGATGTCATAGCCAAAGTCGACGTCGCCTGGAATGATCACTTCGCCGCTCTCGATCACGAGCACGTCGGGGCGCAGCGCGGCTTCCGCCGGGTTGATGTCCGGCGGGCGCGCCACATCGCAGATGACCGCGCCCGGCTTGCACTTGGTGATGTCGATCACGCGCTGCCCAAAAGCGGACGTCGCCGTAATCACCAGGTCACAGTCGGAGATCAGGTCGCCGGCGCGGGTGGCAATCGTGACCTCGGCGCCGGGCGTCTCCTCCTGGATGACGCGCTTGAGTTCGAGCAGCTTTTCCGGCTCGATGGAGACGAGCACGACGTTCTTGATGGCCTGCGCCACCAGCCGGGAACAGACCGAGGCGATCGCTCCCGTGGCGCCGACAATCATGACCTTGCCTTGCGTCAGGTCGGTGACGCCCATCTGCTTGACCGCTTGTTTGGCGGCCTCCAGCGTCATGGCGACGGTCAGGCTATTGCCGCTGGTGATGGCGATGTCCGCCTCGTGCGCGACGGTGATGCCGGCATCGCCCACCACGCTGGTAAACGCGCCCAGCCCCATGATGCGCGCGTTCTTGCGTTCGGCCATGCGCGCGGCCGCGTTCAATTGGCGATAGGTGAAGGCAGCGTCATGCTTCAGCATCATGCGCGGGGTCGCGCCCAGCGTGATCAGATGGCCCTCGATGCGCTGCCCCGTCGTTTCCGACACGCCGCCGACGATACGCGAGACATACATCGCCGGCATGTAGGCAGAGACTTCCTCGACCAGATCGTCGGGCAGATATTTTGTCCAGCGAAAAATCGGGTGCTTGTGGATAAAGCTGATATTGAGCGGATGAATCACAAAGGAGAAGCGGTTAATGCCCGCTTCTTCCGGCTGCAGATAGCGAATCCCCGGCGTCCACTGAATATCGGCCATCAGGTCGAGATAAGTGTCCTCACTGAGCGGCTGATTGGGGTCGCGCCGCAGCGCCACCAATACGGCCTCCACCGTGGCGGCTGACCAACGCCCGAGATTATCACCTGGATCGAGTGACGGCATCAGCGTGACGATGATGCTGACCCCACGACGGCGCAGATCGTCCACATCCGCCTGTTCCGCCCACTCGACGACCACGGTCTTATGCGCCAGGCGATCCGGTGCATAGCGGCGGATGGCGCCGATGTCCCCTGCAATCACGTCGGCCTTTTGGAATGGCTCCGCCGCGCGCACATGGCCCGGTGAACCAGGCAGCGGCATCAGGCGACGGAACGGTGCATCTTTGAGTTGCTCCAGCGTCGGCATAGCAGCTTGTTCGAGTGTGCTGCGCGCACCTACCAGCGGCACATCGGGCATGCCAAAGTAGACGATGGGGTCGGCATAGTGGATCGCCCTGGTGTGGCGCGCCAGCGCCTGCACCAGCCCCGAATGGTTGAGGCCAGGCGTCATCAGCACACGCTTTTCAGCAAAGATGCCTGGCTGGGCGCGGTCGGCCAAAATCACGGCCCAACGTTCCAGCCCCGGACGAATGCCGCCGCCGTCCACCACCGGCGTCTGGCTGGCCGCGCCGGGCAGGGTGGCGCCTACTTCGTGGCTGCGATGCACCGAACCCAGATGCAACTGAGAAGGCAAGCCCTCCAGCCCGATGGCGTCGACCTTGCCATCCTGCTCGGCGATCAGGGCACGCGCCTGTTCGACGTCGCCGTTGCACCCACGATGGTAAATTTCAAGCTCTTGGCCGAGGAAATGGACAACTTCATCGTACATGACGTCGTCCAAATGAATTACTGCAATTCGTTTCATGTCTAATCCCTCTATTTTGATGCCAGGAAGGGCGTGCACACCAGCACGCAATCAATTTCCTCAGCCAATCTAACCGAAGTGGCGTATCGTTTGCAGGTGCGCATGACACACATCGCAGGGGACGGATGTCCGCTAAGCGCGCGGCAACGCCCACAACTGCCGTGTCAACTCGGCGTGGCCGATATGCCGGCTCATGTGCTCGAAAGCGTGCTGGATGTCAAAGCGCACGGTCAAGATGCGATCGGGGTGCTGAGGATGTGGACGGCTGGCGTCCAGATCGTGCGGAGAGAGGCTGTCGAATAGAAGCTGCACATACGCCACCATGCGCCGGGTGCGGGCGCGCAAGTAAGCCGGATCGTGGTTGGCCGGGCCAAACTCGTCGCTGCCTTCGTCCCCATTCACCGCGTCCCACTCGATGCGCGCCATCGTCCATTCGGCGCGGCGCAGCAGATAGTAGGTCGAGGAGATGGCGTGAGCGATCAACCAGCCCAGGCTGCCTGCCGGCCCGCGCCACGGGCTGTGCTCAAAGGGCTTCCAGAGCAAGGCTTCGGCGGGTAAGTCGGCGAGCAGCAGATCGATATCGCCGGCCATATTGTCGAAAAATCGGCGGTAGGTGGCAAGTTCGGATGTGGCATTCATTTGCGTGGCTCGTCATTTCTTGGGTGGAGGGTGAATTGAATGCGCCAAGTGCGTGTCTTTCGACTGCTACTCTGCTGCCGCGGCGCAAGGTATTGTGAGTAGATTGGGTTTGCTTGTCAAATTGTCCGAGCGTGAGGGCGTCCCAAACGTCTGGCGGCCCGATTGGCATATTGGCAGGTCGGGCTGATAGCCCGACCTGCCAACTGCTGCTAGTTGACGCCACCCGGCGTGTTGACGCGGCGCCGTCGGGCTGATAGCCCGACCTACTACCAACACCGTCGCGTTGAACGCACTGTTCTTCTCAGCCACCCGGCGTGTTGACGCGGCGCCGTCGGGCTGATAGCCCGACCTACTACCAACACCGTCACATTGAACGCACTGTTCTTCTCAGGTTGACGCCACCCGGCGTGTTGACGCGGCGCCGTCGGGCTGATAGCCCGACCTACTAACTGCAAAATGCGGTTGATCGTAACGAACACACGTGCTATAGTGCGCTCGCGGCGTCAGATTCAACCGCAATCCTCCGGCGCATTTCTCCCCGGCCAAAGGAGTTAAACTTACGCATCATGGTTGACGTCAAACAATTTCGCGCCACGGTCTCCAAGCACGATGGCAAAGTTACGGTTGCCCTGCCTTTTGACCCGAACACAGCTTGGGGCGAGAAGCCGCGCCACCATGTGACCGGTGTCATTGCCGGGCAGCCATTTCGCGGAGCCGTTCTTGCTGTCAGCGGCACATTCCTGCTGTCGCTCGGCGCGGCGTGGCGGCGTGACGTTGGCATCGAAGTGGGCCAGGCGGTGGACGTTGCGCTGGCGCCGGAAGGCCCGCAACTGGACGCGCTGCCCACCGACCTGGTCGATGCGCTGGAAGCAGAACCAGACGCCAAGGCATTTTTCGAAGCGCTGGCAACTTTCTATCGCAAGGCCTATCTGCGGTGGATCACCGGCGCCCGCCAACCCGAAGCCCGCCAGGCGCGCATCGCCGAACTGATCGGCCTGCTCAAAGCTAGCAAGAAAGAACGATAGATAGCTATGTGTGTCTCACCTTGCGAATTAGTTCTCACCGTCAATCACCAGACTCACGCCGTCGCAGCCGATTCCGAACGTAGCTTGCTCAGCGTGTTGCGCGAAGAACTGGGGCTGACCGGCGCCAAATACGGCTGCGGCGATGGCAAGTGCGGCGCGTGCACGGTGCTGCTGGACGGCAAGCCCGTGCAGGCGTGCAGTATCACCGTGGGCCAGGCGTCCAACCGCGCCATCACCACCATCGAAGGGCTGGCGCAGCAACATCGGCTTCATGCGTTGCAGGTCGCTTTTCTGGAGATAGACGCGCTGCAATGCGGCTACTGCACGCCGGGCATGATCATCTCTGCCGCGGCTTTGCTGGCAGAGATGATCAGCCCCTCAGATGACGAAATTGTCCATGCGCTGCAAGACAATCTCTGCCGCTGCGGTGCGCACCCGCGCATCGTGACGGCGGTGCGTACGGCCGCGGCCTGGCTGCGCGAGGGTGCGACGCCCACGGTCGCGCTAGCAGAGAAAGCGGTCGCGCGGGCAGAGGAAAAAGACGCGCCCGCGTTGGCGCCCGCGGTCGAAACCTTTGAGGAAGGGCTGCTCGTCGCCTTTCCTGACCCTGATGTGACGGCTGCGGAGTTTGGCGACCCCGCCCCGCCGCCCACCGATCGACCGCTGACGCAGATCGGCCCGCTTGTGCACATCGACGAAAATGGCGTCGTGCGCGTCTACGTGGGCAAAGCCGAGGTCGGGCAGAACATGCGCGCCTCGGTGGCGCAGTTGGTGGCGGAAACGCTGCACATGGCGCCGGAGCAGATCACCGTGATCGCAGCCGACACGGCGCGCGTCCCTTATGATGTCGGCACTTTTGGCAGCCGCAGCACACCGGTTACCGGCCCGCAGGTGTTGCGCGCAGGGGCAACGATGCACGATCTTCTGCTCGATCTGGCCGCGGCTGCATGGAGTGTTGACCGCACCACGGTGCAGTTGGAAAACGGGCTGGTTGTGCATCCAGCGACACAACGCACGGCCACGCTGGGCGAGCTTGCCCGCGACCGGCGTATCATGCGCATCGCTGACCCAGCGCAGCCAGTCACCCCGCCCGCCGCGTGGACGATTGCCGGCCAGCCACAGCACAAGCCAAACGGCCAGGCGTTTGTGACCGGCCAGCATCAATTCACCACCGACCTGCGCCTGCCTGATATGGGCATCGGCAAGGTGCTGCGACCGCCGGCTTTGCGCGCTACGCTGCTCGAACTTGACGCCAGCGCTGCCACCGCTATGCCCGGCGTGACGGTTGTACAAGAGGGCGACTTTGTCGGCGTGGTAGCGCCGGACGAACTGACGGCAACCCGCGCCATCGCGTCCATCCGCGCGCGCTGGCAGACGGAGATGCAGATCTCACAGCCAGAGTTGTTTGACTACCTGAAGGAAAGTGCATGCGAATTGGAGCGGCAGCGCCCGGCAGATCGCCCGCCTACGGGCCGGCATGATCCTTATCTTTCCGCTACGGGCGATGTGGACAGCGCGCTATCTGCCGCCTCTCAGACCCTGTCCGAACGCTACACCGTTGACTATATTGCGCACGTTCCGCTGGAACCGCGCGCGGCGCTGGCCCAGTGGCAAGACGATACCCTCACTGTCTGGACCGGCACGCAGCGACCTTTCGGCGTGCGCGACCAGTTGGTGGCCGCGTTCGGGCTTACGCGTGACCGTGTGCGCGTGATCGTGCCGGAGACCGGCGCGGGCTATGGCGGCAAACACGCCGGCGACGCAGCGCTCGAAGCCGCGCGGCTCGCCAAAGCCGCGGGAAAACCCGTCAAGCTTGTGTGGACGCGGCAGGAGGAGTTCACGTGGGCCTACTTCCGCCCGGCCGGTGTGATCGAGCTGGCCAGCGGCGTCGATGCTCAGGGGCGGCTGACGGCATTGGAGATGACCAATTACAATTCGGGGGCGGCCGGCATCGAACCTTTTTACGACATTCCTAACCGGCGCAGCACCTTCTGCCGGCGGACGCGCCGCTGCGCGAGGGCGCGTATCGGGCGCTGGCCTCAACCGCCAACAACTTTGCGCGTGAATCGCACATCGACGGCTGGGCGCATCAGCTCGGCGAGGATGCGCTGGCCTTTCGCCTGCGTCACATCGTCGACCCGCGATTGCGCGCGGTGCTGGAGGCTGCGGCGGAGGCGTTTGGCTGGGGTCAGCGCACGCCGGCGCACCATCACGGCTTTGGCATTGCGTGCGGCTCCGACAAAGGATCGTACGTGGCCGCGTGCGTCGAGGTGAGCGTGGCGTCGGGCAGCGGCGCGCTCACAGTGCTGCGCGTGGTGGAGGCGTTCGAGTGCGGTGCGATCATCAACCCGGACAATGTGCGCGCTCAGGTCGAAGGCGCGGTAATCCAGGGGTTGGGCGGCGCGTTGTTCGAGAGCGTGCGTTTCGTCAACGGGCGCATCCTCAACCCGGACTTTGCGGGCTATCGTGTGCCGCGCTTTGCAGACCTCCCGCGTATCGAGACGGTGCTGCTCGACCGCAAGGACATCCCCTCGGTCGGCGCAGGGGAGACGCCGATTATCGCCATTGCACCGGCCATCGCCAACGCCATCTTCCAGGCGACGGGGCAGCGTCTGCGCGCGTTGCCGTTGGCGCCGGAGGGGAGAGTTCAGCCATTGCAAAAATAGACCACGGATGGTGCGGATTAGGCGGATCCTCACGGATTTCATCCAAAAATTATCCGGATTTGTCCGTCTAATCCGCCTGATCCGTGACCTATGATTTGCTCAAGAAAGACGAAGCAACGGCCAGCGCTGGGTTTTTAATCGCGTGTGGTGCAATACCATTGAGGTTATTACAACAACAGGCCGGCCTGGCGCCAAGTCGGCCTGTTGTTGCCACTGTCTATGCGGAGAGTCAACAGCTATAGCAAATGCTCGTCGGGTTTCAGGATCGGGCGTTTGCCGAGAGGTAGCGCTTCCTCTGTCTCTGATTGCCGTGTGATAGGCCGATAGACAGGGGGCGTAGTTTGCTGGCGGCGTTTCTCTGCTGGGGTTCGTATCAAGCGCAGGACTAGTGCTGTTGTCACTGCAATCAGGCAGGCAGCGAAAACAGCAGACAGAAAGAACAACGCATCTGAAATTGCCATAGAGCGGTGAAGTTGCGCCTCAATCTCCATTGCTTTTTGCATCTTCATCAAGTCTTTCTGCAATTGCCACTCTTCATACTTCTGGGTGGTCTCAAATTGTTTAGCGTCGGCGGTAGATGCGGCTGTCACCGGGTTAAGGAGGTCCGACCCGGCCAGTGAGAAACCGAGTAGCGTAAAGCCAAGCATCATGAAGAATAGAAGCGATGTGAGGGGTTTCATCAGTGGCCTCCTGTCTCTGGTGCTGAACTGGTGTGCCGTTATGTTGTTGTGTGAATTGGACAGCGATTCGGGTTCAGTTTCATCATAGCGGGAAAGAAGCGTAGCGAGAAGAGGTCACTTTGTTTGAAAATAAACGCACAAAGATGTGCAGGTGGTTAGCGCAATCTTGTGCGTCAGCAGGAATTGCATGCAAATGTTGTGATTTGCACCACTAAGAAAGATAACCTGGAAAACTCTATTCCTCTGGTGCTCCGCCCAATCCTCGTTTTCTCGCTTCGTTGATCACTTGCCAGCGATAGCGAAGTTGAAACCGACGTTTGATGTTGGCAATATGGCCGCACGGCGCCTTCTTCGATGGTGAGTTCAGCGGCACTTCGGCGTCAGTGCGATTGAGCGCCATCAGATTGAGCACCTCTAACTGTCGACCGGTAAGTGGCAGCGGATCGTCGGCCAGTGTCATGCGCCGCTTCTCTTCTTCTAAAGCTAACAACTGCGCTACTTCCGGTGTTGGACGCCACCAACCATCAACTACCGAGTGCAACTGAGCGATCAGCCATTGCTGCCATGCCATCCAATCTGACGGGCCATTCTGTTTGGCGATCAGCGCGTCCGCCCCACGGCTCATGGCTTGACGCGCCAAATCGGGATGGTCAATCAGATGGTCGGAAAAACCGACAATGATGGTGTGCGGGCTGAGCGTATCGATCTTGCCGATAATATTTAAACCTTCTTCAAAAGCTTTGCGTCGTCAGCCACCCCGGCCCTTGCCCGGCTGTAAAAGTCCGATATCCACGAGGGCATATCGGGCGCGTACTGGTCAAGAAAACTTTCCGGCCACATTACTGTTCATTAGGTAAGCTACAAAGGTAAAGCGCGGCTGATTTTCAAGAGCTTCCCGTACGGAACGAATCATGCCGCCGTCATTTTCGATGAGCACCAAACGCTTCACTTCATCAGTCATAAAATTTCTCTCCAAAGTCAAACAGACAGGGGGACAGGGACTCGAAAGCGTACACACGTTCCTTGACCAGGGGCAGAGGTGATGGTCGCTGCACCGCCGAGGCTGTCAATTCGATCTTCGATACTGCGCAGGCCCAGCCCCTGCACTACTCGATCGCGCGTAAAACCGACTCCATTGTCGCGTATCTTCACATCAACCGAGTGATCGTCAAAGTCGATGTCAATCGTCAGTTCAGTCAACTGCGAATGGCGCAGC
>JADJVW010000023.1 GCA_016710365.1 Candidatus Caldilinea saccharophila | reverse complement strand
GGAAAGGCAAGCTATGTCTGGTCAGCAGGTGCGCTCTAGAATTTTGGCGAGAAGGCCGCCAGCACGGGTCAAAGGGAGTTGGTTAAGCAAGGCTGCGTTGATCAGCGCCGGAGACGCAACAAAAATATCCTTCGACGCTTCAGGCTGCAAGCCTGCAACAAATGACCGAGGAACCGTGAACTGCAAAGGCATTAGGCTAGAAGCGGTCCTTTTCCAGTTCATTGTGTGGCCCCGCCTGTGGAGGTAACTCATGCCCGCTAAGAAGCTGTTCGGCAAGTTCATGGCACTGCTATTGATTATGTGGCTGACCTGTGCACCGATGGCCGGTCTCGCACAGGATGGGGCGGCGCCAACTGCATCAGTGACCAGCGCCAGCCACACATTGGGCGAACCGCGCATCAAGGCAGCGGAAACCACCGTCAAGTTTGGCGATGTGGTCACCATTTCCCTGGAAAATGGGCCAGGGCTGCAGGAAGGTCTTTTCATTACCCAGAGCGCCAGGATCGAGTTCAATTGCGGCGGCGAGTGGCGGACGCAATGCACAAACCTCACCAAGATCGACCGTGACGGCAACGCCACTATTCAGACGCATTTGCGCAGCGCCACCACAGGGGTAAGCGTTGCGGCCGCCAAACCAGTCGATGTGATCTTCAATTTTCGTATGCGCGATGGATCTACGCTCCCTGCCGGCGTCATCGTGCGTTTCTATGATCCGGCACAGCCGCGTCCAGAACCGCCGCCAAGCGCGCAGCCGATTTTCATGAGCCAGGAAATTCAGAGCACCTATCCCAAAGGAGGATTTTATCTGGAAGGCGTCAAGGCGGACAACATGCTGACCGCCTGCGCCGATTTTAAGGATCAGGACGGCTATATCGAGTGGACAGTCAACGGCCGCGCCTTTGAACAGACAAAAGCCAAGAACTGGGTCTGTTCACAACCCCATATCGACACGGGCAACCTGGGTCGAGGCTTTGCGCCCAAACCGGTCAATGGGCAGTACACCTATGAAGCGCGCGCTTACAGCCCTTCCGGCGCTTCGTCTGTGCTGGCGGCCACTTTTGTCCAGATCCCGTACAGTGAAAGCTGGTTCAAGGAAATAACCTGGATCAAGCCACCTGAACTCAAGGGGAAGGGTGATTCGTCCACTTACAACCTGGAAGTGCACTTCCCACTACATGGCTACCACTTCAATGCTCCTGGCTTCATTTCCAATCGGCCAGAGCGCAAAACGGATGCTGGTTTTACCTTCAAAGGCACGTTGAGTTTCCCGGTCAAATGCAAGGAAAACTACGACATCACGGCGCGTACAGAAGCCGACGCATTTTTCACGAACGTCTACTTGGTGGAGGCCAAAGGGCGAGGCCAAGTAGATGGCAGCATCGCCCTACGTTTTCGCACTTGTCAATTGCTTGGCGCCCAATTGGTAGGCGATGTCTATGTCGGTGGTCAAGCCGACGGGTCGAAATATGTCAAAATTGGGGATGTGTTGGTCGACCTCTTTCTGGATCCTGGCATGATCGAGACGATATTGAAATGGTTGATCGAGGTCTTCAGCGATCCCAAGATGCAGATGACTGGTCAGTTGGATTTGCGACAAGGCTTTCAGGCTAAAGCGGAACTCCGACCGATTTCTCCGTATCTGACTTCGGGTGCAAAGTTTGGCGGGGTTATGGGGCTGGCCGGCTCTGCATCTATTCGAGCAGGGATTCCCGAACTCAAAGTGACGACGAATGCGCAAGGGGCAGCGCACTTCGATAAGGATGGCCTGGATCGGATCGACAACCTGCTTTTTGCCGCCGATGCTGCCTACCTGGTGGACCTCACGATCCGCATCCCGATTATCAATATCACGTTTGGGAAGACGATACGCGGTGTTTGCACCTATCCGCCCAATGGCTCTGGGCAAAGCTGTCGTCCGACTGCAACTCTTGCGGCGGCGCAGGGCGGCGCCGAATGGTCTTGGATCCCTCACCCTGGCGCCGCCGCCCTCTTCCAGGGACAAACCGCGCAGCCCGTCACGCTGGCCGCCGGCCAGATCGTGACCAGCGTGTTGGTCAGCAATGTCTACACTTACGTCACCGACGTGCTTGCCATCGATCCGGTTAACAACCAACTCCTGGCGCTGTGGGATCACGACGACATCGCTAAGCCAGTCGGCCACTCGCTGGAGATCATGTCCAGCCGTTGGGATGGCAGTTCCTGGAGCACACCGGCGTCGTTGACCGACAACAACTTCATGGACGCCATGCCGCAAGTCGCCTGGACGACGGGCGGACAGGCTGTAGCGCTCTGGCATCGCCTGAATCAAGTGATGCCTGCCGACAGTGCACCCGTCATGACCAACACCAACGCGATCGAGATCGCCACTGCCATCTACGACCCAGGCGCCGGTGGCTGGTCTGCGCCGCTTTTGCTGACGGACAACGACGCCGCCGATTATGGCGTAGAGATGGCGCGTAGCACTGACGGCAAGGTGGCGGCGGTGTGGATCCAGCAGCGCGATGGGCTGGCGCTTGACGCGCCTGAGCAGTCTGGCGCCATTGTTGCCGCGTTTTTTGACACCGGCTGGGACACGCCGCAGATTGTCGTAGACGATATTACCCACCTTGAGGAAGTGGCTGTGGGGTATGGCGCCGGCCATGCGTCGATCGTCTACACGCAGCGCGTCGAGTCAGAAGCGGCCATCGCGAGCGCGGCAAGCTCGCCGCGTCAGATCTTCGTTGCCTGGTGGGATGGCAGCCACTGGTCACCGCCACAGCAAGTCACCAACGACAACCGCGATCATCGCGAGATCAACCTGGTCTACAACGCCCAGAATCAACCGCTCCTGGTATGGTTGGCGGGTGATGACCTGCGTCTGCAAAATCTGGCAACAGGGGCAAACGCGGCGGCCAGTATCACCGAAGGCGTCGCAGGATTTGAAGCGGGCATCAGCGATGCTCTCTCTGTGGTGCAAGACCAACAGGGCAATCTGGCGGCTGTGCTGCGCGGCCAAGGCGCCCAGGCGGACTTGTACGCCGCATTCTTCGACCAGGCCCATCAAAGCTGGAGCACGCCGCGGCGTCTGCTCGAAGATGCCGCGAGCGAGCGTTCGCCGGCGCCGGCATTGGATGCAGATGGCAACTTGCATCTTCTCTACGGCGCCACACAGCTTGAACAGGTGAACACCCCAGCACAGCTAGACAGCGGCGAGACAGTCACCCTGTCGGTGCCCAGTGAGGGCCGCACTGAGCTGATGTTGCTGCAATATGCCTCACAGCGTAATCTGCGTGTGCCGGCCAACGGTGTTGTCGTCAGCGACCACCACCCTGCACCTGGGGCGGCCGTCCTGCTTGGCGGCATGGTCGAGAATACCGGCGACTGGGCTGTCTCTGATATCGTGGTAGGTTTCTACGATGGCGACCCCCACGGCGGCGATGCGCTGATCGGCGCTGTCCCCTTGACTCGCCCACTGGCAGCCGGCGCCACGATCACTGTCACCACGAGCTACACGCCGCCCGTCGATGGCGGCATTCGCACCCCTCTATGTCATGGCCGACCCCGGCAACCAGATTCCTGAGGACAATGAGACGGACAACCAGGCTGCCATCCGCGCCTTTGGCCCTGATCTTGCCATCATCGAAACCTACGCTGAGCCTTATAGGCTCGACTACGTCTTTCTCAATACGGTTATCCAAAATATCGGCGCATCGACAACACCTTCCACCACCCTGGCCTATCATCAAGCGACCCTGACGGGCGCGGTCCAAAGTTCGACCGAGGCGCCGCCTCTGGCGGCCGGGGCGACCTTCACCACGACAACGGTTTGGGAGCATCCCACTGCGCCCGCCGGCGTTTACGACTTGATGACGGTCGTGAATGAGCACGACTTTGAGGAACTCGATACGACCAACAATGCAGCGCCGCTCGCCTATGGTGTTGGGCCTGACCTGGCGCTTTCCCCTTACGGTATCGAGACGGGCAGTTTCAGCGCCGCGACCGTGCCTGTCACCATCACCATCACCAATCTGGGTTCCGTGGCGGCTGAAGATGTCGCCGTTGCCTTCTACAAAGATTGGAGCCTAAGCCCCAATGCGCTGCTGGCGGCCGCCACATTCCCTATCCTGCCTGCTAATGCCACAGCAGAAATCGCGGTCGCCTTACCGGGGCCGTTGGCGTGCGGCGTCTATGTCCAGGCTGATACGCAGAACGGCGCCGACCTTCAGTGGGGGAACAACCTGATTGCGGCGCACGGAGGCGCAATCTGTACAACAAACCTTTACTTGCCGGTGGTGGGCCGGTAGCGTTCGAGGTGCGGTGCAAGGGATGATGGCTGGTGCTTCATGCGTTGAGTGACGCATTTTCGAGGGAGGTTGATGATGAGATGCAGAGATCGAATGGGAAGCCTGATTCGCTGCCTGATCGCCGTTTGGCTGGCTCTGACGCCCGTGGCGGCGATCGGCCAGGGCGCCGGTCAGGATGCCCGGCCGGATTTGCGGCTTGTCGTGACGACAAGTGATGTTGGCGCTGGGCAGTGGACAATGGTGACGTTGGAGAACGCAACACCTGGTCACGTTGGCTATTTTACGGCTGCCGCACCGCTTGACTATGCGGCGTTTGACGGCAGCCTAAAGGCATATCCCTATCTTGTCACCGTCGGCGCTGACGGACGGGCAAGGGCGCAGATTCGTTCCTTTGACACCGGAAACTGGCTGATCCGGTTTGAAGACATGAGCATTGGGCAGACCTTGCCGGTCACAGCCGTCTTGCACGTGGGTCAAAGTACGCCGTCCGCATTGCCTGCCGCCGACATCGGGTGGGCCTTCATCCATTCCACCACTTACCCACCGGGGCGCTATCTGAAAGGCGTTGAGGCCATCAATCATGTCGTAGTCGATTACAGTTTATCTGACAACAAGTCAGGCAAGGTGCTCCTGCTACGCAACAATCAAGTGGTCGGCGAGGCGGCTGTGAAGGGGTGCGGTGAAAAAGAGTTCACCGTCAACATGGGCAGCGAGGACTTTGCGGTTGGCAACGAACTACGAGCAGTCGTTGAGATCGATGGTCAGCGCTCGAAGCTCTCGCAGGAGTTCTTCTTCACCCAGTTGCCCGGCGCTGGCTTATTCAATGGCATCAAGTTTGTGCATCCCTTCCGCATCGAAGGACGGGGCGCCGACACGCTTTACGTGGCCGAGGCGGAATATCCCGTCGACGGGTTCCTGTACAGTTCGCCCGGCTTTATTTCCACCGATGTCGCCAAGCTGACCCAACACAATACATGGCTACGCGGCAGGTTGAGCCTGCCTGTCCGCTGTGAGGATTCCGGCCGATTGATTTCGTTGTCCGGCGGCGCCTCCTACGTCGCCAAGACGCAGCTTTGGGTTGTTCCTCTGAGCGGCGGCTTCAAAGCATCAGGCGATCTCACGGCGAGCAACCCCGACTGCAACGTGCTGGCCTTTGAGCTCCGTGGCGTCATCAAGTCGAACGCCACCCTGACCGGCGCCAAGAACTGGGAGCTGAAAGACTTCTACAAAGATGTACTGGGCGATTATTTCCCGACGCTGGCCACGCTGCTTGGCCTGACAAGTTACGGCACGGTGGGTTTCCGGGCATCGCTCGGCGTAGAGGCGGAGTCCGATGCGACGCTAAAGCCTTCATCGCCCTATTTTCAGTCGAAACTGGGGTTGGAAGCGGGTCTCGATATCAAGGGCACGCTAGATCGGTATGTCTTCCCAATTTACTGGCTGACGGCAGATCTCACCAAGACAGGTGGGCGCTTCCTCTTCAACTCTGATGCACGCAGCAGCGAATTCGATAAACTCTATTCTTCTGCTGCCTACGGCTATCATGCCAATATCTGGTGGGGCTGCATCTGGGGCTTGTGTAAGCCAAGCATCTGGGATCTGGACGGTGGTTGCAGCTATGTCCCATCGAGTGGGAATCAATGTCAGGTTGATAAAGGATCGGTGGCGGCGGCCGCGGTCGATGCGCCACGGGCGACAGCGCTCTTTGTAAGCAATGCCGACGCGGGCTGGTCAAACCCTGCCTCGACCAGTCTTGCACTAATCTCCGACACGCTAGTCGGACAAGTCTACCCGTTCAGCCAAGTCTCGCTAGCTTCCGAGCCGGGCAGCGACCGCGTGCTGGCGGTGTGGGATCACGACGAACCCGGCCTCTCCTGGCGTCAGTCGGCCGAGTTGCAGTCGAGCCTGTGGGATGGTGTGACGTGGAGCGCGCCTATCACCCTGACCGGCAACACCCGCCAGGATTTTGGCCCGCAAGTTGCCTGGACGCATGGTGGACAGGCGGTTGCGGTCTGGCAGCAAGCAGCAACAACGCTGCCTGCCAGCGATCCGTCTTTGACTATCACTCAGGAAATTGAGATTGCCAGCGCCGCTTACGATGCCTCCACAGGTAGGTGGACGGCGTCCACCCTTCTGACCGACAACGCCGCGGTCGACGTCGGCGTGCGGCTTGCCCGCAATGGCAGTGGGCAGTTACTGGCAGCTTGGGTGCAGAGTGACGCCAGTCTCGCCCCCGATCAACCAGGAAACGGACAGATCGAGACAGCTTTCCACGCTGGGGTCTGGAATGCCGCTGCCACAGCCGTAGCGGACATCGATCCAATGGCCGAGTTGGCCGTCGGGTATGGTGCGGACAAGGCAGTAATTGCATATACACAGGGGATCACGCCTGTTGGCGCCAGCCAGCCAGTGCAGCAGATCTTCATTACCACATGGGATGGCGCGGGCTGGTCTTTGCCACAACCGCTGGCTGCCGATGCGCTCGATCAGCGCAGCCCGAACGTGCTATTCAATTCGTTGAATCAGCCTGTGATCGTCTGGCTGGCCGGCGACGCCGCGATACGTCTGCTCAACCTGACAACTGGCGTTGGCGCCGACGCGCCATTGGGCGATGGGCATGGGACGACCGATATGCTACGCGCCGTGCGCGACGCCGCCGGCAACATTGCGGCGCTGTGGCGAAGTCAGGGGGAAGCGTTTGATTTGAACGTGGCATGGTACGACCAATTCCTAGTCGTATGGGGCGCGCCACGCCGCATTACCGGCGATGCCCGCTGGGAGCGACTGCCGGCCGCCGTCCTGAGTTCTGCGCGCCAATTGCGCGTTGCCTATCTTTCGACTGCCTACGACGCCTATTCCGACCAGATCACGCGCCCGATGGCGTGACCATACCAGCGCCTGTTTCGGTGATGGGTCTCACCGATCTGAACGTGTTGGGATACACCTTTGACCGCAATCTGACGCTGCTTTCCGGCGAAATGAGGGTCGACAATGCTCACCCGCTGCCCGGCGAGACTGTTATCCTGAGCGCCACCGTGCACAACACAGGCGACCTGCCGCTAGAGAATGTGACTGTCAGCTTTTATGATGGCAACCCAGCCTTAGGCGGCGCCTTGATCGCTGAGGCGCCGGTGGCGGGTGTGTTGGCGGCGGGCTATGCTGTAACCGTCAGCACCGGGTTTATCGCCCCAGTCAGCAGCGGGATCCGCACCTTTTTTGCTGTCGCCGATGCTGGAAATCTGATTGCAGAACAAGACGAAGGGGATAACCAGGATAGCTTGCGGGCATTTGGCCCCGATCTGGCCTTTACATCGGCGGAGCTATTGTCGGATTGGGGCAATGTCGTCAAGCTGCGCGCACGGGTCAGCAATCTAGGCACAGGTGTTTCACTGCCGACGAGATTGCTTGTGTTCCAGCGCGCGGCGGGAATGGACGCAGTGGCAGAGATGGCTATCCCCGGATTGCAGCCGGGTGAAAGTCACACCGTCTCGCTGCCCTGGGATCATGGGTTGCAGGCAGCGGGGTTGCACCCAATCGAAGCCACCGTCAACTTGAATGATTTCGACGAAGTCGACCGCGAGAATAATCTCACCGTGTTGTCCATGCCTGTAGGCGTCGATCTCGCCCTGAGTCCATTCAACCTTGAGATCGGTGACATGAGCAGGTCACAGACGCCGGTTACGATTACGGTCGTCAATGCCGGCCCGGTGGCAGTGACCGATGCCGTTGTCGTGCTGCACAACTTCTTCACACGTGATGCTGCCTCGATGCTTGTGACCTATCCCCTTCCCAGCCTCGCGAGGGGAGAGGTTGTTGTCGTCAACACCATTGTACCGGGGCCACTGACGTGTGGGCTGTATGCGACAGTGGCAGCGCCGAAAGAGGATATCGACGAGATGAATAACTATGTCTCGGTGGCCGGCGCCATCGACTGTAGTGTGCGTGTCTTCCTACCGCAAGTGTCAAGATGAGTCAGCCGTCCAGGGATGACAGTCACTGCGTGAAGTGACTGTCATCCCTGGACGGCTCAATGCGTGGCGAATGGCCCGTCACTCGTCATGCGTCACGCAAGCAGCTTGAATCTTCGACGCGTCGCTGCATCGCTTTACGCCATTCGTTGTACAAATGCGCTGAATACGCTCGCTAAAATGGGTGACAAGCGCTGTTCGTGCTTTTAAAAGAAATGAGGTTTTCCAATGCGTAAGTCAAGACCTTTCCTGTGTTGTGCCACGATGCTGCTGATCGTTGCGCTGTTGAGCACTGCATTGCCGGCGTCGGCGCAAGACCCTGCCTCTGACCCCGCGCCGGCCGATGTCCTGCCATCTGACCTGTCCACCAGCGATTCGTTGGATGCAGACTTTCCTTCCCAAGATATTGACCCCCTGCCCGACCTGGCGCCCTGGGTTAAATCGGTGCGTCTCAATGCGACTCAGGATGCGTATATTGCTTCTGGGCAGCCTGAGTCGAACCACGGACCGCGTCCATTTATGAATATGGGGTCTCAGCCGGTCGAGTTGGCGGTGCGGCCAGTGATTCAATTTGAACTGAACGGCATTCCATCCAAGTCGCGCATCCAAAGCGCCACGATGCATCTGTATCAGTTTCAGATGCTGCCTGCTGGCGAACCATCCACACGCGTCGATGGGCGCAAGATGGTGGCGCCCTGGGCCGAAGCGAGCATCACCTGGCACAACGCTCGCTACGATGGCTCCGCCACCAATCTCGGCAATGTCTCGTCATCGAGTGGCTGGCAGGCGCTTGACCTGAAGACATTCCTCCAGAGTTGGATCAACGGGCAAGGCAACTATGGGGTGCTATTGACTGGCAACGAGAGTGCAGGTGAACATCTGCGTTCATTCCGCACGCGCGAAGCCGGGGGGGGAACTACGCCCTACCTCGACGTGCAGTATATCTGCGACACAAAAACGCCGGCCGCCAATGTAACGAACCCGCTGTCGAAATACTCCAAGGCCACGTTCGAGGTGCACTGGAGCGGCGAAGACAAAGCGCCGTCAAACTGCACGCCGAGTGGGATGCAGTATTTTGAAGTGGAATATAGCGTCAATAATTCTGGCGCGTGGCACAAGCTCAACAAGGGTAAATATCCGCCCGCCCAGATGACCGACGCTTTCACCCACAGCCAAGATGGCGACACGGTCTATTTCCGCTGGCGCGGCGTCGATAACGTCGGCAACAAGGAAGACTACGGCCACGCCCAGACCAGCACCATCATCGACAGCCTGCCGCCTGTCACCTCGATGACCAAGCTGCCGTCTTTCACCACCTCGACCTCCTTCACGATTCAGTGGGCGGGGATGGATGTCGTTTCCGGCGTAAGTGACTACGATGTGGAGTATCGTATGCTCATCCCCGGCAGCAGCCCCGACTGGATTCGGCTATTGAGCGGCGTCACCGAAACCTCCTATTTGTTCACGGGTGCGCTCGACGGCGCCACCTACGAGTTCCGTACGCGCGCACGCGACCATGTAGGAAATCAGGGGCATTTCTCTGACGCGCTGCAGGTCACCACCATCATCGACCTCAAGCCACACGCCATCGTGGAACCGTTTACGCCGGCCATCCTCAAACCGACGGCGCCGGTCACGGATACGTTTATGGTGCATTGGACGGGTTATGCCGTGGAGGGCGCTGCTATCACCGAGTACCAGCTTTATTACAACTATAACGACCAGGGCTGGATCGAGTGGAGCAGCTTCCCGGGTGCGCAGACAACGGCCGCTTTCCCCTATCCGAGCATGGGGATGGGCGACGGCGTTTATCAATTCGAAGCTACGGCCTCGGACAGCGCAGGACATACCAAGCCGCGCGCGGGCACAGCAGAAGCAATCATGCTCGTCGACCTGGCCGATGCAATTCAACCCGTACAATTTATGCCAATCGTTCACCGATAGCGAACACTGAGAGTAAACACCGATTAATGAATAGGTAAGAGGAGATGGTATGACTAAAAAAGTGATTGCGTTGCTAACGTTATCCGGAGTGTTGATGGTATTGGCGGCGCTGACGATCGCCTACACCCCGATCTTGCAAGCAGCGCCGGTTGCGCAGGACGCGCCCGCGCAACCGGAGGTCATGCTCGGTCTGTCGCCGATCAACAGCGGCGCCGACTGGGAGAAAATTCAGGCGTCGGGCGTGCTCACCGTTGGCAGCTCTTCCGGCAGTCCACCTTTCGCCTTCTACGACGCCGCCTTCAATCTCGACGGCTTTGACGTCGCGTTGATGCAGGCCGTCGCCGACAAATTGGGTCTGGAGTTGGCAGTGGTGGACTATGCCTTCGAAGGGCTGCCGGCTGCGCTCCAACTTGGGGAAATCGACGCAATTGCAGCGGCGCTCACCGAAACGGCCGAACGCGCCAGATCGGTGGATTTCAGCATGCCCTACTACACCAGCGCCGAGTCGATCCTGGCGCCGGCCGGCTCCCCGCTCACCGCGGTGGATCTCAAGACGCAGGATTTCGCCGGGTTACGGGTGGGCGTCCAGCGCGGCACGATCTACGCGTTGTGGGTGGAGCAGTTCCTGGTCGATACCGGGCGCATGCCGTCCGCCAACGTGCAGGGTTTTGCACGCGAAATGGACATCGTGCAGGCGTTGCAGCAGGGACGCATCGATCTCGGCATCATGGATTTTCTCCCGGCGCAGGAATACCTCCGCCAGGGTGGATTGCGCCAGGTGAGAGGTCAACTTCAGCAGCAATATGCGGTGGCAGTGCGTAAAGGTTCCGCATTTCTGCCTTACCTGAACCTGGCGCTGACGCAACTCAAGCAGGATGGTGCGTATGACGCCCTGATGCAGAAGTACTTAAGCGCCGACGAGCAGCCGGTTGAGCCAACGCCCACGCCGCCCGCGCCTGGCTGCCTGGACAATATGGCGTACGTGGCCGACCTGACCTACGACGACAGCAACGCCATCCCCTTTGTGTCGGCTGGGCAACACTTTGTCAAGAGCTGGCGCGTGCTAAACAACGGGACATGCACCTGGAAGAAGGGCTACGCGCTTACCTATGTCGCCATGCCAGGCACGACGCCTGCCAATCAGATGGGCGGCGTGCCACTGATAATCCAGAGCGATGTGCAACCGGGCCAGAGCTACGATCTTTCGCTCAATCTGATGGCGCCGCTCCAGCCTGGCCAATATACCGGCATCTGGCAGATGGTCAATGCACAGGGACAGCCTTTCGGCCAGAAGATCTGGGTGCGCATCCAGGTTCCGGTTGGCCCAGGGCCTGTCCCGCAGCCGACTGCCACGCCGATGCAGGGCGTCAACTTTACCGTGGATCGCACCAGCATCCGCGCCGGGGAATGCGTCACCTTCCGCTGGGATGTGACCAACGTGCTCGCCGTCTTTTTCTACAAAGAAGGCCAAGACTTCCGCAAGCACGGTGTGGCCGGTCAGAGCAGCCAGCGCGAATGCCCGCAACACACGACGACCTACTATCTGCACGTCGACAAACGCGATGGCACGGCAGTCACACCGGCGCTTACCATTTATGTGCAGTCCGACCCGGATGCACCCTATATTCAGTCCTTTAACGCCAATCCCAGCCGCATCAGCGCGGGAAGTTGCACGACGATCGGCTGGCAGGTGCTGGGTCAGGTTAACAGCGTCACGCTCAAGCGCGACGGTCGCACCTGGTGGGATGGCGCGCCGGCTACTGGCTCCCAGCAGGACTGTCTGGGGCAACCGGGTGATTACGCCTATGAGATCGAGGCGCGCGGCCCCGGCGGCAAGACCAAGCAGACCGCCACCGTGCGCGTGTCCAATCAGCCCGGGCCGACGCCGACGCCCACTCCCTTCAAGCCGGCCCCTGTGCCCGCCGTGATCGACTATTTCAATGTACAGCCGGACCAGATCATGGTGGGCGACTGCGTTAATGCGTCGTGGTCGGTGGGCGCCGGCGTGACGCGCGTCGAAGTGCGCATCGACGACGCGCCGGTGGGGCGCGACCTGCCTTTTGTGAGCGGCCAGCAACTTTGCCCGCTGACCGCGCCCAACAGCAGCGTGAAATTCACGCTTTGGGCCGACGGCATGGCGGGGACGCCGCCGCAGAGCCAGGATGTGTACGTGCAGGTGCTTGGCCCGGCGCCCGAACCCACGCCGACCTTCACCCTGAGCCAATGCCGACTCCCGTGCCCGAACCGCCGATCATCAATTACTTCAATGCGGACAGCTACGACATTCAGGCAGGCGACTGCGTCTATCTCTCCTGGGGCGTCGATGGCTGGGTCGATGTCGTGCAGCTTTACCGCAACGGTGGCTATCTGACTGACGTTGCGGCCAACGATGGCCGCAATGAATGTCTCAACGATCCCGGTTCGTACAACTACCGCTTGCGAGCTGCCAATCGCGGCGGCGCCGAAGTCAACCAGGATCTGTCGATCAACGTAGAGATGATGCCCGGCCCGCTGCCCACTGACGAGCCGCTTCCTCCTGCCCCCGATCCTGATCCCGACCCCGATCCAGGTCCAGGTCCGCTGCCCGAGCCGGATCCGGAGGACAACCCGGATGTCAACTTTGGAGGTGCGGAAGGCGGTGATTGAGTTCGATGAGGATAGCTGGCGAGCGAGACGCCCGCGCTCCCAGAGACGCCGATAGAGAAGGCAGCGACGCACCAGCGGGCGCCAGCGTTCCAAAACGACGCCAACCTATGACCAGACTCATCCGCGTGATCATTGCTGACGACCATGCCCTTGTGCTCGAAGGGCTGCGCAGCTTGTTGCAGCAGCACGAGGATATGCGCGTGCTGGCGACGGCGACGGATGGCGAGCGCCTGCTGGACGCCATGCAGCGCTTTGCGCCGGATGTCGTCGTCGTCGATGTGCGGATGCCTTACCTGGATGGGCTGGCGTGTCTCGAGCGCATCCGCCAGGAGTTTGCGGAGACGCGCGTGCTGCTCATCACGGCCTATGACGACCCTGCCTCGCTGCGCATGATGATGTCGGCCGGCCCCGATGGGCTGCTCCTCAAGTGCGACCCGCCCGAACAGGTGGCGCCCGCTATCCGTCAGGTCATGGCCGGACAGCTCGTCTTCCCTGCCGCCGCCCGCGCCGCATTGCGCGCTCAGCCGCGCCCACAGCCAGCGCTCCAACTCTCCCCGCGCGAACTGGAGGTGTTGACATTGGTCGCCGAAGGGTTGAGCAACCAGGCCATCACGCAGCGCCTGCACATCAGCGCCAACACCGTCAAATTCCATTTGCAAAATATCTACCAACAGCTTGGCGTGCAGAACCGCACCGAGGCCAGCCGCTGGTTTTTGGAAAACGTAATGCGCAATGCGTAATACGCTTTCCCTGCCCAAACGGGCGGGTGGACAACTACCCGCCTATCCTCCCCATGGACTGCCCGTTTGTGCGTTTTGTCACAAATGAATTCCTGGTAAAGTGGCTTTATCCGTACAAGTGTTCGCCACGTACACCATTTCCAGGAGGAAACCATGCAGCTTCAGATGACCGCCCCGGCGCCAGAGAAGACGCCAACCCCCGTCGAAATCAGCAGCCACTATCGCGCCGGTGTGCGCACCTATGCCGAAGATTACTACGCGCCCGATTATACGCCCACCGACAACGACCTGTTGTGCGCCTTCCGCATCGAGCCTAAGCCGGGCGTCAGCATGAGCGAGGCCGCGGCCGCCGTCGCTGCCGAATCATCGACGGGCACCTGGACCGAAGTGTGGTCGAATCAACTGACCGACCTCGACTTTTACAAGGCCAAGGTCTACGCCATCGACGGCGACATCGCCTTTATTGCCTATCCGCTCGACCTCTTTGAAGAAGGCAGCATCGTCAACATTATGTCGTCGATCGTGGGCAACGTCTTTGGCTTCAAAGCAGTGGCGGCGCTGCGGCTGGAGGATATGAAGATCCCGCTGGCGTTGGTCAAGACTTTTCCCGGCCCCGCGTCGGGCTGTATGACGAGCGCGTCTGGTCGAACAAGTGGGAGCGTCCGCTGCTCGGCGGCACCGTCAAGCCCAAGTTGGGTCTGCCGCCCCGCGCCTACGCCACCATCATCTACGAGTGTCTGGTCGGCGGGTTGGACACCACCAAAGACGACGAGAACATGAATTCGCAGCCCTTTAGCCGCTGGCGCGACCGCTTCATGTACGCACAAGAGGCGGTGGTCGATGCGATGGCGATCACCAACGAATTCAAAGGACACTGGCACAACATCACCGCCGCGTCCACCTCGGAAGCGCTGCGCCGTATGGAATATCTGCACTCGATGGGTGCGCGCATGTGCATGTACGACTTCCTGACCGCCGGTTTTGCCGCCTCGACCGATGTCTTTGCCCGCGCGGCGGAACTCAACATGATCGTGCACTGCCATCGCGCCATGCACGCCGTCTTTACCCGCCAGAAGAACCACGGCATCCACATGCGCGTCGTCGCCAAGTGGCTGCGCCTCGCCGGCGGCGATCATCTGCACACGGGCACGGTGGTCGGCAAGTTGGAAGGCTCCTGGAACGACACGCTCGGCATCATCGACCTGTTGCGCGAACGCACGGTCGCCCCCAATGAGGAGCGCGGCCTCTATTTCGGCCAGGACTTTGGCGGGCTGAAGGCAGTATGGCCGGTGGCGTCGGGCGGGATTCATATTCATCACATCCCCGACCTGCTGCGCATTTACGGCAACGATGCGTTTTTCCTCTTTGGCGGCGGCACGCACGGCCACCCCAAAGGCAGCCGCGCCGGTGCGCGCGCCAACCGCGTGGCCGTTGAAGCTCTCGTCGCCGGGCAGACGCTGGAACAGGCCGCCCGCGGTTGCTCAGAGCTGCGTGAGGCGATGGATCTGTGGAGTGACGTGAAGTTTGACGTGCAGAATTGATCGCAACCCTGGGTGACAGTCACTTTGAGAAGTGACTGTCACCTCCAGCCAAGGAGCAACTCGATGAACCGACCGAACCGACCGATCGTACTTGGCATTGTCGGCGACAGCGCGTCAGGCAAGACCACCATCAGCCGTGGGCTGACGAAAATCCTCGGGACGGAGCGGGTGACGCACATCTGCACCGATGATTATCACAAGTTCGACCGCCGCGAGCGCGCCGCGCTCGATATCTCGGCGCTGCACCCGGACTGCAACTATCTCGACATCATGCAGTTGCACCTGGAGCGGATGCACTACGGCCAGCCGATCCTCAAGCCGGTCTACGATCACGCCACCGGCTCTCTGGTGCGGCCAGAATATGTGCAGCCGGCCGAGTTCGTGATCGTGGACGGGCTGCTGAGCTTTTTCACGCCGGTCATGCGCCAATTTTTCGATGTCAAGGTCTTTCTGGCGCCGCGTGAGGATTTGCGCCAGGTGTGGAAGGTGCGGCGCGACACGTCGAAACGCGGCTACACCCGCGATCAGGTCATCGATTCGTTGCGCAAACGCGAGTTTGATTCGGAGAGTTTCATCCGCCCGCAACAGCATCATGCCGACGTCGTGGTGAGCTTTGCCCCGCCCGAAGGTGTGAACGCTGAAGAGAGCGATGCGCATTTGGATGTCCGCCTGGTGCTGCGGCCGACGATCCCGCATCCCGATCTCAGCTACTTGTTTGAAGACCGCACGACGGGTGAAGGCATCCGGCTCAAGCTGGGGCGCGACGGCGGCCTGCCGGTGGATTTTCTGGAGATCGACGGGAACGTCTCCACACGCCAGGCGCGGCGCATGGAACACGCTATCTGGCAGCACATGCCGGAGATGGAGCCGGTGGGTGATTCACATTTTGGCGATTACGAGGATGCACGCGGCGCGCATCACAGCCACCCGCTGGCCTTGACGCAACTGCTCATCGCTTACCATCTGCTGCGCAAGTACAAGGATCTGGCGCACCTGCCCTTTGCCGCCCCTGTGGCCGCCCTTTCACGCCTGCAAGTCACGCAGGAGGCCGCACAAGAGTTAATGCCCGCGTAGGAGACAAGGAGACAAGGAGACAAGGAGACAAGGAGACAAGGAGACAAGGAGACAAGGAGACAAGGAGACAAGGACGAATTGTCAATGGTGGATAGTGAATCGTAAAATGTGAAGTCTCCCCTTCTCCCTGTCTCTTTGTCTTTGCACTAAACTCTTCGCTTTTCTGGATAAAGAGCGAGCACGCTCGCTTCTGATGCGGCGCAGACGCCGCGTTCGGTGATCAGCCCGGTCACCAGGCGCGCTGGAGTCACATCGAAGGCGTAATTGGCGGCGCGGCTCGACTCCGGCATGATCAGAATCTCGCGGATGCCATCGTCGCTGCGGCCATCCATGATACGCACCTCGGTGGCGTCGCGTTCCTCGATCGGAATTTCGGCCAACCCATCGCGCATCTCCCAGTCAATGGTGCTCGACGGCAGCGCCACGTAAAAAGGCACGCCGTTGTCGTGCGCGGCCAGCGCCTTGAGATAGGTGCCGATCTTGTTGGCGACATCGCCGGTGTAGGTGGTGCGGTCCGAGCCGACGATCACCAGATCGACCAGGTCGTGCTGCATCAGATGGCCGCCGGCGTTATCGACGATCACCGTGTGTGGCACGCCGTGCTGCCCCAGTTCCCACGCCGTGAGCCTTGCGCCCTGGTTGCGGGGCCGCGTCTCGTCCACCCAGACATGCACGTTGATGCCTCGGTCGTGTGCGGTGTAGATCGGCGCAGTGGCCGTGCCGTAATCGACGAAGGCCAGCCAGCCGGCGTTGCAATGCGTCAGCACATTAACGGGTGCGCCCTCCTTGCGCCTGGCAATTTCCTCGATCAGCGCCACGCCATGCTCGCCGATGCGCCGGCAAAAATCGGCGTCTTCGTCGGCGATGGTACGCGCTGTAGCGACGGCTGCCTCGATCTGCGCTTCGATGTCGTCGCCCGCCGCGCGCATCGCCGCCAACTGGCGATCCACCGCCCACGCCAGGTTGACCGCCGTCGGACGCGTCGCCTTGAGTTGGAGAGCATCGGCCTCGACTGCCGCACGGAATGCCAGCAAAGAGGTGCGCGGCGCGTGGAAGGCGGCAAGCATCATGCCGTACCCCGCGGTCGCGCCGATCAACCCTGCCCCGCGCACGTGCATCTCCTGAATCGCGGCGGCAACTGCCTCGACCGTGGTCAGGTCTTCGACGACAAAATGAAAGGGAAGCTGGCGCTGGTCGATGATCTGCACGACGGCAGGGTCGTCCTCCTTCAGCCAGATCGTGCGGTAGTGTTGGCCGTGAACATTCATGCTGGTTATCCTCTCGGCGTTTGGTTAGAAAAAGCCACTTCTCCAAGCATCTTCTGTGAGATGCGTAAGGCGTGATGCGTGACGAATTACTCATTACGGATTACGCATCACATTCTCCAAAAACCAGCGGCTGGCCTCAATGCGGTTCTGCACGCCAAGCTAAAAGTGCTTGTCAAGCCTCACGCGCCAATGTAGCCGCGGCCACCATAACCTGTCCCACGCTGACGCCGCCATCGTTGGGCGGAAGCTGGCGATGGAGCAGCACGTCGAAGCCATCTGCACGCAGCCGCCGCGCCAGGTGTTCGGTCAGGCGCCGATTCTGGAAGCAACCGCCGCTCAGCGCCACCTGTGGCCAGCCGACGTGCTGCGCCACGGCCGCGCCCAGTTCGACCAGTGCGTTGTGGAAGCGTGCAGCGATCACCGCGGCGTCCTCGTTGCGGCGCAGGTCGGCGAGGATGCGTTCCACCAACGGCGCCCAGTCAAGCAGGGCTGGAGCGCCGTCCGCGCCTTCCTGGATGGAAATCGTGTAGGCTGGCGAGGTCTCGGCGGCAGCACAGTGCTCCAGCGCCATTGCCGCCTGTCCCTCAAAGGAAACGATCTGTCGCAAGTCGATCAGCGCGGCCACGCCGTCGAACAGACGCCCCATGCTGGTGGTGAGCGGGGCATTGACGCCCCTGGCCAACATCCCGGCCAGCACGCGTCGCTCCTGTTCGGCAAAGCTGCGCACCGGCGCCAGCCAATCCCACGCAAAGATGGCGTCGCCGTAGAGTTCCCACAGCAGCGCCAATGCCACACGCCGCGGCTCGCGAATGGCGGCGTCACCTCCCGGCAGACGAAATGGCCGCAAGTGAGCGGCGCGCGTAAAACTTGCCGCGTCGCCCAGCAGACACTCGCCGCCCCAGATCGTCCCATCCGGCCCGTAGCCTGTCCCGTCCCAGATCAGCCCCAGCGCCGGCGTCGTCACGCCGTTGTCGGCCAGGCACGCGGCAAGATGGGCGTGATGGTGCTGGACGGGAATGAGAAGATTGGGAGATTGGGAGATTGGGAGATTGGAGATTGGGAGATTGGAGATTAAAGATTGAGACGCCGCAATTCTCTCTGTCTCCCCCTCTCCTTGTCCCCTTGTCTCCTCATCTCCCCCTCTCCCCTTCTCCCTCTCTCCTTGTCTCCTTGTCTCCTTGTCTGCTCCTCTGCTCTGCTCGACTGCCCATTTTGTCGACAGGTAGTCCGGATGCATGTCATGCGCGATGGCGAGCGGCGTCGCGTCGTAAAGATGCAGGAAATCGGCGATAACGCGCTCGAAGGCCGCCAGCGCGGACGCGCTTTCCAGATCGCCGATGTGCTGGCTCACAAACACCTGCGCGTCGATGCTCAGCGCCACGGTGTTCTTGAGATGCGCGCCGACGCCCAAAATGGTCGGCAGCGGTTGCGGCGCGCTCACGGGCAGCGGGGCATAGCCGCGCGCCCGGCGCAAAAACTGCGGCGCGCCGTCCACGATCCAAAGCACGCTGTCGTCGGTATGGCGGGCAAGCGGGCGGTCGTGGACTAAAAAGCAGTCGGCAATTTCACCCAGCCGCGTGAACGCCTCTACTTCGTCGGTGCAGATTGGCTCGTCCGTCAGGTTGCCGCTGGTGGCGACGATGGGAAAGTCGAGCTCCGCCAGCAGCAGGTGATGCAGTGGTGTGTACGGCAACATCACGCCCAGGTCGGGGTTGCCGGGTGCGACCGCGTCGGCCAGCGGAGCATCGACGCGGCGCGGCAACAGCACGATCGGCGCCGCGGCGGAACGCAGCAAAGCGGCCGCCGGCGGCGAGATTTCACATAACCTCCCTGCTTGCGCCAGCGTAGGGGCCATGACCGCCAGCGGCTTGTCGGGCCGTTGCTTACGTGTACGCAGTCGCTGGATGGCCTGCTCGTGGCGCGCATCCACCATCAAATGAAAGCCGCCCAACCCCTTGACCGCCACGATCTCCCCGCGGCGAATCGCGTCCGCAGCAGCGTGCAAAGCTGCGTCGCCCAACGCACTCAACGACCACCCCTCCACAACTGAAGCCCAACGCGCTCCCCCTGTCTCCCCCTCTCCTTGTCTCCCCCTCTCCCTCTCTCCCTGTCTCCTTGTCTCCCCCTCTCCCTGTCTCCCTGTCCTCCCGCTGTCTTTCTCATAAAAAGCCAACTCAGGCCCGCACACCGGACACGCGTTTGGCTGCGCGTGAAAGCGGCGGTCGCGCGGATCGTGGTATTCGGCCTGACACGCGGGGCAAAGGGTAAAGCCGCGCATCGTCGTATTGGGGCGGTCGTAGGGCAGCGCCTCGACGATGGTGAAGCGTGGCCCGCAGTTGGTGCAGTTGGTGAATGGGTAGCGATAGCGGCGATTGACGGGGTCGCAGAGTTCGGCGAGACAGTCGGGACAAGTCGCCAGGTCAGGCAACACGATCACATGCGGCGCGCCGGCGTCGTCGGAATGGCGAATCTCGAAGCGATCATAGCCAATGGCCTCCTGCCAGTCGTGCGTCATGTGCAGGATGCGCGCGTTGGGCGGCGCCTCGGTGGAGAGCCGGTCAAGAAAAGCCGTCAAGTGCGCAACATCGCCCTCGCCTTCGATCAAAACGCCCTGCGTATCGTTGATCACCCAGCCGCGCAGCGCCAATGATGTCGCCAGCCGGTAGACAAAGGGGCGAAACCCGACGCCCTGCACCGCGCCGTTGATTGCAACGCGTAGACGACGCTGTTTTTTGTTATCCACGCTCTATTTCCGCCACGCTTTGCATGATGAGTTCCTTGCTTCTCTCAATGGATTTACTCCGCAGAAAAGGAGACGCATTGCACAGACAACACACAGGTGCACATCGATCAAGAAAGGCCTCAAGTTCATCGAGAGTCTTTTGAGTAAAGAAGTATTGTTCGTTCTCCTGTAGTTCATCCATAGCTGTATTTATCGGAGCTAAAACACCGACATAACGATCCGAGGCGCACCCAACGATTGGAGCGCAGTGAGTGCTGGGTCGAAAATCTACTTTGCCTGCTCAAGTATAGCCACGCCCAGGCGGCCTGGCAAGACGTTCTATGACGCCCGCTCTGGCGAGGATCTGTGACTATCCAATCAACTCTCGGGGAAGAGGGCATTGAGTGGCTGCATTGGGTGGGCAACCCCCAATGCAGCCACCCTGTGATGAGCGGTAAAGCAGCAGCACGTCTCTTCGTGCTCTTTGCATCTCTCGGCCAAGATTGATGGTCCGGCCTTATCCTCAGGCCGGGCTGGCGTGGCGCAGCTTTGCGCCGTGCAGAAGTTTCAACAATACGATCAGCCCGCTCGTGGTCAACTGGAAAAGGGCAAAGACCATGATGGAGAAGTCCTGCTGGATA
Source organism: Candidatus Caldilinea saccharophila (assembly GCA_016710365.1). Taxonomy (GTDB): domain Bacteria; phylum Chloroflexota; class Anaerolineae; order Caldilineales; family Caldilineaceae; genus Caldilinea; species Caldilinea saccharophila. The sequence continues at coordinate 109,245 of JADJVW010000023.1, read as the reverse complement.
AGCGAATAGATACCCCACACCAGCCCGTCGGAGATCGAAAGCGCCCAGGCGCCCAGCGACAGGTCGGTGAGGTTGCCTTCGCGATAGGCGACCCAAAGCTGCGGAATGTTCGCCGCCAGCACGCTCACCGGCAGCATGATGCCCAATCCCTGCTTGCCAAAGAGCACGCCCGAACCCACCAGCACCACGGCCCAGAACGGCGCGACCTTGATCTCCTTGATGCTGCGCCCAAAGCGCACAGCAAACAGGGCGATCAGCGCAAAGATGAAGCCGGATGAGCCGGTGGCCAGGCTGACGAAAATCTGGCCGGTCAGTAACCCGTAGGCAGCCCAGCCAAAGCTCACGACAGAACTGGTCGCTGCCGAGTCCAGGGAGACGCCGTAGGCTTGCCGTGCGCGCAGCAGCCGGGCAAGCTGCGGCACGGCGCGGATGATCCCGATATAGACTTTTCGTAAGCAGTCTGGTATTGTCCCGTGGCTGGTGTTGAAACAACTCTTCGTGAGTTTGTCAGGTAAAAGAAAGCATGACAACCCGTAACAGCAACTCCACCATCGGTATTGACGAAGCACAGGCATTTCTTACCAATTATCTGGGCGATGCCCCGGCGCAAGTGACCCTCATCGGCGCAGGCGCGTGGTCACGCTGCTTTGGCTTTCGCCAAGATGGGCGCAATCTGGCGATCCGCTTTGGCCGCTATGTTGACGATTTCGAGAAGGACCAGCGGGCGCATCGCTACGCATCGCCCGCTCTGCCGATCCCGGACTTGCTCGACATCGGCGCATACAAAGATGGCTACTATGCGATCTCCACGCGCGTCCACGGCACGCCGCTCGAAGAGGTCGGCGCGGCACAGTGGCGTGCGCTGGTTCCCTCGCTTGTTACGGCATTGGAAGCGATGCGCATGGCGGACATCTCCGTCACCACCGGCGTTGGCGGCTGGGGAGCGGACGGCAATGCCGCCACGGCAAGCTGGACCGAGCATCTGCTGGCCGTGAACGTGGATACACCCGAACGCCGCACCTACGGCTGGCGCGCCCGGCTGGCCGAATTCTCGCCACAGGGAGAGGCGGCCTTTGCCTGGGGCTACGATCTGCTCAAGCAAATGGCCAGCGATGGCGTCCCGCGCGGCCTGCTGCACTGCGACCTGATCAACCGCAACGTGCTGGTGCAGGATGCAGCGATCACGGGCGTCTTCGACTGGGGCTGTTCGCTCTACGGCGACCATCTGTATGAACTGGCCTGGTTTGAGTTCTGGGCGCCGTGGTCGCCGCAACTGGACGTGCCTTACCTCCGAACGCAGCTTGAAGCGCACTGGCGTGCGATCGGCTACGAACCGGCAGACAAGGCAGCAAGATTGGCAGCCTGCTATCTGCATATCGGCCTCGATCACCTGGCCTATAACGCCTATCTGGGCGACTGGGCCACGCTGCTGGCCACGGCAGCACGGATGCGAACGTTGGTGGCGAGTGTCAGCTAACCGATGATTGCTGAACGCGCGCATTGTAGCCCACCCATGCGAAGGCTGCGGCCTGGCCACCCTTACAGATGCAGTTGCAGGTTGTATAAATTTGCGTAGACGCCCTCCTGCGCAATCAGCTCGTCATGTGTGCCCTGTTCGGCAATCCCGTTGTTCGCCAACACAACAATTCTCTCCGCATTGCGAACGGTCGACAAGCGATGGGCGATCACCAGCGTCGTGCGGTTGTTGCTCAGTTTCTCCAGCGAATCGCGCACGGCTTTTTCACTTTCGTTGTCCAGCGCGCTCGTCGCCTCATCGAAGATGATCAGCGGCGGGTCCTTGAGAAAGACGCGCGCAATGCTCAGCCGCTGCTTCTGCCCGCCCGATAGTTTGACGCCGCGCTGGCCGATGTCCGTGGCGTAGCCGTGCGGCAGCGCCATGATGAAATCGTGGGCATTGGCCTGTTTGGCCGCTGCGACGATCTCCTCCTCGCTTGCATCGAGTTTCCCATAGCGGATATTGTCGGCCACGGCGCCGGCAAAGAGGTAGACATCCTGCTGGACGATGCCGATGTTGCTGCGCAAAGAGCACAGGCGAATGTCGCGGATATTCACGCCGTCGAGCAGGATCTCCCCGCCTGCACTTCATAAAAGCGTGGAATCAGCGAGCAGAGCGTAGTTTTGCCCACACCCGAAGCGCCGACCAATGCCACAAATTCGCCGGCCTTGATCTCCAACGAAAGCTTTTGCAGCACATCCTCAACGCCTGGTTTGTACTTGAAGGTCACGTTCTTGAAGCTCACATGGCCCTGCACCTGCGCCAGTTCGACTGCATCGGCGGCGTCCTTGATGTCCGGCGCCACCTCCAGCACTTCCATAAAGCGCTCGAAGCCGGCCATGCCCTCCTGATAGAGCCGCGTAAAATTGCCAAAGCGCTTGATGGGTTCGATCAGGATGCCGACGTAGAGCAGAAAGGTGAGCAGATCGGCCAGATCCAGCGTCGCCTGCACAATGCTGACCGCGCCAAAGACGACGACGACCAGGGTCAGAAGTTGGGTAAAGCCGATCAAGCCTTCAAAGAAGTAGGTCTCGCTGCGAATTTCCTGGCGCCGGCTTTCCACAAGCCGATCATTTTCGGTCGCAAACTTCTGGGTCTCCACTGCTTCATTGGAAAACGACTTTACCGTACGGATGCCCGCCAGCGTATCTTCCACCTGGGTGTTGATGTCGCCGATGCGATCCTTGCTTATGCGCATGGCGCGCTTCATCTGCCGGTTGAAGACAAAGGCGTACGCGGCCATGATGGGCACAAAGATGAGAACGATAAAGGTCAGTTCCCGATTGATGTTGACCAAAATAATCAAGGCCCCGATAAAATTCAAGGTCGAAATGACGATATCTTCCGGCCCGTGATGATACAACTCGGACATGTCGAACGAATCATTGGTGAGCCGCGTCATCAACTGGCCCACCTTCTGTTCGTCGTAAAAACCGAACGACAGCTTCTGATAGTGCTCAAACAATTCGCTGCGCATGTCGCGCTCCATCAGCGCGCCCATGACATGGCCCTGATAACCGACAAACATGTCACACAGCGTATACACCGCGATCAGAGCCAGCATCAGCGCGCCCATCGCAAAGATCTGGTTGAGCGCGTCCGGTCCCGGCTTTTCCAATATGTCTTTGGTGATAATGCGGATGCATAAGGGCAGCGCCAGCGCCGTGGCGGACAGAATCAGGGCGCAGATCATGTCGGCGAGTAGCAATCGCCAATACGGTCTGTAATACGACAAAAACTTCTTACGGCGAGCATTCACAGAGCTTTCTCCTCAGTTGCCACCAATCAAAAAAGCAGCGGATAAGGCCCGCTGCCGATCCAGTTCAACCATGCCAAGATCACGGGCAGGGAAAATCTATCCCGTGACTTCTGCTTCCCAAGCACATTAACCTGTACGCATCAAGGGAAACAAAAAAGGCCACAGAGCACCTGCTCATGTGACCTTGTTTGAAGCAAAGAGGGCGTCTGGCCAAATTATGGCGCGGCGCACCGCTGTGGCAACGCGCTCACAGGAGTGGTGCTCATCGTAGATAGATTGTGGCTGCGCATCATGATGAATCCCTCCTTTCTGTGAATAACTTTCGCGATCAATCGTAACGAGCGGCATCTTGCCAGAAGCAAGTTGGATTGTCAAGCGCTGCGCAGCGCAGGCGCGTACCAGAACTTTGGTGAGTTCAACACCGGCGTGCGTCGCACTGGTCGACAGAGGATTCTTGGCGACGCCACCTTTGACCAGTGCGACGCACGCACCCTATCATCTGGGACGCAGCGCACACACCTTCCCTTACTCCGTGCGTTCTTTTTGGTTCTGTTCCAGCGCGGCGCCAACGCCCGCACCGATCGCCACGCCCAGCGCCACGCCCACGCCAATGTTGTCCATCGCCACGCCCAACGCCGCGCCGATCGCCACGCCGACGGCAATGCCGACGCCAATCCCGCTGCCGCTCTGCCTGCTTTGTTTGTTGGGTTGTTCGTCCATTTTTTCCTCCAAAAATCCTTCTCGTCTTCCGCTGGGGCCGACTATCGTGCTTTCAGCAGAGAGCCGTCAACTGATCCAGACAACGCCCGTTGTGCCCGTCACTGTCCAGCCGTCTGCTGTCTCTTCCAGGATAAAGGTCTGGCCGCCACCCGCCAAACTGGCGACATAGATGCTGCCGGAGACCAGCAGCGTGCCGTCCGCTTGCGGATGTATGTTGCCGAGGGTGATGAGGACGCCCTCGCCCTCGATCCTGCCATCTTCTGGCCTGAGAGGAACATCCTCGCGGCGCTCCACCCACACCCACTGCGCGGGCAGGTCGGCCAACTGTGCGACCATGGCTTGCCGGGTCGCTGCATTGATAGGCTGAGCAGGCAGTTGCGCAAGACCGGGATCGCCGATGCGGTCATCGGTCTGGCCGATCAGGTAAACCCGGGCCGGCTGCAATGCGCCGCCAAAAGTGTCATCGATCGTGTAAATCCGCCGCACAACGGCAGCATAGACCTCAGCCGCATTGATGGACGCACTGGTGGCGACATTGGACAGTTCGCTTGCTGCTGCATCGGATGGGTTGTCCAGCGTTGCCAGCGGCGTGCAGCCAGCCAGCAGCACAACCAATAGCACAACCAACAGCATGAGCAACCAGGAAAACGAAACCATGTTGGTTAGCCGGCTGCCGTTCATGACAATCTTCTCCTTCCCTGTGTCTCCATCAGCGCAACGGAATGAGAGGTTGTACCCTTGCTTGAATCTTCCTCTGTGCCTGGAGTGATTCCATTCCCCGCTGAGCTTGTTACAGTGAAGATACACCAAAACCGGCGTCCGGCCACAAAATCTAGCCAGCCGTAAAGACGCCGCAAGTGAATCATCCACAAGGAGGCCACGATGGCAAAGCTTGATGTCAATGAGAAGGCGCTCAAAAAGGCGCACCAGTTTCTCAAGAGCCACCACTATGTGCTGGAGAGTGACTGGAACGCTGCGCAGCCCAGCAGTGACGCGGAAAATGAATATCAGGAGGCCCATGGATGGGAAGCCTACGGCGAGTGGTTTTTAGCCATTGAACCCGATGCGAACCCCGAGACCAAAGAGCGTTACAAATTCCCCTACGGTGATTTTCAACGGCTGCATCGCAGCGGGCTGATTGCCGCCAAACAGCGCGCCGCCCAGTATGACTATACCGCCATTGAGCAAGCCGCCGACGAATTGTTGAGCAAACTTGATGCGGACTAGCGGGAGTCGGGCGCTGCGTCCAACGCATGCAGGCGCGCCAGCAGCAGGTCACGCTCGCGCGCATTTTGCGTCAACGCCGCGGCGCGTGCGAATTCGGCGCGCGCTTCCTCGTTGCGCCCCAGCCGCGCCAGCAGATCGCTGCGCACGCTGGGCAGCAGGTGATAACCGGCCAGCGCCGGCTCCGTATTCAGCAGGTCGACCAATTCCAACCCCACCGCCGGGCCGTAGGCCATACCCAGGGCAACGGCGCGGTTCAACTCCACGATCGGCGACGGTGTGAGTTGCGCCAGCGCATCATAGAGCGCGGCGATCTGTTGCCAGTCGGTGGCTTCAGCGGTGCGCGCCCGCGCATGGCACGCGGCGATGGCGGCCTGCAGCGCATAGGGGCCGTGCGCGCCGCCAAGCTTCTCCGCCCGCTGGAGCGCAGCAAGCCCGCGCTGGATGAGCAGATAGTCCCAGCGTGCGCTATTCTGGTCGAGCAGCAGGATCGGCTCGCCGGCCGGGCCGGGGCGTGCACGCAGCCGCGACGTCTGCAGCTCCATCAGCGCCACCAGACCGTGCACCTCTGGCTCCCGCGGCGTCAGTTCGGCGAGGATACGCCCCAGTCGCAGCGCATCCTCGCAAAGGTCAGGGCGGATCCACGCTTCGCCGGCCGTCGCCGCGTAGCCCTCGTTGAAGATCAGGTAGATCACTGCCAGCACCGCAGAGAGGCGCGCATTTCTGGCCGCCGCGTCCGGCAGTTCAAACGGAATGTTAGCGGCGGCGAGGGTGCGCTTGGCGCGCACGATGCGCTGAGCGATGGTGGACTCCGGCGTCAGGAAGGCGCGGCCAATTTCCGCGGTGGTCAAGCCGCCCAGCAGCCGCAGCGTCAGCGCCACCCGCGCCTCGGTGGAGAACGCCAGGTGGCAGGCGATGAAGATCAGCCGCAGCAGATCGTCGCCGACGTCATCGACAATGGTCTGCCCACCATCCACCGCAGCCTGGTCCTGCTCCGCCTCAAGCTGCCGGCCCAATTCGGCATATTTGCGCGCCGATACCTGGTCACGCCGAATGCGGTCGATCGCCCGCCGTTTCGCCACCGTCATCAGCCAGGCGCCCGGCTTCTCCGGCACGCCCTCGACAGGCCACTGCTCCAACGCCGCCACCAGCGCGTCCTGCGCCAAATCTTCGGCCAGACCGACATCGCCCACCAGCCGCGCCAGCGCGGCGATCAGCCTGGCCGACTCGATGCGCCAGACCGCGGCGATGGTGCGCTGGATGGCGGGTACTGTCATGAGATTTACCGCTTACTTTGCCGGGGCAGAAGTCCGGCTTTCAGTATACTTGATTTTAGAAAGCCGGACTCCTTGTTGGCAATTGCGCGCCATCTCCTACGCCTTCGCCGCGGTTTGTGTGCGCATCCGATCTTCCTGTTCGCGCAGATCGGGCGTCAGTTCCTCGCCGAAGTCCTCCGTCTCAAAGACCTGACGCAGCTCTAGCTGGCCGTCCTGGAAGGGGCTGCGTTTCGCCCACTCCACGGCTTCCTCCATCGACTTCACCTGCCAGATCCAGAAGCCGGCGATCAGCTCCTTGGCTTCGGTGAAGGGGCCATCGACCACGTTGCGCTCCTTGCCAGAAAAGTAGACGCGCACGCCTTTGTTGCTGGCCTGCAAGCCTTCACCCGCCAGCATCACGCCCGCCTTGACCAGTTGCTCGTTATGCGCTGCCCATTTCAGTCAGCATCTCCGTGCTGGGCATCACACCTGCTTCGCTCTCTTCGCTGGCTTTGACCAAAACCATGACTCGCATTGTGTGTTCTCCTTGTGTAATGTTGGTTCAACTGGAGCGGCAGATTCCCCGCTCTACAGATACGTCGAACAAGCCGCCCCGGAATTCGACATGAGTTTTTGGGAAACTGACGATTATTCGTCAGCAAAGGTCAATCCCTTGGCAGCCAGCACCTGGCGCAGTTGTCCGATCGCCTTGGGGCCCATGCCGTGCAGCCGTAAAAGTTCCGTCTCGCTAACCTGCGTCAGTTGCTCCAATTGTTGAATACCGGCCGCGGTCAACGCTCGCAACGCCGGCGCGCTGACCTTTGGGAGATCGCTGGATTGATTGCTTGATTGTGTGATTATTACGACTACCTGAGATCCTGCGTGTCGAAATACGACCAGGCATCCAGTTCGGGCGGCTCGATGTCCAGTTGCGTGAGAATCGCCATGATCTGCGCGCGGTGTTCGGTGGCATGGTTGATCGCCTGCGTGAGTAGCACGGCCTTGGGAACCTGGATCGGCCCGATGACGCCTCCATTGTCCCACTGGATTTCCACGCTGTCGGCTGCCTGCACGGTGGGCGCCCATTCGATCAGCCCCTCGCCGCTGTGGCGGAGCCATTGCGCCATTTCGGCAAAATCCAAAGGCGGCGCGTCTTCAGGACTGCGATAGGGCTGGCCGGTGCTGATGCGCGCAAAGTAGGAACGTTCAGAGCGGACCATGTGCTGCAGCGTGTCAGCAATCGAGCCGTAGCCGCCCACCGCGCTGGCCTGAAGCTGCTCCTCGCTCAACGTGCTGCACAGTTCCAGAAGCTGGAGATTGGCCCACAGGTGATGGCGAAAGAGTGTGTTTAAAACAGGATAGGGTTGCATGGTTTCTCCTTCATGTTTGATCTCTTTACTTGTAGATTGCTGCTTGTGAGTTTATCTTATAACCCAGAATTTCGATCTTGTCGCTACAACATCAGGGTGGCCCCAAAAATTCGGCAGCCTAATGCGTAGGTCGGGCTATCAGCCCGACGTAGCGATATAGTAGGTCGGGCTATCAGCCCGACGTAGCTTCCAATCATCTTGTTGTGCGTTATCGTCACCCGCTGGCCAGACCTGCTGCCAGTCGGCTGCCACCCGATGGTTGACGCAACCCCGTCGGGCTAATAGCCCGACCTACACTGTCTGGCCAGACCTGTTGCCGGTCGGCTGCCACCCGATCGTTGACGCAACCCCGTCGGGCTAATAGCCCGACCTACAATATCCACATCCATTTAGAACAAATGCTCTACCCATTATATAGGTTTACTTCAAATTGGCAGGGTTTGGCTTCCATGTTCCGACAGGATATACATCCTTTCGCGCACTATCGGATTCTCCCATAGGGCTGTGTGATATAATTCACACCCATGAAAGCCTTTATTGTCATGGGGCGCACACTGAAAGGCGCCTACGAAGAGTTCTTCCTGGTAGTTGGCCTGAGTCTCGTTTTTTGGGCGGGCACGCTGCTGGTCATCACCGCGCCGATGACCTGGGCGGGCGTCAACTACGTCGGCAACCGCATCGCCAACTATCGGCGCGCCGGATTTGATTTCTTTTGGGATGGCGCCAAACAATTTATCGGGCGAGGCGCCTTGCTCTGGCTGCTGGTGATAGTGGCGCCACCGGTCATGGTGGGCAGCGTCAACTTTTACCTGACCAACGGCGGCTGGATGATCGTGCCTGGGTTCATTACGCTGTGGCTGTTGGTGTCGTCGCTGCTGGCTGGGCAATATTTCTATCCGCTTTTCTGGCAGCAGACTGAGCCGACCTTAGGGTTGGTGCTGCGCAACAGTTTTCTGCTGGTGGTGCGCCATCCGCTCTATTCGTTGCTGATGCTCCTGTTCCAACTGGCGCTGGTGACGTTGAGCGTGGTGCTGGTGGTGCCGGTGCTGCTGCTCCTGCCTGGTCTGCTTGTCTTGAGCCACAACTTCGCATTAGTCGGTTTATTACAAGAGATGGATCTCGCCCCGAAGCCGCCGGAAATGTCGGGCACATGAGCGGCCTGGAAGAAGACTTGCCGATGAATTTCGCTCCTGCCAACCGCATCGTCACCGTGGCTGCCATGCAGGCGATCGAGCGTAGCGCGGACGCGGCCGGCCATTTCTTCGCCACGATGATGGAGATCGCTGGCCGGCGCGTCGCCGAGGCGATTCTGGCGAGATTTGGTCGTGCTTCCTATTTGGTGTTGGCGGGCCCGGGCAACAACGGCGGCGACGGGCTGGTGTGCGCTCGCTATCTTCACGCAGCCGGCGCCGCGGTGCGCGTCTATCTCTGGCAGCGCGCCACCGACGCGGCGCATGACTACGAACAGCATTACGCAAAGCTGACCGCGCTGGGCGTGCCGACGGCGCGTGCGGATGACGATCCTGAATTTGTCACGCTGCGTCGCTGGCTGGAGGCAGGGGTCGTGGTGGATGCGTTGCTGGGCACTGGCGCCAATCGACCGATTCACGGACAATTGGCCGCCCTGCTGACGGAAGTGGAGCAGGCGCAGGCAGACAGTGACGCGCGGTTGCACGTCGTCGCCGTCGATTGCGCCAGCGGCATGAACTGCGACGACGGCGCGCTCGACCCACACACGCTGCTCCCAGAGCTGACCGTGACCTTTGCCTATGCCAAGTGTGGGCACTATATGTTTCCCGCAGCGAGTGCTGTCGGTGAATTGATGGTGGCCGACATCGACATCGATCCGGCATTGGCCGCGGAAGTGCGCACCTTTGTGTTAGATGAAGCCCAGGTGCGCGCCTGGCTCCCCGCACGGCCGGCGAATAGCCACAAAGGCGCGTTTGGCAAGGTGATGCTGGCAGTCGGCAGCGAAGCGTATCCTGGCGCATCCTATCTTGCCAGCGCCGCGGCTGCACGCACCGGCGCCGGCCTGGTCACGGTGGCGACGATCCGCTCGGTGTGGCAGTTGGTGGCGGCTAAATTGCCCGAACCAACCTACCTTTTTCTCCCGGAGGCGTCCGGACCGAACGGCGCCGTGATCGCGGGCGAGGCAGCCGCGGTGGTGGCGAATGCATTGCCGGGCTATCGAGCGTTGGTGCTGGGCTGTGGCCTCGGCAACACGCCGACGACGCAGGCATTTGTGGCCGAACTGCTGGCGCAGCCGCTGCCCGCCACCGTGATCGACGCGGACGGTCTGAACGCTTTGGCAACGCACGCAGATTGGCCGCAACGCCTGCCGCCGCGCACCGTGCTGACGCCCCATCCCGCGGAAATGGCGCGTCTCTGTGGGCTGTCCGTGGAGCAAGTCCTCGCGGATCGCTGGATGCTGGCGCGCAAAATGGCAGCAGCATGGCGTTGCACGCTGCTGCTGAAAGGGCCGTACACGCTGATCGCCGAACCGTCGGGCTGGTTGGCAGTGCTGCCGGTGGCCACGCCGGCGCTGGCGTCGGCTGGCTCCGGCGACGTGCTGGCGGGCGTCATCGGCGGCTTGCTGGCGCAGGGGCTGGCGCCGTTCGCGGCCGCGTGCGTGGGCGCAGGGCTGCACGGCATGGCCGGTCTTGCCTGCGGCGCCACGATTGGTGTAGCCGGTGTGCTGGCTTCCGACCTGCTGCCTACGCTGCCCTCGGTGCAACATCGGCTGCGCACAGCATCACCGCCGGCGCGGCCAGGGTCCACGGGAGAAGAAGCATGACGCCCGACGTCATGACCGCCGCGAACACACGCATCGTCGTCGACACCAGCAGCAACGTGCCCGACGACTTGCTGGCGCGCTATCGGATGCTCGAAGCGCCGACGCTGGTCATCTTTGGCGAGGAGTCCTATCGCAACAAACATGAGCTGAGTGAGCAGGATTTCTATGTGAAGCTTGCCGCCAGCAAGGTGCTGCCGACAACCAGCCAGCCGCCGCCCAGCTACTTTGCCGAGCTGTACCGGCAAGCCTTTGCGTCGGGTGCAGAGCATATCTTTGTCGTCACCGTGACCAGCAAGCTTTCCGGAACGTTTCGCTCTGCGCAGATGGCGACGCAGGAATTTGGCGCCGAACGCTTCACCTTGTGGGACTCCAACAGCATCAGCATCGGCAGCGGCTGGCAGGCGATCATGGCCGCACGGCTGCTGGAGCAAGGCGTCGCCCGCGAGGACTTTTTGCGCAAGATGGGCAAATTGCGCGGAGAGATCGTTGGCTTTGCCGCCCTGGAGACGTTAAAATATGTCGCGCGGAGCGGGCGCGTCGGCAATTTGCAGGCAGGCGTCGGCGAATTACTCCAGGTCAAACCGATTTTGGAATTGTGGGATGGTGCGGCCACGGTCATTGCGCGTGTGCGCGGCCGCAAACGCTCGCTGCAAGAGGTGATCGACTGTCTGCACAACTTCTATGGCGACCGCCCGCTCAACATCGGCGTCATCCACGCCAACGCGCAGAAGGATGCCGAGGCGCTGCTGGCGCAAGCGCATACGGTGCTGACCATCGATGAAGTGCAATTCAGTGACATCGGCCCGGCCATTGCAGCACTGGCGGGGCCGGGTGTGGTAGGGCTGGCCGGATGTCCAAACGATCTCGGATTCTAGAGGGTGGACTATGTTATGAATATCGCATTAGACGCAATGGGTGGCGACAACGCCCCAGAAGCGATTGTTGCCGGCGCGGTGGAAGCCGCGCGCATTTACGGCGTGACAGTCTCGTTGGTAGGCAGACCCGATGTGATCGAGGTCGAGCTGAAGAAACACAATACACAAGGGCTTGACCTGCCGATCGTGGCGGCTTCGCAGGTCATCGAAATGAACGAAAAGCCGGCCGCGGCCGTGCGCACCAAGACCGACAGTTCCATGGTCGTCGGTTGTAAATTGGTGAAGCGCAATGAGGCGCAGGCGTTTGTCTCCGCAGGCAACACCGGCGGCGCGCTGGCCGCGGGCATTCTGCATATTGGGCGCATCAAGGGCATTCTGCGCCCCGCGCTGATCGGGCCGTTCCCGACGCTCAAGGGCGCGTGCATGATTCTGGACGTCGGCGCCAATGCTGACGTGCGCCCGGAGCATATCCAGCAATTTGCAATCATGGGCACGATCTACGCGCGCGATGTGATGGGCGTGGCGCACCCGGCGGTGCGCATTCTCAGCAACGGCGAGGAGGCCGGCAAGGGCAACCAACTGGTGATCGAAAGCTTCAAACTGCTGGAGCAAACGCCCAGCATCAACTTCCAGGGCAATATCGAGAGCAAAGAGATTCCCACGGGTCTGGCTGATGTCGTCGTCACCGATGGCTTTACCGGCAATATCTTTGTCAAAACTGCAGGAGACCACCGCACGGCTGATGACCCAGGTGATCACCGAAGAGATCAAGAAAAGCCCGTTGGCGATGGTGGGTGCACTGCTTGCGCGCAAGTCGTTGGGGCGCGTGCGCGAGCGGATGGACGACAGCCACTACGGCGGCGCGGTGCTGCTCGGCCTCTCCAGCGTGGTGATTGTGGCGCATGGACGCAGCAACGCCTTTGCCATCCGCCACGCGATCCGCGTCGCCAAACAGTCGGTGGAGCAAGACTTACTTACCAAGATTCAGCGCGGCATTGCCGTCGTCGAACAGGAACAACCCGCCACGCACGCGGCCCCATCCTCTTCATAACCGTGCGCCATGCATGAAATGGTCAATCCATGAAAATTTATCGAAACGCAGCTCAAATCAAGAAAAAAGAAACGCTTGGCCGCCGCTTTAGCCTGGCCGGACTAGCCATCCTCTTTGTCGGCCTGCTGGCGAGTTTTGTGCCGACCTGGCTGCCGCCGGATCAGCCACTGCAAGCAGGCTTTACGGGCTTTCTGCAACTCTACTGGTCATGGATCAGCTTTGCTGCGCTGGCGACCGGCTTTATGCTCGCCAGCATCGGCAGCTACTACATCAACCGCTTTGCGCGGCGGCGCTGGCCGGGCAGCCGCTTCTACGAGCGCCCGGATGAAGTGCTGGAGCGCAACATGAAGGGCTTCGACGACAAGTATAACTACTTCGCCATGAGCCTGCCGGTCGGTTATGCAGTGGCCGGGCCTAACGGCGTCACCGTCTTTGCTGTGCGCTCGGACAAAGGGCGGGTCATCGTCAACGGCGACAAGTGGCGCGAGCCGTTCAGCTTTGGGCGCATCTTTACAATTTTCGCGCGCGAAGGCGTGGGCAACCCCGCGCAGGATCTGGAGGAGCAGAAGCAGAAGATTCGCCAGTTGCTGGGACAGGGCCAGGAAGGCGCTGGCGTCGACCCGCTGCTGGCGTCGGTGCCGGTCGACGGCGCGGCGGTCTTTCTCAACCAGGAGATCCAGCTTGAACTGAACAACCCCACCGTGCCCGCGCTGCGCGCGGACCAACTCAAGGATCACGTGCGCGCGCGCGCCAAAGAAGTCAGGCTGTCGAACGCCACGGTGCGCGCGCTCAACGAGCGGCTGGTCAGCCAGGCAACCTATCAGGAAATGGTGGCGGAGGCGTGACCGCCTTGCCCTGAAGGAGTTGCAAGGGGCGAACGTACAGATTGAAATAAGCTGAGGGTTGACCAATGAAAACAACGCATCCCGATCCCCCGCTGGTTGCCCGCCAACCTTTGGTGGACCAGGTGCTCGACCGCCTGACCCGGCCCGACGACGTGCGCGAAAGCCCCAGAATGTTTGCGCTGCCCGGTTTCTACGGCGTCGCCGGCATCGGCAAGAGCCGCCTGCTCCACGAAATCGAGGCGCAGGCATTGGCCGTTACCCCCTATGTCGTTGCCTTCCACTTCGACCGCCGCGCCACGAATGCGCCCGGCACGCCGTGGAACTTTCTGCTGCGCCTGATTCAGGAGCTGGCGGCGATCGACCGCCGGCAGCGACGTTGGTGGCAGCGCTGGCGCAACCGCGTCGCAGGCGATCATCGCCCGCAACGACAGCGTGATCGAGCAGGTGCGCATGAGAATCACCGGCGCCGGGGAGCAGCGCATCGAAAGCGACAACAGCAAGATCACCGATATCGACATGACAATCGAGTGACATCCGGCAGCAGGGACGCGCGGCAGCAGGTCACGCTCCCTCCGTGGCGATGGGTGTGCGCAAGGACGTGCGCGATACGTCGGGCTGGTAGCCCGACCTACGGAATTGGTTGGCTAATGGCGCGTCGCATCCAATGACATCTTTTTTGTTTCTCCTGTTAATCATTCTCCTTGCGGTGGCCGGCCTCGCTCTCTGGCTCTGGGGACGGCGCCAACGCCGCGCCAGTGGCGTGCCCGCCGGTGCGGTTATCTACAGCGACACGGGTGCGGAGCAGGCGGTGGCGCAGCCGTTGATCAGCCGGCGCTATGGGTTGATCGGCAAGCCGGATTATCTGGTGGAGGTGACGGAACAGGGGCGGCGCACGCTGATCCCGGTGGAGGTCAAAAGCGGGCGCGCGCCCGCAAGCCCGCGTGAATCCCACGTGCTGCAACTCGCCACCTATTGTCTGATTCTGGAAGACCTGCATGGGGCGGCGCCCGCTTACGGCATTCTGCGCTATGCGGACGGCGCGTTCACGGTGCCCTACACGCCGGAACTGCGCCGCGCGGTGCTCGCCGCCGCCGCGTCTATCCGCGCTGGACGCACCGCAGTCGATCTGCCGCGCAGCCATCAAGACCAGGCTCGTTGCACGCACTGTGGTTATCAGGATGCCTGCGGCGCGCGCTGGAGCTTATCAGGATAGGCAGCAATGGCGGGCGAGACCCCCGCGCGCCCGCGCTCGCTGGAGCTTAGCAGAGTAGACCCCAAAAATTGGGCAGTTACAAGTTTACTTTGGCCGTGGCGTCGGCGGGCGCGGCAGTTGGCGTGGGCTTGGCGTTCAGTACGGCGGCCAGCCATTGCCGCCATGAAAGGCGGGGCGCCATTGCGTCCCTGGCCGTCGTCGGCGCGCACGAATACAGCGTCCGGTCACATTGATGCAGCCGCACCATTTCCGCCTCGAAAATTCGTTCGCCTTCATACGGTGACATCATAGAGAACCTCCTGGGTGAATCGTGTGCGAGGGGCGAGTTGCGAGGGGCGATCAGGCCAACCCTCGTAAAGGTCGAACCTTCCTGGAAGCTGCGAGCTTCCAGGAAGGTGGGTGATCTAGGGGTGGCGCTACTCGCGCGTTCCTGACGACTTGTAAATCTCCGCTTCACGCGACGAGAAGCGATAGCGATTCCACGTTACCTGGCCCTTGCTGTTCGGCTCGAACATGGGGCCTTTGACGTAGGGCTTGACCAACGCGTTGAAGATGCCATGATAGATGGGCACCAGCGCCACGTCCTCGATCAAGATGCGTTCGGCCTGCTGATAAAGTTCGTTGCGCTTGGCTTCATCGTTGAGCACCTGGCCCGCCTCGCACAGCAGGCTATTGTACTCGGCGTTGTACCACGTGTGCCGGCCAGGCATCAGCGACAGGTCGGCGTCCGGCGCCTCACACCCACCCCACACGCTGAGCATGTTGCTGCCATCCACGAAGTCGAATTCGTAGGGCACCAGGGCAAAGAGGAAGTCGCCGCTCTGCTCACGTTTCTGTGCACGCAGCGCGTCCATGTAAGAGCCATAGTCAAGGTTCTGGATCTCGATCTCAAGGTTGAGGTTCTCCTTGAGCATACTGGCGATCGCTTCGGCGGCGTTGGTCAGCGCAGGATTGGCTTCACGCGTGTAGAGCGTCAGCTTGGGGAAGCCTTCGCCATCTGGGAAGCCGGCGTCCGCCAGCAGTTGCTGGGCTTTTGCCGGGTCGAACGCCTGCACGTCCTTCAGCCCTTCGACATTCTCGCCAGGGAAGCCGGGCGGGTTCATGGAGTAGGCGGGGACGGCCTGGTATTGCAGCGGCCCATTGACGATTTTGTCGCGGTCGATGGCATGGCTGAATGCCTGGCGCACCTGCAAATTATCGAACGGCGCATTCCAGGCGTCGAAAAAAAGATAGTAGGTGATGAAGTTTGGCCACGAGACCAGGTCCTTCTTCAGTTCGGGGTTGGCCATGATCTCGGCCATCGCGGAGGGCGGCAGGTCGTCTGTGTAGCCACCGCCGACCGCGTCAAGCTCATCGTTCTTGTAAGCGGCGAAGCGCACCTGCGGATCCATGAAATCAACGACTACTTTGTCCACCATCGGCGGGTAGGGGCCGGTGTACTTGTCGTTGGCAATAAATGTCAGGCGCTTGCCCTTTTCGTAGCTCTCCAGCACAAAGGGGCCAGCGGAGACGTAGTTCTCGGGGTTGAGCGCCCACGTCCCGTCATCCAGGCGATCCTTGACGATATGCTGCGGCACGACCCAGGCATCGGCCATGATCTTGATCAGAAAAGGCACGGGATAGTCGGTCTCGATGGTAAAGGTGTGATCGTCCACCGCCTTGACGCCCAATTCCTCCGGCGCCACTTCGCCACTGACGACCTGCGCCCAATTCTTGATGCCCATCATGCTGTAGAACCACTCAAAGTCGTAGTCCGGACGGGCGTAACGTTGGAAAGTAAAGACAAAGTCGTTGGCGGTCAGCGGCGCGCCGTCGCTCCATACTTTGTCCTGCTGCAGATTGAAGGTCCAGGTCAGTCCATCGTCTGAAACCGACCAGCTTTCGCAGATGTTGGGCTGCGGGTTGAAATCCTTGTCGGGCCGCACGCAAGAGTCCGCCCACCCGTAGTTGTCGCCATCATTCTCGCTGTACACGGAAGCATCCCACGTCATGTAGGTCTGCTCGTTGCCAGGATAGCGGAAGACTTGCTGGTCGAGCGGGAGCGCATCGTCGGGCAGGGTGATGCCCAGCCGGTTAACGACCGGCCCGGTGGCAGGCGCGGCCGCTTCCGGCGCGGCGGGCGCGGCCGGGGCGCCACACGCTGTCAACGCCAGCGCTACCAATAAACTCACCGCAAAGATTAGATAAAGTCGTCGCATAGGTTGTCTCCTTGGTTCATGGCTAGAAACTGGATAATTCGAGGATAATAGATAATGCGTGATGCGTAATGCGTAATGTGTAATGCGTGATAATGCGCGCTTGTGACTTATTACGTTTTACGCATTACGCATCACGTTTTCACTTCCCCTCCACCATCTTGGGGTCGAGTGCGTCGCGCAGCCCGTCGCCGACGAGGGTGAAGCCCAGCATCGTGAACGCGATCATCAGCGCCGGGAAGAGGGCGAGGTGCCAGAAGTAGGTCATGTTGGCGATGCCCTCGCGGCCGATCATCTGCCCCCAACTCGGCGTCGGCGGGTTGATGCCCACGCCCAGAAAGCTCAGCGCGGCCTCGGCAAAGATGGCGCGCGGCACGCCCAGCGTCACCGAGACGATGATCGGCGCCAGCGCGTTGGGCAAAATCTGCCCGAAGACGATGCGCGGCGTGCGCGACCCGACCGCGCGCGACGCCTCCACGAACTCCTTCTCGCGCAGCGTCAGAAACTGGCCGCGCGTCAACCGGCAGATTTCGATCCACGTGGTGAGCGAAAGCGCGAGCAGGACGTTCCAATAGCTGGCCCCGAGGCGCAACATCAGCAGAAACGCCAGCAGCAGCACGGGCAGCGCCGACATGATGTCCACCACGCGCATGATCACGAAATCGACCTTGCCCCCGCGCCACCCGGCCAGCGCGCCCATCGGCAGGCCGATCGACAGGGCAAACAACTGCGAGAAGATGGCAATGCTCAGCGAAATGCGCGCGCCATAGACGATGCGGCTCCACTCATCGCGGCCGTTGAGGTCGGCGCCCATCCAGAAGTCGGCGGAAGGAAAGGCGCCGGTCGGCCCAATAAACGCCTCGTCGTAGCCGTAGTGAGCGATCAGCGGCTGCGGGTCGCGTCCCAACAAAGGTGCTATAAACCAATCGTCGGCAAAGATGGCGACGATCAAGAGCATGGCGACGATCACCAAACCGACAATCGAGAGGCGATTGCGGAAAAAACGGCGCACCGCGTCACGATAGAGGCTGCGGCGGCGCAGCACACGCGGGGCAGGTCGGTTGACGACGTCAAGTTCGGCAGTAGCCATGTGCGATCCGTTACTCAGCGGATACGAACGCGGGGGTCGAGAAAGACATAGAGCACATCCGTAATCAAATAGGTGATGGCGATCAGCACCGCCCACAACATGACCAGGCCGATAATCATCGGGTAGTCGCGGTCAAAGGTGCTGGTCACCCAGTAGCTGCCCAATCCTGGAATGCGGAAAATCGCCTCGATGAAAATTGAGCCGGTGATCAGGTCAGGGATCAGCGGGCCGAAAACGGTCACCATCGGGATCAAAGCGTTGCGCAGGACGTGGTGCGACATGACCGAGCGTTCGCCAAGCCCTTTGGCGCGTGCGGTGCGCACATGGTCGGCGCGCAACGCCTCGACGACGCTGGCGCGCGTGTAGCGGGCGATCATGGCGATCGGCGCAAACGCATAGGCCAGCACCGGCAGGATCCAATATTGTGGCCCTTCCCACCCGCCAGTCGGCAGCCACTTCAAATACAGGGCAAAGGCGAGGATAAAGAGAATGCCCCAGACAAAGTGCGGTGTGACAAAGCCAAAGATCGACAGCAGCGTCGCCAGATAGTCGATCCACGTGTTCTGTTTCATGGCCGCCACGATGCCCAGCGGGATGCCGATGCCAAAGGCCACGAGCAACGTCAACAGGCCAAGATGCAACGTGACGGGCCAGGTGCGCCCGATCAGCGCCATCACCGACTCGTCAGGATGCTTGAACGACATGCCAAAATCCAGCCGCACCACGCCTCCCAGCCAGATCAGATATTGCTGCCAGACCGGCTTGTCCAGCCCATAACGGATCTTGAGCGCTTCCAACTGCTGGTCGGACATCAACTGCTGGCCATACGCCCACGGGCCACCCGGCACGTCGTGCATGAGCCAGAAGGTGATCATGGAGAGCACCCACAAAACAAATAGAAGCCCTAGCAGGCGGGTCAAAATATATCGAGCCATGGTGTAAATCGGTGTTCAGGTCGGTTCGACCGTGCAGCAGAAATCGGGTGACGGAATTTCAGGTGATGCGATTTGGTTCGGCGTTGAATTGGACGGTATCCTACACACCGCAGCGACTCTTGTCAATGTGGGAAAAACCTAAAGCACAAAAACGAGGTGTGATATGCAGATTCTGGTAATGGGAAGCGGGCTGATGGGGCCGGCTGCCGCGTACAACGCACTGACCGACCCGCGCGTGGCGCAGGTGACGCTGGCCGATAAAGACGCCGCGCAACTGGCCGCCGCCCAGGCGAGATTGACGCCATTGCTCGCCAATCCCGCGCGCTTGAGCACAGCAGTCGTCGACTTGGCCGACCAGCAGGCTGCCGCCAGCCTCATGGCGCAGCACGACGCGGTGGTGGCCGCGCTGCCGAGTGCGATTATCCCGCACGGGGTGCGCGCGGCGATGGCCGCGCGCACCCCGTGGATCGACCTGAGCTGGCCGGCGGATGCTGAGTTGCCCGAACTCAAACGGCTCGCCGAGGAGAACCGTGCATTGGTGATCCCCGGCTGCGGTGTTGAGCCTGGCCTCACCGAGATCATGGCGCGCTATCTGGCCGAGAAGCTTGACCGCGCCGACGAGTTGCACATCAAATGCGGCGGCATTCCCCTCCAGCCCGACGGCCCGCTGAACTATCGGATCGTCTTTGGCGGCAAACGCCTGCCCTTGCGCGAATACGATGCGCGCATTGCCGAACATGGTGCACTGCGCGCCACGCCGCGCTATTCAGGCGTCGAGACCTTCCAGTGCGAGGGCGTCGGCGAGGTCGAGGCGTGGCACGAAGGCTTCATGCCGTGGCTGCTGGAGCTGGACGCGCTCAAAAGCCTCAAACTCGGCACGCAGAAGACCGTGCGCTGGCCCGGCTATGCCGCCAAAGCGACGGCCTTGCGCGAACTGGGATTGCTGAGCGTCACACCGGTTGACGTGGATGGCGTGGCAGTGGCGCCCAAATATCTCGTCGACGCGGTGCTCTATCCACACGTCAAGATGCAGGAAGACGATCGCGATCTGACGATCTTCCGCGTTGAGGCAAGCGGCGTCAAGGACGGCTTTCCGCGCCGTTATGCGATCGACATGGTGGATCGATTCGACGAAACGCTCGGCTTCACGTCGATGGCGCGCGTCACTGCCTTTACCGGCGCCATCGTCGCACGCATGGCCGCGCGCGGGGCATTTAGCGCCATTGGCTGGGTTACGCCTGAAAAGCTGCTCACCGGCGACCTCTTCCGCGAACTCGTCGCCGAGCTTGCCCGCGCCGGCGTAACCTTTACGGAGACAGTGGAGAAAACGGGCAGGCTGGAGAGTTAGGAGAGGGGGAGACAGGGAGAAGGGGAGACTTTGAGGGAAAACTTCATGACGGAATCCGCTGATTTGTTACGCCTCGACCTGATCATCAACGCCGGCGGTGAAAGCCGGCGTATGGGGCGACCCAAAGCGCTGTTGCCCGTGCCGCCTGATGCAACGCCCTTGATCGCCCACATGGCGCGCCGGCTCGCCGGGCTGCCTCTCGGCCGCGTGATCGTGGTGACTAACGACCCTGGCCTGCCCGCACAGGCCCAGTTGCCGGCGCAGGCGATCTTCGTAGCCGACGCCTACCCCGACACGGGCACACTGGGCGGCATTGCCACCGGTTTGCAACAGATCAACGGCTGGGCCATCGTCGTCGCCTGCGACCTGCCGCTCGTAAGCCCGGCAGTGTTCGCCTTGCTCGCGCGGTTTGCCGCGGCGCCGGATGCGACGGCCAACCAGTGGGATGCCATCGTGCCGATGGTGGACGGCTACGCGGAGCCACTCCATGCCCTCTATCATCGCCGTTGCCTGCCTGCGATCGAGTCGCAACTGGCGCAGGGGCAGCGACGCGTGATCAGCTTTATGAGCGACGTGCGCACCCGTTATGTGACGGAGCCTGAACTGCGCGCTGTTGATCCGCGGCTGCATTCTTTTGTCAACGCCAACACGCCGGAGGCATGGCAGGCCGCGTTACCTTTACTTGCAGAGGAGACCGATCGATGACAGAACTGTTCACTGTCCACACCCCGCCCGCGGCTTGGGCTCGCTTTACCGCCCACTTTCATCCACAGGTGCGCAGCGAATGGATCGCCACCGCCGATGCGCTGGATCGCGTGCTCGCCGCCTCGCTGGTTTCGCCGCAGGATCTGCCCGACTTCCCGCGCGCCACGGTCGATGGCTATGCCGTGGCGGCCGCCGACACCTACGGCGCGACCCCGGGCTTGCCGGCGTTTCTTGCCGTGGTGGGCGAGGCGCCGATGGGCGTCGCCGCCACGCTTGCAATTGGCCCTGGCGAGGCCGTGCTGGTGCACACCGGCGGTATGATGCCGCCCGGCGCCGACGCCGTCGTCATGGTCGAAAACACCCAACGCGTCGACGATGCAAACATCGAAGTCTTTGGCGCGGTGGCGGAAGGGCAACATGTCATTCAGGTGGGCGAGGATATTCGCGGTGGGCAGGCCATTCTGGCGCCGGGACATCATTTACGGCCTCAGGACATCGGCGGGCTGCTGGCGCTCGGGATCACCGAGATCGCCGTCGCCGTCCCGCCGGTGGTGGGGATTGTCTCCACCGGCGATGAAGTTGTGGCGCCCGACCAGCCCGTGCACCCAGGGCAGGTGCGCGACATCAATTCCTACACGCTGACCGCGCTGGCGACGCGCGCCGGTGCGCGCGCCATCCGCTATGGCATCGTGCCTGACGATCGCGCGGCGTTGGCCGCGGCCGCGGCGCGCGCAGTGCAGGAATGCGACATCGTCGTCTTTTCGGCGGGCAGCTCGGTCAGCTATCGCGACATGACCGCGGACATCATCGAGGGTTTGGGCAAGCCGGGCGTACTGGTGCATGGCGTCAGCGTCAAGCCGGGCAAACCCACCATTCTGGCGGTATGCGACGGCAAGGCGATCTTCGGGCTGCCCGGCAACCCGGTTTCGGCCATGGTGATCTTCGACCTGTTTATCACGCCCACAATCTGCGCGCTGCTGGGCGCGGCGGCGTCACCACAAGCCAGGGTGACCGGGCGACTTGCGCGCAACCTAGCGTCTGACACCGGGCGCGAGGATTACATCCAGGTGCGGCTCGAAACACGCGACGGCGAGCTTTGGGCCGTGCCGGTGCTCGGCAAATCGAATCTGATCTACACACTTGTCAACGCCGAAGGGACGATTAAAATCCCACTTGACTCCAACGGCGTGCGCGCGGGGGAGTCGGTGACGGTGGTGATGCACTGAACCTACACGGCGCTGATCTACACGGCGCTGAGTTGCTGGCGTAACAAGCGCTTGACGACAAAGAGCACGAGAAACGAAGTCGCCAGCAGGATGGCTGACAGCGTCAGCGCGACGCTCAATTCCAACTCAAGCCCGATGTAAATTGCCAGCGGCATGGTCTGCGTCCGGCCAGGAAAGTTGCCCGCAAAAATGATCGTGGCCCCGAACTCGCCCAATGCACGCGCCCACGTCATGACCGCGCCGCCAAAAAGCGCGGATCGCGCCAGCGGCGCGGTGATATGGCGAAAGATCTGCCACGCGTTGGCGCCGTCAATGGCGGCAGCCTTTTCCAGATCGCGATCCACGCCGGCGAATCCTGCAATGGCTGCTTTAATGTAAAAGGGCGCGGCCACGAAAATTTGCGCCATCACCACCGCGGCTGTCGTAAACGCCAGGCTCAGGCCAAGATCATTGAGCGCGGCGCCCAGCCAGCCGCGCCGCCCAAAGGCGATCAAGAGGGCAATGCCGGCCACCGAAGGCGGCAACACCATCGGCAGGTCGATCAGCGTATCGATGCTGGCGCGGCCCCGAAAATCGCGTCGCGCCAGCAGATAAGCCAGCGGCGTGCCAAACAACAGCGCCGTGCTCGTGCTGAGCGCGGTCGTCGTCAGGCTGAGACGGATGGCCTGAATCACTTCCAGGTTGCTTAGGTTCTCGATCAGCAACGATAAAGGGATGCGGGTCACCAACGCCACCAGCGGCCAAACTAGAAAGATCAGCATTGGTGCGGAGAGAAACAGGAGCCAAAGCGTCGCTCGCCTATCCTCCTGCCGACGCACGCTCACCCTGGGTAGCCTCAATTCCATGCGCACCTGCACCCCAATCGGTTCGTTATCGGCATTACTGGCTTGCAGGGACGAAGCCATATTGGGTTAGAATCTGCTGCCCTGCCGGCGCCAATACGGTATCCACAAATGCTTGGGCCAGCGCCAGGTGCGGGCTGTCATTCACCGCCGCCATCGGATAGTCGGCAATCGTATTGAGGTTGTCGGGAATCTGGATTTGGCCGACTGCCGCTTGCTCGCCGGCGGCAACGTCGGACTGATAGACAATGCCTGCGTCAGCTTCGCCTAGCGCCACCTTTGCCAGCACGGCGCGCACATTTTGTTCGTAAGAAACAACGTTGGTAATCACGGCATCTTTGAAATCAGCGCCAAGGCTCCCGTCAGCGTCGGCTTTTTCTAGAAAATCGAGTGAATATTGACCGACCGGCGCCTCTTTGGCGGCAAAAACGATCTTCACGCCCGGCGTCGCTAATCCCTGCAGATCAATAAGTCCAGCCGGGTTGTCGCTTGGTGTGACAACCACCAGTCGATTGTGGGCAAAGGTGCGTTGCGCATCGGTGATGATGCGACCACTCTCGATCGCAACGTTCATCTGCTTGAGGTTGGCAGAGGCAAAGACATCCGCCGGCGCGCCTTCCCCGATCTGCGTGGCCAGTGGTTGGAGCCGGCAAAGTTAAAAATCAATTCTGTGTTCGGATGATCTGCAACAAAAACCTCGCCGATTTCATTGAAGGCGTCAGTCAGCGAGGCGGCGGCAAAGATAGTGAGCGTGGTCGCGCCAGCCGCGACATCGCCACCCGCCGACGCCGAATTCTGTAACGAAGGCGCAACCGGCGCACACCCCAGCACAACTGAACTCAGTGTCAACAAAACAACTATCTTACGAATTAGACTGCGCATAAGATCCTTCCTGTACACATCTTTTGATTCTGCTGGTATTTTGATTTTTCACACGGACGCTTCCAATGCGCGTCGGCATATCGCCAGCCAGGCCAGAAAGGCTTCGACCTGGCTGGTTCGAAACTGTTGTACGGCGTACACAAAGAAGTCCTCCCCTTGCTTCGCCGCGTCTTGCGCCTGGTGTGCTTCCAACCATTGGTGGCAAACAAGGGCCTGCTGGTCAAGGAGTTGCAGCGCCATGACTGAATCTTGGCGCTGGGCAAAATAAAGCTTGGCAAGAAACTCAATCCGCATCTGGCGGCCGTGCGGCACCGGAGTCTTCAGCCACTGGTCAAAGGCGTTGCGCCCGGCTTCACTGAGCGCGTAGAGTTTGCGCGGCGGCCGTGCATCTTGTGGCTGCAGCGTGGCGGTGAGGTAGTGCTCGCCCTCCAACTTCGTGAGCAGCGCGTAGAGCTGGCTCTGTTTCAATCGCCAGACTTGCCATAGCCCGCTCGCAGAGGACAATTGCCGATAAATCTCATAGCCATGCAAGGGGCGCGCATAGACAAAGCCCAACAAGGCCTGTTCAATTGTTAGGAAAGGTGCAGATGCGCGCATGACCGAGTATTCAAAGAATAAGTATATAGAGTTTGAGTATGAAAATTGTAGGCGACAGCCAACGCTTTGTCAAATGACAAGCCGAGCTTCTTGAAGAAGCTCGGCTTGTGGAACCAAGGGTGTGGATAACCAGTTGTTGGCTGATCTAAGCTTGTCAGCGAAGATAGGCGCGGTCAGTCTGCATCAAGCGGGATCAGCGAAATCGTGCGCGGCAGTTTCATTGTGAAGGGGCAGGCTGGAGAACTTGGGCAGTTTCTGCCACAGGTGTGGCTGGCGCACACGGTGGTCGCCTGCCCTGCAACGCTCGCATCGTCCACCAGCCGGCCTTTGCGCACCCAGAATTGGATCATGCCGTCCAGCACGCTGCGATCCACATCGAGCCGGCGGCTGAGTTCGTTGAGGTCGAGCGGCCCTTGCGCCGCCTCGATTTCGTGCAATATTTTCCATAACATAGCTGTTTATCCTAGCAACCACCTGCCGCCCTGAAAGACGATGAACGCCGCCAACCAGGCAACGGCAAATTGCCCCAGCACGCTGACCCACATCCATTTTACGCCAAATTCATGTTTTGCCGCGGCGACGGCCGCCATACAAGGTGTGTAGAGCAGCACGAAGACCATAAACGCCAGACCGGCCAGCGCGCCGTGTCCACCGCTCGCCGCCGCGAAATCGGTCTGCACCGCACGCATCAGTGCGGTCGGCTCCGCCGCATCGTCGGCTCCAGCGAGATCGATGCCGACCATGCGCGGGATTGACTTTAGCGTGTCAAGCATGGCCTGCCCAAAACTTGTCACGACAAGCGCAGCATCTTCGAGCAACGTCGTAGGCGGCGTTGCTGCCGCCGGCAGTTCCACGCGGTAGACTTGCGCCAGCGTAGCCACCACCACCTCCTTGGCGACAAACCCGCTGATCAACGCGCCGCTTGCCTGCCAACTACCAAAGCCCAGCGGCGCAAACACCGGGGCCGCGGCGCCTGCCACCGCACCAAAGACGCTGTCTTCGATCGCGACCGCGCCAAACGTAGCATGTTCGCCGCGCACAGGGATCGCCAGCAGAAACCAGAGTACGATGCTCACGGTCAGGATGATCGTCCAGGCGTTGCGAATAAAGGAGGCAGTGCGCTCCCACATCTGGCGCCACACATTGCGCAGCATCGGCAGGCGATAAGGCGGCAGTTCCATGATGAAGTGCGACGGTTCAGATGTCTTGAGCAGCGTGTGATTGAGCAAAAACCCGATGCCGATGGCGACGGCAATGCCGAGCAGATACATGGCGAAGATGGCAAGGCTGGCATACTGGGGAAAGAAGATCGCGGCAAAGAGCACATAGACCGGCAGACGGGCGCTGCAACTCATAAAGGGCGTCAGTAGCCCGGTGAGGAGACGGTCGCGACGATTTTCCAGCGTGCGGGTGGCATAGATCGCCGGCACCGAGCAGCCAAAACCGACCACCATCGGCAGAAAGCTCTTGCCTTGCAAGCCGATCTTGCGCATAGGGCGATCCATCACCATCGCCGCGCGCGCCATGTAGCCGCAATCTTCCAATACCGCCAGCACCAGATAGAGGGCAAACATGACCGGAATAAAGACCAGCACGCCGCCCACGCCCGCCACGACGCCGTCGACAAGCAGACTCTCCACCCAACCACCGCCCAACCTGACGCTATTCAGCAGCGCGCCGAGCAAGTTGGTGACCGGGCCGGCCATCACCAGCTCGATCCAGTCCAGCAGGGGCGCCGACGCGTCGATCGTCATCTTGAACACCAGCCACATCAGGGCCAGGAAAATGGGGATGCCTAACACTGGGTGCGTCACCACGCGGTCGATCTTGTCCGATGGGCTGACGCGGTGTGCGTCTCGCTGCACCACGGCGTCCTGCACAACCCGATGCACAAACGCATAACGGCGATCCACCAGCGCCACGTCGATGTCATCGCCGTAGATCGGCTGCAGGCGCGCCCGGCTTTCCGCCAGCGCCGCGATGACCTGGCCGGCGTCCGGAAAATCACTCACCTTCGCCAGCAGTGCAGCATCGCCTTCGAGCAGTTGCACGGCGAGCCAGCGCGCTGCATACTTTGCCGCCAACTGCGGCGCTCCGTCAATCGCAGCGCTGACGCGCTCGATCTCGCTTCAATTGCGGCGTCGTATGGAAAGTAAAGTGTAGCGCGCGCGTGCAGCCGGGGCGCCGTCATACCGCACGCTGTGCAGCGCTGGCCGCCGCCACGATGCGCTCGCGCAGCGCAGCGATTCCCTGTCCGCGGCGCGCCACTAACTGAAACACCGGTGTGTTGCCCAGTAGACTGGAGAGCCGGGCCGAGTCAACCTTGATCCCGCGCGCGTCGGCCTGATCCTGCATGTTGAGGACGAGAATCAGCGGGACGCCCGTTTCGAGGATCTGCGCGGTCAGGTAGAGGTTGCGTTCGAGATTTGAGGCGTCAACGACATTGACGACCAGGTGCGGCCGCTCCTCGACAATGAAGTCGCGAGCGATCTCTTCCTCGCGCGAATAGGCTGAAAGGCTGTAAGTTCCCGGCAGATCGACAATGGTGATGCGGGGTGGGTCTTCACTGCGCGGCGCATACGCGCTGGCGTTGCCGTCCGTCTCACGCGCTGCTGCGAATGGCCGCAACAGGCCGGTGCGCTTTTCGACGGTCTTGCCGGGCCAGTTGCCCACGTGCTGGTCCGCACCCGTCAGCGCGTTGAAGACGGTGCTCTTGCCGACATTCGGGTTGCCGACCAGCGCGATCACGATATCGTGCATAATGGGCTGGCTTTATATTGCATCGACGAGAATCTTGCTCGCCATGCCGCGTC
Organism: Candidatus Caldilinea saccharophila; assembly: GCA_016710365.1. GTDB lineage: Bacteria > Chloroflexota > Anaerolineae > Caldilineales > Caldilineaceae > Caldilinea > Caldilinea saccharophila. Next base: position 81,989 of record JADJVW010000023.1, on the reverse strand, counting down.
CAAGCGCCAGGCGAGAATCGCGCACCGCCAGCAACAGCGGGCCGCCGTGGTCGTGCAGCACCTCAAAATTGACGCCGGGGGTCAGCCCCAACTCGGTGAGCCGATGCGTCAGTTGGCGTCCTGCCATAATTTTCGCCAGCCGCACCGGCTGGCCACGTTTTACCATCGTCAACGGAAACGACGAATTTTCTGAATTCATGCTCGCAACGTTTCAAAACAATGTGACCCTTCAAAATCAGGCCCGGCTGCAAGGTCAAATTTTACAGCGCCCTCAGTATAAAAGACAAGCTTACCTCTATCAAGGGGAGTTGGCGGCTTTTATGGAAAACAAAGGTTTGGCGCGGCTTTGGCAATCAGTTAACCGACCTTAAATTCTACAGGTAACGCACCCTGGAATGCATCCGAATGATTTCTTTGGTTTTGATCCTGTTCCAACGATAGTATATACTCTTCATATAGATTGCCTTGGAGGAACGTTATGCAAACCGCGCGCCTTTTCCCCAACGGACAAAGCCAGGCCGTGCGCCTGCCCAAAGACTTTCGCTTCGAAGGGGAGTGGGTCTACATCCAGCGCGCCGGCAACGCAGTGGTGCTGCTGCCGCAACATGCGCCGTGGGATACCCTCTTTGCAAGCCTGGATCTCTTCACCGACGATTTTGGCGTCGATCCATCCCCTGGTGCAAGTGGGTAAGCGCAAATGAAGACAGGATCGGGTGTGATCAGGCTGCTGCTGGACACTTCTTATTGTCTGTTTCTGATCCGCACGCGGCCGCGCCTCGTCCAAGTCGCCCTGGAGCAATATCGACCCGGCGAGGTCGCTGTCTCTGCGTTGACAGTGGCGGCGTTAAGCGCCTATGCACGCCGTTCCCATGCTGTGGTGCGCAACCAACACGCGCTGGAGCAATTCTTGCTGCCGCTCGTCGTGGTGGATTTCGACGCCGAAGCCGCGCACTATCTTGGGCGCATTGGCGGGGGGACGGGCTTTGGCGACGCGCAGATGGCGCACTCGCTCTTGCTGGCAGCGCAGGCGATGCAGCTCAACGCCACGCTGATCACAGCGCAGCCAAACCTGTATGCCGGCATCGCCGCCCTACACCTGCGCGCCGGGCTGGGCATGGAGGAAGAACTGACCGCGCGCCCCGCCGCGTTGCCAGCCAGAAGCGACGCGCAGCGCATCATCCGCATGATCGGCAGCCACGACCTTTCGTTGACCCTGTTGGGCGACTGGCTCCATGCTGAGCACCCCGAGTTGCGTTTCGCCGCCAACAACGTCGGCAGCTTGCTCGGGCTGATGGCGCTTATCCAGCATGAAGCGCACCTGGCCGGCAGCCATCTGCTGGACGAGGCAACGGGCGATTTCAACATCGGGCCGGTGCGCCGGCTGCTCGCACCACAAGGCGTGCATGCCGTCATCGTGGGGTTTGTGGAGCGGATGCAGGGCATCTTTGTGGCGCGCGGCAACCCGAAGCAGATCGCAGGCTTGAACGATCTGCAGCGGGACGATGTACGCTTTGTTAACCGGCAATCAGGCGCGGGCACGCGCGTCCTGCTCGACTACCAACTGCGCCAACTCAGCATCGACCCGCAGTGCGTGCAAGGGTATACGCGCGAAGAGACGACCCACCTGGCGGTGGCGACGGCGGTGGCGCAAGGCGCGGCTGACTGCGGCATGGGCATTCAGGCCGCCGCGCAGGCGTTGAACCTTGATTTTGTGCCGGTGATGCAGGAACGTTTCGACCTGGTGATCCCGGTGGAGTATTTCGAGAGCGCGTTGTTGGCGCCACTGTTGGCCTTGTTGCGCCGCCGCGACACGGCCTTCCGCGACCGCGTGACGGCGTTGGGCGGCTACCGGACGCAGCCAATGGGGCGCGTCATGGCGGAAGTGTGAACAAGAAGAAAGCGTAACCACGAAGGCTCAAAGCCCACAAAGCGGCGCCGAGAAAGCTGTTCTTTGCGTCCTGGTGGTGAAGTTTGTTCATGCGCTCCCGTTCAGCCGGATCAGCCCGGCAAGCGTCGGAGTGAAACCGCAGGCGCGGTAGAACGCGTCGAGGCCAGGTTCGTAATCGACATGCAGCCAATCAATGCCGCGGCGCCGCGCTGCAACAGTGGCGCGCTGGACAAGCTCACGTCCAACGCCGCGGCGTTGCCAGGCTGGATGTACGGTCGTGTCGAGCAGAAAGGCATGAATGCCCCCATCCCACGCCACGTTGACAAAGCCGATGAGGTCGGTTTGCGCGGTGTAGGCGCACACGTAAAGCAGGCTGTGAGTAAGTTGTGCGGTGAAATCAACCGGCGTGTGACCGGGCCAGGCCGCGGCAAAAAGTGTATTCAACGCAGCGTTGTCGACAGGTGGATGGATGCGATAGTCAACCGAGTCGTGCGTAGATTGATGCATAGACAAAGGATCGGGACCTATTCAGGAATTGCTCACAGGCTTCCGCGAAGCCTTTACACTGATTATCGGCGGCGACAGCCAGTTGATGGAAATCGTCCTCCTTTCGCTGCGTGTGTCGGGGATTGCGCTGGCGCTCAGCACGATCATCGGCATCCCGCTCGGCGCGCTGTTGGGGCTGGCGCGCTTTCGCGGGCGGCGGCTATCGGTGGCGCTGGTCTACACGGGCATGGCCTTTCCGCCCGTCGTGATCGGCCTCTTTGTCTATTTGATGCTCTCGCGTTCGGGCGTGCTGGGCGGGCTGAACATCGCGTGGATGCCGCGGCTCTTCACGCCGGAGGCGATGATCGTCGCCCAGGTGATCATTGCGTTCCCGTTGGTGGCCGGCTTCACGATGGCTGCGGTGCAGGGAGTGGACCCGGCGTTGCGACTACAAGTGCAATCGCTCGGCGCGTCGCGCTGGCAGACGACATGGGCGATCCTGGATGAAGCGCGCGTCGGCGTGATTGCGGCGGTGGTGGCTGGCTTTGGCGGCATCATTTCGGAAGTGGGGGCGGTCATGTTGGTGGGCGGCAACATTGAAGGCCAGACGCGCGTACTCACGACCGCCATCGTGCTCGAAACCAACAAAGGCAATTTTGGGCTGGCGATGGCGCTCGGCGTGATCTTGCTGAGCATGGCATTTACGACAAATTTCATCATTTTGCGCCTGCAGGGACGCTCCTTTGACGAATGAACGTGCTTTACAGTCTGCGCGATGTGACCGTGCGCTACGGCGTCCGCACCGTGTTGTCCGTAAGCGATCTGGACATCCACCGCGGCGAAATGCTGGCTGTGGTGGGGCCAAGCGGCGCGGGCAAGAGCACGCTGCTGCGGCTGTTGAATTTCCTGCAACCGCCCACGACGGGTGAGGTGCGTTTCGACGGTGGTGTGTTTGCGGCAAATCGCGACGCGCCTTTATCGATGCGCCGTCGCGTGACCACGGTTTTTCAGCGGCCGGTGCTGCTCAAGCGCACGGTGGAGGCAAACGTTGCCTACGGACTGCGGCTGCGCGGCCAGCGTGACAGCGCCGCCGAAATTGCGGCCACGCTCGACGAGGTCGGGCTGGCCGAACTGGCGCAACAGCCGGCGCGCACGCTTTCGGGCGGTGAAGCGCAACGCGTGGCGCTGGCGCGTGCGATGGTGTTGCGCCCCGACGCGCTGCTGCTCGACGAGCCGACGGCTAATCTCGACCCGTACAACGTGGGCTTGATCGAGCAGATCGTGGCGCGGCTCAATCAGGAGCATGGCACGACCATCGTGCTGGTGACGCACAACGTGCATCAGGCCAGACGATTGGCGCAACGTGTGCTCTTTCTGCTCGACGGCCGCGCCGTTGAGGTGGCCGACGCACACACGTTCTTCGAGGCGCCGCAGGACGCACGCACGGGCGCGTTTGTGCGGGGCGAGATGGTGTATTGAGGAGGGGCGGGTTGTGAGAGGCGAGGGAAGAAAAGAAGGATGAATTGTGAATGGTGGATTGTGAAGTGTAAATGAAAAGGCAGTCCACCCGTCACAATCTCAATCTCCTAATCTCTTAATCTCCAATTTTATCGCTGTTTCGTTACTGTCAATTCATGAGGAAGAAAGGAATCACTATGAACCGCAAGTTTCCGTTGGGAGTGTTTCTGTTCTTGGCGTTGAGTCTCGTGCTGGGTGCGTGTCAGCCGGTGACCGCGCCGGCCGGCGGCAGTGAAGCCGCCGCGCCCGCCAAGCTGATCCTGGCGACGACCACCAGCACGCAGGATTCAGGTCTGCTCGATGTGATCCTGCCGGATTTTGAGCAACAGGCTAATGCCGATGTGGACGTCGTCGCGGTGGGCACCGGTCAGGCGCTTCAGCTTGGCACGGACTGCAACGCCGATGTCGTGTTGGTGCACGCCCGTGCGCGCGAGGATGAATTCATGGCGAATAGCGACGGCTCGCGCCGCGAGGATGTCATGTTCAACGACTTCGTCATCCTCGGCCCCGCGTCCGACCCGGCCGGCATCCAGGGCATGACCGACGCGGGCGCGGCCATGAGCATGATCGCTGAGGCGCAGGCGCCTTTCATCTCGCGCGGCGACGATTCCGGCACGCACACCAAGGAGAAGTCGGTGTGGAAAGCCGCGGGCATCGACCCGGTCGGTGACTGGTACATCTCCGCCGGGCAGGGCATGGGCGCGGTGTTGACGATGGCGAACGAGCAGCAGGCATACACGCTGAGCGACCGCGCCACGTATCTTGCGCGCACGCTCGAAGGCACGGAGCTGGAAATTTTGGTGGAAGGCGACCCGGTGTTGTTCAACCCGTACGGCGTCATTGTGGTCAATCCGGAGAAATGCACGAACGTCAACACCGACCTGGCCACTCAATTCGTGGACTGGATCGTCTCCGTGCCCACGCAGGAGCTGATCGCAACCTTCGGACAGGAAGAGTTCGGCCAGTCGCTCTTTACGCCGGACTCGGAGGCGTGGCGGAATAAGTAAGAGATTAGAGATTAAGAGATTGGAGATTAGGCAACTACACAGGGCAGTGATCTCTGCGAAGATAAAAATCTCTATTTTCCAATCTCCAATCCACATTTTCGAAAGGAGTTACACGATGAAACTGAGTGCAAGAAACCAGTTGCCCGGCACGGTGCAGTCGATCACGTTGGGCGCGGTCATGGCAGAAGTCGTCGTCAAGCTCGACGGCGGCGAAGAACTCACCTCCGCCATCACAGCCAACTCGGTGCGCAGCCTGGGCATCCAGGAAGGCGGGCGCGTCTACGTCGTCGTCAAGGCGACGGAAGTGATGTTGGGCGTGGACTGAAGCCCAAGCAAGTCGTTTGTAACAGTAACATGCAGGCAAAGGGAGCCAGGAAATCCTGGCTCCCTTTGTTTTTTCGGAGAGCCGCCAGGAGGTTCAACCCTGGCAACAGCGCCGAGACTTCGCCCTTTCTCCACCTGCTATTTACATACAATTTGTATCTTCTATTTGACGCACACCGCTAAAGATCATACTATGCATAGTTGGTGCGCGGTCTTTGGCTGGCCGGCGCCTTTTTTGTTCGTTTCTATGGGAGGGAGTTTGATATGCGATTGATTCCACGAAAATTGTTATTGACGCGCGGGGTTGGCATCCACAAGGAGAAGCTGACCAGCTTCGAGTTGGCGCTGCGCGAGGCCGGCATCGCCCAGTTCAACCTGGTGCGCGTTTCATCGATTTTTCCGCCGCATTGCCAGATCGTCTCGAAAGAGGAAGGCATGCAGTTGTTGCAGCCCGGTGAAATTGTCTTTGCCGTGATCGCCGAAATGTCGAGCAACGAACCGGGCCGGCGCATGGCCGCCTCGATCGGCGTCGCCCGCCCCACCGATCATGACAAGTACGGCTATCTCTCCGAGCACCACACCTATGGTCAGACTGAACAAGAAGCGGGGGACTACGCCGAAGATCTGGCCGCGACCATGCTGGCGACCACGCTTGGCATCAATTTTGATGCAAGCAAGGATTATAACGAGCGCAAGGAACAGTACATGATGGGCGGCGAGATCGTCGACAGCACCAGCATCACGATCGCTGTCACCGCCGCGCCCGGCGGCGTGTGGACGACTGTGATCAGCGCCGCAATTTTGATTTGATGTGGGGCGAGGGACGAGTTGCGAATTGCGCGGCTCGTCCTTTCCGATGAAAGCAAGCAGCAAAAATTGAAATGACGACGACACCCAACAATTTTCTGGGGCTGGAAGACGAATACAGTGCGCTGGCGCAAGCCGGTGTGCTCGTGCTGCCGCTGCCCTTCGAGGCGACGGTGAGCTATAGCGGCGGTACAGCAGCCGGGCCGGCAGCTATCATCGCCGCGTCGCAACAGGTCGAGCTGTACGACCGTGAGTATGACCGCGAACCGGCGCTGGCGTATGGCGTGCACACGCTGCCCGCGCCCGAACTGCCGGATGAACCAACGGCCGCCGTCGAGACGATTCGGGCTGCCGTCGCCAGCGCCGCGCGCACCGGCAAGCTGGTCGTTGGGCTGGGCGGCGAACATACGGTGAGCGTCGGCGTCGGCCGCGGCCTGCTCGACGCGCTGGGCGGCGCGCTCACCGTCGTGCAGCTCGACGCACACAGCGACCTGCGTGACGAGTACGAGGAGACGCCTTACAGCCATGCCTGCATTGCCCGGCGTTTGCTGGACGCGCCGGAGGTCGAGCAGGTGCTGCAATTGGGCATCCGTTCGGTCTGCCCGGAAGAGGTCGCCTTTGTGCGCGCCCATCCCGACCGTGCGTGCGTCTGGTACGCGGAAGCCGTGCATGACGGCAGTTGGCGCGATGATTTTATCGCACGCGTGCGCGGCAAACGCGTCTTTCTGACCATCGATGTGGACGGGTTGGATCCGGCGGTCGTCCCGGCCACCGGCACGCCTGAACCAGACGGCCTGACGTGGACGGAGGCGCTCGACATCCTGCGCACCTTGACCGCACATGCCACTGTCGTGGGCATGGATTGCGTCGAACTGGCGCCCGCCCCAGGGCTGCACATGGCCGACTTTGCCGTCGCCAAGCTGGTGTACAAGGCAATTTCGTATGTCATCTTGTCACCCAATCGTCACAGCGCGCCGGGTTGAACGCTGCGACGAGGGCGGGTTCCTGCCGCCCCTCGCAACTCGCCCCTCGCCCCTTTCCATCAGGAGTTCATTATGGAACATGCAAGCGCAGTACGCGCCTTCATCAAGCATCACTATCGTCACTTCAACGGCGCCGCGCTGGTCGATGCAGCGGAAGGCTATGTGCAGTTCATTGACCATGGCGGCAAGATGCTCGTCGCCATGGCCGGCGCCATGAGCACGGCCGAACTTGGTCTTTCGCTGGCCGAGATGATCCGCCAGGGCAAGGTGCACGCTATCTCCTGCACCGGCGCCAACCTGGAAGAGGACATCTATAACCTGGTGGCGCATGACTATTACGTGCGCGTGCCCCACTATCGCGACCTGACGCCGGCGGACGAGCACGAACTGCTCTCGCGCCACCTCAACCGCGTCACCGATACCTGCATCCCCGAAGAGGAGGCGATTCGCCGCATCGAGGACGCGATCCTGGAGGAGTGGACCGCGGCTGACCGCGCCGGCGAGCGCTACTTCCCGCATGAATTTCTCTACCGGATTCTGCGCAGCGGCAAGCTGGAGCAATCTTTCCAGATCGACCCCAAGAATTCGTGGATGATGGCCGCGTGCGAGAAGAACCTGCCGATCTTCGTGCCGGGCTGGGAGGATTCGACCTCCGGCAATATCTACGCCGCACACTGCATGACCGGCGACATCAAGAACGTCCACACGGTGCGCACCGGCATCGAATACATGATGGAGCTATCGGCATGGTACTCCGCCACCGCGGTGCAGAAGCCGATCGGCTTCTTCCAGATTGGCGGCGGCATTGCCGGCGACTTCCCGATCTGCGTCGTGCCGATGATGCGCCAGGACCTGGAGCGCGACGACATCCCGCTGTGGGCTTACTTCTGCCAGATCAGCGACTCGACCACCAGCTACGGCTCCTACTCCGGCGCGGTGCCGAACGAGAAGATCACGTGGGAGAAGCTGGACATCACCACGCCGAAGTACATCGTGGAGAGCGACGCCACCATTGTCGCGCCGTTGATTTTTGCGTACGTGTTGGGAAGTTGAACGTGGGGCAGGTGACAGTCACTTGAGGAAGTGACTGTCACCTGTTTCGTTTTACGCCACTGCCATGGCCACGATCTGTGCTTCCGCCAGCGCGACGCCTTCTTTGAGCAGCGCCTTGACCTGCGCGTCGGTGCGCGCCTCGGCGTAGATGCGCAGCACCGGCTCAGTGCCGCTCGGTCGAATCAGCAGCCAACTGTTGTCAGCCAGAATATACTTGACGCCGTCGCTGTCGCTGATGTGGGCGACCGCTTCCCCGCCTAGTTGCTGCGGCGCCTTTGCCATCAACCTGGCCACCAGGTCGGCTTTTTGGAAGGGGCGCACCGGCTGGTCGATGCGCGCATAGCGAAAAACGCCAACATCAGGCGCGGCCATCAGTGCGTCGAGCAAGGCGCCCAGCGACTTACGCTGCACGGCGACGACTTCCGCCAGCAGCAGCCCCATCAACAACCCGTCGCCTTCGGGGATGTGACCTAGGATGCTGATGCCACCGCTTTCCTCACCGCCGATCAGCACCGGTTCGCGGCGCATGTGGTCGGTGATGTAGTTGAAGCCCACCGGCGTCTCGTACACGGTCAGGCCATAACGCGCCGCCAGGCGGTTCAACATCTGCGTGGTGCTGACCGTCTTGACGACGCTGCCGCGCAGGTTGCGGTTGACGACGAGGTGCTCCAGCAGCAACGCCATGATGGCGTGTGGGTCGATAAACTGGCCGGACACATCGACCGCGCCGATACGGTCAGCGTCGCCATCGGTCGCCAGCCCCAGATGATATTCCCCCGATCGCATCGTCTCGATCAGCAGCTCCAGGTGGCGGGCGATCGGTTCGGGATGAATGCCGTTGAAGCCGGGGTTCATTTCGTTGCGCAGTTCGTGCACCTGGCAACCTGCTTCACGCAGCAGCCGCGCCAGGTAAAGCCGGCCGGCGCCGTACATAGCATCGACCGCGATGGTGAGATTGGCCGCAGCGATCTTGTCGAAATCCACCAGCGTCCGCACATGCGTCTCATAGGCAGCAAAGGGATCGAAGCGTGTAATCAGCCCCTGGACGAGGGCGTCTTCGAACTCCATGCGCCGCGGCAGCGCGCCGTCGGCAGCCACGATGCGGCGCTCGACATCCTTGCAGTCGCCAGGGCTGGCCGAGCCGCCAAACGCCGCCTTGAGCTTGATGCCGTTGTAGCGCGGCGGGTTGTGGCTGGCGGTGATCATTACGCCGCCGCTGGCATGTTGATCGACGATGGCAAAGCTGGTCACCGGCGTAGGCGAATCGCTGCTGGTCAGCCAGACATGGATGCCGTTGGCCGCCAGCACTTCGGCGACGGCAATGGCATAGCGATCGCTGAGAAAACGGGTGTCGAAACCCACGACGAGCGAGGGGCGACGATGGGGTGTGGCGCCGTTGGCTTTTGCCTGTACGGCGTCATCGGCCAGGGTCTTTTCGGCGATAGCTTGCGCCACGGTGCGAACATTGTCGAAAGTGAACTCTTCGCTGATGACGGCGCGCCAGCCGTCGGTGCCAAAATGAATGGGCATAAATCATTTCCTACTTTGGTAGAACGGGCAAGCAAGTTGCCAGACAATCAAGCAATAGCCGTAGCCAATCGCACTATTTCCCCGGTTGCATCTGCACCACTGCCGCCGACCAGGTCATGCCGGCGCCAAAGGAGACCAGCAGCAAGGTGTCGGTGGGCTTGATGCGTCCACAATCGAGGTTTTCCGCCAACGCCAGTGGGATCGACGCGGCTGAGGTATTGGCATAGCGGTCGATGTTGACGATGAAGCGATCGAGCGGTATCTCCATGTCCCTGGCCGCAGCCTGGATGATGCGCAGATTGGCCTGATGCGGAATGATCCAGTCCACGTCTGCTATCGTCTTGCCGGCCATCTTTAGCGCCTGGTCGCTGGCGGGGCCAAAGATACGCGTGGCAAACTTGAAAACCTCGCGACCGTTCATTTGGAGGTGATGGCTGCCTTCGTGCAGCACGTCTGCGCCAAAGGGGCGCGCCGACCCACCCGACGGCATGATGATATGCTGGAAGCCGTTGCCATCCGAACCAAGCGCATAGCCTTGCAGTCCACACGGCTTCTCGGTGGCCTGCATCACGACCGCACCCCCCGCATCGCCAAAGAGGACGCTGGTCGAGCGATCCTCCCAATCGACAAAGCGGCTCAATAACTCGACGCCTACCACGAGAATATTGCGATAGGCGCCGGTCTCGATAAATTGATGGGCGGTCACCAGCGCATAGACAAAGCCGGTGCAGCCGGTGACGATCGTCATCGCGGGCGTATTATGCGCGTTCAACGCCGCTTGCACCATGCTCGACACCGGCGGTGTAAAATAGTCGGGCGAAGAGGTCGCGATCAGAATGAGGTCGAGGGCGGTGGAAGGCAAGTTCGCCTGGGCAAGCGCCGACCAACTGGCCTTGACGGCCATGGTGGAGGTGGTTTCACTGGCGTCGGCGATATGGCGTTGGTGGATCCCCGTGCGCTGCACGATCCATTCGCTGGTGGTGTCGAGCGTAGCTTCCAATTCGTGGTTGGTGACGATCCGAGGTGGCACATAGGCGCCCCAGCCGGTGATTTCGCCATAAAGTTTGGGCATGACTCTCCCTGCTGCTTTTGCAGTTTTGGATATCGCTTACAAGGGTGCGTCCAGAAATAATGATCAATTGTCTAGGGCAGTCACCTGAGGAAACGCAAATAGCTTGTCCTGCGGTGGGCAATGTTGTGCCTGAATGCTGATTTCCGTTACCATACTACACAATCGTGTTTTCCCCATCTTTTGGGATAATTGTTGATGAACATTCTCGATCAAGCACAACCGATCCGGCCTGGAGAAACGTTGGATGTCGCCGCCTTGGCGCGCTATTTATCTAAACACCTGCCGAACGCCAACGGTGCGTTGAGCATTGAGCAATTCCCCAGAGGCTTCTCGAATCTCACCTATCTGTTGCGGCTGGGCGATCAGGAGTTGGTGCTGCGCCGGCCGCCCTTTGGCGCTGCCATCCAGTCGGCGCACGACATGGGGCGCGAATATCGCGTGCTACACGGGCTGCGCACTCTCTACGCCAAGGCGCCGCGCCCGCTGCTTTATTGTGACGACGCATCTGTGATCGGCGCGCCGTTTTATGTGATGGAGCGACTCCACGGCGTGATCCTGCGCGGGAGCGCGGCTGCGTCACTCGGCCTGACGCCAGAGGAAATGCGGCGGATCGCCGTCGCCGCCATCGACACCCTTGCCGAGCTTCATGCGCTGGACTATGCCGCGGCCGGGTTGGGCGAGCTGGGCCGGCCGGCAGGCTATGTGGCCCGCCAGGTCGAAGGGTGGACTAACCGCTATCGCGCGGCGCAGACCGACGACCTGGCGCCGCTCGAAGCGCTTGCCCAATGGCTGGCGACGCATCAACCGACCTCAAGCGGCGCCGCGCTGATCCACAATGACTACAAGTTTGACAACCTGATGCTGAATCCGCACGACCTGGGTGAAATTATCGCCGTGCTCGACTGGGAGATGTGCACGATTGGCGACCCGTTGATGGATTTGGGCACGACGTTAGGCTACTGGATCGAGCCGGGCGACCCGCCCGCGTTGCAGGCAATGTTGGGGTTGACCGCCAGCTCCGGCAACCTCAGCCGCCGCGAGGTGGTGGCGCGTTACACCGCGGCCAGCGGCCGGCAGGTGGACAATCCCCTCTTCTACTACCTCTATGGGCTTTTCAAGATTGCGGTCATCGTCCAGCAGATCTACGCACGCTATCGGCGCGGGCACACGCAGGATGCGCGCTTCGCCGGGCTGGACGAGGTCGTCAACGCGTGCGGACGGTTGGGCGTCGCCGCGCTGGAGCAGGATCGCATCGACGCGCTCGGCGCCGCTTAGTGTTTCCACAGACAACGTCCCCGGCACGCAGCAGATGAATTCACTGGCCAGATGTGCGGTGCTGCGTGCCGGGGACGTTACCTGATTCTGCACTAGGCTGCCTAGCGTATCCACGACCATGAAGATGCAGGCCAGTGCAAAGATAGGCCACGGATTGGGCGGATTAGACAGATGCTCACGGATTTCATTCAAAACCTATTTGGCTTTTATCCGTAAAAATCCGCCTAATCCGTGGCCGATTGTACCCTTTACTCACGCTCTTTACTCACGCTCTCTATTTTTCACCAGACTCTGGGCGGAAGCGAATTTCCCCGTGCCGCTCTGGGTGGCGCGGCGTGACGTCGGCGTAATAGGCGCGAATCCTGGCGATGTCGGCGTCCATGTCGCCGGTAATCTCCGCCACATCTCCGCAGGAGATAAATTTACGTGCATAGTCAATAGAGGCCAGGATCACGGGCACGTTCGCTCTTTGCGCCATGTGATAAAACCCTGTTTTCCAATATTCGGTGTAGCTGCGCGTCCCTTCCGGCGTGACGGCCAGGATCATGCGCTCGCGCTTGTGAAACTCGGCCGCCACCTGGTCGACGAAGTTGGTGCGTTCGCTGCGGTTGACCGGAATGCCGCCCACGCGGCGCCCAAGCTTGCCGATCAAGCCGCGAAACGCAGAGTCCTTCGCCAGAAAATTGGGAAAGGGTATCGCATAGGCGCGGCTGAAGATAAAGCCGATGAAGAAATCGAAGTTCGACGTATGCGGCGCCACAATGATAATAAACTTCTCCGTGTCCGGATGGCGATACTCGCCCTTCCACCCAAGGAGCCGAAAGAGCCAATACCAGAGCGTCTGCATCGGCGTGCGCCGGAGTGAAATCGTTTGTGCGGTCATGGATGGAATGTCGCTTCCTTCGTAATGTATCTTGTTTGATCGAGCTCCAGCGCAGGACGGTAACGACAGAACTCCACCGATTCGGGCCAAAACGAGAAGCGAGCTTCCTGTCTTTAGCCAAATCGGTGGAGTTTCCTTCATCTAGCCGACAGTGCGAAAAATAGTGAGTTGGCCTGGATTAGCCATCGCATCCTCTCAGCGTTGATACGTCAAGCGAAATTTCGCATCATCCAATATCGTCGAAAAACTCCATCTCTTCCATACTCCACCGCTCCGGCGAGCGCCACAAGCCGGAAAGCAGAAGCTCGCGGATGAAGGTCATTTCTTTGGGCAGCCGGTCGTAGAGCTTGAAGAAAAGTTCATCGTGCGAGGCGATCTCGCGCGTCCACTCGTCGCGGTCGATGCTCATGATGGCATCGAAGTCGCGGCGGGTGAAGCTCTCCAGACCGCGCCAGTCCAGGTGCTCGTAGCGCGGCACCCAGCCCAGCGGGCATTCAACGCCGAGGCTCTTGCCACGCACGCGTTCGACGACCCACTTGAGGACGCATGTTGTCGCCAAAGCCCGGCCATAGGAAGTCGCCGTTGGCGTCGCGGCGGAACCAGTTGACGTTGAAGATGCGCGGCGGGTTCGGAATGTGACGGCCAAAGTCCAGCCAATGATTGATGTAGTCGCCCATGTGATAGCCGCAGAAAGGCAGCATAGCGAACGGGTCGCGGCGCACTTCGCCAAGCTTGCCAAAGGCGGCCGCGGTCATCTCGGAGCCCATTGTGGCCGCGCTGTAGACGCCAAACGCCCAGTTGAAGGATTGATACACCAGCGGCACTACGCTGCTGCGTCGCCCACCAAAGATGAAGGCCGAAATCGGCACGCCCTGTGGGTCGTCGTAGGCGGGGTCGGCTGACGGGCACTGGCTGATCGGCGCCGTGAAACGCGCATTGGGATGTGACGCCTTGCGTCCGGAGTCTGGCGTCAAATCCTGCCCCTGCCAGTCGATGGCATGGGCGGGTGCGTCGCCCATCCCCTCCCACCAAACGTCACCGTCGTCGGTCAGCGCGACATTCGTGAAGATGGTGTTGGCGTGGATGGAGTCCATCGCGTTCGGGTTGCTGTTGTAATTTGTCCCCGGCGCGACGCCAAACAGACCGGCTTCCGGGTTGATGGCATAGATGCGACCGTCACTGTGGGGTTTGATCCACGCAATATCATCGCCGACGGTGGTCACTTCCCAGCCTTCTTCCTGGAAGGTCTTGGGCGGGATGAGCATCGCAAAGTTGGTCTTGCCACACGCGCTGGGGAAGGCAGCCGCCACGTAGGTCTTTTTACCATCCGGGCTTTTGACGCCCAGGATGAGCATGTGCTCGGCCAACCAGCCTTGCTCGCGCGCCAGCACCGAAGCAATGCGCAATGCAAAGCATTTCTTGCCGAGCAACGCGTTGCCGCCGTACCCAGAGCCATAGCTCCAGATCGAGCGTTCTTCCGGGAAATGGACGATATACTTTTGCGACGGATCCGGATTGCACGGCCACGGGACGTCTTCCTGGCCTGGCTCCAGCGGCATACCGACCGAGTGCAGACAGTGCACAAATTCACCGTCGCCCAGCGCATCGAGTACGGCTGCACCCATGCGCGTCATAATGCGCATGTTGACGACGACATAGGGCGAGTCGGTGAGTTCGACGCCGATGTGTGCGATCGAGGAGCCGATCGGCCCCATACTGAAGGGGATCACATACATCGTGCGGCCGCGCATACAGCCGTCGAAGCGTGGGGTCAATTCTTCCTTCATTTTGCGCGGCTGCTTCCAGTTGTTGGTCGGGCCAGCATCCTTGCGGCTCAAGGAGCAGATAAAGGTGCGATCCTCGACGCGTGCGACATCACTGGGGTGGGAGCGAGCCAAAAAGCTGTCCGGTCGCTTTTCGGCATTGAGACGAATAAACGTGCCGCTTTCGACCATTTGCTCACATAGAGCATCATACTCTTCCTGGGAACCGTCGCACCAATGGACGTGGTCGGGCTTACAAAGCTCGGCCATTTCGGTTACCCAACGGTTTAATTCAACATTTTGCACTTCATTTGGGATCGCGGAATCCATAGTTCTCGTGTCCTTTATATAATTTTGAATTTTTGTTCCACTCGACACAGTTGTGAGTGGATCGACTGCACTAACTATAACGTGTTTTCGCTAGGTGTTCAAGTGACACTTATCCGTAAAATGACAGGACGATCACTTCTATTGCTTCAGAAATGTCGAGAAGGGCGCGCCCTATCGCGCGCACGCAAAAGATAAAAACAACGCAAAAATTGTATGTTTGTTTGCATGGGAATCAGAGCTACGCGCAGTGGATCGGCTACAGTGATACCGTAAACATCGAGCAACAAAGTTTTAGATGGAGACGGTCAAGTGATCCCCATTGCCTTGAAAGCCACACTTATTTACAATCCTCATGCCGGATTTGATGACTGGCAGGAACATATTGAGGATACTAGGAATTTCTGGCGCGCCCGCGGTTGGGACGTGACCTTACGCCAGACCGAGTACCCTGCACACGCCACTGAACTGGCTGCCGCTGCGGTGCGCGCGCACCATCATCTCGTGCTGGCGGCCGGGGGTGATGGCACGATCCACGAAGTGGCGAATGGCTTGCTTGGCTCGCAGACGACGTTAGCGCCTTTGCCGGCCGGCACAACCAACTGCCTCGCACGCGACCTGGGGCTGCCGACGCCCGACAGCGGCAACCCCCACTGGCTTTTGGACGCTTCAGAACGCCTGGCTGCCGGCGTGGTTCAGGCGATGGATATGGGCGGGTGCAGCAACGGCAGGTCGTTCTTGCTGTGGGCGCAGTTGGCGTCGACAGCCGGATCGTAGAGAGCGTCGAGCCGCGTTCGCGGTTGTTCAAACGTTTCGGCATGGCAGGCTATGTCGCCAAAGCCACGCTGCCCTTTTTGCTCTATCAAGGCAGCGAAACGCGCGTCAGCGTGGACAACGAAAGCGTAGAAGGCGATATGCTGGCTGTGATCGTCTGCAATACACGGCTGTACGCGGGCGGCCTGTTCAACCTCAGCCCACACAATGTCTTTGACGACGGCAAATTCGATACATGGATTCTGCGCGGCCGATTTTCGCCCCACATGCTGATGCACAGTGCGTGCATTATGGCCGGCTGTCATACGGCACGCGCGGGCATCACCCGCTTATCGGGTCGTCACGTCATCATCGAGACGGAGCGGCCGCAATCTTTCCATCTGGACGGCGAACTCAACCGCGCCACACCGATCACCTGCACGGTCGAGCCAGGCGCTCTACGTATCTTGTCGCCGCAGGGTGCGCCGACCGATCTGTTCGAGCGACCCGGCGTGGCGTTGGAGCGAGGCGTGATGCGTGATCCGTAATGCGTGATCCGTGATGTGCGGCGACTGACTCGTTACGCATTACTCCTTACGCATTACTCGTTACGCATTTCACCGATTCTTCTTGAAGTAGACGTCAGCGTAGACGGCAAGGACGAGCACGCCGCCTTTGACCAGATACTGCCACGCCGGCGCCACGTTGAGCATCTGCAGACCGGTGGTCAGGCTCGACATGATCAATGAGCCGATCAGGGCGCCGAAGACAGTGCCGACGCCGCCAAGCGTCGAGGTGCCACCGAGGATGGCGCTGGCAATGGCGTCAAGCTCGTAGCCCTGTCCCGCGGCTGTCGTGCCGTAGCCCACATATGAGGCCAGCACGATGCCGGCGACGCCCGACAGCAGACCCATCAGCACAAAGATCAAGAAAACGCTGCGACGGATGTTGATGCCGGATAGGCGGGAGGCTTCGCGGTTGCCGCCGATGGCATAGGCATAGCGTCCAAAGCGTGTGTTGTTCGACACGTAGGCCATGATCAGCGCGGTGATCGCCAGCAGCAAGACAGGCGTCTGGACGCCGCGATACTGGTTGACCCAGTACACATAACCGATGACCAGCAACGAGAAAAAGATGGTCGCCGCCATCTCCAGCCCGAGATTGGGCAGCTCAAACCCGTGGCGTGCGCGACTTTGCCGGCTGCGAAACATGTTCCAGAACAGGAAGACGACGACGATGGCGGCGATCACCCAGCCAGCCAGCGGCGGCAAATAGCCTTGCGCAATCTCCGAAAAGTAGGGCTGATTGGCCGGGATCGTCTTACCCTGCGTCACCAGCAAGATCAGGCCGTTGAGGATGAACATGCCGCCCAGCGTGACGATAAAAGCGGGCACGTTCAGGTAGGCGATGATATAGCCCTGCAACACGCCAAAGAGCACGCCGACGCCGACGCCGATCAGAATCGACAAGATGGCGGCAATCAGCGGCTGGTTTGGCATCATCTGATACCAGACGTTGGCCTGGAAATAGGCCGCTACCACCGACACAAAGCCGGCCAGCTTGCCGACCGAGAGATCGATGTTGCCGGTAACGATCACAAAGACCATGCCGATCGCCAAAAACGAAGTCACCGTCATCTGGCGGAACAGATTCGACACGTTTTGCGCCGTCAGGAAGGAACCATTGGTCAGGACGGCAAACAGCGCCCAGATCGCCACAAGCGCCAGGATGATCGTATAGGTTTGAATATTGCTGCGAAAGCGTCTGCCCAGTTCAGCGCCGATCCCCGTCGTCGGTTTGGGCGCATTGACATTGGTGGATACAGCCATACAAATTACTCCTCGATTTCTTCTCAGACAGGCAAAATTTCGTCAGCAATCCCCGTGGCTAACGCCATGATGCGCTCTTGCGAGGCCTCCGCTATATCAAGCGTGAGCGTCGAACGCCCTTCATGCATCACCATAATGCGATCGCTCATGCCCAGCACCTCTTCCAATTCGCTCGAGATCATGATGATCGCCACGCCACGCTCGGCGAGGTCGTTCATCAGTTTGTAGATCTCGTATTTAGCGCCCACATCGATGCCGCGCGTGGGGTCGTCCATGATCAGAATTTTGGGATTGGACAACAGCCACTTAGCGATGACAACCTTTTGTTGGTTGCCACCCGAAAGCGAATCGACCTGGGCTTGGAGGTTGGGCGCCTTGACGCCCAGACTTTTGGCTTGCTGCGTCGCCGCCACCATCTCGGCGTCGGCGTCAATGCGGAAAAAAGCGGAAAATTGGTCCAGGTTCGCCAGCGAAATATTTTTGAGGATCGACTGCATCAGCACCAACCCCTGGCCTTTGCGATCTTCCGGCACCAGGCTGATGCCCTTGTGCATGGCGTCGCGTGCATCGCTGATGTGCACTTCCTCTCCTTCCAACTTGATGACGCCGCCCGTGATCTTGCCATATTCGCCAAAGATCGTGGTGACCAGCTCCGTGCGTCCCGACCCCATCAGGCCGGCGATGCCCAGAATCTCGCCGCGGCGCAGGTTGAACGTGACGCCGTCCAGCACAGTGCGGCTGGTTTCGTTGGGATCCACCGCTTGCAGGTCGGCCACCTCAAAGATGACTTCACGCGGCTGACGGTGGCCGCGCGGGAAACGCTCCTTCATCTCGCGGCCAACCATGTAGCTGACCAGCTTTTCCTGGGTGAGTTGCCGGGTGGGTTGCGTCGTCACCGTCTTGCCATCGCGCAAAATCGTGACCGAGTCCGTGATGCGGAAAAATTCTTCCAGCTTGTGCGTAATGTAAATGCAGGTGACGCCGTGGCCGCGCAGATTCTCCAGAATCTCCATCAGCTTGTCGATCTCGCTCTCGGTGAGCGCGCTGGTCGGCTCGTCGAGAATCAGAATCTTAGCGTTTTCGGAGAGCGCCTTGGCGATTTCCACCATCTGCATCTTGCCGACGCCCAGGTGCTTGACGACAGCCTGCGGCGACACATCCAGCCGGTACTTCGCCAGAATGTCACGCGTGTTGGCGTACAGTTCACTCCAGTCGATGGAGCCATTAACGCTCGGTTCTTTGCCCAGAAAGACGTTCTCGCCCACAGTCATGTTGGGCACCAGCGTCAGCTCTTGGTAGACGATGGCAATCCCTTCATCACGCGCCTGTCGAATCGCGCCCGCGCCCAGGTTGAGTTCTTTGCCTTCGTAAATAACGCTGCCTTCATAGGTTCCATACGGGTAAACGCCCGACAGAATTTTCATCAAGGTCGATTTGCCGGCGCCGTTTTCGCCGCACAGCCCGTGAATCTCGCCGCGCCGGATCTGCATCGAGACATTGTCCAGGGCGGTGACGCCTGGAAAGCGTTTGGTGACGTTACGAAAATCAAGGATGATGTCGTCGCTCACTACGTGCTCCTGTAGACCAGGTAGACAGGTCTGCTCGCCTGCGGGACAGGCTTCCGAAAGGTGAGTTTTCGGAGTCGTCAACTTTAGACAGGCCCGACATCCCTGTACGCTACAGGATGTCGGGCCACAAGACTTACTGACTGAGATCAGGGCCGCGCCGGGCGCTGATCTTCTGGAATATCACGGAACACGTCATCGTACGACTGGAAGCCGTTGGCGACGCACAGATCGAACGCGTTGTCCGCATTGACCTGCTCGACCGGCAGGAAGAGCGCCTGCACGTTGCCCTGCAGCGCCTCGTCGGTCGTCAGCTCGGCCAGCGTGTATTCCTGCAAGCCTTCCACGGCCTCGCCCTTGAGCAGCGCATCGACCATGTCGACGGCAATGGGGGCCAGGTTGCGGATGTCCTTGAGGATCGACACAGTCAACTCGCCCTTGACGATGCTGTTGCAGCCGTCAGCGGTGGCGTCCTGGCCTGAGATCGGCACGACGCCAGCCAGACCCTGCGCGTTGAGCGCCTGGAGTGCACCCAGCGCGGTGCCGTCATTGGAGGCCACCACGGCATCGACGTCGTTGTTGGCGCCGGTCAGAATGTTCTCCATCAACTTGAGCGCATTGGCCGGATCCCAGTTTTCGACCCACTGGTCGGCTACGATCTCGACCGTACCTGCCTCAACCAGCGGATCGACGATCTCGTCCTGACCCTGGCGGAAGAGGATGGCATTGTTGTCGGTCGGGCTGCCGCCCAGCTTGACGACGCGCGCCGGCCCATTGGCGGCCACGTCCCAATCCGCAATGCCCAGCGCCTTCATCACGCCATCAGCCTGTTGGCGGCCAACTTCGACGTTGTTGAAGGAGATATACCCGGCGATCTTGGGCGTCTTGATCAGGCGGTCATAGGCCACCACAACCACGCCGGCATCCGCCGCCTTGTCCACCGCGGTCACCACCGCGTCGCCATCCTGCGCGATGACGATCAACGCCTTGGCGCCCTGGCTGACCATGTTGTCGATCTGGTCGTTCTGCAGCTTGACATCCTGGTTGGCTTCCTGGCTCAGGACTTCGTAGCCCTTGGCTTCCAGCAGACCGCGCAGGATCACTTCCTCATTCTTCCAGCGTTCGGTGGCAAAGTCAGAGAAGGAGAGCCCGACCTTGATCTTCTCCCCAGCCGGCGCGGCTGTCTGGTCGCCGGCTGCCGGCGCCGCTGCTCCACCGGTTGGCGCTGCCGCTGGCGCGGTGCAAGCCATCACAATGCTGGCAAGCACGGCAAGCACGACCAACAACGAGAGCTTTCGATGCAATTTTCTGTGCATATACAACCTCCATTGAAAAGTAAAATGGTTGAACGGAAACATACGAGTTTGCAGAACGTAAGAAACCCTGGATATGACGCGTCCAACGCTTCTTGCGTAAAACACAAGGAGTCGATTTGATTTTCTTGGAACTGGCAGTCAATAAAAGCTTTCAACAAAAGCTTGTTGCTCGGCGTACTGATAATAACTGCTGTTCTGCATCATATATGTATTGCATAAAAGCTGTCAAAGCCAGTGCACCGAGTGGATTTCAGACGGCAAATCTGTCAGCGGATTGAAATGCACAAACACCATTGATCTGATAAAATCTTAAAAAGATGTTTGAAGATAGAGCGCCTTGACCGATGATTCTACATCGCATCAAGCATTGAATTGCGCCAATCGCGCATCCAAACAAGGAAAATACCTTATGAAAGTTCTCGTTACTGGCGGCGCCGGCTACATTGGCAGTATCACGGTGGAACAACTGATCAAAGGCGGCGACGAGGTCGTCGTCTTCGATAATCTCTATCAGGGGCATCGCGACGCGGTGCATCCCAAGGCGGCGTTCGTGCAGGGTGATCTCAGCGATCGCGCCGCGATCGACGCTGTCTTGGCCGCGCATCAACCGAATGCCATCATGCACTTTGCTTCGTACACGCTCGTCGGCGAGTCGATGCAGCAGCCATTCATGTACATCGGCGACAACATCACCAATGGTCTCAATCTGCTGCAAAGCGCTTTGGCGCACGATGTGAAGAAGTTCATCCTGTCTTCAACCGCCAACCTCTTCGACAAACCCGAACGCATGCCGATCGACGAGAACGAACGCATCATTCCTGGCAGCCCGTATGGCGAGTCCAAGAACATTCTGGAGCGGATGCTTTACTGGCTGGATCGCACGCAAGGCATGCGCTACGCCTGTCTGCGCTATTTCAATGCGTGCGGCGCTTCAGAGGAACGCGGCGAACACCACGACCCGGAGAGCCATATCATCCCGTTGATCTTGCAGGTGGCGCTGGGGCAACGCCAGGACTTTGCCATTTTCGGTGACGACTATCCCACGCCCGATGGCACCTGCGTGCGCGATTACATCCACGTCGTCGACCTGGCGCAGGCGCACATCCTGGCCCTGCGTGCGCTGGATGAAGGCAGCCGCACTTACAACCTGGGCAACGGTCGCGGCTTCAGCGTGAAAGAAGTGATCGACATGGCGCGTGAAGTGACCGGTCGCCCCATCCCTACGCGGGTGGTGGCGCGGCGTCCTGGCGATCCGGCCGTGCTGGTCGCCAGCAGCGAGAAGATTCGCCGCGAACTGGGCTGGGCGCCTCAATACCCGGAATTGCGCACCATTATGGAAATGGCGTGGAACTGGCATGTCTCGCATCCGCATGGGTACGAAAAATAGACGCGCTGCCAGTGCAGTTACAAACAAAGGGGGCGGCAAGTTTGAAACTTGCCGCCCCCTTTGTTTGTAACCTCATCGATGCAAAGTTCAGTGCTCGCTCACTTACGCCTGTGGGGTCATGAATCTGCGAGAATGCCTATCAGGCGGCGACTTTTTCTGGCTCGGCAACCTGCACCAGTTCGAGATCGATGTCGATCTGGATCTCCTTGCCGACCAGCCAGCCACCAGTTTCGAGCGCCGCATTCCAGGACAAACCCCAATCTTCGCGATTGATCTTGGTGGTGGCGCTGAAGCCATAGTTGACGGTGCCCCACGGGCTTTTGGCATTCCCTTGATACTCAACAGCCATCACCACCGGCTTGGTGACGTCGCGGATGGTCAGATCGCCATGCAATTTGGCCGTATTGTCACCGGTGACTTCAACCTTTGTGCTTTTGAAGGTAATGGACGGATATTGCTCGACGCCCAGGAAGTCTGGTGAGCGCAGATGCTCATCACGCTTTTCGTCCTTGCTGCTGATGCTCGCCGCCTCGATGGTGATGTCGACCACTGTGGCGCCGGGGTTGGCCGGGTTGAGCAGGATCGCGCCGCCCCACTTTTCAAACACGCCGCGCACCTTTGACACCATCATGTGGCGCGCGGAAAATTGGATTTCGGAGTGAGCAGCGTCGATCTGAAATGGCATAGTGGTTTGTCCTCTTCCTTGAAATTTGATAGTTAACACCTTGATTGCTACCTACAATGCTACCTGCGAGGTCAAATATAATTCAACGTTAAATCATTTGATGTAGAGATCAATACATTTCTTGGCGGGGTCAGCCTGCCAAAATTTTGGTGCGCCTTCGTCAGAGAAGACGCGCCGGTATTCAATATCTTTTCCAGTCCTTTTGGAGCGCGCCAAATTTGAGACGCACGCCGTAGCCGTAGGTCGGGCTAGCAGCCCGACAGGGTGGCGTCAACCAGCAGGACGGGCCGACGGGACGATGACGCGCAGCAAGATGGTGGAAGCACCGTCGGGCTGATAGCCCGACCTACAAATCGACCTGTAAATCGACTTGCGAATCGGGCGGCCCAATGTTAGGACAAGTCCTGTTGTTCAGCCCCATTTGCGACGGGGAAGGGCGTCTGCTATGCTTTCCAGCCGTACAGAACTTATCAGCCCGATCCATTGGGAAGCCGAGCCAACATGCAAAATCACTCGTCAACCGGCGCGCCTGCCGCCGCAAGCTCTACGATGGAGCCGGCAAAAAGCGCTGCCTCCTCCACCAATTCCACGCAGGCGGTTCATGCCGGCGAACACCGCTTCCGTTCCCACCACAGCCTGACCGTGCCTGTGGTGCAGACGGCTGTCTACGCCTTCGAAACCACGGCGGATCTGGTCAACTACACCGAAGAACGCTTTTTTTTGAGCGAACCCGAACGCGAGGAATATGGCCGCTACGGGAACCCCACCGTGCGCGCGCTTGAGGCCAAGCTTGCCGAACTCGAAGGCGCGCAGGATGCCATTGCGGTCAGCAGCGGGATGGCGGCCGTCACCGCGACGCTGTTGCTGCTCTTGCAGCCGGGACAGCATTTTATCCTGACCGACAATTGCTATCACAGCACGTTGGAGTTCAGCCAGGGCTTTTTGCAGCGCTACGGCATTGCCTGCACGCTGGCGCCCTTTGGCGATTATGCCGCCATCGAGGCCGCGATCCGCCCGGAGACGCGATTGATCTTCTCAGAGTCGCCGACCAACCCATTTATGCGCTGCCTCGACTTTCCGCGCCTGGTGGAGATGGCGCGGCGCCACAACTTACTCACGGTGGTCGATTCGACCTTTGCCACGCCCTACAATCTGCGTCCGCTCCCCCTCGGCGTCGATCTGGTGATTCAGCTTGACCAAATATCTCTCCGGCCACAACGATGTGATGGCGGGCGCGGTGGCCGGACGCTACGACCTGACGACGCCGCTGCGCCAGTTGCAGGGACTATTCGGCAACCTGGTGGCGCCGCAGACGGCGTATCTGATCCTGCGCGGGATCAAGACGCTGGCGCTGCGCGTTGAGCGCCAGAATGCCAGTGGCCTGGCGGTCGCACGCTTTCTGGAGCAACATCCCAAGGTGCGCCGCGTCTGGTATCCATTCCTGGCCAGCCACCCCGACCATGCCATTGCCCAGGCCACCCTGCGCGGCGCCGGCGGCGTGGTGAGTTTTGAGATCGACGGCGACAGCGCGCGCGCCCATCGCTTTATCGACGCGCTGCAGATCCCGACGATTGGCCCAAGCCTGGGCGGCGTCGAGAGCATGGTCAGCCCGTTGGCGGTGATGGGCTATGCTTCGGTGGCGCCGGAGGAGCGGCTGGCGCTGGGCATCCGCGACGAACTGGTGCGCCTCTGCCTGGGCATCGAGGAGACAAGCGACCTGATCGCCGATCTTGCGCAGGCATTGGATGCAATTTAGCGCGTGATGTCAGAACTACGCCAAAACCTGGCCACCAAAGAATGGGTCATCATCGCTTCCGAGCGGGCGCGGCGTCCACATGAATTTGTCGAACCAGGACGTCTGATGTGCGGCGAAGGGCCGACGTGGGACGCCACCTGTCCTTTTTGCCCAGGCAATGAGGAAGCGGCGCTTGAGGTGATGCGCGTCCCTGCCGGCAACCCGTGGCAAGTGCGAATTGTCGGCAATCGCTACCCGGCGTTGACGCAGACGACATCGTTAGCGCGCGAATATAGTGGGCTGGTGCGACGCATTTCCGGGGTGGGCTACCACGAAGTGATCGTCGAGTCGCAGATCCACAACACCTGTGCGGCGCTCGAACGTCCAGCCGACTTGACGCGCGTCTTTCAGGCATTCATCGACCGCGCCTGGGCAATCCAGCAAGATCGGCGCATCGAGTACATTCTGTTCTTCAAGAACCACGGTCGTCAGGCAGGCGCGTCGCTGCGCCACCCACATGCTCAGATCATGGCGCTGCCGATAGTGCCGAGCGAAGTGCGTGTGCGCGCAGTGTCGGCGCGCACACACTTTGATGAGGTGGGCGCATGCGCCTACTGCGAGATGCTGCAAGAAGAGTTGGCTGACGGGCGACGGATTATCTTGGAAAGTGAGCACTTTGTCGCGTTCTCGCCCTACGCTGCCTCCACACCGTTTCATGTCTGGATCGTTCCTAAGCAACATTCGGCTTCGTTGTTGCACGCCACCCCTGCTGCATTAGAAGACTTGGGGCGGTCGCTGCACTTCATATTGCGCAGCCTCTATGTCGGCCTGAACAACCCTGACTTCAATTATGTGCTCCGCAGCGCGCCTGTGCGCGACCTCGGTGCGCCTTATCTCCACTGGTACATCACGATCGTGCCGCGTATCTCGCTGGCCGCCGGCTTTGAACTGGGCAGCGGCATCTACATCAACCCGTCGCTGCCCGAAGAATGTGCAGATTACCTGCGCACGGTGGACAGCAGTTCTTTGCATGGAGCACACGCGTATGGAGCCGACTGAGATCCGCCGCTACAATGCCCGCGCCTGGGACAAGGCCGTCGAGCGCAAGAGCCAGTGGACGACGCCGGTCTCACCGGCAGAGATCGCCGCGGCGCGCGCGGGTGCGTGGCAGATTGTGCTGACGCCGACGCAGCCTGTGCCGCGCCACTGGTTTCCGCCTCTGGCAGGCGCGGCGGTGCTTTGCCTGGCCGGTGGTGGCGGCCAGCAAGGGCCGATTCTGGCTGCGGCGGGCGCACGCGTCACCGTGTTCGACAACTCGCCGCAGCAGCTTGCGCAGGATCGCACCGTGGCGCGCCGCGAGCATCTTGACCTGCACACGGTCGAGGGCGACATGCGCAACCTGTCAGATTTGGACGACGCGGCCTTCGATCTGATCGTGCATCCCACCTCCAACCTGTTCGTGCCCGCGGTGCGGCCGGTTTGGGCGGAGGCGTATCGCGTTCTGCGCGCCGGCGGCGTCCTGCTGGCCGGTTTTTGCAACCCGATCCTCTATCTGTTTGACCAGGAGCTGGCCGATGAGGGCGTGTTGCAAGTGCGCCACCAATTGCCCTATTCGGACCTCACCAGTTTGACCGAAGCCGAACGTGCTGCCTACATCGACGACCTTCAGCCCCTGGAATTTGGACATATGCTCACCGACCAGATCGGCGGGCAACTGGATGCTGGGTTTATGTTGACCGGCTTTTATGAAGACATCTGGCCCGGGATCAAGCTCAATGAATACACGCCCACTTACATTGCCACGCGCGCGATCAAACCCAGGTAGGGTCTGCACAACGTGACAGACGCATCACCCAGCGTCTGCGGGGCGTTTGGACGCAACAGTGACAGATGCTTGGCGACCAAGTTTTTCGATTTGCCAAGCTAAGGCTATCATGAAGAAAATTCCACTGTGAGCGGACAGTCAATCTGGCGCGTTGCCGCCCCTGCGTGCATCGCCTACCCTGCTCACCTTAGTTGTAAAGGATCGATCAATGAACTGGCAAACGTATCTGGACGACAACCAGGCAAATTTCGAGAGTCGGCTGCTCGATTTTCTGCGCATCCCCAGCATCTCCAGCTTGCCCGAACATGCAGACGCTGTGCGTCAGGCCGGCGCGTGGGTGATGGCGCAACTGCGTGACGCCGGCATGGAGCACGTCGAGCTGATGGAGACCGGCGGCCATCCCGTCGTCTATGCGGATTGGCTGCACGCGCCAGACAAGCCGACCGTGATGATCTACGGGCACTTCGACACCCAACCGGTCGACCCGCTGGAGTTGTGGGAGAGCCCGCCATTCGCACCGGTCGTCAAAGATGGCTGCGTCTATGCGCGCGGCGCCAGCGACGACAAGGGCAACATGTTGGCGCCGGTGCTGGCGCTGGAGGCGCTGCTCAAAAGTGAGGGCAGCCTGCCCATCAACGTCAAATGCTTCTTCGAGGGGCAGGAAGAGATCGGCAGCCCCACGCTGCCCGCGTTTATCGCCGCTCATCAGACCAAGTTTGCCTGTGACTTCGTACTCAGCGCCGATGGCGGCCAGTGGAGCGAAGATCAGCCCGCGCTGCTGGTGGGGTTGAAAGGGCTATGTGCGCTGCAGCTCGATGTGATCGGGCCGGCATACGATGTGCATTCCGGGTTGTACGGCGGCGTCATCCAGAACCCGATCCACGCGCTGGCGGCTATCTTGACCTCGATGCGCGGGGCGGACGGCCGCATTTTGATCGAAGGGTTCTACGACGATGTCGTGCCACTCAGCGACGTCAACCGCGCTGAGATCGAACGCGTGCCCTACGATCAGGAAGCCGTGCGCCAGAAACTCGGCATCGACGCCTTTTTTGGCGAGCCGGGCTACACCACCCTGGAGCGTTCCTGGGGGCGGCCTACGCTGGAAGTCAACGGCATCTGGGGCGGCTTTCAAGGGGAGGGCGTCAAAACCGTATTGCCCAGCGAGGCGCACGCCAAGATCACCTGCCGATTGGTGGCGAATCAACGCCCGGAAAAGATCGCCGCGCTGCTGGCCGATCACGTGGCGCGCCACACGCCGCCAGGGGTCAAAGCCACGACGGCGATCAAAGAGAACGGCGCCATGCCCTATTTAATGTCCGGCAGCCATCCCGGCAACATCGCGGCGCGCGATGTGCTCGTGGAGATTTACGACAAGGAGCCGTTCCTGGCGCGTTCAGGGGGCAGCATTCCGGTCACGGCCATGTTTCTGGAATCGCTGGGCGCTTATACGGTGAGTTTTGGCTTTGCACTGAACGACGAACGGCAGCATTCGCCAAACGAATTTTTCCGGCTGGATAACTTTGTGCGCGGTCAGCGGGCGTACTGTATGTTGCTCCATCATCTTGCCCAATAATCCATGACATCGAGGCGACGCTCGCTCGAAAGCCGCGTCGCCTCTCCACCTGAGGTCATTATGCCCGAGCAGCAACGCGATTTGAGTGTAGGTTTGTTGGAGGTGGCGCAAACGCTCACCACCAATTTAGACCTATCGGTCGTGTTGCCCACCATTCTTGACCAACTGGCGCGTCTTGTGAGTTACGACAGCGCGTCCATTATGTTATTAGAGGGTGAACTGCTCAGGCCGGTGGCGCAACGCTCCATCTTTTCCCTCAACTCCGAGCCGTTGACGATTCATCAGCACGAACTGACGCATATTCAAGCCGTGCTCGCCGCAAGAACGCCGGTGTTGATCGCGGACACCGAAGACGACGTCCGGTGGATCAGCCGCCCCGGCAGCACAATGATTCGTTGCTGGTTAGGCGTGCCCTTGATCGCAAACAATCAAGTGATCGGGTTGCTCAACCTTAGCCACCACACAGCGGATCACTTTGACGATCACAGCACCCAAACGACTGGCGCCTTTGCCGCGTTCGCCGCCATTGCGCTGAACAATGCTGCGCTGGTGCAGCGTCTTCAGCGCGAGTTGGCAGAACGCACGCGCGTCGAGAATGAGCTTCGGCAGGAGCGCGCACACTTGGCGGGCCGGATCGCAGAACAGACATCAACCTTGCGCGCCGCCAATCAGGAAATGGCGCAGGCTTCCCGCATGAAAGATGAATTCCTGGCGGCCATGAGCCATGAATTGCACACGCCGCTCAACACCATCATCAGCATGACGGACATCCTGTTGGAAGAGACCTACGGCGCCTTGACCGATCGCCAGCACCGCGCGTTATCTGCCGTCTCCAGCAGCAGCAAACGTTTGCTATCAATCATCCATGATGTGCTGGATGTCGCACGGATCGAATCGGGCAAGTTGCAATTGCTCGTCCAGGAAGTAGAGGTTGACCATCTCTGCCGCGTCTGTCTGGGGCAGATTATCGCGGCCGAGAAAAAACAACGCGTCACTTACACCATCGATCCATCGATCACCACGATCATTGCGGATGAACGCAGGCTTCGACAGATCCTCCTCAATCTGCTCTCCAATGCCGTAAAGTTCACGGCTGAAGGCGGCGCCATCGGGCTGGATGTGCAGCGCGACGAAGAGCACGACTGTTTGATGTTAACCGTATGGGACACCGGCATCGGCATCGACGAAAGTGATCTGCACCGGCTCTTTCGCCCCTTTGTGCAACTGGACAGCAGCCTGAGCCGGCGCTACGAAGGCACAGGGCTTGGTCTCACGATCGTGCATCGGCTGACAGCCTTGCATGGTGGCAGCCTGGTCGTGGAAAGTCGCAAGGGCGCGGGTAGCCGCTTCACCGTCCGGCTGCCCCGTCAAGCGGTGCTGGATAAAAGCGACGACGGCCCCGCGCTGCCAAGCGATCACCACCCCTTTGTATTGATCGTTGCCGGTTTGGATCGCGCCAGCGATCTCCTGGTCAGCCACCTGCGCACCACCGGTCATCGCGTGGAGGTGATGCTGCAAGGCGCGGACGACTCCCCTATCATCGGTAGACCCGATTTGGTCATTATCAACAGCCACCTATTCTCTTTTAACATCGTGCAAACGCTGCACAATATCCGCAAGAGCGCATTGCTCAACAGTGCGCCCATCGTTGTGCTTTCCGCACTGCATCTACCCGGTGATCGGGAAGCAGCCCTGGCAGGAGGGGCCGATGCGTATTGCACCAAACCTTTATCGAAACAAGAGTTTGATCAGTTGATCGCATTGTGCCATGCGTAACGCCATTGGAATGCACAGACTTTCGCTCACGACTTCAGGCGTCTACCGGTTGAACCATTGAGAGCGATCCAAACGACCGACCTATTGTGGAGGAAATAATGAGCACAGCGAAACCAAGTTCTGAGCTGAAAGTGGCATTCCGGCGCCACCCATTAGACGCAATTTTCAAACCGCGCAACGTCGCCGTCATCGGCGCCACCGAAAAAGAGGACAGCGTTGGCCGCACGCTGCTGTGGAATCTGATCCGCAATCCCTTTGGCGGCACCGTTTTCCCGGTGAATCCAAAACGCAGCAACATCCTGGGCATTCGCGCCTATCCATCAGTCCGCGATGTGCCGGATCTGGTGGATCTGGCGGTGATCGTGACGCCCGCGCCCACCGTGCCTGGCGTGATTGCCGAATGCGTGGAAGCCGGCGTCAAGGGCGCCATCATCATCTCGGCCGGCTTCAAAGAGACAGGGGAGGCCGGCGCCAAGCTGGAACAGAAAATTTTGGAACAGGCGCGTGATGCCCAGATGCGCATCATCGGCCCCAACTGCCTCGGCGTGATGAGTCCGCTCACCGGCATCAACGCCACCTTTGCCAAAGGCATGGCGTTGCCGGGCAGCGTCGGCTTTATCAGCCAGAGCGGCGCGCTGTGCACCTCGGTGCTGGACTGGAGCTTGCAGGACAACGTCGGCTTCAGCGCGTTTGTCTCGATCGGCTCGATGCTCGATGTCGACTGGGCGGATCTGCTGTACTACCTGGGCGACGACCAGCGCACCAAGGCGATTGTGATGTACATGGAGACCATCGGCGATGCGCGGCGCTTCCTCTCCGCCGCGCGCGAAGTCGCGCTGGCAAAGCCGATCATCGTGATCAAGGCAGGGCGCACGGCTGCCGCGGCCAAAGCCGCGGCGTCACACACCGGTTCGCTCGCGGGCAGCGATGATGTCCTCGAAGCTGCGTTCCGGCGCGTCGGCATCCTGCGCGTGGATCGCATCTCCGACATTTTTTACATGGCCGAAGTGCTCTCCAAGCAGCCGCGTGCGCAGGGGCCAAACCTGACCATCGTCACCAATGCCGGCGGGCCGGGCGTGCTGGCCACCGATTCGCTGATCTTGGGCGGCGGCCAGCTCACCGAAATCTCGGAGGAGACGATGGCGGAACTCAATGGCTTCCTGCCCTCCGCGTGGAGCCACAATAACCCCATTGACATCTTGGGGGATGCCAGCCCCGAACTGTATGCCAAGACGCTGGCGGTGGCGGCGAAGGACAAGAACGCCGACGGGCTGCTCGTGATTCTGACGCCGCAGGATATGACCGACCCCACGCGCACTGCCGAGCAATTGCGCCAGGCCGCGGCTTCGCTGGGACGCAAGCCGGTGCTGGCCAGTTGGATGGGCGGCGCGGATGTGGCGGCTGGCGTCTCGATTCTGAACCGCGCCAGCATTCCAACCTTTCCCTATCCCGACACCGCGGCGCAGGTTTTCAATTACATGTGGCGTTACAGTTACAACTTAAAAGGCATCTATGAAACGCCGGCGCTGCCTGTCGCCAGTGAGGCGGAAGGGATGCATCGCAACCGGGCGCGCCAGATCATCGACGATGTACGCGAAAAAGGCCGCACGATTCTCACTGAGTATGAATCCAAGCAAATTTTTGCCGCCTATGGCATCCCGACGGTGGAAACGCGCCTCGCCGCCACTGCCGACGTTGCGGTGAAGGAAGCCACCTCCATCGGCTATCCGATTGTCCTCAAACTCAATTCGGAGACGATCACGCACAAGTCGGATGTCAAGGGCGTGCAACTCAATCTGCAAGATGAAGAGGCTGTGCGCGCTGCCTTCGAGACGATCCGCACCGCGGTCACCGAACGCCACGGCGCCCAGCATTTCCAGGGTGTGACCGTCCAGCCGATGTTGAAACTCGAGGGGTACGAGTTAATCATTGGCAGCAGCATCGACGCCCAGTTTGGGCCGGTTTTGCTCTTTGGCACCGGCGGTGTGCTCGTCGAGGTTTACAAGGATCGCGCGCTGGCGTTGCCGCCGCTGAACACCACTTTGGCGCGCCGCATGATGGAACAGACCAAGGTGTGGGAGGCGCTGCAAGGTGTACGCGGGCGCGAGCCGGTGGACACCGAAGCACTGCAGCGTCTGCTCGTGCGCTTCAGCCAGCTTGTCGTGGAGCAGAGCTGGATCAAGGAGATCGACATCAACCCGCTGCTGGCGTCGCCGGCGCAGATCGTCGCGCTCGACGCGCGCGTAGTGCTTCACGACCCGGAGATGGACGAAGAGGATCTGCCACATTCGGCCATTCGTCCTTTGCCCACACGCTACAGCGCGCCCTTTGTTCTCCACAGCGACGAGGAAGCGTACATCCGCCCCATTCGCCCCGAAGACGAGCCGATGATGGCCTCCTTCAACCGCACGCTCTCTCCGTACAGCATCTATCTGCGCTACTTCCATCCTGTGTCGCCCGCGCAGTTGATGTCGCATGAGCAGCTTGCCATGCTCTGTTTTGTCGACTACGACCGTGAGATGGCGCTGGTCGCCGAATGTAAGGACGATCGCGGTCGCACACAGATCATCGGCATGGGACAATTGACCAAACTCCAGGGCACAAACGACGGCGAGTTCGCCATTTTGATCAGCGATCAATATCAGCGCACCGGGTTGGGGACGGAGTTGCTCAGCCGGCTGGTCCAGATCGGCCGCGACGAAAAGCTGGAGCGGATCGTCGCCGAAATTCTGCCGGAAAATGAGGGGATGCGTCGCATCTGCCAGAAGCTTGGCTTTGCTTTCAGCAGGGTGCCAGGCAGTAATACGATTTTCGCCGAGTTGTCATTGATGTAAGATTGTCATGTATGGTGCAGCGAACACTTTTCTTCGAACCGCTTCTCTGGAAAACGCCCGCGCAATCGCGCGCGGGCTTCCTTTTCGGGGCCTTGGTGGCGGCAAGCGCCGGCTGGATGGTGCTCTATGCGTGGCTGGGTTGGCTGTTGTGGGTGCAAGGCCTGGCGGGATGGAGCGGCGTCCACACGATACTCCTGATCATCAGCATTGTGCTGGGGGTGACCGTCATGTTAGGCTGGCGCGCTACGCTGACGGGACGCCTGACAAGCAAGCGGCGCTGGAAAGCCTTGAACCTGGAGCAGCTCCAGGCGATGGAGCCAGGCGTCTTCGAAGAGTATGTCGCGCAGCGCCTCTTTGCCTATCGCGGCTATCACGCCGACAACACACGCAACACCAAGGATGGCGGCATCGACGTGCTGGTGACAGACCGCTTTGGACAGAAGGCGGTCGTCCAGTGCAAACGGTATCGCGGCACCGTCGGCGAGGCGGTGGTGCGCGATCTGTACGGCACGATGATTCATGCCGGCGCCACTTTTGCTTATCTTGTCACCACCGGCGCGATCAGTCACGAAGCGCGGCGCTGGGCGCTGGGCAAACCTATCGAACTGATCGACGGGTCACAACTTGTCGAACTTGCTAAGAGTGATGGAATCTTATGACAAACCGACCTGCTATTTTTGCGCATCGCGGCGCACGCCGGGTTGCGCCCGAAAACACCTTGCCTGCCTTTGAACGCGCGCTGGCGATGGGCGTCGACGGCATCGAGTTTGACGTGCATGTCACCAGCGATGACCGGCTGGTAGTCATCCATGACTTTACGGTGGAAAAGACAACCAACGGAGAAGGCGCCGTGGCTGCAATGTGCGAGGCGGAAGTGCGCGGGCTGGACGCGGGCAGTCATTTCTCACCACACTTTGCCGGCGTCCAGGTTCCTTGCTGGAAGAAGTGCTGGAGCTGGTGGGCAACCGCTGCCGGCTTAATCTCGAAATCAAGAGTATGGATCCCTATGCCAACGATGCTTCGGCGGGCGTGGCGGCGATCATCCGGCAGCGGAAGTTGTACGACCAGGTGCTGGTCTCCAGCTTCAACCCGATCACCCTGATCAAAATGCGCTGTCTCGATCCGAAGATTGCGTTGGGCATGCTGTATGGCAGCGAGATGCCTGACTTTCTACGCCAGGTTTGGGCGGGGCCACCTATCCACCCCGAGGCGCAGCATCCTCATCACGCACTGGTCGACGCCGATTTCATGACATGGGCGCACACGCTGCCATGCGCCGTCAACACGTGGACAGTCAACGAGGTGGAGGAAGCGCAGCGCCTTGCCGCGCTCGGCGTCGCAACGATCATTACCGACGCTCCCGACGTGATCAGCAAAGGGCTTTATGGGTATGGCAATCAAAGATAAGATACGCACTGTTGTGTTGGCCGCGATCCTGCGCCCCACGGATCGCGCCCTGCTGGTTTCCCGCGGCTACGACCCCAGCAAGCTGCAGATCTTCTATCGTCCATTAGGCGGCGGTGTGGAATTTGGCGAGAGCTCGCGACAGGCGCTGCAACGCGAGATGACGGAAGAGTTGGGTGTGGCGATTCGCCTGGTGCGCAAATTGGGAACACTGGAAAGCATCTTCGTCTATGACGGCGCGCGGGGGCATGAAATTGTCATCGTCTGGCAAGTGGAGTTTGAGGACCCTGCGCTCTATTTGGAAGAAACACTGATGTATTGCGAAGGCGACAAACAAGAGGTCGCGCAGTGGGTGCAGCCGATGAGCCTGAAAGCGCAAGGGATTCCTTTCTACCCCGATGGTTTCGTCGAGTTATTGCAAGGCATCTGACGTGTTGACTGACATGTTTACGGCGACGGCGCCTGGCAAGGTGATCCTGGTGGGCGAACATGCGGTCGTCTACGGCCGGCCGGCGATCGCCGCGCCGGTCTGGCAGACGTTGGCGACGGCCACGGTCCGGCCTGCCGCGCCGGGCGCTGGCTGTTCAATTTTTGCGCGTGACATCGATCTGCACCTCCGGCTTAATGAGGCCGCCGCGGAGGAGCCGCTGGCGGTGGTGACAAGGCTGGCGCTGGCTCAGCTTGGCATCAACCAGGAACCCGATTGGCAGATCGACCTGCGCAGCGACATCCCAATCGCCAGTGGCATGGGCAGCGGCGCGGCGCTCAGCACGGCTCTGGTGCGCGCCATCTTTGGGCAATGTGGCGTTGTTGTCGATGCAGCCACGGTCAGCGCGCTCGTGTATGAAAGTGAGCGTTTCTACCACGGTGCGCCCAGTGGCATCGACAACACGGTCGTGGCGTACGGGCAGCCGATTTGGTTTGTCACAGGGCAACCGCCTGAACCATTTGCTGCGCTCGCGCCGCTGTTGCTTGCCATTGCCGACACCGGCATCCGCAGCCCCACCAAGGAAACCGTGGGATATGTGCGGCGCGCGTGGCAGCAGGATCCCAACCGCTATGAAGCTATTTTCGACGAGATCGCCGCGGTGGTGAAGGCCGCGCGACGCGCCATGGAACACGGCGACCGCGCGGCATTGGGTAAACAGTTCGATGCCAATCAGATGCTGCTGGAGTCGCTTGGAGTCAGCTCGGCGCCGCTGCGGAAGTTGCTGGCGGGGGCGCGCGCGGCAGGCGCGCTAGGGGCAAAACTGAGTGGCGGCGGGCGCGGCGGCAACATGATTGCCCTGGTGCAGGAGGATACCGTAAACGCCGTGCAAGACGCGCTGGCGGCGGCCGGTGCGCGCCGCGTCATCGTCACGCAGCTCGGCGGATGAGGATCATCGTTCTTCCGCGTTAAGCAGCCAGAGGGTGCATGCCACCGTGTGCGCTGCGCTGTGTTCGATCGTCAGCTTGCCCCCATGTACGCTGGCGACGCTTTGCGCCAACGTCAGCCCTAGGTCCATATCGGCTTCGGAAACTGTCGCTGCACGTCCATTTGCATGTTCCAGATGGGCAGCGGGCGGCGGCGGCGGCGGCTCGACGCTGTCGCAGTAAATTGCCAGGCCGGCGAAGGGGAAGTGATGCTCCACGCTGCATTTGATCACGGTGGCGTCGGGGCGGTGGATGCGCTGCACATAGCCGTACAATTGGCGCAGCGCTTCGTCAATCAACCTCACATCGACTTTGATGTTGACATCTTGATTCTGGTCATTCAACTCTACTGGCAACGGGCCTAGTTGCTCCGACCCGGCAAGATCGCGCAAGATATCACTCCACAACGACCATGCGTTAATTGATTCGACGACGTTAGGATCGAGCGTATGGTTCTGAAGTTCAGCCAAAACCAGAAAAATATCGATCTGCTGCTGAAGTCGGCGGCCGCCAGCCAGGATAGCGCTGGCCGCCAGACGCATCTCTTCGGCATTAAGACCTTCACTCTCACTGGTGGCAAGTAATTCCGCGTAACCGAGAATGAAGGTCAGCGGCGTACGGAATTCATGTTGCAGCAATCCCACGATGCGATTGCGCAGATTGTCCATATTGCGTTCGATCTCGGCGGTCATCAACCGCTGGCGGTTTAACGCGTTCTCGATGGCCGCCACCATATCTCTGGCATCGATCGGCTTGCTCAGATAATCTTCTACACCGATAGCTTTGGCGCGGCGCTGATCCTCGACCGTCATGCGCCGTGAGAAAAATAAAGGGGAGCAGGCGCCATTCCGGTTCGGTGCGCGTATGCTGGAGAAACGTGTAGCCGTCCATCACCGGCATGGCGATGTCACAAACGATCACGTCCGGCCGATTGCCGCGCAACAACTCCAGCGCTTCCCGACCATTATACGCGCTCAAGGTCGAGTAGCCGTACGCCTGCAATGTCTCGACGAGGGCAAGGTTGAGGTGCTCGTCATCCTCAACGACCAACACCGTGGCCGGCGCTCCTGCCACCATTTGTTGCATTTCGCCCATGCTCATCATCTGTCTCAGACGTTACAAACCGCTGCTATTCACCGGTGGAGGACGCTGGTTTGAGGATAAAGACGCCTAACGGCGGCAGACGCACCGGCGCTGAAAAGCGACAATTTTGCCAGGGCAATGCCTCAGCAGAGATCAAATTCTGGTTAGCGACACTGCTGCCGCCATAGATTTCCCAATCGCTGTTGATCACTTCCCGATACATACCGTCGACCGGCAGGCCAATCCGGTACGATTCACGCACAACCGGTGTGAGGTTGCACACGAAGACCAGCATTTCGGACGGCTCTTTTGCCCGCCTTTGGAAGCTGAGCACCGACTGTTCGGCGTCTGTGAAGTCGATCCACTGGAAACCTTCCCAACTGGTGTCGATCTCAAAAAGCGCCTTCTCGTGCAGATAAATATGGTTCAGATCGCGCACAAATCGTTGCAGATGCTGATGATCTTCCCACTGGAGCAGGTGCCAATCCAGGCTACGCGCTTCGCTCCACTCCGACCATTGTCCAAATTCACTGCCCATGAAGAGGAGTTTCTTGCCAGGATGGCCGATCATGTAGACATAGAGCGCACGAAGGTTGGCATATTTTTGCCATACGTCGCCGGGCATCTTGTCCAGCATCGATTTCTTAAGGTGAACCACCTCATCATGGCTGAAGGGCAGGATAAAATTCTCGTGGAACGCGTAGATCAAGCTGAAGGTGATCTCGTTCTGGTGGTAGCGACGAAAGACAGGATCCTTCTGTATATAGCTCAGGGTGTCGTGCATCCAGCCCATGTTCCACTTGTAGTCAAAGCCGAGGCCGCCCATATAGGTCGGCCGCGTCACCATCGGCCAGGAAGTGCTTTCTTCGGCAACGGTGATGGCGCCGGGCGCGTATTCATGCACCAATTCATTGAAACGGCGCAGGAAATCGATCGCCTCCAGATTCTCGCGGCCGCCATACTTGTTGGGAACCCATTCCCCCGGCTCGCGACTGTAGTCGAGATAGAGCATCGACGCCACTGCATCGACCCGCAGCCCGTCCAGGTGATATTGCTTGAGCCAGAAGACGGCATTGCTCAGGAGAAAATTGCTCACTTCGTTGCGCCCAAAGTTGAAGATCTTGGTGCCCCAATCGCGATGCTCGCCCTGCCGTGGGTCGGAATGTTCGTAAAGATGCGTGCCGTCGAAGAAGGCCAGGCCGTGTGCGTCGCGCGGGAAGTGCGCCGGCACCCAATCGAGTAAAATGCCGATGCCGTGCTGATGGCAGTAATCCACGAAGTACATGAAATCGTCAGGTGACCCGAAACGGCTGGTCGGCGCAAAATAGCCTGTCACCTGGTAGCCCCACGATCCGTCGAAGGGATGCTCCGTGATCGGCAGCAGTTCGATGTGCGTATAGCCCATCTCTTTCACATAATCGACCATCTGATGCGCCAGGTCGCGGTAGTTGAGAAAGCTGTTATCTTCACCGCGCCGCCAACTGCCCAGATGCACCTCGTAAATATTCAGCGGTTTGCTGACGGATTGGTGCGCGGCGCGATTCTCCATCCAGGCCTGGTCGTTCCAAGCATAGGTACTGATGTCCCAGGCGCGGCTGTCCGTCGTCGGGCGCACCTCAAAATAGGCGCCATAAGGGTCGGCTTTGTCCACTTCATATCCCAACGACAGAGATCGGATCGCGTACTTGTAATGCGTCCCTTGCGGAAGGGAGGGGATAAAGGTCTCCCAGACGCCGCCATCGCTGCGACGCTGCATCACATTGACGCGGTTGTCCCACGCATTGAAGGGGCCGACGACGCCGACGCGCTGCGCGTTCGGCGCCCAGACAGCAAAATGAACGCCGCTCACGCCGTCAACGGTCATGAGGTGCGCGCCCATTTTCTCATACCCCTCAATGAAGTTGCCTTCACCGTGGAGATAAAGGTCGAACTCCGACAATAGGAAGGGGAAGCGATAGGGGTCTTCCAATTCATATTCGGCGCCATCGCCACCCACGAGGAGGAGACGATAGAGGAAAGGAGTCTTGCCGTGGGGAAAGATCGCCTCAAAAAAGCCGCTGGGGTGAACCTGCTGCATCGGTGTGCGCTTACCACTCTCGATGTCCAACACATCCACGCCAGCATCTAACGGACGGAAAGCGCGCACCGCCAGCATTGCTTCGCCGTCCAACACGATATCGTGCGGGCCAAGCACATCGTAGGGCGCGCCGTGATAGCCGCCGACCACCGCCTCGATCTCGGCTGTTGCCAGCGTGGTGACCGGCTGGGCCAGCCCTGCGGCGTCAGACGCGTCAGCGGATAGCAGTGCGCCACTTTCCGTCAGCGCAGAGGAAGATTCCGGCTGTGTGGTTGAATCGGTGTGATCGGTTTGGCTCCCCATGCTGTCTCCCGCCTTTTTAGATTTCAGGGTAATTTGGTCTGGTCTGACGATCTCTTACTAGTATGCGGTACGACGGTAAATTCGACAAACCATCTTTAAATCTTCCGCACATCATGCGAACCGCTTTCACGCACGCCCGCACTGGTGATCTCGATAAATTCGGCGTGGCGTTGCAGTTCTTCGATGTCGCGGGCGCCGCCATAACTCAGGCCGGAGCGCAGCCCGCCCACCAATTGATGCAAAATTTCGGCGACCTCGCCACGATAGGGCACGACCGCTTCGACGCCTTCCGGCACGACCTTATCCCAATCCTCCTGGTCCTCGGCGCTTTCATCGAGATTCTGCTCTGCCGCGCGACGGCCCATTGCCGCGCCCAGCGAAGCCATGCCCCGGATCACCTTGACTTTCTGTCCGTTGCGGATGACCGGCGCGCCTGGCGCTTCTTCACAGCCGGCGAAGAGGCTGCCGATCATCACCGTGCTGGCGCCGGCCGCCAATGCCTTGACCAGATCGCCCGAGGTCTTGACGCCGCCATCCGCGATCACCGGCGCGTCCAGCCCAGCCTCGCTGAGGCCGCGCACCGCCTCCATGATGGCGGTCAACTGCGGCACGCCAAAGCCGGTCACGATGCGCGTCGTGCAGATCGAGCCGGGGCCGATGCCCACCTTGATGGCGTCCGCGCCCGCCTCGGCCAGATCGCGCGCGCCCTCGGCCGTGGCGATGTTGCCCGCGACAAGCTGCGCCGCTGGAAAGCTGCGCCGCAATGTCTGCACCATCTCGATGCAGTGGTTGGCGTGACCATGCGCAATGTCGAGCACGAGTAGATCTGCACCCGCCTCGAGCAACGCTTCAGCGCGTTTGATCTCGCCCTGACCGACCCCGATGGCCGCGCCGACTAACAAGCGCCCGCGGGCATCAACGCTGGCCGCGGAGCGATGCTCGACGCGCACCACGTCGCGCGAGGTGATCAGGCCGACAACTTTGCCCGCGCGATCGACGACCGGCAGCTTTTCCAGACGATGCTGGTAAAGCAGCGCACGGGCTTCCGCCGATGTCACCGACGGCCCGACGGACACGATGTGGTCAGCCGGCGTCATCGCCTGCGCCACGCTTTGTATCTCCTCCGGCGCCAGCAAGATGTCGCGTCGCGTGATCAGACCCACCAGTTTCTTGTTGTCGTCGACGACGATCAACCCGCCGACCTCGTGCTGCGTCATCAGTTGTTCGGCCTCGGCCACAGTGGCGCCGGCCAAAACCGTGTACGGGTTTTCGACCATCAACCCCTGCGCCCGTTTGACTTTGGCTACTTGCTTGACCTGTTGTTCAACGGACATGAAGCGATGCAGGACGCCCAGTCCCCCCGCGCGGGCGATAGCCGCGGCCATGCGCCACTCGGTCACCGTATCCATGTTGGCGCTGAGAATCGGAATCGCAAGCCGCATCGTGCGCGTCAGCCGCGACGAAACATCCACCTCACTGCGCGAGCGGATCGGCGATTGCCGCGGTGCGAGCAATACATCATCGAAAGTCAGGCCTTTGGTTGTGCGGATTCTCATTGCTTTATTCCTCTGTGGGCAATCGATAGCGCGCCAAACCGCCCATTGCGCCGCCAACCCAGACGTCGCCATCGACAGCCTGCAAGGTCGTCACATGGTTAGAGGGCAGAGCGCCTGCCGTAGTCTCCTGTTGCCACTCTTCCCCGCTTTGATAGAACAACCCATCGGCGGCGGTTCCCACCCAGGTTGCACCGCCCTGGACAAGCACCTGGGTGATAGCGCGCTCGCCCAGCGCGGGCAGTGGCATGGCGATCCCGTCGCGCAGTTCAGCCAGCCCGGCGTCCGTACCGACCAACAAAGCGCCATCCCCGCTCAGCGCCAGGGCGGTGAGCACATCGCTGGGCAGGTTCATGTTGTCGACGTTGAGCACCTCAAGCTGATTGCGCTCGAAACGGTAAAGCCCGCCGCCAGCGCTGCCGATCCACATCGCGTTGCCGTCGTTCAAAAGCACGCGAATGTCAGCGCTGGGCAGGCCCGTGTCGCGGGTCAAGTTGAAAAAAGATTCTCCGTTCCAGATGCTCACGCCCGCATCGGCGCCCAGCCAGATCCGGCCGCGGCTGTCCTCACCGATCGCCTGGACTATTTCGCCGGCTACGCCGTCGGCTACCGTGTAGACGCGCCAGGCTGAACCATCCCAGACGGCAGCGCCGCCGGCACCGCCGATCCAGATGTCGCCGTTGCTGGCGGCATAGATCGCCTGGACCGTCGCCGGGTCGAGGGGAACATCTGGCGTCAGCGTCGGGGAGCGATCCGGCCCAAGCACGCGCTGCACGCCCGCCTCAGTCACGACCCACTGAGCGCCGTCCGGATCGACGGTGGCGGCGCGCACAGCATTGCCGCGCAGCCCTTCATTCGAGCGTGCAAAGCGTTGCCAGGTCGCACCGTCGTAAACGCTCAATCCATCGCCCGCGGTCGTGAAGTAGACCTGGCCATCGGCATCGAGCGTCAGATGAGTCAACGGCGCGGCCGCCATGCCGGTTTCGCCGCGGAAAGCTGCGGTGCACGTGCGCGTGGCGGGGTCGAACCGGCAGATTGTCCCGTCGATGTCGCCTAACCAGAGTTCGCCGTCGCCGGCCAATGTCAGGCCGGTGATCAGGCGGACGGGAAAACCGGCGTCCTCGACCTCTTCGGCGTTGAAGACCGTCCAGCTTTCGTCGGCGACGCGGTAGAGCGCCCCGTCGCCGCCCAGCCAGACGGCGCCGTCCGCGTCGGCCACAACGGCGCCGATCCGGTTGCTTTCTAGCGGGCTATTGTCTGCATTGTAGAAGGTGGAATCGGCGCCGGCCGCGACGGTGACGCCATCCTCGCCCACTACCCAGATCTCATCCAGTTCGCCGACGACCGCCAACGATTGCACGCCGTTGAAAGCCAACCCGCTGTTGCGGTCGAGATGGCGCCATTCGCCACTCTGCGCGTCGAACACATCAATGCCATGCCGCGCGTAGCCGACGACGAGATAGCCCGCATCCGGGTTGCAAACCAGGTCGACCACATCGTCATAGCTCAACTCGCTGTTGCTGCTGTCAAGTTGGCGCCACCCGCCGGCGCCCGGATCAACCACCTGCAGCCCAGCGTTGCTGCCGAAAACGACGCCCAGGTCAGGCAATGCACAATCGACCACCGCGGTGAGACGGTTATCGGTCAGGCCGTTCAAGCTGGTAAATTTGACGGGCGTCTTGCTGCCGCGTGTCCAGGCCAGCGCGCCGCCATCGGTGGCGATCCATAGCGTGTTGCCAACCACCACGATCTCGTTCATCCAGTTGCCGTCGGTGACAATCGTCCACGGCTGTGTTGTGCTGCGGCTGACCGGCGAAGGGGTGGGCGTTGGCACGCGCAATGTCGTGATGGTGAGAGCGGGTGTTGCCGTCAGCGTGGCAGGGGGTGGAGATGGGGGGCCGACGATGGTGACGACAAGCATCGTCGGCGATGGCGTGGCCAGCGGTGTGGCAGCGATGGGCGTCTGCCGCGCCGTGGCTTCGGGACGCGGTCGCTCGGTTGGCGCTATCTCGGTTGGCGCTGTCTCGGTTGGCGCCATCTCGGTTGGCGCTACCTCGGTTGGTATTATCTCCGGCGCAAAAAACGCAACGCCTTGCAGCACACTGTCGAGCGCAGCGCCGGTTTCGCTCGTCCAAGTGGCGAGCGGTGCGGTGGCCGCGGCAATGAACAGGCGCTCCGCTTCCGGCTGCGCCACAACGATGCGGCCCGCAATCGGCGCCCCGTCGAGTTCCCCGCGCAGCGACACGGACGCGGCGTCGATGCCGCCAACCGTCAGCATCTCGACCGCGCCGGCCTGCGCCTGCGTCTGGTTGATAAAAGGCTGCGCCACCTGCATAAGCAGCGCTGAAAGGGAAAGGTCAGCACGCACGCCAAGCGCATCAAGCGCGCGCGCGTCCAGGCCGATGGTGGAAAGTTGCCCGCTCCCGGCAACATTCGCCGCGGTGGCGTCCGAGAGCATGTGAGTCAACGCTACAGCCGCACCCTGGATAGTGACCCCGTAACCAAGCAGCGGTTGGAAGCGATAGCCGCCTTCCGGGACAATCAGATCCGCGCCCAAAGTTTGAAATGGCGTGGCTGGATTGGTTGGTGTGAGGGTGGGGCTAGAGGTGGGCGCCGGTTGGATCGTCACCGTGGGCTGGCTGCGCAGCGTCAACGCCACAAGCATGGCGAGCGTAACGATCAGCAACAATGTGACGATTGCAGACAAAATGCGGAAGGCGGAAGATTGCACCAAGCACTCCTTCGATGGGGTCGGCTGGCGAGCAAATCATGTGCGTGCACCCCATAATTTGTGCGCTGGCGAAAACACGCACAGCGCACGGTGGCAAAGGCAATTGTAGCACTGCCGCCCCGTTGCGACAAAGCCACCTGCTTGGTAAGGGATATCTCAGAATTTTGGCGTGCGTCCGTTCAAGCCACCCAGCGGCCTGGCCTTGATCAACCAGGCCGCGGCGACAGCGTCAACGGCACGTCGAGCGTCTCACTCCCGCGCAGAACAGTCAGCGTGATCGTATCGCCTGGGCTGGTGTTGCGCGCCAGAAAAATCAGAATATCGTCGAAAGTGCCAACCGGCTGCCCATCGACGGCAACGACGAAATCGCCCCCCGACGCTTGTGGGCAGATGCCGGTGAAGGCGGTTTGCAGTGGCCGCGTGCTGCCGCGCAGACCCGCGCGCGCGGCCGGCGTATTGCCCAGCACGCGATCGACGATGACCCCGCGCTGAAACTTTTCAATGCCTTGCTCTTCGCTGCAAATGGGGCTGAAGGTGACGCCGCTGATGCCCATGTAGCTGTGCTCGTAGCGGCCATTTTCGATCAACCCTGGCACCACGCGTTCGACGATCGCGATCGGGATGGCAAAGCCTACGCCGCTGTTCGCCCGCACCTCCGAACGGATCTGTGCGTTGACGCCGATGATCTCGCCACGTTCGTTGAAGAGCGGCCCGCCGGAATTGCCAGGATTGATAGCGGCGTCGGTCTGGATCGAATCGGGGATGCTGAAGCTGCCGCGCGAGGGAATGGTGCGACCGATGGCGCTGACGATGCCGCTGGTCAACGTGCCTTGCAGGCCAAACGGGTTGCCAATGGCGGCGACGCGCATCCCGACGTAGACATCGTCGATGTTACCGGGTTGCACCGGGACCAGGTCGTAGCCTTCCGGGTCGATCTTGAGTACGGCCAGATCACTGTCTTCATCACGACCGATGACTTCCGCCAAAGCCGTAGCGCCGTCGTAGAAAGTGACCTGGAAACGCTGTCCATCTTCGACGACATGGAAATTGGTGACGACGTGGCCGTCGGCGTCCCACACAAAGCCAGAGCCGTTGACGAGTGGCAGCAATTCGCCATTGCCATTTTCGGGCAACGGGATCGGCAGCGCCGATGAGTCATCGATGGGGGGGTGATCCATCCAAACTGTGACATTGACCACCGAGGCGTTGTTCTGCGCATAGATGTTGCGCAACACGGCGCTTTCGTAATCAATGCCTTCGGGCGGCGCCTCTACGGTGATCTGCGGCCGCGGCGTCGCAGCCACGCGGACAAATTGGTTGTCCGATGTGGGTGCGCGCGTAGCCTCTGGCCGCGTCATGCTCATAAACCCTAGCGTCACAACCGCGCACAGGCTGACGAAGACCAAAAGGCCGGCGCCGCCGATCAACAACAACGGGCCTTTGGTGCGGCGGGGAGGCGGAGTCAAATCATACATGTGATTTTCACCATTCGTTCAATAAGCCAAAGCTTAACCTGTCAGCGTGCAGTTTGTCGATTTTACGCTTTCCACCTGTCCGTAACGGTGACAAGGATCACCATTATCGCGATGTGGCTCGGCTTTCCTGACCGCTGTGGTACAATGCCACCATGCAGACCGATTCCCTTGTGAGAGCTGATCTGGCATGAATCGCCGTCAATTGGCTCTAGTCATCATTCTCAACGCGTTGATCAGCTTAACGATTGCGGTTGCCGTCGTCTGGGTGGTGGAACAACGACGACCCGACCCAGAGGTGTTGGCGGCGCTCGCCACCCCGCTCACCGCGCCGGTGATCGCCCCGACCTTTACGTCGACGCCGGCAGCTATCGTGACTCCACAATCGGCGCCGAATGCAGCGACGCCCGAGGGGACGGCTGCGGCAGGCGCCGAGGAGGTTTACATCGTCCAGGCGGGCGACAGCTTGCTGGCAATTGCAGGACGCTACGGTGTGACGATGCA
Organism: Candidatus Caldilinea saccharophila; assembly: GCA_016710365.1. GTDB lineage: Bacteria > Chloroflexota > Anaerolineae > Caldilineales > Caldilineaceae > Caldilinea > Caldilinea saccharophila. The sequence goes on along the minus strand of JADJVW010000023.1, from coordinate 37,255 downwards.
GGCGGTCATGGACGCCAACAACTTGACCAATCCGGATTTCGTCTTTTCCGGCCAGCGTCTGGTGATCCCGCGTGGGGATGTGCAGCCGATTGTCAGCACGGTTCAACCTGCGCCGCTTGTTGCGACAAACACGCCGGCAGCAGGCGAAGGCATCCGGGTGGCGTCGTTTACCGGCAATGGCATCTTGAGCAACGAGTCGGTGCAGATTGCCAACGACAGCGACCTTGTCATCAATCTACAAGGCTGGCGACTGGAAAAAGAAAATGGCCCCTCCTATCTTTTTGGCGGCATTTCCCTTTTCCCTGGCAGCGGCGTCGTTCTCTACACGGGTTCCGGCGCCGACACCAGCGTTGCGCTTTACTGGAACCAGGCAGCCCCGGTCTGGCAGACCGGCAGCGTCGCTCGGCTCGTCAATCCGCAGGGACAGGAAGTTTCGCGTTTGACAGCGCCCTGAGAGTGCACCTAACACAAAAGGATCCAATCTGTTGTTTCCTCTGAATCCTTTGTGGTGATTTAACGCATGTAGTGATTTAACGCATGTAATGATTTATGGAGTAGCAGCACAATGAGTGACGAAAAATCGAGCGAGGGTCGCGGCGCAGCCAGCGACGCTTCTTCCGCCCCAAAAAAGAGAATTCAGCCCAGACGCCGGCGCCCGAACCAAACCGCCCCGCGGAAGCCAAGCAAGGTGCGACGCGCCAGCGCAAGGCGCGCCGCAAAGCGCGCTCGCGCCAGCGCCCGGCCGAAGACCCAAAGTCGCAAGCCGCCGCCGAAGCCGAGGTCGCCTACATCGCGCCTCAAGCAGTCTTTATCTACACCCACAGCGCGCACCCGGAAATGCGCGACAGCTATGAGTTTCGCCCCGACCATTTTTCCACCGTAGGCCGGCGCCTCGACGACTATCAGATCGATATTTCGTCGCTGTTCGCGGCAGAAAAAACCGGTCCAGACGAGTTGCCGGTGATGAAGAGCCTGTCAAAGCCGGATTTCAATTGGAGTGACTGGGAAGAAGAGGAATAAGTGCTGCTATGCAAGCGCCGATTGTGACGATTCGCTCCTTACACGAGCACGTTGATCAAGAAGTTACCATTCAGGGCTGGTGTTACGCTAAAACCGGCAAGGGCAAGTTGGTTTTCCTGCAAGTGCGCGACGGCGCCGGCATCTGCCAGGCAGTCGTTTTCCGTGGCAATGTCCAGGAGGAAGATTTCGAGATCGCCAAGGCAGTCACCCAGGAAACTAGCGTTATCGTGCGCGGAATCGTCAAGGCTGACCCGCGTGCGCCCGGCATTCCAGGCGGCTATGAGATCGACGTGCGCGGCATCGAGTCGATGGGCATCTCCGACCCTTTCCCGATCCAGCCCAAGGAGCACGGCGTCGAGTTTCTGATGCAGAACCGGCATCTGTGGCTGCGCTCTTCGCGCCAGTGGGCGGCGATGCGCGTGCGCGCCACCATCGTGCGTGCGATCCGCGACTGGCTGGATGACCGCGACTTCCTCAACGTGGACACGCCTATCATCACACCCGCTGCGGCCGAAGGCACGACCACGCTCTTCGAGATCGACTATCACGGCGAGCCGGCGTATCTTGCGCAGACGGGGCAGCTTTACAATGAGGCAAATATCTTTGCCTTTGGCAAAGTCTATTGCTTCGGCCCCACCTTCCGCGCCGAAAAGAGCAAGACGCGGCGCCATCTTCAGGAGTTCTGGATGGTGGAGCCGGAGATCGCCTTCTGCGATCTCGACCAACTCATGGAGATCGAAGAGCAATTCGTGAGCTATATTGTCCAGCGCTGTCTGACCGAATGCGCGCCGGAGTTGCAAGTGTTGGAGCGTGACACAACTGCGTTGCAGCGCGTCACCGCACCCTTCCCGCGCATCCACTACGACGAGGCGGTGCAGATGATCAACGACGCCGCGGCCAGGGGCGACTTGGTGCCCGGCTACGAAGATCCGGTGCCCGCCATCGAGTGGGGCGACGATTTTGGCAGCCCGCACGAGACCTATATTGCCGCCCAGTTTGAGAAGCCGGTTTTTGTGCACCACTACCCCACCCAGGTGAAAGCTTTCTACATGGAGCCAGAAGCGGGCCGACCGGAAGTGTGCCGCAGCGTCGATCTGCTGGCGCCCGAAGGGTATGGAGAGATCACCGGCGGCAGCGAGCGCATGAGCGATGCCTCCAAGCTGATCGCGGCCATCGAACGCCATCACCTGCCGATGGCGCCTTACGAATGGTACGTCGATCTGCGTCGCTACGGTTCGGTCGTGCACAGCGGCTTTGGCCTCGGCGTCGAACGCACCGTCGCCTGGATCTGCGGGCTGGATCACGTGCGCGAGACCATCGCCTTTCCGCGCACGTTGACGACAATGCGCCCGTGAAAGCTTTCGAAGTATGAATGGTGAATCGTGAAATGTGAAGTAAGAACGCTTATATCGGCGCTCTATCCTTCACATTTCACGATTCATACTTCATACTTTATAGCTTCCTCTCATGATTTTCCTCGCAGCGCTACTCTTCGCTTTTCTGCTCACGCTGCTGCTGACGCCGCTGGCCGGCTGGGTTGGTCGCCGCTGGAACCTGGTTGATGCGCCCGGCGGACGGCGCAAACACACCGGAATCATTCCACGCACAGGCGGATTGGCGCTCTTCGGCGGCTTCTTCGTAACCGTGCTGCTGCTGACCGTGCTGCCGGACTGGATACCGTCGCTCGCGGCCTGGTTCCCGGCGCGCAACGACCCAAACGAGGAGCGCCGCCTGGTCGCGCTTCTGATCGGCGCGACCTACTGTGTGATTTTTGGCCTGCTCGACGACCGGTTTAGCTTCAAATCCGGCCCACAATATCTGATCCAATTTGGCGCGGCGACGATCGGCTTCGCGGGGCTGATCTTCATCAAGCATGTCAACAACCCGTTTGGCGAGGGGTTTCTCTTCGGGCCGGACGGCTTTCCGTGGTGGCTCGTCTTCCTGCTGACCATTTTCTGGTTTATGGGGATGATGAACACCATCAACTTTCTCGACGGCGCCAGCGGGCTGGTGGCCGGCGTGACCGCGGTGCTGGCGGCCGTGCTGACGCTGCACATGATCTTCAAGGCCGACCCGCCGCAGCTCAGCGTGGCGCTGCTGCCGCTGGCGCTGCTGGGGACAACGCTAGGCTTTCTGCCTTTCAACTTCGGCCGGCGCATCTTTATGGGCAGCAGCGGCAGCTACTTCCTGGGCTTTGTCATCGCGGTGCTCGGCATCATCGGCGGCGCACGCCTGGCGACGGTGATGATGGTCGTGGGGCTGCCGGCGCTGGAGGTGGGCTGGCTGATGTTTACGCGCTGGCGGCGTGGCGTCTCTCCGGGCGAGGGCGGGCGCGACCATCTCCACTTTCGCCTGCTCGACATGGGCGTCGACGAACGCGCGCTGGTGGTCGGCTACTGGCTCTTCTGCGCGGCGCTCGGCGCCATCACATTGCTCATCGATGACCGCCTCTTCAAGCTGGCTGCGTTGATGCTAGGTGCAGCCGCTGGCATTGCGCTCTTTGGATGGGCCAGCCGCAAGGTCGGGCCATGATATAAATCGCAGCTTAACCTGTAGGTCGGGCTACCAGCCCGACACATCTGCGCCAACAAACCGGCAGCTTGCGTTGACGACCCACGTCACGCTGGTAGCGTGACCTACGCAAGCTGTGTCCATCACCAACAATAGCGTAGGTCGGGCTACCAGCCCGACGTGTCTTGCGCCAACAAACCGGCAGCTTGCATTGACGACCCACGTCACGCTGGTAGCGTGACCTACGCAAGCCGTGCCCGTCGCCAACAACAATAGCGTAGGTCGGGCTACCAGCCCGACACATCTGCGCCAACAAACCGGCAGCTTGCGTTGACGACCCACGTCACGCTGGTAGCGTGACCTACGCAAGCTGTGTCCATCACCAACAATAGCGTAGGTCGGGCTACCAGCCCGACGTGTCTGCGCCAACAAACCGGCAGCTTGCTTGACGACCCACGTCACGCTGGTAGCGTGACCTACGCAAGCCGTGCCCGTCGCCAACAACAATAGCGTAGGTCGGGCTACCAGCCCGACGTGTCTTGCGCCAACAAACCGGCAGCTTGCAGGCAGAGCTTGCCCCCACGCCCATCACAAAACACTCCAGTGTGCTGCATCTGCTATAATTGTGCGTGATTCTGAAATGGCAGTGATCGCGTCTTGATCGGAAGCGATGCCATCTGCCATCAATTGTGGAGTATGCAGCGATGTCAATGCTAACAATTTCTAATTTAGGCTTTGCCTTTGGCGACTACGACGTCTTCCTGGGCATTTCGGCGTCGATCCCCAACGACGGCAAGATCGGGCTGGTCGGGCCGAACGGGATCGGCAAGACGACCCTGCTGCGCGTGCTCGCGGGGCTGGCGCAACCATCCTCCGGCAACGTCACGATGGCGCGCAGTACGCGCATCGGTTACTTGCGCCAAGAGGCGGTCGAAGCCTTTGCCGGTCGTCACAACACTGTCCACGACGAGATGCTCAAGGTCTTCGCGGGGCTGCACGAACAGGAGGCGCGGCTGCACGACCTGGAGCATCGCATGGCCGAAGCGCACAGCGACGACCTGCTGGCCGAATACAGCGCGGCGCAGGATGCGTTCGAGCGCGCCGGCGGCTATGAGTACGAGCTGCGCATTGGCCAGGTGCTCTATGGCCTGGGCTTTACGCGCAACGAGTGGGATCTCCAGATCTCGGTGCTCAGCGGCGGACAGAAGACGCGCGCGCTGCTGGCGCGCCTGCTGTTGGAAAAACCCGACCTGCTGATCCTTGACGAGCCGACCAATCATCTCGACGTGCAGGCAGTCGAGTGGCTGGAGAGCATGTTGCGCACGTGGGACGGCGCGCTGTTGATCGTCTCGCACGACCGCTACTTTCTCGACAATGTCGTCAACCGCATCTGGGAAATGGGGCCAGCCGGCTTCGAGACCTATAACGGTAACTACAGCCACTATTTGCGCCAGCGCCAGGAACGGTGGGAACGCCGCGAAGTCGAGTTCGCCGCCATCAAGGAGCGCTTTCTGGGCGAACTCGACTACATCAAGCGCAATATCGCGCGCGACGCCACCAAGAACCAGGCCGTTGGGCGGATGCGCAGGCTGATCCGCGAGGTGCGCGTGGTCGAGGCGGGTGGGCTTGATCTGCTGCTCAGCAAGAACTGGGGCCAGGTCATGGAGGAGGTCGATATCTCCGAGGCAAAGTGGGGCGTCGCGGATGTGGAGCAGGCAATCAAAGGGCTGCGCAACCCGGTGGTGCGCCCACCGCAGCTCAGCCTCAAGCTCAAGACGGCGCTGCGCAGCGGCAACCTGGTTCTGCGCACGACCGCGCTGACGATTGGCTATCCGGCCAAGACGCTCTTTCAGGCGGAGCCGATCACGCTGGAGCGCGGCGAATGTGCGGCGCTGATCGGGCCAAACGGCAGCGGCAAGACCACCTTTCTGCGCACGTTGCTGGGCGAGCTTGCGCCATTGGACGGCCAGATCAAGTTCGGCGCCAGCCTCAAGATCGGCTACTTCTCGCAGGCGCACGAGCGGCTCAACCCAAACAACACAGTGATCGACGAGTTGCTCAGCCACAAGCAGATGCTGCTCGGCGCGGCGCAACTACCTGGCGCAATATCTTTTCGCGGCGAGGATGTCTTCAAACCGGTGCGACTGCTCAGCGGCGGCGAACGGGGGCGGCTGGCGCTGGCGATCCTGGCGCTGGCAGGGGCGAATCTGCTGCTACTCGACGAGCCGAGCAACCATCTCGACATCCCGGCGCAGGAAGTCTTGCAGCAGGTGCTCGAACACTTCGAGGGGACGATCCTGCTCGTCTCGCACGATCGCTATTTGATCGATCATCTGGCGACGCAGGTGTGGGAGCTGCGCAACCACCATCTCGAAGTTTTTGCGGGCTCCTACACTGCCATGCTGGCCGCGCGCCAGCAAGCAGCCGAGGCGGAAAAACAGACGACGGCCGTCGTGCGGTCGGGTGTGCGCGAAGAATATGTCGCCGGCAAACAATCGAAAGCCGATGATCGGCGCCGGGCGAAAGTGGTCGCCGACGCGGAAGGCCGCGTGCACGCCCTGGAAGCGCACCTGCTCAAGCTGGAAGAAAATCTACACGCCGCCACGCTTGCACAGGACATCACCGCGATCCAGCGGCTGGGACAAGCCTACACCGACACGCAGGTCGAACTGGACGCAGCCGTGGAGGCATGGGCGGAAGTAGCGTGAAGAGAAATCTGATTTAACGGAAGAGCCAGCCGAGCAACCCGTTGTTCTTTTTAGCGGGCGGAGGCGGTTCGATCTCCAGCGCTGGTTCTGGCTCTTCCTCTTCGTCGGGCAAGATGCCCAGCAACCGTTTGAGATTGGGCGTCATGGCGTCGGGCGTCCACGGCGGCGACCACACAATGTCGACGCGCACGGCGGACGCACCCACGGCGGCCAACTCATGCTCGACGTTTTCGATGATTTGCGGCCCCAATGGACAATGCGGCGTCGTCAACGTCATCGTCACGACGACCGCTTTTTCCGGCCCCACTTCGACGCCATAGACCAAGCCAAGATCGACAATATTTTGATAGATTTCGGGGTCGATCACGTTGTGTAACGCGGCCCAGCATTGCTCAGCCGTCAGTTCTGTCGTTGTTTCCATATGTCTCACTTATGTGCTTTTTGCAACACCTCGATCATCAACCCATTGGTGGCTTTGGGGTGGATAAAGGCGACCAGGCCATGCACGCCCTGCCGTGGCGTCTCGTCGATCAGACGCACGCCCTGTTGGCGCAGTTCCGCCAACGTAGCCTGGATGTCATCCACCGTGTAGCAGACATGATGCGTGCCTTCGCCGCGATTAGCGAGAAAACGCGCGGTGCCGCTTTCGGCGTCAGTCGGCGAAATCAGCTCGATGGCGCTGTTGCCGCCATCGAGAAAAGCCGCCACCACCTTCTGCTCTGGAATTTCCACCCGCTCCAACAGCTTGAAACCGAGCTGATTACAGTAGGTTTGTAACGTTGCATCGATATCGTGGACGACCACGCCCACATGGTCTAACCGATTAAACATAGCACGCGCCCCTTCTTTTCCCTGTGAGAATCAATCCGAATTGCAATTTATCAGCGCGATCACCAGCCATCGCTCCCTTTTATGCAGTGTAGCATAGCCAGCAATGTGTGTAGAGGGTTAGATGCACCGGAGTTGATAGGCAAGCGCAGTGTTTTCGTCACATCATTTTTCCAGCTCAGGTAGATTTGGGCTGAGGTTCGCCGATTGTGGTCGTGAGCAGTTGCGTTTCGCCCGATGCGATGGCGCGGCGCGCGGCCTCAACGATCTCCACCACGTGGCGCGCCTGTTCGCCCGTGGCGCGACAGGGACGATCCTCCACAATGGCGTCGGCCAGCTCCATGATGTCGACATAGAGGTGCGGCTCCTCAAGCTGGAGATGTTCCGGCGTCAGGTAGGGACAGTCGGTCAGTGCAATCGCCGTCTCGGTTGCGCCGCCGCCAGCCACGGCCCACGAGCCGCCGCGCCGCACGCTAAAGCGAGTGGGATAGCCGCTGGCGCCGTCGACCTCGGTCACCTCCAGCGCGCCGTGCGTGCCGTAGATGCCCAGCCCGCCCCACGGATTCATGCCGCTGCCGACGCAGTCTGCACCCACGGCGACGGCCAGCGCGCCGCTGCTGAATTCCAGCAACACAACATTGTTGTCTTCCACTTCAATGTCAATCGTCTCGCCGCGCCAGGTGCGCTGCGGCAGCAGCTTGTTGCCCAGCCCGGTCACTTTGCGCACGGAACCGAGCACACTGGTCGCTAATTGCAGGGCATAGACGGTTACATCGGGCAACGGACCGGCGCCGGCGCGATAGTACCACGTCGGGTCAATGGCGTTGAGTGCGCCCTGCTCTTTGCGGATCGGCTCGTACTCATGGCCGAAGCCCAAAGTGTACGTGTAAGCAACCGCCACGCGTCCCAAGGCGCCGCCCTGGACAAGGTTGCGCATTTTGCCGGTTGAGGGGAAAAGGTCGAAGCCGGGCGCCGCGGCCAGTTTGATCCCCATGCGGTCGCGCGCGACGAGCAGATCATTTGCCTCAGCCAGCGTCGTCGTCATCGCCTTCTGCACATAGACATGTTTGCCGGCCTCGATGGCGCGCATGGCGTGGTCGAAGTGCTGCTGGATCGGCGTCGTGACAAGTACAAGATCAACGTCGCTGCCGGCCAGCATCGCGTCGATGTCGGTAAACCATGCCGGCACGCCCCACGCCTGCGCCGACTGCGCCGCGCGCGCGGCGACCGTATCGACGACGGCGACGAGTTGCACGCGCTGCCGGGCATCTTCCAGGCTCAAGTGGGGCAGCACACCGCGCTGCGCCACACTGCCACAGCCAACGAGGGCGGCGCGTAAAGGTTGAGATGTAGACATGGAATGAGTCTCCTTTTGAAGGCGTGATCAAGGGGCGGGTTTGATAGAACGCGGATGACGCGGATCGGGCGGATTAATTCTGATCCGTGTCATCCGCGTTCTATTTCACGTAATCTCCACCACGCGTCCTGCCTGCGACGAATAGGCCGAAGCTTCGATGATTTGAAGCACGTGACGGGCCGGCTCGATGCCCAGTTGTGGCGCGCAGCGGCCGTCGATGCAGTCGAGCAAGTGTTCGACGCCCAGAATGTGGTCGGGGCCGGCGTTGCGACCGGGGCGGCTGTGCGGGAAAGGAAGGCTGCACCGTCTCCCACTCCTGGCCGGCGCAGCAGATCCACCGGCTGCTGCACATAGATCGGGTCGAAGGCGATCGTGCCGGCCAGCCCGTGCAGCTCCAGCGGCGGGCAGCGCGTCTCGACGACCACGTTGTTGACGGCGAGGCTGGCGGTGCAGCCGCGACCGAAGTCGAGGAGCACCTGCCAGTGGTCGTCGGCTGTCACCGGCACGTGCAGGCCGGCGTGTGGACCATCCTTGACCGTGAACTCGTCAAGAACGTGGTTGACTAGCGCCGTGACCCGCTGCACCGGCCCCAGCAGCGCAGTCAGCGCGTGCAGCGGATAGACGCCCATATCCATCATCACCCCGGCGCCGCGGGCAAAGAAGGGCGTCGGGTCGGCAGGATAGCCTGCCCACGGCGGCACGCCAAAGTGGGCATGTGCGCGCGCCGAGTAGACCGGGCCGATGGCGTCCGCGGCGAGCAGCGCCTGCACGTAGCGCATTTGCGGAAAGAGGCGGATGCTTGGCGCGCAGACCATCTGCACGACACGCGCGGCGGCCAGCTCAGCAAGCTGTGCGGCCACAGCAGAGGTGCTGGCGACCGGCTTCTCGCTGTACAGATGGCGTCCCGCTTCCAGGATGGCGCGATTGGTGGCGTCGTGCAGTTGGATCGGCGTGAGGTTGATGACCGCCTCGGCATCGCTCTCGGCCAGCATGCGCCGATAGTCGGTGTAGCCGGTCGGGATATTGTAGCGCGCCATCGCCTGCCGCATCCGCTCATTCGTGTGCGTGCAGACAGCCACGATTTCGGCGCGATCGGCGATGCGATGGAACTCCGGCAGATAGTCGCGCTCGGCCACATCGCCGCAGCCGAGCAACGCCAGCTTCAGCTTGCTCATCTTTGCTCAACCCTTGACGCCGGTCAGCGTCACCCCTTCGATAAAGTATTTTTGCAGCACAAAAAAGGCAGCGATCAGCGGTATGGTGATCGCCAGCGCGGCGGCGGTGAGCAGATTCCACTGCAAGGCAAAGCGCGTACGAAAGGCGTAGAGACCGATGGAAAAGGGATATTTTGAGGCGTCATCGAGGTAGAGCAGCGGGCCGAGAAAATCATTCCAGGCGTAGATAAAGTTGAAGATTGCCACCACCAGTAAGGCCGGCTTGACCAGCGGCAGGATGATCCGCCACAGGATCAAGAAGTCACCGGCGCCATCGACATAGGCGGCGTCGCTCAACTCCAGCGGGATGGTGAGCATGAACTGGCGTAGCAGAAAGATGTTGAAGGCGCTGCCAAAAAAGTAGGGCACGATCAGCGGCGCATACGTGCCCACCCAGCCGAGGCGCTGAAAGAGCACGTAGGTGGGGATCAGCGTGACGACGCCAGGCAGGAGCAGCGTCGCCAGCGTGATGCCAAAGAGCAGGTCGCGGCCCACGAAGCGCATGCGCGCAAAGGCATAGGCGACCACAGACGAGGAGAGCACCGTGCCGATCGTGGCAAGCGCACAGTAGAAAAGTGTGTTGACCATCAACTGCACAAACGGAAATGCGGGTGATGTCAGCGCGTCCACATAGTTGCTCCACTGCGGCGGCTGAGGCCACCAGATGGGCGGAATCGTGAGAATCTGGTCGATTGGCTTGAGCGATGAGACAAAGAGCCACCACAGGGGGATCAGAAAGAGCAACGAGACGGCCAGCAACAATACCTGAACCGTGACCGTGCCGAATAGCTTGGATACCTTCATGCCCGTTTTCCTTGCCCAGTTGTGTGAACGAACACCGATTGACGCAGCGTCGCAAAGCGGCAGCGCTTTGCAAAGTCACCGCCCCTCGCAACTCGCCCCTCCTGCTACCGCGGTGGCGCACCCTCATAGTGAACCCATGAGCGCGAACTGCGCACCACAAGCAGCGTCAGCAGCACCAGCACAACAAAAAGTACGACCGCCATCGCCGAGGCATAGCCCATCGCCGAGTAGCGGAAACCCTGCCGGTAAAGATGCACCATGTAGACGAGCATCGAATTGAAAGGGCCGGCCGCTGTCACACCGCTGGCCGTGGCCGTGGCGACGAAGGCGGTCGTGAAGACCTGGAAGGAGGCGATCAGCGTAATGATCAGGTTGAAGAAGATCGTGGGTGTGAGCAGCGGGATAATCACGCGCCAGTAGCGCTGCCAGCTATTGGCCCCGTCGATGGTGGCCGCTTCGAGCAGCGACCGAGGCACTTCCTTCAGCCCGGCCAGGAAAATGAGCATGGGCTGGCCCACGCCAACCCACAGCGAGATGATGATCAGCGAGGGCTTGGCCCACGCCGCGCTGTACATCCAGCCGAGTTTGGGCAGCCCCATCGCCTGCAATGCAGCGTTGACCAGCCCGGCGCGCGGGTCGAGGATGAGCATCCACAGCAGCGTCGTGACAACGGCGGGCACCAGGCTGGGCAGGTAGAAAGCCGTACGGTAAAAGCCAATGCCGCGCGTGCTCTGGTTGAGCATCGTCGCCAGCCACAGTGCCACCAGCATCTGCAGCGGCACCGAGATCAGCGTGTAATAGAGCGTATTCCACACCGCTACCCAGAAGAGGTCATCCTTGGTGAACATCACCGTGAAGTTGTCAAAGCCGATCCACTCCGCCGGTTTGACGATGGTGTAGCGCGTCATGGCAAAGTAAAAGGAGGCCAGCAACGGGTAGGCGGTAAAGACAAGCAGCGAGATCAGCCACGGCGAGACAAACGCATAGGCGCGCAGGTTGTCGCGTACTTTGCGGGACATAGGGTTCTCCTCGGTCAGATACGGAATGACCGCAACAGTTCGGCATCTTCCAGGAATCTGTACGCTTCCTGGAAGATGCCAACACGCGTTTACGCCCGTTTTTCCTGACTATGCGGCATTCAGTGTCTCTTCCAGCCGCGCCTGGATCAACGCCTGCGCTTCGTCCATCGCCTCCTGCGCCCCCTTGACCTTGCCCAGCACCTCGGTGATGGCAGCCGCCAGCGTGTCGGAGGCAAAGTTGTTGATGGGCGAGTTCCACATGGGTGCGGCGTCGGCCAGGTAATCGAGGAAGAAGCGGTGCAGGTCCAGCGCACGCTCCTCGCCGAATTTGTCGATGAGGCCCTGGGTGACGACGTCGCGCGACGCTTCCCTTCCACGCCGGCGTATCCGGAATTGACCTGTACCAGGTCTCCCACCCCTGTGTACAGAAGTACTCAATAAAGAGGAAAGCCTCGGCTGGCGCAGCGCCACCCTTGGGCATGGCAAACCAGTTGGGCCAGAAACCGGAGGCGGTCTTTGTACCGGACGGGCCGTAGGGGAGCTTGGCAATTTCCCACTGGAAGGGCATTTCGACGTCGGTCATGATCCAGCCGCCATCAACCAGCATGGCGGACATCTCATTGGTGAAGGCAGAACTGGGCGGATAGGCATCGGCCCAGTTGCCGGCGGCAATGTTGATCTTCTCAAAATCGCCGCCATACGACTCATCCAGCCACTTTGCCCAGTAGTCAACCCAGCCGACGTTTTCAGCGCTGTTCACCGTATAGACTGTGTTGGCGGCGTCAAAGATCTGGCTGCCGTTGAGTGCGCTCCACACCGGGTAGAGCCAGGTCGCCGCCCACGGCGGCATGTAGCCGGCCTGCACGATCTCGCCGTTTTCCAGGACCGTGAATTGATCCGACAAGGCGCGCAGTTCGTCCCAGGTCGTGGGGAAGTTCTCGCGTGTCATCGCGATGCCTTTTTCGGCGAACTTATCGGTGTTATAGAACATGGCGGATGCCGCAGCCGAGGCAGGCAGGCCATAGGTGCTTCCCTGCCATTTACAGGTGTTCAGCACACCTTCATAAAACGCATCCGGCTTGGCCAGTTGTGCGCCGCCCATCAAGTCGTCGATCGCGGTCAGTGCGCCCAAAGCGCCGTACTGCGCCGGCGAGTCGAAGAGAGTGACGGTGTCCGGCGGGTTGCCAGCGGCGATGCGCGAGAGCATGACCTCGGTCATGTTGCCGCCGCCAGGAGGGCCGCCGGTGATCTCGTATTCGATCTTAATGTTCGGGTGCATGGCCTCAAAGTCGCTGATGATTTTGGGGGCGACTTCCTGGACGGTAGGCGTGCTGTAGCCGTTCCACCAGGAAATTGTGACCTGGCCGGCAGCTGCTTCACCGGCATCGCCGGCTGCATCCTGACCGGCTGGCGCCGCAGACGGCGCACAGGCTGCCAGCGCCACTGCGCCTGCTGCCATACCGGTTAAGCGCAAGAACTGGCGGCGGCTGAGAGAATTGGCCTTTGCATGATCTGTCATTTGGGTTCTCCTTGACTCCTTAAAACAGCGTGAGATAGACACAAGACTTTACTGCTACAACGTCAACGCAGATAGGCATCACCGTAATGTCCCGTTTCCTGGGCGCTGCGCAGGGGAGCGCCGGCTGGCAACCAGCGCGGTTCGCGTGTGGCCGGCTGCGCGCCCTGCCAATCCACAGGCCTGACCAGCCGGACGCAGATCAGCAGCGGCTGCCCAGGATCGCAGAAGTCACGCTCGCGGGCAGTCAGTTCGCGCGCCGGCCAGTTCATCAGGAAGGCGGTCTTGGCCAACAAATTGCCGTAGACGCGCAGTTGATAGTCGCTGTGGCTCAGGCCTAGTTGGTGCAGCAGGTTTTCCACCTGGATCGGCGTAAAAAACCAGTGCATGTAGAGCGGTGCGCCGGTGCCCATGTCCAGCCCGTTGTGAAAATAGAAATCGGTCGCCCAGAAATTGGTGAGCAGCACGCCGCCCGATCTTAACAGGCGCACCGCATGGTAGAGCGCCGACGCAATGTCGTAGATGACGTTGTTGGTGAACTGCACCAGAAAGCAGTCGTACTGCTCGCCCGGCACAGCGCTGGCGCGCGCCAGATCGGCGACCACGCGCACCTCCGGGCTATGCGCGGTCAGGTCGAGTGCGTCCGCTTCCACCAGCGCGTCGCCGCCGTAGTGGCGAATCGTGGCGGTCTCGCCGATCTCCAGCGCCCGCCCGCGAAAGTCAGCGCGCTGCTGTTCCAGAAAGTCCGCCCAATAGTAGCGAATCACCGACAGGCTCTCCTGGCGACCGGCGTCGAAGGGGCGCAGCCGGCGCAGGCGCATGGCGCGCAGGTGGCGAAGCAGCGGCCACGTGCGCCACGTGCGCCACGTGCGCCCCTTCTTTACCTGATGATATTGCAGATACCAAGCGTTGTGCTGGGGCATCGTCTGCTCTCAACTGCCCGACTATTTCAGGGCCAACTTGCTGCCAATCCGCATCGTGCGCTGTCTCGCGCTGACATCCAGGGAGCTAGTACACACGGGCTGAGATACCTTGTTGGTTGCTTGGAAGAGGCCCCGTGTGCGACCAGAAATGCGCCTACGCCATAGTATATCAGTAGCCAGAAACCGAGTTTTTGGAAAAACTCGGTTTCTCTGCACCGTGCCAACCAGCGGCTGATTTGCGCCCTTCTGTACTAGGTGCAAAAAACCAGAGCAGCCGCGCCGATCAAACCGGCATCCACGCCGCACGCCGCCGGTAAGATCGGCAGCACACGGCTCTCTTCTGCGAAGATGTGGGCACGCGCCGCGGCAACCGCATGTTGCCAGTAAAGACCACCGGCCAGCCCCAGCCCGCCGCCGACGATCACAGCGGCCGGGTCGAGCACATTGACCAGCCACGCCAGCGCGCTGCCTAACGCTTCGCCGCCGCTGCGCAAAATGGCTGCCGCCTCGCGGCTGCCGGCCGCAGAATCGGCGACGATCTCCTCGACGTGCGTGACCTGCGGCCGGTGGCGCCGGTAGCGGCTGGTCAGGCCGGCGCCGGAGGCGAAGGCTTCCAGCGCAAACTCGACCGGGCGCTCCTGCGCATCAAAGGCGGTGATGGGCATGGTCGCCAGCACGAGCGCGTTGCCGCGCACCCCGGCATAGGGCCGGCCATCCAGCACCAGACAACTGCTGATACCGGTGCCGACGCTGACGTAGACAAAGCTCTCCAGCTCGCGTCCGGCGCCGAAGCTGGCCTCGGCCAGCGCGTGCGCCCGCACATCGGCCTCCACGACCGCGGGGGCAATCTGCCGTGCAAAAATCTGCTGCACCGGCGTCGCCTGCCATGGCAGCGTATAGGCGCTGGTAATGGCGCCCTGCCGGTCGACGAGTTCGCAGACGCTGACGCCGACGCCCACCAGCGACCAGTTGCGTGCGGCGGCATGGTCGTGCAGACGCTGCGCCTGCGCCAACGCCCGTTCCAACACGCGACCGCCTCCTTCGGCGACGCGGGTCGGTATTTCAGAGCGCAGCAGCACTTGCCCCCGGCGATCCACCAGGCCAGCCGCCATTTTGGTGCCGCCCACATCCAGCCCGATCGCCACGGTCACTGCACTGTCGTTCAGCGTGCTTCTCCTTCCACTACACCTGCTTGCTAGAGTTCCCGCAGATAACGTCCCCGGCACGCTGCCGCAGCGAACGTTATCACCATACCTCTTCATGCAGCCGTGCCGGGGACGTAAGACCCTCCCCGTGCTACACATACTCTGGTGCGACGCCGAAGAGCAGTTCGACGGGCTGGTCGGTCATGTTGTGAAACTGGTGCGGCATCTGCGCCGGTGCAAAGAAACCATCCTGCGGCCGCAGCTCAAACCAACTGGGACCCTGACTTTTGTCCGGGCAGAAGATGTTGAGCGTGCCCTGCAAGAGGTAGAGGCTGGTGTCGCCGGGACGAACGATCGGGTCGCTCTTCTGGCCGGGGAGCAGGAGCAGCTTGCCAACGGTCAGGTGCTCAGTCGCACAGAGCAGCCCGATCAGCACCTGGTTGTGACAGCCCTCGTAGCGCCACAGCAGATCCGCCTCGCGCATGAGCGCAATGGTAAAGGCGCGCTCGATCTCATCGCGCGCCATCGGCCAGCGGCCGAGCGCGTTATCCAGCCCATACTTGTTCTCGGTGAGCAACGGCCTGGTGCGGGCGTAGACGCCGGAGGTTCCCTGCGAAGGGGGCGGCGCAAAGAACTCCAGCACGCGCAGCGGCTCACGGCTGTAGTTGAAGGCATGGTGCCAGGTGTCCTTGCGAAAGAAAGCCGCCTCGCCCGGCTGCACGCGCTGCACTTCGCCGGTCTCCGGGTTAGCGATCACCATTGTCCCCTGCAGGACGTAATAGATCAGGTCGGCTCCAAAGATCGTGCGGAACTCGGCCGAGTGGCGGAACGAGCCGCCCGGCGCCAGTCCCCACACAATCTGATGGATTTTAGAACTCGATACATAGATCCAATCTGCCACCTGACCCGCATCGGGGTCGCCCCATAGGTGGCGCGCCACGTCGTCGTAACGCAGCAGCGTCGGCTCCTCAAAGGTCGGGCGTGGTGATGGTTTGTACGCCATCTTGAATGATTCTCTCTCTATGGCAGCCAACGCTGCCGGTATAGATAAGCTTGGGTGGGTCAGCAGCCAGACACCGAGTTTCTTCCAGAAACTCGGTGTCTTCATCTCTGGGCTAGTTGGTGCGGTCGTGCTGCAGGTGTGCGGCAACTTCCGCTTCAGCCGGGTGCAGATTCGGCATCGCAAAGGTGCTTTCGATGGTCTGCGCCACGCCTGTCTTGCCGGCAATGCGCGCCTTTTCGATGATCTCGACCACGTGATAAGCCTGCTCGGGGTTGTGCAGCGGCCGCTGGCCGTTGTGGATGCAGTCGACCAGATGGTTGATGCCGTCCGTCCAGGGCCAGTTGGGGTCGCTCTCCGGGTAGAGCTTCCAGGCGCCGGTCTCATTCTGCCAGAGCTCGTAGCCGTTGGGATCCCAGTCCTCGCCCATCATCTGAATGGTGCCTTCGCTGCCATAGACTTCGATGCCGGGCGTACGGTACTTTTGAATGGTGAAGCCGGTGGTGACGACGGCGTAGCAGTTGTTGGCAAACTCAATGCACAGGTGCACGTTGTCGTCGGTCTGCACCGTCATCATCTCGTTGTCGACGATGCGCTCCTTGATCGCCGTGCCGATCAGCCCAGTGACGCGTTTGGCCGGCCCCAGAAAGCCGGTCAGACTCACGATGTTGTAGACGCCGAGGTCGAACATCGAGCCGCCACCCTGCTCGTAGAACCACTTGCCCCAGCTTAGCCTGGGCCCAGTTGTAGAAGGCACGCGCCAGATAGGGCGCGCCGATGTCGCCGTTGTGGATATGGCGCCACATCTTCTGATAGGTCGGGCTGAGCATGACATGCGGCGCCGGCACGAGAAAGCCCTTGCTCCTGCGCGCAACTTCGAGCGTAGCCGCCGCCTCCTCCAGCGTATGCGACATCGGCTTCTCGACGAGCACGTGCTTGCCCGCTTCCAGCGCCGCCCGCGTGACCATGCCATGCTCGCGCATTGAGGTCGTTACCAACACCAGATCGACGTCATCGGCGCCGCAACCCACCACACCCAAGCGTACAGGGTCTGCCATAGCTATCCTCACTCGACTAAAATAGTGGAAAAATGAATCGGACAATGAGCGGCGCCGGCGTCAGCGCACAACAACGCTCATTCGCTGTGTTGCATTGACTTCGGTCGCGCCGCGGTTGCGCCAGCTTTCCAGTTGAAATTTACAGCGATCTCCACGGTAGATCGCCTTGAAATACTCAACCGGCGCCTCGTGCGCATCGTAGGTCACACCTTCGAGTAGGAGCACCGCCGCGCCAGAGCGGAGGTCAAACAGTGATTGCTCATAATCGGTGGCGGCCACGCATTCCATGGTCTGGCGCGCACGGTGCAACTGTAACCCGTAATGGCTCTCAAGCACCGCATAGAGCGAGTTGGTGGCCAAATCGACCGCCTCCAGTCCTGGACAAAGCGGCGATGGGATGTAGCTGGTTTCGAGCAGCATCGGTTCCTGGTTGACCCTGCGCACCCGCATAATTTTTACTGTTTTGCAGTGCTCATCCACCGCCAACTGCTGTGCAACACGCGTAGGCGGCGACAGACCACTTGTTCCAACACAACTGACTCTACGCTGTCGCCGCGCCAGCGATCTCCTCGAAAACCCCAGCAGATGCAGCGCATCGTAGGTGTGTTTATCCTGGGCGACAAAGGCGCCGACGCCTTGACGCACCGCAAGCAAGCCATCGCGCTGCAAGTAGTTGAGCGCCTGGCGCACCGTCATACGGCTGACGCCGGTCTGCTCGCTCAACTCGCGTTCCGACGGCAGACGCGAGCCGCTTGCCAATTCTCCGGTAGCAATTTGCTCTTTCAGTTGCTCGGCAATCTGATAATAGAGCGGAACAGGACTATTTTTGTCGATCATGCTGGAATCCATGCGGTATAGAGGTCTATACCAGACGTGAGATAGCTTAGCATATACGTTCGCTGCTGTCAATAGGTTGTTTTTCTGCTTTTCTGCCTTTCCCAAAATTGAGTTGGCGTCTACAGCAGCAAAGTCTCCAGCCGGTCGACATAGTCGGCGAGTACGGCAAACGCGGCGTCCACCGGCGCAGGCGTGGTGAGATCGACGCCGGCGCCATCTGCAGCGCATCCAGCGGATAGCGTGAGCCGCCCGCGTGCAAAAAGTCCAGGTAACGCTCAACCGCGTCCTCTTTCCCCGCCAGCACGCCCTGCGCCAGCGCATTGGCGCCGGCGATGCCGGTGGCATATTGATAGACATAGAAGTTCGAGTAGAGATGGGTCGAGAATTGCGCCCATGTGCTGCCCGTGCGTGCGCGATCCATGGCCAGGTCTGCGCCGTAGCCTTCGGCAAAAAGATCGGCCATCAGCTCATTCAAGACGGTGGCAGTCAGCGCTTCTCCACGCTCGGTGCGTGCGTGCACTTCCAGCTCGAAGCGCGCCAGCGTAGGCATGATCAAAAAGTAGCGATGGAAGTTGCTCATCGCCTCCTCGATGACAGCCACCTGGAACGTACGGTCGGACTGCGTGCGCAGCAGATAGTCGCGCACCAGCGCCTGGTTGAAATTGGAAGCCACCTCGGCGGCAAACAGCGTGTAGCGACCATAGATGGTCGGCTGGGTGCGCCAACTGTAGTAGGAGTGCAGCGAATGGCCCAGTTCGTGCGCCAGCGTGCTCAGGCTGAAAATGTCGTCGTTGTAGCTCATCATGATAAAGGGATGTGTGCCCGGCCCGCCGTAGGAAAAGGCGCCCAGGCGTTTGCCCTTGTTGGGGTAAATGTCCACCCAACGCTGTTCCAAAGCTCCACGGCGCAGCACATCGACGTACTCTTCGCCCAACGGCGCCATACCT
The DNA here is from genome assembly GCA_016710365.1 of Candidatus Caldilinea saccharophila. Taxonomy (GTDB): domain Bacteria; phylum Chloroflexota; class Anaerolineae; order Caldilineales; family Caldilineaceae; genus Caldilinea; species Caldilinea saccharophila. The sequence goes on along the minus strand of JADJVW010000023.1, from coordinate 18,368 downwards.
TCGCAGATCCATGTCACCGCCTGTGGATAGCGCACCTCGATCTTATCTTTGGTCAGTGGCGCCTTGATGTCATATTCATACAACGTTTGCACGCCGAGCACCTGCCGCCGCAGCCGCCAATAGCGATGCCGTCGGCAGGTTGCGCCGAAAGGTTTCGATGAGGTTGTGGAAGATCGTGGTCGAAATATTGGGCGGCGTTAGCGCCGCCTCCAGCGAGGACGCGTAACGGCGCGCGCGGGCGCGGAAGACATCCTGTTTGACGCCTGCCGCCAGCGCGTTTGCCATCGTGTTCTTATAGGCCAGGTGCCCGTCCGCATAGCTTTCCCAGGCAGTGCGCCGCACCTCACGGTCGGGGCTGCTGAGCAGCGCGCCCAGCGCGCCGTGCGTAACTTCAAAAGTTTGTGATGCGTCGGACGCGTGCGCCGTGGCAAAGGGAATTTCGCTGTTGGTGAGGATGCCGTGCGTGTTGGCGGCGGTGCGAAAAGGATCTTCGACCTGGCCGAGCAACTCTTCGATTTCAGCCGAGCGCACGTGCGCGCTCATCCGCTCCAGGTTGTCGAAATAGTGGGCGTAGATCGCCAGCGGTGGATGTGTTTGCTGCCATGCACGCAACACGTCAAAGCCAATGCCCATCAGCTCGGGTTCGGCAAATGACACCGCAGCCTGCACGGTCGCTGCCAGCGTGGTGGCCTGCGCGGTACGCGCCGCGGCGGCCTGATTGTTGGTGTCGGTGCTGTAGTCGAGCGACGCGTACATGACCAGCCGCTGCGTGTCTTTCAGCAGATCCTGGAAATGCGCCAACCACTCCGCCAACACATCAGGCCCTTCTCCCAATCGCCCCTGGAACTGACGGGACAGAGGAAGTCGCGCCTTGACTTCAGTAAGCTTGGCCTCCCAATCAGCCGGCGTCGGATAAATGTTGGTCAGATTCCACGTATGTTCGACAGGAATCTCAGATCGAGCAGGAACAGTTGTCGTAGGCATGAAATTTGTCCAGTCTATTTGCAATGGGGTTTGAGCATCTGCCCGTTTCCGCCGGGCAACCAATGGGTTGAGTATACCACCGGATAGCCTGAGTCTTTGTTTCGGTACATTTCCCAACCGCGCAGAGAATCGCTACAACCGGGCAAAGATGTCACGGTAGGGCTGCGAGCGCTCGATCAATTCGGCGTGCGAGCCTTGCGCGGCCACGCTCCCTTTGCGCAGCACGACGATCTGATCCGCCCAGCGAATTTGCGACAGGCGATGGGTGATGAGGATCGTGGTGCGGCCCTCGGTGGCGCGCTCGATCGCCTGCTGGATCTGATCCTCGGTGGCGCTGTCGATAGCGCTGGTCGAGTCGTCCAGAATCAGGATGGCGGGGTCAGTCAGAAAAGCGCGCGCCAATGCGATGCGCTGACGCTGGCCTCCGGAAAGCGTCATGCCGCGCTCGCCGACAACGGTTTCGTACTCGTCTGGGAAGCTCATGATGAAGTCGTGCGCTTGCGCCGCGCGCGCCGCCTGCTCGATCTCGGCGCGGGTCGCCTGTGGTTTGCCAAAGGCGATATTCTCCGCAATCGAGCGGCTAAATAGGAAGATGTCCTGTTCAATGATCGAGATTTGCCGGCGTAGCGTCTCCAAATTCCACTGGCGCACATCGACGCCATCGATCGTAATGCCGCCGCTGTCGACATCGTAGATGCGGTTGATGAGCTTGGCGATCGAGCTTTTGCCGGCGCCTGTCTGCCCGACCAAAGCCAGGGTCTGCCCAGGCTCCAGTGTAAAGGAAATGTCATCCAGGGCACTGCGCGCCGCTTCTTCATCAGGAGCGCCCAACGCATACCGGAAGCTCACGCGGTCGAAGCGGACGCCGCCGCGCATCGGTGCGGCATGGCCTGCCATGTTCTGATCGACCACCGCGTGCGCGCGTATCAGTTCGAGAATGCGCCGCGCACTCGACAGCCCCGACGCCACCTGCGAATAGGCAAACAACGAAGTGAAGACCGGGAAATCGAAGAGGGAAATCAGCCCGATGTAAGCGGCAACCGCGCCAATCGTAATGGCGCCCGCGTTGTAAAGATAGAGCGCCTGCCCGAAGGCTACGCCCGTCGCCACTGCCAGCAGCAGCAGCGGGAGAAAGCGCGCCTCGACGCGCGCTTGCGCCACAATGGCGTCGCGCCTGGCGTTGTGTTCAAAGATGGCAACTTCACGATCTTCCTGCGCCGCGCCTTTGACGGTTTCGACGCCCTCGACGGCTTCGGTCAGTCGTGCGTTCATTTCGCCAAAGGCATGACGCACCGCGGCGGTCACCGGTTGCAGCGAACGCAGGTAATGCCACATCGACAGAGCGTAGCCGATGGCAAAGAGCACCGGCACGATGATGAGCGTCGGATGATAGCGCGGGGAGACGAGGATCGGCATCACCAGAAAGATCGCCGAGCCGATGACCAGGTTCAAGCCGGGCGCCATCATCAGCGCCAGCTCGCGCACGTCGTTGGTGGCGCGCGCCATGACGTCGCCCGTGGCGTGCATGTCGTGAAAGCCCATGCTTTTGCCGAGCAACTCGCCATAAAGTTCACGGCGAGAGTCGCGCTCCAGGCGTTGGCCCAGCACCTCGCTGCCAAAGTTGCGCCCCAGTTGCAAAGTGGACCGCACGCCCTGGCTTAACACCAGGGCAAGACACGCTACAGCCAGCGCCCGTAAGTCGGGTGTGGCGCCGGTGACCGCGTCGAACGCCGCGCCGGTGAAGATCGGGATCGCCGCGGCCAACCCTGCGTTACCGATCGCTCCGGCCAGGATCACGGCGATGATCGGCCAGTAATGGCGCACATTGCTGAAGATCCAGCGCCCGGCGTTTTTAGTGTTCGACTGCCAGGGCTGGGCAACAGAGAATTCGCTGCTCGTCATCTGTGCATCCTCGCTAAATTGCACCTGTTTAGTATTACGACGGGCCAGCAGTCAGAAACCGAGTTTTTCTAAAAAAACTCGGTTTCTCCGCTTGACCACGGAGGTGACGGATTTGGCGGATTTTCACAGATTTCAATCCGCGCCGATCCGCCAAATCCGCACAATCCGCGTCTTATTTTGCGCGCTCCTGCATCCTACCGCCTAATCCCGATTCAGCGGAATCTTCAACGGTTCCGCCAGCATCTTTGCCTCCGGCCCGGCGTACATGCCGACCAGCATCCACACCGGCGTCGCATCCGGCGGCAGCGTAACCGTGCGCCGATCGACAAGCGTCTCACCCGCCTTCCAAAGCGAGGTCGGATAGTACACACCGCCCGCGGGACGGTCTTCCTGCCCAAGCTTTGCGTCGGCGCCGTCAAAGATCTGAACCGTGGTCGTGTAATTTTCGGGCGGCGGCGCGTTCACTTGCCAGGTCAACGCCACTTCGACGCCAGCATCCGTCGGCGTCCAGGTATAGCCAAGCAACGTCAACGGCCCGTACGCTGCATCAACTGCCACGGAAGGTGACGTAGCAGCCTCGCCCATCACCGCGACAAGCGGGGGCTTGCGCTCATCCAGGGAAAAGCGACTTTCCAACCCCGGCATGGGCTTGATCAGGAAAACCGGCGGTGCATTGCCGGCGTCGAGCGCGGTCTGGATGGTGGCGCCGACATCGGCAAAGCGCGGCTGCGGCGCGATCAGCGGGAAGAGTCCCGTCAAGCCCACACCGCGTCCCTCGACAGCTTGCAGGTAGAAAAGCGGCGCGATCTCGTTGCGGTCGTTGCTGATAAGGATGGCGCCGTCGGGCGGGCTGGCGGCCAGGATCGCTTCCCATTGCTGACGCGTAGCCGCGCTCTCCAGCTTCAGTTGCTCGAACAGCGGTGTATAGGCGATCCAAAGTTGCAGCGGCAGAACGAAGAGCAGCGCCAGCAGCGGCGTCCCCCAGCGCGCACGATTTTGCTGCGCGAGCGGTGGGGACGTCGCGTTCGCTGGCGCAAGTGGCTCGGTGAATTGAAAGCCGCTGCCGATGCCCGCGCCGGCAAAGGCAATCCAGATGCAGGCGACGAGGTAAAGTGGGATGTAGTAGACAAAGATGTCGCCGATCGCGTAAAAGAGGTTGAAGATCTGCTGGGTCGCAAAGTAGGTGAGGGTCAACGCCAGCACCGGCCAGTTCCGCACCCGGATCAGCACGTAAATACCGACGACCATCAACAGCAGCCCGGCCCACTCGAAGTGACGCAGCCAGAGCACCAGCGCAGTCGGGACGCCGGCCAGCGCGGCTTCCAGATTGTTGAACCCGACCGAGATCGAGCGTCCGGTGATGAAGTTGAGAAACGCCGGCCAGGTGTTGTCGTACAAAGTGAGCGTCTCGTTGCCCAGCCGCTGATGATACCAGGGGGAAGCGTCCGGCCCGCTGCGCAGCGGCACATAGAGGTAGAGCAAGAGCGGCAGCAATCCAGCAGGAATTGCCCACAGCCAGGCGCGGCCGTTGCGCCACCAAGCGCGCTGCCAGACGGTGAAGTAGACGAGCAGCGCAGGCGCGAGCAGCAGCGTGGTGGCGTGGTGCGTCAATCCCAGGCTGAACAGAAACGCCAGCGTAGCGAAGCGGCGCGCATAAGGCGCGCCGCGTGAGGGGTGCACCCTCCGCTGTGGTCACGTCCTGCGCGGCCCAGAGGATGGCGATCAGCAGCACAGCGTGGAGGGTGTAGACCTCGGCTTGCAGCGCCTGGCTGCGCAGCGTGGGGTTGGCGACGAAAAAGGCAGTTGCCAGCATAGCCGCCAGACGCGGGGCGACCCGGGGCCGGCATCCAGCGGCAGCGCAGATAGAAGAGCGGCGCGGCAGCCCCGGCGAAGACCGCGCTGAGGATGTTCAGCGACAAAGCCGGCGCGACGCCCACCAGCGCCCAGAGATGTTGCCAGGCCCCGCCCGCCAGCAGATAGAGCGGATAGCCGGTGGCGTGCGCCAGCCCAAAGGCCCACGCGGCAAATTGAAATTCGCCCGCATCGCCTGGCAGCAGATCGAGCGGCGTCGCACGCACGAGCAGTCCGATGACCACGGCGGCCAACACGAGTGCAATTTGTCTGTCAAGGCGAGTAACGGCGGCAGATTTGACCATGCTTACTGATTGACTGATAATGTTCAGGTTATGGATTTACCCTGGTGCGGGCGGGCGCTGATGATCGTGCCCACTTACAACGAAAGCGAAAATCTGGCGCGGTTGGTGGGACGTCTGCGCGCGCTGCCCGGCGATATTCACATCCTGATTGTCGACGACGCCTCGCCCGACGGCACCGGTGCGATTGCCGACGCTATCGCCGCCTGCGATCCCTACGTCAGCGTGCTGCATCGACCGGACAAGCTGGGGCTTGGCACCGCGTACCGCGCCGGCTTTCGCGCCGGCGTCGAGCGTGGCTACGAGTACATCTGCACGATGGACGCCGATTTCAGCCACGGTCCGGAGCGCCTGCCGGACTTGCTCGATATGGCTGCAAGTGGCTACGACCTGGTGATCGGCAGCCGCTACGTGCGTGGCGGTGCGGTCGTTGGTTCGCCGCAACTGCGTAAGCTTATCAGCTATGCGGCCAATGCACTGGCGCACACGCTGCTCAGCGTGACGGCCCGCGACTGCACGGCGGGCTTCCGCTGCTATCGGCGCCGGGTGCTTGAAACCATCGATCTCGACGCCATCTTCAGCAGCGGGTACAGCTTTTTGATCGAGATGGCGTTCCTCGTCGAGCGCGCCGGCTTTCGCACCGGTGAAGTTCCCATCACCTTTGTCAACCGCACCGAAGGCGCCAGCAAGATCAACAAGCTCGAAATCTACAAAGCTATGTACACCATCCTCCGCTTGCGCACCCTACCTGCCGTGGGAGCGCATGATGTCGGCACTGCACGAGCCAGGAACAGCGCGGCGCGCTGATTCACTGCGCGATCTCATCGTTCGCTCTCACCGCCCAATCTGCACCCAATCCACCGCCGCGGCCAACGGTCGCCGGTCGCGGTTCAGGCTGATGCGCACAAAGGCGTCGTTGGCGTCGATGACTTGCGCGGCCGTGCCTGGCGCGGCGGCTTTGACGCCGGCGATGGCAAAAAACTGGCCGCGTACTTCCTCCATCGTGAGCGCCGCACCTAGCGAGTTCAAGGCGGCCAGAGCGTCTTCGCTCAGATAGGCAGTGGCGTCGCCGTAGCTCGCTACCAGCACGGGCGCTCCCACCTCAATGCCAGCCACAAAATCGACCAGCCGCTCGCCCTCCGCCGCGGAGGCCGTCGTGTCAAAGCCGGCCTTGTCCAGCACCGCGCCGGTGCGCGGGTCGAGCACGGTGAGGTTGACCCCGCGCCGTCCCGCCGATGCATCGCTCTGCTGGCCTGTCTCATCGAAAAGCGCAATAAAGCCACCGTCTGCAAACGCTTTGAGATCGGCGTCGATCGGCAACTGCACGCCCGTCGCGCCGATGGCGCGGTCGCCGGGCATGACTTCGCGCGGGATAGCGATGGACTCCCATTGGAGGTCGAGGCGGTTCAGGCCATTGACCAGGGCGCTGCCGGGAACCTGCCAGGTGATCTCCTGCCAGCCGTCGCGCAACGGTTGCGCCTGATCCCACGCCTGCGCGCCGTTGACCGCCAGCCTCACCTGCTGCGACGACGCGCCCGGATAGAGAAAGGGATGGACGCGCACCTGGATGTTGTAGGTCGCCGCTGGATCCACCTGGCGCAGAGGGATGAAGATGCGGCTGGACCGCGCCGTGGCCCAGATCGACTCGACAGCGTAAGGGGCGTCGATCTCCGCGGCATCCCACCCTTCGCCGCGGTAGGGATACGTCCCTGCCACGCCAAGATTGAGTGGAGTGGTCGCCGCCGCCGGGCTGGAGGACGCGATATGCCTCGATGCCATCCTGCGCCCAGAAGGGCTCCGCTTCCAGCGGCAGCGTGTGCTTTACGAAGTCCCACGCTGCCTCCCACGTGTCGGTGTAGGGTGGCCGGCCAGGAATGGGCGGATAAAGCAGGACGTAGCGCGTGTCGTAGAGATACATCAGGTCTGCGGCCTGCGCCGCGGCCGCCTCTAAGATTTCCGGCGCCACCGGCCGGCCAAACTCGATTTCGGTCAGCGCCTGAAAATAGGGGATGCGCTGGAAGTACGCCTTTTTGAATTCAGGCGCGCGGCTGATGTTGCCGCCCAGCATCGGTTTGCCGTGCGCGGACTGGTAATATTGGAGGAGCGTCTTTTCTGGCCCAAAGACGCCAAAGCTGTTGCGCCACCCCAGCGGCAGTTGCATGATGCTGAAATTCCCCGGCTCGGCCGCGATCTGGGCGTAGACCGCGGGGATGCGTGCGTCGGAAAGCGGGAAAGGCAGCGCTAGGTGCTCGAAGAGGATGGCGGCAGTCAGCACCACGGCAACGCCCGGTTGCATCCAGGTGGCGCGCCCCACCCAGCGCTTGCCGCGCAGCCAGCCCAGCAGCCAGTAGACGCCATAGCCGGCCAACACGGCCAGCCCCAGCATCAGCAGCACGCTGTTGCGGTTGGGCGCGCGATTGGCCTTGATTACGGGGAGGAAATGCAGCAGCGCAAAGGGCAGCGGCACGGTCGTCTCCAGCCCGTCGAGGTCGAAGCGATAGCGGCCGTTGATCTGCAGCAGCGGGCCTAGCGTCAACACGCCAAACATGAGGCTCGTCCAGAGCCAGATGCTGACTTTGCGCCGGTAGGCAATTCCGCCCACCACAGCCAGCGCCAGCGTCATCCATCCTAAAAAGACGGTGTTGATGTCGCGGAAGCCCAACAAATCGGGGTTGGCGGCGCGCTGCTGCACCAGCCGCATCTCCTGCACGACATCGCCGCCAAAGAGCGGGTGAAAGACGGTCGCCGTGAACCAGCCCAGCAGGTCGGTGCTGAGCATCAGCGCGTCGCCCCATCCCTGCAGGCCATAGTCCGCGGTGAAAAATGCCTGCACAATCGGCAACAATGCCGGCGACCAGACAAGAAAGGCGACGATGCCCAAGATCAGAAGATTGGAGATTGGAGATTGGAGATTGGGGGGAGGTGCGATTGTGGGATTTGGGGATTCGGCGCGAGCATCTTCAGGACGCGCGTCGGCTGAATTGCCCAATTTCCAATCTCCTAATCTCCTAATCTCCCATCTCCAATCTCGCCATTTCACCACCAGCACGATCACCGTAAACAGCGCCAGGAAGAGCGCGCTGATCATCTCGGCCAGGCCGGTGAACGCAAAGAACAGACCGCCCAGGATCGCCCAGCGCCGCTGCCGGGCCGGGGCAAGCTGTGGGTCGAGCATCCGCAACAGCGCCAGGGCGTAGAACGGGATCCACTGCGTCGTCACCATGTCGTAGTGGCCGAGCGCGGCGTAGACCGCGCGGTTCGAGGCAAAGGCGTAAACCGCGCCGGCGGCGAAGGCGGCCCAGAAGATTGGAAATTGGAGATTGGAGATTGGGAGATTGGGAGATTGGGGAGAACGCCCTCCATTTTCCAATCTCAAATCTCTAATCTCCAATCTCAAAAATAATGAGTTCATCAACAGCCACGTTCCGTACCCGCTCAACACCGTGCCGGCAAGCAAGATTACGTTGCTTGCCAGCGGCAGATTGAACGCCAGCGCCAGGGGCATGGCCGCCAGCACGTGATAGAAGTTATAGGTGTAGAGAATCAGGTCGATGCCAAGTGGGAACCAGATCAACTCGCTGTGCAGCGGCGACTGGAGATTGTCGATCAGCGCGTGCTTGAAGTGCCAGATGTTCCAGACGAAGGTGGATTCGTCGAACGCCCATTGCGGCACGCCGGGCACATGGGTCGTGAGGTGCAAAATGAGCGGCCAGGTCAGGAGCAGGGCGAGGATTGTATATAGCCCCAACGCCACGAGATGACGGCGTGGGCCAGCAAAAATAGGGCGCATGTAGGCTCCTGTTCCCTACTTCCGCGCCGCACAGATGATGCTGTTACCAAAGGGGAAGGACATCCGCTCCAGAATCTCCGCCTCCAGCCAGTAGACGCCGTGCAGCACGGAGTTGACAGGTTCGGGGATCGGCTCCATGTCCACCTGATAGACTTCCTCGGCCGCGTCCAGATGCGGGCTTTTGAGGCCGGGGTTATATGGGCGCAAAAAACGCACGCCTGCGACCGCAGGGAAGAGAAAGAAGTTGTTGTAGCTGATGCGGCTGACATGCAGCCCGCTGAGTTCCAGCTTTAGCCGCAGTTCGTGCGCGGTGTAGCGCCGCTCATGCGCGTTGATCTCGTCGTTGTAGCTCCACAGCCACATGTAGGCCGGCACAGTGACGAGCAGCACGCCGTCCAATTTGAGCACGCGCGCACACTCGGCAAAGACGCCCAGTTCGTCGGGAATGTGCTCCACGGTGTCGAGCAGCGCCACGAGGTCGAAGGAGGCGTCGGGAAAGGGCAGGCGATCTCCAGAGCCTTGCAGCACGGTCACGCCGCGGCGCTGTGCTATCGGAATCGGGCGTGGGTTGTAGTCGATGCTGGTGACTTCGCCATAATGCGCCAGATGGTGCGCCATATTGCCGGCGCCGCCGCCCAGATCGAGCACCTTGCGGGCCTGGCCACCGCCATTTGACCCCAACTCGGCGTCAAGATATTTCAGGATCGCGCGCGTGCGCCCGGCAAACCAGGCGTGCCTGTCTTCTTCCAGAACCTTCAAAGCGGGTGTAGCCATAGCATCTCTTCTCTGTTCTCGCTGATAGACCTCGGATTTGGCGGATTGACACGGATTCAAAAAAATCCGTTCCGATCACCTCATTCGCGGCCTATTCTTTGATCCTGCACGTCACGATGCGCTCACCGCCGGTGATATCGACGATGCGCACCGCCACGGTCGCCGGCAGTGACGGCGTCGTCACCTGGTAACGTCCGGCGACGGTTGTGCGTTTCTTCAGCGGCGCGTCGGCAACGGTCGCCCGGAAGACCTGACCATCGTAGGCCGGATCGATGGCGATGCTGTCCACCAGCGCCGGCCATGCCGCTTCGGCCAGATTTTCCCCAATTCCTGACAACGACGGTGCGCGCACCGCGCGCACAATAACCTCTATTGTACCTGGATCGGCGTCGATTCGGGTAATCGAAAGCGTTACCTCCGGTTCAATGTTTTGCGTGGCCGGAAAGTCCGTCGCTGCATAGACGGCAAAACCTGCCTGGTTGCCTACGCCTTTGTCCTGGTCCGATCGGTCCGGCTGGATAGAGAACGATGGCACGATGAAGATGCCTTGCAAACGGCGCGTCGTCGTCTGGATGGCGCCGTAGTTGGCGTCGCAGGCGATCCAGCGGCGGCCCCGTTTTGCGGCCACGGCAGGCGTCGTGCCGGAGCCGCAAAACGGGTCAAGCACCAGATCACCGGGGTCGCTTCCGGTTGTGAGGATGCGCTCCAGCAGCGCCTCCGTCTTCTGCGTCGGGTAGCCAAGATCTTCGCCTGGCGTGGTGCCTAGCCCAACGATGTCGTCCCAAATGTTGTCCACCGCACGCTCGACCTGATAGCGATTGCGGCCAACTTTTGTCAGGTAATACTTGACGCCGAGATTGCCGCCATTGGAGGCGAAGACGCGCTGCTGCGCTTCGTCCACCGCCACTTCACCGCCGAACGGCGCATAGAGCCGCCCCTCGGCAGCTAACTTCTTGAGGCTGTCAAAGGTGTACGCGCCGGGGTCGGAAGTGCGAAAGAAGCCGAGCTCGTCGCGCATGAACTCTGCCGCGGCCTGCGCCTCTGTCAGCAGAATGCGTCTGCGCGGGGGATGCCATGTGGTGGGCGCAGTTCGGTTGCGCGCATAGACCAGGATCGTGTGGGCGCTGTTGGGAAAATAAAAGGCGTTGACTTTGGCCCCGCGCGCGGTCTGGCTGCGCCACGTGATGGTGTTGAGATAATGCTCGGCGCCAAACACTTCGTCGAGCAGACAGCGCAGATGGTGGGCGCGGCGTTGGTCGCAGTGTAGCCAGAGACTGCCGTCATCGGCCAGCAGCGCACGCAGGAGTGGCAGCCGCTCGTAGATAAACTGGAGATAGGCGCCTTCCGGCCACGCATCGCCGTACTGAACTTGCTGCATCACCACCGGATCGACGCCGTTGCGCCGCGGCTGGCGCAGCCGCACCTTCCGCGTCCATGCCACGCCGCTGTCGTAGGGCGGGTCCGCGTAGATCAGCCGCACCTTGCCGCCACAGCCACTGTCGAGCAGACGCGCCAGAATGCCCAGGTTGTCGCCGTGGTAAAGGGCGTTGGGAGGGGCGAGGGGCGAGGGGTGAGGGGCGTTTGCTGCGCTGGCCTCCGTTGGTACGGACGAAGCCGCCGTCGCTTCCAGAAAGCGGTGCGGCTCGAAGGTTTCGACAAGCCGCGGCTGTGCAGCCGCCACCGCGCCTGGCGCCTGCTTGCCCGGCCATGTGAGAACGACGGACATGCCGGCGTTATCTGCGCACAAAATAGTAAGTCCACACCGGTTTAGCGTGGCGTCGGCACCACTGCTCGCGATGGGTCGGCGCAACCTCGCCGATGCGCGCCGCCTGGGTGGGGTCATGCGGAGTAAAGTCAGGTTGCTGCTCCACCAGGTAGCGCACCAGTTCGCCATATTCGTGCACGTCGCTCTTGAAGTGAAGCAGCCCGCCAGAGCGCAGCTTCGCAGCCAGGAGATCGACAAAAGGCGGCGAAAAGAGACGCCTGATCTTGTGCTCGTTCTTCCACCACGGGTCGGGAAAGAGGACGTGGCATACCTCGACGCGCCCGTCTGCGACCACACGCGGCAGGTTGAAGCGCGCATCGTCATCGCTGAGCCAGAGGTTGTCGTGAGGGGCGAGGGGCGAGGGGCGAGGGGCGGATGAGTCAGTCGTTAATTGTGAATAGTGAATTGTGAATTGTGAATTGTGAAGAGCAGGCGTCTCCCCGTCTCCTGGTCTCCCCGTCTCCTTGTCTCCCCGTCTCCCGCTCGCACGCAGTTGCTCGGCTCGCTCCAGCATGAGTCGCGTCGCCTTGATCTTGGTTTCATAGCCGATGAACAGCCGCTCCGGGTGGCGTTGCGCACGGTCGAGGAGAAAATCGCCGCGGCCAAAGCCGATCTCGATCTCCAATGGGCGGGCCGAGGTGAGCAGACTGCGCAGGGCTGCACCGTTGCCGCCGCGCGTGTCGTCCAGCGCCAGCACGCGGAAGAAGGGCTGGTCGATCCCCCAGCTTGGCAGCAGGTGCGAACCCGGGCGCTGGCGTGGGTCGCCGCCGATCAACCCCTTGCCGGCTTCCCAGTCAGCATACACTTGCGCGCGCTCGGCGTCGGTCAGCGCCTCCCAGGTGAAGTCCATGCGGCCTTGGGAGAAAGTAGTGGGGATGTAAGATGCTGATATGACGCTTTTCGCTTCAGTCACAATTTACCGGTGTATAAGTCTGCAACCGCAAAGCAGAGATCATAGTCCCCCCAGACAAGATCACCTGATTCGACCCGGAAAGTCTGAAACCGTTCAGGGGCAAGAAATTGTCTAATCTGTGGATGGACCGCTTGCGTAAGAAATGGTTCAAAGTCTACGTCGCGTGTGAACCCGTCCTCAAAATAGAGACGGAGAGTGTACGAACTGATCAATTCGGCGTTAACAATCGCCACGACAACATCAGGTGGCCATGTCAGCGGATCCGTCGCGTGATATCCTCTGACGACACCGGACGATGAAGAATGAAGTAATCGATCCATTTTTGTACTATCGCCTCCGCGTGGTGCTCAACAATCAACTGAAAGTCACGAAGCTGCGCCGGCGGCAGTGGTCGCTTGCCGGGCACGCGCCCGATCCGGATCTCTGTAACTTTTGCATCGATAACGATCAACTCCGCTCTGCTTTCAGCGCCTTGATAGCGTCCGTGCACGTGGATCGGCTCATGCTCGTTTGAGTAGACCAGGATCAAAAGACCAAAGTATCGATAGAAGACTGGCATACGATGTTCTCGCCCTGGTATTGATATTATAACTGCAACTTCCGCGCAATCGCTTCCTTCACCACCTTTACATCCGCCGGCAGATAGACCGGCGGGTTCGCCAGCTCGCTCTCAACCTCGTCGAGCTTGCCCTCGTGATAGCCGACCTTGAAGCTGGTGAATTTCAACCCGTGCGCCGTCGAGATCACCACGACGCGGTCGGTGGACTTGACCTCGCCGCGTGCAAGCAGCTTGAAGAGCGCGGCCAGCGCCACGCCGGTGTGCGGGCAGGTGTACATGCCGGTCAGGTCCGCGCGCGCGGCCGCGTTGGCAAGTTCGTGCTCGGTGACGGCTTCGACCAAGCCGTTGGTGGCGACCACCGCCTGCACGGCCTTTTCATAGCTCACCGGGTCGCCGATCTGAATGGCGGAAGCCAGCGTTTTGTCAGCGTGGATCATCACTTTCTCTTGGAAACCGTTGAGGAAGCTGCGATAGAAGGGGTTGGCCTTGCCCGCCTGCGCGGCCACCAAGCGCGGCATCTTGTCGATCAGCCCGAGCTCTTGCATCAGCTTCATGCCCTTATAGAGCGCGCTGATGTTGCCCAGATTGCCCACCGGGATGATGATCCAGTCCGGCGTCTCCCAGTCGAACTGGCGCACGATCTCGATGCCGACGGTTTTCTGACCTTCGATGCGGATGCTGTTCATGGAGTTTGCCAGATAGATGGTGTTGTCCTGCGTCACCTCTTTGACGATGCGCATGCAACCGTCGAAGTCCGTGTCGAGCGCCAGCACGTGCGCGCCGTTGGCCACCGGCTGGATCAGTTGCGCCGTGCTCACCTTGCCCGACGGCAGGAAGATGATCGAGGGAATGCCGGCCGCCGCCGCGTAGGCCGCCAGCGCCGCGGAGGTGTCGCCGGTGCTCGCCGCGGCCACCGCTTTGACCGGACTCTTGCCACTCGCCATCATCTGCTTGACGACGCTGACCAGCACGGTCATGCCAAGATCCTTAAAGCTGCCGGTGTGACTGTTGCCACACAGCTTGATCCACAGATTGGGCAGCCCAATTTCGCGACCCAGACGCTCCGCCCAGAAAAGATTGGTGTTGCCCTCGTACATGCTGACGATGTTTTCGTCGCGCAAATCAGGCATTACCCATTCGCGCATTCCCCACACGCCGCTGCCATAGGGCCAGACCGAGGCGCCGGCGCGGCGTTCAAACTCTCGCTTCCATGCATCGGCCGTGCGCTCGCGCAGGGCGGCAATGTCGTGGTGCACCTCAAGCAGGCCGCCACAAGTTGGGCAGGTGTACATGACTTCATAGACGGAATATTCGCCCGGACAGCCGCGGAAACAGCGAAAATGGGCGTTGTACGATTGGGTTGGCGCTGGCATGGCGACGGCTGACATACAGTGATTCCTCGATCGCTGGCAGATAGTATGCAGGTGTGGCGCGCACACACGCCACAGGATGATTCATCTGATTTTAGCATAGAGTTTATGGATCGCCACGATATAGCCGGGGATGGGCGGTGCGAAGACTTTACATCATCGTGCGTCGCACGAACTGGACGTGCGACGCACGATACAATTCTCTGAAATTCACCTGTACATACTGCTCCAGGCGCCATCGTCGGGAGCGCTGCTCATGATGCAATTGCCTGGTTTAGAAGATACCCAACTCTTCCTTTGCATCTTCTGACATCATGTCCGGGTTCCAGAACGGCGACCAGGTCAGGTGGATGTTCACCTCCTCCACATCGGGAAAAGCGGCGTGCGTCTCCCGTTGGACGTCGGTGATGATCTCGGGCCGGCGGGACAGCCGGGGCTGGTGAGCGTCATCGTGATCTCGACAGTATTTTCCGGCGAGATCGCCACATCATAGATCAGACCGAGATCGACAATATTCATCATCAATTCGGGGTCTTTGACTCGCTCGCGAATCACTTCGCGCACTTCCACACTTGTGGGCAGGGTCATTGGTTTACTCCTTGGTTCTGAATCAGACAGATCGGTCAACGCCTAGTGCGGCGGCTCGATCCAAACTTCGCCATCCTTCACCTGGACGGCATACGTGTTCGTCGGCTCGAAAGCCGGAAAGCTCAACGCGGCGCCGGTGCGAATGTCGAAACGTGCGCCGTGGCGCGGACATTGCACCTGACAGCCGTTGACAATCGTGCCTTCGACCAGCGGGCCGCCATCATGGGTGCACGTATCTTCGATCGCGTAGATTTCGCCGTCCAGGTTGAACAGCGCGATGCGCACACGATTGACCTCAACCAATTTGCTGCCGCCAACCGGGATTGCGGCAAGGGCAGCGACTTTTACATAGTTGCTCATCATCTCTATCTCATTCCGGCCATTCTTCCAGACCATAGGCGCCGGCCTTGAGCGCCTTGAGCGGCAGCAGCGCACACTTAAGACGCACCGGCCCCATCTCGATCCCCAGCATCTCCAGGATGAACTCCTTGTCGATGGCCTTGATTTCATCGAGCGACTTGCCGATGATCTCTTCCATCAACATGCTGGCCGTGGCCTGGCTGATCGCGCACCCGCGGCCGTCAAAGGCAGCGTCCACCACCACACCGTCCTCGATCTTCAACTCAACAGTGATCTCGTCGCCGCAGAAGGGGTTGTGGTCGTGATATTGCACGTCAGGGCTGTCGAGATGTCCCTTGTGCCGCGGGTGTTTGTAATAGTCGAGAATTGCTTCCCGATAAAGATCGTCACTGCCCATAAGAGCGTCTCCCAATCAATATGCTCACAAAAGCCCATCTTCTATAGCGTAAAGATCTCCTGCGCCTTATGCAACGCCTGCACCAGCACATCGACTTCTTCCAGCGTGTTGTACAGATAGAAGCTGGCGCGCGCGCTGGCATGGATGCCAAGCCGATCGTGCAGGGGCTGCGCGCAATGATGGCCGGCGCGCACCGCCACGCCCGACCGGTCAAGGATCGCCGAGAGATCGTGCGGGTGCACCCCTTCGAGCGTGAACGCCACCAGCCCGCCGCGTGCGTCCGGCGCCGGCCCCAGGATGTGCAGGCCTTCGACCTCTGCCATGCGTGTGTAGGCGTACTGGGTAATCGCGCGCTCGTGCGCTTGAATCCATGCCATGCCTACTTGCTGCAAATAGTCCACCGCCGCGCCCAGCCCGATGGCTTCGGCGATGGAAGGCGTGCCGGCCTCGAATTTGTAGGGCACAGTGTTCCACTTGCTGCCTGTCATGGTGACTTCGCGGATCATGTCGCCGCCGCCCATGAAAGGCGGCATGGCTTCAAGCAGCTCCCGTTTGCCGTAGAGCACGCCGATGCCGGTCGGCCCGCACATCTTGTGGCTGCTGAAGACGAAAAAGTCGGCGTCGAGCGCCTGGACATCGACCGGCATGTGCGGCGCGCTTTGCGCCCCGTCGATCAGCACTGCGGCGCCGACAGCCCGCGCCGCCGCCACTAGCTCCTGCACCGGGTTGACTGTGCCGACAACGTTGCTGGCGTGGACAAAGCTGAAAAGCCTGGTGCGCGGCGTGAGCAGGTCGGGCAGGGTGCGCAGATCAAGCGTGCCGTGATCGGTGATGGGCACATAACGCAGCGTAAAGCCAAGCTGCGCCTGCAGAATCTGCCAGGGCACGATGTTGGCGTGATGCTCCATCTCGGTAATCAGCACTTCGTCGCCAGGCCCCAAATTGGCGCGGCCCCAGGTGTGCGCCACCAGATTGATGCTCTCGGTCGCGCCGCGGGTGAAGACGATCTGCCGCGCGCTGGGCGCGTTGACAAACTTCGCCACCTTGGTGCGCGCCGCCTCGAACGCCGCGGTGGCCTCTTCGCTCAGCGTGTGTACGCCGCGATGAACATTGGCGTTGTAGCGCCGGTAATAGTCATCCATCGCATCGAGCACGCTTTGCGGCTTCTGGCTGGTGGCGGCGTTGTCAAGATAGATCAATGGCCGGCCATTCGGCAACATCCGCTGGAGGATCGGGAAGTCCTGGCGCAAGGCCACCGTGCGGTCGGTAAGTATAGTGTCAGAGATAGTCATGAGTTGTGACGATTCATTAAGATGCGATTGGGTAATTGGGAGATTAAGAGAGTAGGCGCGCGCCTACTCTCTTAATCTCCAATCTCTTACTCTCTTATTTCTCAATCGGCAATTGTACGCCGTTTCCCCACTCTGTCCAAGAACCATCGTAGTTTCTCACGCTCTCATAGCCAAGCAGCCGGGTGAGGACGAACCAGGTGTGGCTGCTGCGTTCGCCGATGCGACAGTAGGCGATCACATCGTCGGTGGGCTTGAGTCCCTGCTCCTGCTCGTAGATGACGCGTAGCTCTTCGGCGCTTTTGAACGTGCCGTCCGCGTTGGCCGCGCGCGCCCAGGGCACGCTCCTGGCGCCGGGGATATGCCCGCCGCGCAGCGAACCTTCCTGCGGATAGTCGGCCATGTGCAGCAACTCGCCTTTGTATTCGCCGAGGCTGCGCACGTCGACCAATGGCAACCCGGTGGAGATGTGCGCCAGCACATCGTCGCGGAAGGCGCGAATGGTGGCGTCGTTGTCAGCGGCTGCGCGGTGTAGGTGGTCGCCGCGTAAGCGGGAAGCTCCGCGCGTCGTCCCTCGGCGACCCATTTCATGCGCCCGCCATCCATGACCTTGGCATCGGTGTGGCCAAACAACTGAAAGACCCAGTAGGCATACGTGGCCCACCAGTTATTTTTGTCGCCATAAAAGACGACCGTCGTGTCGTTACTGATGCCAAGCCGGGACATCAACGCCTCGAACTGCGCTTGGTCAATATAGTCGCGCACCACGGGATCATTCAGATCGACGTGCCAGTCCACTTTGACCGCGCCTGGAATGTGCGCGACATCGTAGAGCAGGATGTCTTCGTTGCTCTCGACCAGGCGCATGGCGGGGTCGTCGAGATGCGCCGCCACCCATTCGGTGCTGACCAGGGCGTCTGGACGTGCATAGCCCTTCTCTGAAACTTTCATGGTTTCTCCCTCCTAGGCATGGGCGGCATCACATTTTGTCGTGAGCGGCGTGTTCAACTTTATCCGTGGTCGATCTTTACCAGGGTCGCAGTCAGCAACGGCTCAGCCGCCGATCTTGCGTTCGATCACGCGCTCCAGCTTGTGGACGACGCTCTCGACCGGCACACGATCCAGCACCGCCTGGAAGAAGCCCTGCACGATCATGCGCTCTGCCTGCGGGCGCGAAAGGCCGCGCGCCATCAGATAAAAGACATATTCCTCTTCGACCTGCGCCGCGGTGGCGGCATGAGTGCAGCGCACATCATCCGCTTCGATCTCCAACCCCGGAATGCTGTCCGCACGCGCCGACGGGTCGAGGATCAAGTTGCCGTTGCGCTGATACGCATCGGTCTTTTGCGCACCCTTGTTCACCTGGATGATGCCCATGTAGACGCTGCGGCTCTTGTCTTTGAGTGCGCCGTTGAAGAGCAGGTCGCTAAAGCAATGCGGCGCCCGATGAATCTGCAACGTCTGGTGGTCGATGTGTTGGTTGCCGATCGGGAAGTAGATGCCCAACAACTCAGCATGACCGCC
>JADJVW010000022.1 GCA_016710365.1 Candidatus Caldilinea saccharophila | reverse complement strand
ACGGTTGCCCCGGCTTTTTTGCTGCCTGCAAGGGGTAGGCCCCTTCGATCTCTGGCGGATTGGGGTGTAGACCATCATGCGCCAAGTTCGCATGCGCCCGCGAAATGAATTGATTTTCCCCTGTCGTTGTTTTACTGGGGAAACAGGGGTCACCCGGCTGGCGGCGCGGAGCGCTCCCAGGCGACGGCGCAGCCGGTGACGCGGTAGAACATGCCTGGTGCGAGCCAGGCTATGGTGTTGAGGTCGAGGAGGCCGAGGCCGCTGGGCGGGTCCGCCAGGCTGACGGGGTCGTTGACGCCGGAGGGGTCGGCGAGCTGGCCGGTGCTGTCGTAGAGGAGCCAGCGGTGGACGCGCTGGAAGATCCAGATGCTGCCGGGGCCGCCCCATTCCGCGGCCATTGGCTCCTGGCCGACGCCGCCGAGGGAGATGGCCCAGAGCGCGGCCTGGCTGCGGCTGATGGCGTTGAGTTGCGCGGCGGTGGGTTTGGTCAGCGGGACGAAGGGGGGGACGCTCATACCGGCGCCCCGGTTTCGCTGAGGTAGTAGATTTCGGTGGCGTCATCGCTGCTGGCGCGGAGGCGCACGGTGTAGGGCTGGCCTTTGACCAGGCCGAAGCTGGCGAGGTTGACGTTGACGGTGTGGTCCTGGCCGTTGCCGGGCGAGGTGTAGACCAGGGTGGCGCCGTAGTAGACGCGCAGCGAGCTGCTGCTGCTGTGCTCGCCAAAGATCAGAAATAAGTTGTCGTAGCTGTGAATGACGCGGAAGTAGCGACTCGTATTCGTGCTTAGGCCCGAACTGGGCAAAGCCGAGGTTGGCGCTGCTGGCCAGGTCGTTGAGTTCGTTTTGGTTGCTGGCCAGGGTGTTGAGTTGGCTGGCGCTGAGGATTTCGCCGTCGGTGAAGGTGGGGGGGGTTTGGTAGGGCATGGGGTTTTCCTTTGGGTGGGGGGGAATTGGAGATTGGGGGAATTGGAGATTGGGAGATTGGGAGATTGGGAGATTGGAGATTGGGAGATTGGAGAGTAGGAGATTGGAGATTGGGAGATTGCCAAGCGTCGTCTCCAATCTCCAATCTCCAATCTCTTGCTCTCTCTTAGACGCCCTGCTGGCTGCCGGCGAGCTGTTCTAGCTCCCAGATGCGCCGCGGATAGTTTGCAGGCGCTCGTCATAGGGCTGGGCGGCCTGCATCATGGCGGCTTCGCGCTGGCCGCGCAGCGTGACCTCTTCGGCCTTTAGTTGCTCTATCTCCGCTCTGGCCGCGGCGAATCCAGCTCCCCCGTCGCCTCTTGCACTTCTTCAATAATTTCACCAAACGCCGCCGCCGGACCTCGCTGATAATGCAGATTTGCCTCCATCTGGGCGGTGCGCTGGTGCATGTCCGCCAACGCGGATTGCATACTGGCAATTGTTTCTTGCGTTGCCTCCAACTTTTCCTTTACCGTATCCATTATTTTTCACTCCCCATCATCATCATCGTCTGTCCCGCCGGGGACATCACCGACAACCCGGTCATCTCCCGCAGGAACGTGTACAGCACCGTATCCAGCGCCGGGCGCAATGTGCCGTCGGTTGTCCCCGTTTTAATACTTGCATAGGTGACGGTGCTCACCGCTTCGGAGGCCAGCATCGCTAGGATCAGTTCCTCAATAGACAACTGAGTGTTGCCGTAACTACCCCCTGTAAAAATGCCTAGCTTGGACAGGATCGCACCGATGGCGTCTATCGCTTTTAGTGCAATCCCCTGATCTCCAGGAGCAACCTCCGGGGTGGCAGCCAGCCGGGTCAACTCCATCATAATCCTGGGGCCAATTTTGCGCATGCTGGTGCGCACCATATCCTGAAACATTTCGTTCCCGGCCAAACTGTAGCTGTCAAATGTGTCGATTGTCATCGGTTTCCCCTTTACATCCAGATAATCTCAACTGCAATACTCCATGTACCAGTTCCTTCAGGTGTGCGGTAACAGTCGATTGACCCGTCTGCATTCACGCGCAATACCAGGAGCTCGCTGCCGACTGTAATTATTACGTAGCTGTTGTTGACAACATAGTGGTTTGTGGAAGCGTTTCCTGCCGTACTATGCTTGGCGATGCCCCGGAACACGGCTCCGGTAGGGGCGTCGCCCTCCCCGTTAGGAACGAGCGTCACCGGCGCCGTGCTGATGCCTGTCTTTGTTACGAACAATAGGCTGCCAAGAGAACCTGCTCGCACGTGCAGGGAGCCTTGAGGGGTGGCGCCTAACGGAACACCGATGCCCACGCCGGGGTTGCCGTAGGGTTGGAGCATCAGGGGTTTGTGCGCGATGCCCCAATCCACCGCTTGCACATACCCCTGGTCGCTGGTGTACCCCAGATTCAACGCCGGTGGCTGTAACCCGTTGGTTGAGTTTACGCCCGTGACGGCCAACCCGCCGTGCACCTCCAAGGCGTCATATGCCTGATCGTTGTCACCAATCGTCGTAAACCCCTCATATGTGGCGCGAAGCACAGTCCGGAAGACACTGTTGCCGGTCATGTATTGCAGGCGAAAAGAAGCGTCGCCACTGCTGTTGGAAATGTCCCAGCCGAACTGGTTAGTATAGGACAGCCGCAAAGCTGGGCTTGTGCTGTGAAAGACTTCCAGTGGCACGTTGGGCGTCTTTGTTGCCAGTCCCATATAACCTGTATTCGTCAAGCGCATGCGCTCTCGCATACCACGGTTCGGGTCGGCGTCTCGCACCTCAAAAACCATCGACGAATACCAGCTATCATTTAATTGCTCGGTGACGCGGATACGACCCGACGGCCACTCATCGGGGTCTGTCCACACGATATAGTCACCTGTAGGGGCGGCGTCGTAGCCGAACGCAGTGTGCGTCAGGTAGGCGTCGCCATCCTCAATATTCAGTTTTCCCACGGGCGTCAGCGTCCCAATCCCGACGTTGCCCGCAAAAGTGTTCTGTTGCGTCCAGGCATTGGCAGCGGCCAGCCGTCCATAAATACTGTCATGGGCGTGCCCAATCCCCGCATAGCTCGCAAACAACAAATTAACGTCAGCTTTGGTGTAATACAGTGCGTCATGGTCGTGCGTGGAGGGTGGAAAGATAAGCGGCTTGCCCGTGATGCCTGACCAGGGCGCTGTATCCGCTGCATCCGCTGCCTGCACTTTGCCGTCGCCGTCGGGGTCGTAGGTCGTCTTGTCGAGGAGGTCGGCCAGGCGGGCGTTGATTTCGCTTTCGGTGTAGTAGCTCTCGTCGTGGTTGTGCAGGGGCAGCACGCCGCTACTGCCGCTGCTTGCGGTGGCTGGCCGCCGCTCCAGGCTTAAGACTACATCACGTTTGGGCATTTGCTGTTGCTCCGTTTGGTAGAGAGAGGGGCGAGGGGCGAGGGGCGAGGGGCGAGGGGAGAGGAAGAAACGCCAGCACGCGCAACTCGCAATTCTGAACTCGCAACTCGCAACTCAGTAGAAGAGGTGGGCTTCGCCGGCGGCGCCGGTGGCGCCGATGCGGTGCTGGCCGAGGACGAAGAGGGGCGCGAAGCCGCGAAGAGGCTGGCGGTTTCCATGACGGTGATGGTCTGGCGGTAGCCGGTGCGGTCGAGGGTCCAGTCGAGGGCGGTGACGATGCCTTCGAGGGGGGCGGCGACGGGGAGGGTGGCGGCGGCGGCGTCGGTGTAGGTGAGGCGCACAGGTAGCCGAGGCGCAGGTCGTGGCGGTCGACGTTGGGGACGGTGGCGGTGAGGAGGGGGAGGTGCTGGCGCTGGAGGGCGTAGGCGGCGATGGTGGCGGCCTGGGTTTCGGTTTGGATGTAGGGGTTGCTGCGGATGGTGCGGGCGCGCGGGGGGCGGTTGGTCCAGAAGGGGTGGGTGCTGGTGCGGATGGCGTCGCGCTTGGCGTCGGCGATGAGGGTGGGGCCGGTGAGGGTGAGGGTGTTGAGGTAGGCGGTGCGGGTGGTGGTGTTGGTGATGTCG
Organism: Candidatus Caldilinea saccharophila; assembly: GCA_016710365.1. GTDB lineage: Bacteria > Chloroflexota > Anaerolineae > Caldilineales > Caldilineaceae > Caldilinea > Caldilinea saccharophila. The sequence goes on along the minus strand of JADJVW010000022.1, from coordinate 66,734 downwards.
AGTTGGACGCGCTGGGCGTAGGGGGTGGCGACGACGGTGACGCCGCTGGAGAGGGGGGCGCCGTTGGCGGTGTAGGCGGCCCAGGTGAGGGTGGGGGCCGCGGCGAGGGGGGCGCTGAGGCGGGCCCAGATGGTTTTGGTTGCGCCGGGCTGGACGATGACGACGGCGCCGGGGTTCCAGAGTTCGCCCACGGGGCCGAGGGTGAGGGGGGCGGTTTCGACGGTGATTTCGCTGTAGAGTTCGTTGGTGGGGCGGCGCAGCTGGAGGCCGGCGATCTGGGTCTGGTCGAGTTCGAGGGTGGTGACGGGGCCGTAGTGGGCGGTGAGGCTGGCGGGGAGGACGGCGGTGAGGTTGTGGTAGTGGAAGATGCCGCTGCGGTCGCAGTAGAACCAGCCGCAGCAGGCGGCGGCGAGGCTCCAGAGTTCGGTGAGGACGCTTTCGTCGTCGAGCCAGACGGCGGCGAGGGAGAAGAGGCCGGCGTCGATGGTGGGGCGGGCAGGGGGTGGGCGGCGGCGTAGGTGTGGCTGATGTAGTCGATGCCATCGACGAGGCCGGCGCTGGCGAGCAGCCCGGCGATGTGGTGCGCTTCGTGCTGGGCGTGGGCGCCGCCGGCGAGGTAGGCGGCGAGGGGGGTGGAGCGTTTGTCCTGGAGGAGGCGTTCGTCGCGGCTGCGGCAGTCGAGGGTGATGGTGGGGGCGCTTTTGGCAGTGGGGGCGTTTTCGCTTAGTTCGCGCACGAGGCCGGTGAAGAGGCGCTGGGTGGCGCCGTCGATGGTGAGGTTGATGTGGACGGGGGCGAGGTAGGCGCCGCCGCCGGCGATGTGGGGGTGCAGGGGGCTGGTGGGGTTGGCGGGGGCTGTAGCGGGCGTGTGGTTGCTGAGGGTGAGGGTGCAGGCGGTGACGGCGCCGCGTCCGGCGGTGAGCATTTGTTCGGGGGCGGTGAGGTTTTCCTGGGCGCGGGCGCTGATGAGGTAGTCGGTTTCGTCGGTGGGGGTGACGCCGTCCCAGTAGATGAGGATTTGGGGGGTGAGGGTGCGGGTGGCGCTCATACCGGCTCCTGGGGGGCTGGATTGGGGGGCGAGGGCGGCCAGGCTGGTGGTTGGGGCGACGCGGGCGCGGCTGGCGGCGAGAGGGCGGCGAAGAGGGCCTAAAGCCTATTCGGGCGGCGTGCGGCTGACGGTGGGGGCGCGGTGTGCGGCCTGGCTGAGGGTGGCGGCGGCCTGGCCCTGGCCGGGCCAGGGGGAGGCGGGGGGCGCCACTTCGATGAGTATCAACACCTGGCTGGCGCGCACCTGGATCAGGTCGATTTCGGCGAGCAGCGCGACCTGGCTGGCGCGCACGTGCGTGCCGTCGTCCTCCACCTCGGACGCAAAGCCGATTTCGGCCAGCAGCGCGACCTGGCTGGCCTGGATGTGCTGGCCCTGGATCTCGGCCAGCAGGGCAACCTGGCTACCGCGTACTTCCGCCATCACTCCGTCCTGGGCTTGGCGTTACAACTACGCATAGACGCCGCTGGACTCGATGCCGAATTCGCTGGCGTTGACCGCGGCTTCGTCCCACGGCGAGCCGTCGGGCTGGGTGGGGAAGCGCTCCCACACGTGGTTGTAGGCCACGGGCAGCACTTTTTCGGCGCTCTGGGACACGGCAGCGTCCTTTTTGCTGACCAGCTTCAGGGTGCTGCCCACCGCGGCGTCGGTGCGCCGGGCAAAGGCGGTGGGGATGACGGCGCGCACGGTGTAGTCGGCGGGCACGGCGATGTCGGAGAAGCTGTAGCTGTCGCGCAACCCGGCCACCGTCGCCTTGACATAGGTGGTTTCGCTGTCGGGCGGCGCTTCGTCCACGGCCTGCCAGTTGGCGCCGCTGTTGGGCGTCCATTGCGCGGTGGCGCCGGCGCCATTGGGGAACGCAGGCAAGAAGCGCCGGCTGGAGGGGCACGCCATCAGCGGCGCGTCCGCACCTTCCCACACATCGCAATAAAAGTCATCCCCATAAACCGAGAGGTTCCACCCGCCGCCCAGCAGGTACGCGCCGCTCAGCCAGGTGAGGGGCGTTGTGCTGTTGGAGGCGTAGACGCGCGTGTCGCCCGTCCAGCCCAGCACCTGCACGCCGTCCAGCCACGCGGCCACAAAGCCGCCCGACGGCGCCAGATAAGCCATCAGCGCCACATGGCGCCAGACGTCGGCCGTGCTGAAGCCCCCGGCCAGCACATTGGGCGCCGGGTAGTGCGGGGTCGCCGTCCCGCTGGCATAGCCGGCGGCCAACAGGAAGTTGTTGTCGCTCTCGCGATATTGCCAGCCGATTTCGGCGTCCCCCACGGTGAAGCGCAGCACGCCCGACAAGTTGCTGCCCAACCCCGTGTTATGGTTGATGAACGCGGCGCAGCGCAGGGCCACGGCCGGCGCGCCCAGGGCCAGCCCAAACGCCGCAGAGGAGCCGCGATAGCTGTATTGGCCCGTCATGGCTTTGTTGTTGCTGGCCGTCGGCGCGGCGCCCGCCAGCCGCGCCACATCGGCTACGCTGCGCGTCTCTGCGGTCAGTTGTCCTAGTCGAATCCAGGTCATAACGATGGGTTCCTTATGCCTCGAAGAGTTCGAGGGAGGCGTGGAAGCGGAGGGCGCCGCCGGCGACGTTGACGGCTTCGTAGCGGACGCCGGGTGAGGTTCCGGCGTTGACGGTGAGGGGGACGCTATCGGGGCCGGTGAAGGGGACGTCGGCGGCGACGGCGGCGGTGTAGGCGGTGAGGATTGGTGTGAGTTCGGCGGCGGTGAGGAGGGTCCAGGCGAGGGAGATGCGTCGTTTGGGGCCGGGCTGGAGGAGGTCGCGCAGGCGCCCCATCATGAGGGCGACGGGCGCCGCCGATCCATTCGAGTTGGGTGTTGCAGGTTTGGTGGTGGGAGGGTGAGGCCGGCGAGGGTGAGAGGGTTAGCTGCCATCGCTGGTTCCTGTGGTGCTGGCCTGGACGGATAGGCGGGCCTGGACGAGGGGAGTGACGAGGTTGGTGAGGAGGTCGAGGAGGGTGGGGGGGATGTTGTCGCCGACGACGGCGAGGAAGCCTTCGCCCCACCAGGCGCCGACGACGCCGCCGGCGCTGCGGACGCTGCCTTCCTGGTCGAGGAAGGCTTTGGCGATTTTGGCGAGGGCGCCGGTGGCGGCGCCGGTGGCGTCGAGCCCTTCGGTGAAGCCGGTTTCGAGTTCGCCGGCGCTGGCCGCGCCGCCAGCCATGCCGGTGACGGCGCCGAGGGCGCTTTGGACCTGGCCGGCGTTGACGCCCATTTCGGCCATGAGTTGGCTGGTGATTTCGCCGGTCATCTGTTCGATGGCTTGTTGGCCGAGGAGTTGCTGTTTGACCTGTTCTTTGATGAGGTCGAAGTTGAGGAGGTCGGGGCGGAGGCCGCTTTGGAATTGGGTGAGGAGGAGTTGGGCGGCGCCCTGGGCGTCCATGCCTTCGGCGATTTTGAGCATGAGGTCTGCGTAGGTGGCGGGCGCTTCTTGTGCGAATTGGCCGAGCCAGTCCTGGCCGGTGAGTCCTTCGTTGGCGATGGCGGCGAGGCGGCGGGCGTTTTCGTTGATGGCGTCGGGGCGGGGGCCTTGTTGGCCCGGCCACGCCACATCCATGGTCAGGGCGCCGGAGAGTTGGCTGCCGACCATGCTGGAGAGGTTGCTTTGGAGGCTGCTCTGCATCGACGTGACGGCGCTGCCGGCGCCGCTGGCGGCCGTGCCGAGGGTGGTGAGCGCCTGGGTCTGCTGGCGTAGTTTTTCGGAGGAGTGGTCAATCCAGGCGGCTTTTTCAAATTCGATCTGCTCGCTGGTGAGCCCCATGTAATACCAGCCCTGCTCCAGCGCGGCCAACTCCTGTTGCTGTCCCTTTAGCCCGGCCAGCGCCTCGCCCGCACCCAGCGCACCCGCCGCGCCAACCCACATCGAGCGCAGGCTGCCGAGGGTGGCGTCGCTCTGCCCGGCCAGTTCGCCGAGGCGGGCTTTGAGGCGGGCGGCCTGGGTTTCGGCGACGGAGAGGCCGCTGCCGGCCTGCGTTGCGGAGTGGCCTACGCTGCTGATGGTGCTGGCTGTCCCGGCGCCGGCCGCGGTCATTTCGGCGAGCATGGCCTTGAGGTCGGTCAGTTGGCGGTGGCCGATGCGACGAGCATCTGGGTCTGGGCGGTCTGGGGGTATTGTTTGGGGTCCTGGTAGGCGGCGAGGGCTTTTTCGATCTTGGCGATCTGGGTTTCGATTTTGGCGGGGGTCCAGTTGATGCCGCCAGCGCCGGCGGCGCCGATTTCATTCATGGCGTCGCCGAGTTTGCCGAGGGCGTCGACGAGCATGGTAAGCCAGTCGAGGCCGGTGGCGACGGCGGGGAGGAAGGTGGCGCCCCAAATTTGGCTGGCGTTGGCGGTGGCGGCGCCCCAGCGGTCGAAGGCCGCCGCGCCGGATTGTCCGATTTCGGCGGAGCGTTGGGCGGCGTCCGGGGTGGCGGCGAGGACGCTGTTAACGAGCGCCTGCATTCTCTGTTGTTCGGTCAGGCGGCTGGCGGTTGTGCCCAGGGTGGCGGCGTAGGCGTCGTAGGCTTGTTTGGCGTTGACGACGATGCCGATGTTGTTGAGGATTTCGGGGGACATGCGGCCGAGGCCGTTGATGAGGTCGTTGAGCGCCTGGGCAGGGGCGATGTTGAATTCGGCGCCTTTGGCGATGGCGACCTGGAGGAGGGCGGCCATTTCGTCGGCGGAGTCGACGACGCCCAGGGCCATCGCGCTGTTGGCGGCCTGCATGAGGCCCATGTCGGAGATCATGCCGTAGGAGGCGCTGCGCATGGCGGCGAGCATGGTGTGGGCGGCGACGCCGGTTTTGGCGGCGAGGGATTGGTAGGCGCCTTCCAGCCGCTGGCCTTCGCTGGCGAGGCGGGCCATGTCGACGGCGCCGCCGAGCAGTTCCAGGGTTTTGGTTGCGACGAGTATTTGCGGTGCGGTGGCGCCGAGCATGGTGAGTGCGCCGCTCAGGCTGGTGGCTTCCACGGCGATTTGCGCCAGGCCGGCGCCGCTGCCGCTGTCGGCGCCTTCGATGCCGCCGATGGCCTTTTGGTAGTTGCCCTCGAATTGTTTTAGTTGCCGGCTGGCTTCATCTTTGAGACCCAGCGAGATAAGGGTTTTGGCGTCAGCCATGAGTCAACCTATTGTCAGATGTGTTTGTCTGGCGACCCGTTATACTGGAGTTGGGAGAAAAGTCGCGATGAGTAATGATCGAAGGTTGCCGGCGTGGCCGGAAGAGGATGCGGTTCCTGTGCGGCGTCCTGCGCCGCTGCTGTTGCGTAGTTCGCCGCGGCGGCGGGTGCGACGCACGATGCAGCGCGGACGCTGTATCTGCGTGAGTGCAGGCCGCAAAATATCCGCTATGTCTTTTGGGGCTGGGGGATCGGTGTTGCGGCGATCGTGCTTTTTTCTGTGCTGGTTTCACTGTTAGGCGTCCTCAATCAACTTATCTCCGTTTTTTTCTAGAATCCGGTCGTGGCGCTGGATGAGGCGCCACTCTGCGGCGGTCGGCTGCCATTTGCCCTGGAAGAAGCCGGGCAGGCGCTGTTCGATCTGTTCGATCTGGCGCACTTGCAGCACGCGCATGAGCCGCGGCCAGTCGATGTTGTCTAGCTCTTCGAGGGTTTTCCCTGGGAATAACCGCATTAACAGGCCGTCCCAGTAGGCGGTGGGGAGCGTTGCTGTCATGGCGAGCAGCGCCTGTCCGCGCACGGCTGTGTCGGCTTCTAGCGCGGCTGTGTCGGCGTCGGCGTGTTCCGGGCGGCTATCTCGACACCATCGAATAATAGCCGCCTCTGCGCTTCCCCCAAGGAGATCATTGCCTGGATGGCGGCCATGACGCCGGCGAGGAACCAGCGCGCCAGGCGGATGTCGAGTTGGTCGAAGGTTTCGATGAGCGTAGCAGGATCTGTGACGAGGGCGCCATCGATGAGGTGGAGGTGGACGCCTGAGAGTTTGCGCTGTAGGAGGGGCAGGGTCACTTCGTCGTTGCCTTGGAGTATGGCGGGGTAGAAGGCCATGATTTCGGCGCGGCTCCAGGTGTCGGAGAGGTCGATCCAGTTGCCTTCGAGGCCGGGGAGGGTGCATTCGATGCGGATGTGCATGGGTTAGGCTCCTTGGGAGATTAAGAGATTAAGAGAGTAAGAGATTAAGAGAGTAAGAGATTAAGAGATTGGCGCTCAGGCAATAAGTCCCCTCAATCCCCCAATCTCTTACTCTCTTACTCTCCAATCTCTTTTTAGCTGGTGGTGCGGGTGGGGTTGCCGGAGAGTCGCACTTTGGGGCCGGAGTCGACTTTGCCGGTGGCCTGGCCGGAGATGTTGTAGCCGGTGACGAAGGCTTGGAGGGTCCAGGTGTAGGTGACGGTGTCGCCGGCGGCGTCGGTGTAGGTGATGGCGGCGGTGCGTTTGACGGGGTTGAGGGTGTCGGAGGGCGAAGATGTCATCGATGACGCGGTCCCACTTGGTGACTTTGATGTCGGCGTTGTAGGAGGGCAGGCCGGGGATGTATTCCTGGGCGTCGCTGGCGAGGTTGGTGGTTTCGAGTTCGGCGACGGCCATTTGGAGGTCGACCTGGTCGACGTAGGAGGTGAGGTTGACGCTGTTGTAGGTGAGTGTGCAGTTTTTTGCGCCTTTGACGCCCATGATGGTGGCTCCTTGGTGAGTGGCGAGTTACGGGTTGCGAGTGGCGAGGGGCGGGTTATGCGCCCAGGCTGACGATGGCGAGGCAGTGGATGGCGGTGGCGCCGCCGAGGTCTGCGCAGGTGAGGCGCACATAGCGGCTGATGGCGCCGTCGAGCGGGAGGGTGTAGCCGCCGGTGGCGGAGAGGGTGAGGGTGGCTTCTTCGACGAAGGTGAGGTTGTCGGTGGAGCTTTCGATGGTGAGTTCGGCGTTGGTGGCCCCGCCGGTGATGGTGGCGATGTGGAGGAAGGCGAGGCCGCCGGTGAGGGTTCCGGCGCGAAGTCGACGCTGGGTTGTTCGCCGGCGGCGGTGAGGGTTCCGGTGAAGATGCGGCGTCCGCGGCGGGCGTTGGCGCTGGTTGCCCATTGACCGTTGAGGGTGGTGAGGTTGGCGGCGGGGGCGGCGAAGGCCATTTCGAGGTTGGCGGCGTCGGGGAGGGTGTAGGCGATGCAGGCGGGGTCGCTTCTTCCCACCAACACGGTGACGATGGCGCCGCGCTGGGCGAAGCGAGCTTCCATCTCGGCGGCGAAGCCATTGGGCAGGATGCCTTCGAGGTAGCCGTTTTGCTGGACGGTGATTTTGGGGAGGAGGGGGAGGTATTCCTGGGCGTCGCTGGCGAGGCTGGTGCGTTCGCCTTCGCCGACTTCGAAGGTGAGGTCGATCTGGCTGGTGGCGGTGGAGAAGTCGAATTCATCGACCCAGATGGCGAGTTGGTTGCCTCTCATGGTGTGGGCTCCTGTGGGATGGGGGCTTCGTCGTCGTAGTCGATGGTGAGGGTGACGACGCAGCCGAAGGCGTCGAGTTCGGCGATGTATTCGTCGGCGCTGTCGGCGACGCTGACGAAGCGGAGGGGGCCGACGGGGCTGGGTTCGCTGTAGGCGTCGAGGGTTTGGCGGATGGTTTCGGCGAGTGCTCTGGCTTCGGCGTATTCTTGCGCCCAGCAGGCGATTTGGAGGGTGGCGTTGCGCCAGCCGGCGCGGCCGGCGAGGGTGTATTCGGGGTCGCTGGAGAGGCGGCGGTAGACGAGGGTGGGGAGGGGGCTGCCCTGGCGCAGGGCGACGGGGTAGATGTGGTCGCCGACGGCGGCGACGAGGGTGGGGTTGTTGTGGAGGAGGGTGATGATGCGTTGTTCGATCATGGGCGTTGCCATGCCTCCTCGATAAGTTGTTTCATGCGGCGGCTGATTTCTTCGGCGGCGGGTTTGCGCATGCGGCGTTTGGCGCTTTGGAAGAAGGGGCGTTTGCGGATGCGACCGACCGCGCGCTGTTTGCCGATGCGTTGGGGCAGGGCAGGGCCGAGTGCGCGGCCTTGGGGCTTGCGGCCGCGTTCGATGAAGCGGGTGTAGAAGACGCTGGACCAGACCAGGGCCTGGCGGGGGCGTGGGGGGAATTTGAGGGGGCTGTTGAGGGGCTGGCCGGTGCGCAGACGCACCAGCGGCCTAAACTCGTTACGCAGGATGGAGGCGGTGTAGACGCCAGCCTTGAGCCGGCCTCTATCTTTGGGGGCGTTGGGGCGGGCGGCCTGGGCGATCATGTCGGCGCCGGCGTGGAGGGCGCGGGCGACGCCAGGGCCGCGCAGGGAGATTTGGAGGTCTTTGAGTGCGGCGGTGACGTTTTCGTCGACCTTGGTGAGGATGCGGTTGCGGGTGCGCCGTTTTGGGGCTGTCATGGGTGTGGTGGCTGTTGCTGGTCGAGTTGGCTGAGAATTTCGACGGGTTTGCCGCTGGTGTGGTCGATCCATTCCTGGATGCAGTTGGCCATGCGTTGTTCGATCATGGGGTGGCTGCTCCGGCTTCGTCGAGCCAGGTTTGCACCTGGCGGGTCATAGACTGGCCATGGCGGTGCTGGATGTCGATTTCGATCTCCCAGATTTCGCGCTGGGCGCCGAGGGGCAGGCGGGCGAGGGTTTCGTTGCATTCGGCGATGTAGGCGTCGAAGGCGCGCGTGAGGCAGAGTTGGAGTTCGCCGAGGTGTTGGATGCGCTGTTGTTGGCGTCGGGTCATGGTGATCCTGGTAGAGACGCAAGGTGTTGCGTCTGTACGGAGAGGGCGGCCCTACCGCCAGCGGATCCAGCCGAGGCCGGAGAGGAAGAAGCCGCAGGAGAGGATGAGCATGAAGCCACCGCCGACGAAGGCGGCGGTGCGGGTGAGTTCGAGGGCGGCCTGGAGTTCGTCGATGGCGATGAGGCCGAAGGAGATGACGAAGAGGATGTAGCCGGTGACCCACTGCCAGAGGGAGACCTGTCGGTTGCGCATTTCGTCGAGTTCGGCGCGCAGGCGGCGCACTTCGGCGGCCAGGCCGGGGTAGCCGAGGGTGACGTTGCCGTCGATGAGGGTTTCGAGGCGGCCGGTGGCTTTTTCGAGGCGGCCGACGATTTCGACCAGGGTTTCTTCGCGTTCCATGATCAGGGTTCGATTTCGAGGCAGGCGTTCTTCAGAGAGAAATCGCCCCTATCGCGCCGGGCGTCAGGCGTTTTCCGGCGAGTTTGGGCGGTTTCTCTGGATCAGGCAGTTGGGGTTCGAATCCCTGTTCCCCAGCCAAACCGATGCAACCCAGTAGTTTCACTGTTTGGTTGTGGAGGTTTCTGTTAGCTGCCGGCACGAACTTCTTAACGGAGGGTCGTGCCGGCAGCTACTTATTTCTGCGCTGCTTCTGAGCAGATGCGCCCATCGAACGTAGTGCGATTGGCATCCGCAAACCATCGAAGATTGCCAGTCGCTCCTCGGTCGCGGCCCTATCCTCGTTAGAAAACACCACCTTCACTATCCAGTCGAAAGCAACTGTAGCAAGCACCGCCGTAATCTGCACGGCGATCCTTGCCGGCCGAACTACCAGCGTGACAGCGGTTGTGGCCGCCAGACACATCGGGCTGGTAGTTCGGCCGGCAGGGCGCTACACACTACCGGCGGGTAATCGGCAAGTATTGGTATTCCACGGCTCCTACATAGACCGAGACCGGCACCTGCACCGCAGGCAGCGCGCTGCCATTGCCCCCGGCATCGATCTGGATCGCGCCCAAATCGTGCGTGCCTTCATCCAGGTTGCTCGTGTTGATCGTAACCTCCAGCGCAACCGAGCCGCCGGGCTGCAATTCTCCACTTGCGGGGGAAACCTTGACAGAGGCGGAAGCGGCGCCGGTGGGCTGTGCGGACCAAGTCATGGGGCTGCCCCCAGAGTTCATCAGACTGATGGTGATTTTAATTTCTCTTCTCTGTGCCGGGATGTTGATATCGGCCAGGAGCAAGAGGCTATTCGTCAGCAACGACACTTCAGGTGGCCGGGCGACTGCGTAATAACCATCCAGGGTTGCGCTACGATGGAACATAGGCCAGGGCGCCGCGCCAAGCGATCCACTCGTCGATTTGAAATGCCACAAGTAGCCGGAAGATGGATCGCCCTGCGCGTGGCTGCCCCCGATGAAAACGTCGGCCTTGCCATTGCCATCGGTGTCCCCCACTGCCGGGGTGGAGGCCACAGTGTACATTGTCTTCAGACGGGTTTTCAGCGCGCCATTTGCGCCGTAAACATGAATATCCCAGACCATGGCAACGAGCACTTCCTGCGCGCCGTCTCCGTCCAAGTCAGCGATAACGGGAGACCCGAAAATCGTTGCATCCATATTGGCTTCGTTCTTGGCGTTGATGGGCCAACCGGCCACAGGTGCGCCGTTATGATGCCAGGCGTGCACCATGCCGGCGCCGGGGATCGCATCCCCTGTCGCGGCAAATGGATTCCCCGCGGCGATCACGACTTCCAGGTCGCCGTCGTTGTCCAGATCGCCGATTGCGGGCGAGCTGAAGCCAGGGTAGGGGGTGGTCTGCGGCCAGCCCGGCGCGTTCGGCAATTTGGCCGGGTCCGCGTAAGGCAGAGCACTGAAAACTTTCTCGGTGCGAAACGCGTAGACGTAGTTGGTCTTACTGCGGCCGGATTCATTCCACCAGTAATAGCTTGTTCCAACCACAATTTCGAGCACGCCGTCGTTATCCAGGATCGGCCACAGCCGGCGAGGAAAAGATGGCTTCGTCGAGGAAGCGCCGCACCAGCACATTGCCGTTCCCGTCGAACACATACAGGAAGCCGCCATTTTGGGTGCGCGTGCCGTCGGGCAGACGGCCGCCGCCGGTGATGTCGGCGCCGATGATAATCTCGTTCTTGCCGTCGTTATTCAAGTCTGCGCACGCTGCGGTGGACCAAACCGTGTCGGCGTTATGATAGCCAGGACGCGCCGGTGTGTTTGGATAGCTGTTCAGATTGTTCCAGCGCGGGGAGCCGTCGTGGTTGATAAGATAAATCTGCCTGTCCCAGCCGCCAAACACAATCTCCAGCTTGCCATCGCCATCGACATCACACAGGGTAGGCGAGGAGAAGGCGCCGTCAGGATTTCCATCTTTGGGAACATCATCGAGCGTGGTGAAGCGCCAGCGCAGATTGCCGGAGCGGTCGAAGGCCATCAAGCTGCCTTGCCGTTTGCGGTCGCTGACATCACCGCCGGTCGTGACCAACACCTCAGGCTGTCCATCGCCATCGATGTCGGCGACTGCCGGGCTGGAATTGATCGGCGCGTCGACTGGCGCCGACCACAAAATAGTATCATTGCTGCGCAGCGCAGTGAGATACATGGGTCGATTGGGCTGGTTGCTGCTCGCCCCGTTCTGCGCGGTCGTACCGATCAGGATTTCGGGCAGGCCGTCGCCGGTCAAATCCGCCAGGGTGGGCGATGAGTGAATGACAAGACCGCCGGAAAGCTTCACATTGGTGGACGTAAAAGCAAGCGCGGCCGGGGTTTCCGGCTGCGCTTGCGCTGTCAGCGGACTGCCTGCGAGCAGGCTCACCAGCAACAGCAGGCTGATGCATACAGACTTGCAGCGGGGTAATGGGGACCATTGCAACATAAACCCTCCTCGAAAAACTGGCTACTGCAAATAGCCAGAACCAAACGTGCGGACATCATATCATTATATTGGCTCAACAGAGCGCGCACATCCGGCAAATAGTAAATCAAAATTTTGGTATTTGATGGATTCTACAGCTACGGAAATGCACCGCCCAGTTGACGCGCGTAAATCGACTGACCTGCGTCTGCCTGACTGTATCTATGTTGAACGCATTGGGGTAGGCGCCGCGCAGAGAGATGGGCGCTACGCATCAGTTCGATCTGTGGGCCTGTTCAACGCAGCGATGAGCAACCGGTTCACTGGGATCAAGATGGCCATGCCGGTCAGGAAGATGATCCCCACGATCGCCAGGCTGACGTAAGCGGTTTCGGGGGCGCGTAGAAAGGAGGGCAGCCAGGTAGTCAACCAGATGATCAGATGGTTGGCGCGGAAATGTTCGCGCAGGATAGAGTTAGTGCCGATATAAAAGGGAAACATATAGGCGCGCTGTACAAAAAGAATCAGATAAGTGAAGTAGACGGTGATGAGCGTCAGCAGCAAAGGCTGGAGGAACTGACCGCGACGGAGGAGCCATTCCAGCGCGGCGCCGACAAAGATCACCAGCACTGGGATGACCGGGATCAGATAGCGCGGCGCGGGCGAAAGCCCCGCGGGCCAGTCATAATAGGCGCCGCTCAGCAGGTGAAAACTGGTGTAGATGATGACAAGCCAGCAGGTAGCTGCGCGTCGCTGCGGCTGACGCAACAGAATGATGGCGCCAGGCAGCGCCATCAAATAAAGGGGCGCGTAAAAGCCGAGCCCCACTTCCTGATCGAACCACAGCCCCAGGACGCCGTCGTCGATCCGCGCATCCACGAGCAGCGGGTACCCCGGCGAGATGAGCGCGCTGCGCCCCAGTTCGCCATAAATGACGTACGCCCACGCCAGGTGACCCGCAGCCAGCAGCACGATCGGCGGCAACGACCAACGCAGCGCCGTTTTCAGGTCAGTTCGCGTGCTCCACAGAAAGAAGGCAAAGAGCAACGCTGAAAGCAAAATAAACTTGTTCTGAAAGTGGGGCATGACCCCGACCGCGACGCCGACCAGCACGGCCCGCCGCCGCAACCGCGCCTCGCTAACGGCAAGCGTCTGCGCCAGCACAAACGCAACCAGCGCCATCACGATCGTTTCGGGATAGATCTGATGGCTGTAAATGACGATGGGGTAGAGTAGTGCACAGAGGAGCACACTGGCAAAAGCAATCGAGGGCGGCATAAAGCGTCGCGCCACCAGCAACAGACAACTCATGCCGCCCGCCGTCAACAGCGCCAGCAGCAATTGCACCCCGACCCGCCGGCCAAGAGCGTAGGCCGGCGTTAGCAGCAATGGCATGCCCAGTGAAAAATGGTGGCGGATGGTTCGACCGTGGTACCGATAAAGATATGCGCCGACGTTGAGGGTTTCCCCGACAAAAAATTCGCGGTAGTCGAGATTTGCGTAGTTGTTTTGCACTTCCAAGTCATGGTCAACGAGCAGGCTGTGCATCTGCAATAGATAGTGCGGCTCGTCCCCGTTGGTCATGCTCATGCCAGGCGGGCGCGAGAAAAAAAGGACGAGTAGCGCATAAACAGCAAAAGTGATGAGAAAAAGCAGAAGGGCAGGTCGCCGACTCAGCCAGAATTGCACGGTGTAGTCCTTACGCGAGTCTTCTGAAAGGCAAACTGACCTTGCATCATCGGCGCATCATTGATCGCGCTTTGCGTCATGCCCTGCTCGCGACCAGGGCAAAAGCCGGACCGTGTGGATGATTGGGATCGTCGCAACCGATTCGGATCTGTGGGAAGCCGAAGAAACGCAGGCAGGCAAGTAGCTCCTCGCGCTCTATCCAGTAGCAATGAGGACGCGGTCCGCCGCAAAAGCCGCCCCAATCGAGCGCATTGTTATATTCGTAGCGGTGCAAGGTGCAGCGGAAGCCTGCATATTCAACGCTCTCAGCCGACGTAAGATGCTCCTGTCCAGCCGGCGTTTTGGCCCAAACCGCGTCGTAATGGTGCGTCCAAAACAATAGATGCTTCTCACAATGTTCTGCCAGCAGGCTGATCATCTCAACGGGGTTGGTCATGTGATAGAGCACGCCGCTGGCCAGGCCGATATCGTAGTGAGGACAGTCTGGGCCACGCAAATAGGCCATGAAGTCGCCCGCTAAAAAGCGCACGCTCGGCATGCCCAAAATTTCTTTGGCAATCAAGCAGCGCAGATAGGCGTGCGTGTTCGATTCAATGGCCGTCACCGATTGCGCGCCCATCCGGTCAAGCATGTAGGAGTGCCCACCTTCGAGCGGCCCCAACTCGAGCACCTGTTGCTGTTGAAAGCCGTTGATCTCTGAAGCAAACCAGTGGATGCGATCATCCTCAAACATCGGGATGGCGCCCGCCTTCAGATCGGCGAACGAGGCCGGAAACTTCGACGACCATTCGCCTGCAAAGATGTCGATGGCATTCTGGTCACTTGGCGCTGAGGTCAAGTAATGATCGTTGACGGCCTGGCGGGACGCACAATGGCGGTCGCAGCAGGTGAACCTGTCCGGCTGCCCAACACGCCGGCTTTTTCGGCGATACGGCGAAGAAATTTCATCAACAACTCTCCCTTTGGGGCCTACTTCCACAGGCTGACTTGCGCTTTAACTGACCGACTGTCGAGTAAAGCGCCCTGAAATATCGCCCAGTTACGTATTCTGCGGCGTACGCGGATTCGGCAGATAGCTGCGGATGCGATCAGCGAAAATCTGCCTGATCCGCGTCATCCGCGTGCCATTGTTTGACCGTTTCGGTTGCGCCTGAATCGTCACGAATTTCCATTTGAATCGCCGGCGCGTCACGGTCAACGAGCTTATACGTGACGCGGCTAGATGAGGCCGCCTGCGCCTGGATTTGCTGCATAACGGCTGTCACGGTAGCGGCGTCTATTGGTTGGGGGGCGCTGTCATTTGCCTGATCCGAGCGCGCGCCCTGGTGCGACTCAGCAGAGAGGGGCGGCGCGGGGAGCAGTTCGACGTAGTCGAGGAGTTCATAAAAAATCTGGAAGCGCGTCTTTGTCGTCGGCGAAGCGAGCGTCGGCTGGCGCTGCACCGAGGAGAGGGCAGGATGAAAGTAGGGATCCCCGGCCAACACAAGCTGCCACATCTGCTGGTTGACGCGCACAATATCGTCGTTGGGCATGTAGTACCCGCGCGTGCCACCTTCGTGGTGGAGCATCCGCACAAACGGCAACCACACATTACGATAGCCGGACGCCAACGCGCGCAAACATAACTCGACATCGCTGAAGGTCAGTCTATACTCTTCGTCAAACGCGCCGATGCGCTCGAACACATCGCGGCGCAGCATGAGGCAAGCGCCGGTGACCGCCATATAGTTGCGCACCCATTCAGTCGAGCCAAACACCCCAAACTGCCCTTCGTGCATACCGCCGAAGATATGGCTGGCAACTCCCTCCAGACCAATCACGACGCCGCCGTGTTGAATCGAGCCATCGTCGTACAGCAATTTTGCGCCGACGACGCCGATTTCTTTGCGCAGCGCCCACCCGGCCATCGTCTCCAGCCAGTCCGGTTCTATCGCTTCGGTGTCATTGTTGAGAAACAAGAACACATCTCCGCTTGCGTGCTGCACCCCAATATTGTTGGCGCGCGAGTAGTTGAAATCTTCCTGATAGTGCACCAAATGGACGCGTGGTTCATGCGCCAGCTCTTCGTAGTAGGCAAGCACTGCCTGCTCCGTACTGCCGGTATCGATCACGATGATCTCGAGGTTAGGGTAATGCGTCTTGTGCAGCAGGGAAGAGACGCATCGCTGGATGAAGTGGAATTGATCTTTGGTGGGAATGATGATCGAGATTTTTGCATCCCGCGCCGGAAAGTCGACACGCGCGCCGGCCGATGTGAGCCTGACAGTGGCGCCGGCGGCGCCAAGCGCGGTAAGATGTTTTTGCAGCGCGCGCGTCTGCGCCGCAAACGCATACGGTTTGGCCTGCGCATCGACTGCCGCTGAACCTGGGATCTTGCGCCAGTGATACAGGATTTGCGGAATATGAACGATCTTGCCGGCGCGCAGCGAGCACCGCAACGCCAGATCCCAATCCTGCGCGCCATCCGTGGCAGGATCAAAGCCCCCGCCTTCCTCGACCAGTCTACGCCGAAAGATGCCGTGTCCGACCAAATTGACCGACAACATCATGTCTGGCGACCAGGCCGGTTTGAGCCACGGCTCGCTGCGCTCGCGGTCGTCGGCCGAGATTTTGTCTTCATCGAAGTAAATAATGTCGATTGCAGAATCTCGGTTAAGCTCCGCTACCACCGCAAAGAGCAACGTGGGGGCAAGTTTGTCGTCATGATCGAAAAAGCTGACAAATTCCCCCTCTGCCACTTTCAACGCTGCGTTAGAATTACCGGAAATCCCCAAATTTTGGGCGAGGTGCGCCGTCCGCACCCGCGGCTCTTGGGCTGCGAGCCGGTCGATATACGCACGGATCGCGGAATCGTCGCCGCCATTCGCCAGACACAACTGCCAGTGCGGGTAAGTCTGCTGCTGCACGGAGCGAACGGCAAGGTCGAAAACTTCTACTGGTGGGTTATAAACAGGCATGATCAGCGTGATCAGTGGTTGGTAGGCGAATTGTTGAGCCGCCGCGCGCTGTGCGGCAAGCGTCTCTGGCGCAGGTTCGTGATCGGCAATCCACTCTGCATACGTATAAACGGGCGGGGAGGCGGCGGCGGGATGATCAGGCTGCCGGTGCGTCGGTAGCAGACGATTGCCTCATGGATGCGCTCCAGCGCGACGCCACCCCCCTCGCGCCATCCGAGCGACCAGGCTACTTGTATCAATTGGAGGAACTGGCGGCGGATGCTCAGGGGCGGTGCAACGAAGTCAATCATCATGGTGAAAATACGATGAAAAGCAGAAATTGTTGTAGGCGCATTCATAGCAACGTCGCTCAGGCCGATTGTCTCGTCACCCACCTGTTGGCTCACGGCTTGACGGCGGTGGCGTAACATTCAAAAGCGCCGTTGAGCGACTGCAAGGAACGGGCAAGCGCGGCTATCTGTTGAGATTGTTGGGTTTGCGCCGCGCCTGTCTGGAGGGCTAAAACGCTTACCTGAAGCGCCAGGTCATCGGTCAGCGGCTGCACAAGCCAGCGGGTCAAGACGCGCTTCAGATGATAGCTGGCCTTCCTCAAGATGCCTTTTCCTTGTGGCGGAATTTCATGTCGATAGTGAAAAGATGGCGGGTTGTACGGAGCCCCCGCCTCTGCACCCGAGGATGAAGGGGCAGAGGATAAGGCCGCTTGTGTGGTCGCAACCTGGTGCAAGAACGCGCGCACCTCTGGCAGCAGCGGCGAGCCTGTGGTGGTGTTTTCGCCCTCTTCGCTTTGGCGAAACCCTTCATGTTCCAAAAAAAAGCAGAGCAACTTTGGATGGTAGAAACTGATATGCCCAAAGTGCATGTAAAACATTTCAAGGTGCGAATAGAGCGAACGGACATTGGGCGTCGCCAGAATGATGCGCCCTCCAGGACGCAACACCCGGAAAGAGTGCTGAATCAGCTCGATGACTTTGGGATAAGGCAGGTGTTCGACCAGATGGGCGCAAAAAATGCCATCCGCGCTTGCCTCCTCTTGTTGATGCAGGAACTCAAATACATCCTGTCTGACGATCGGCAGCGCATTCTGCTTGCCTGCTTCGAACGTTTTTTCATCCGAATCCACCCCGATCGCCTCAATCCCATGCTCGAGCAACATCGCCAAGAAGTCGCCGTCGCCACACCCAAGATCGATCACGCGGCCGCAATTGGCAAAGTATGGAAAATAGAAATCCTGAATCTGGCGCATGGTTTCAGGGCGAACGCCCATATAGCGCAGAAAGTCGTAGTCAAGTCCAGGAAAGCCGGCTGGCTCAGCCAGTTCGGGTCCATTTTTGCTTGCGGGTTGTGAATTCATAGCGAAGATACTCGATGACTTTTGCAGCGAAGGCGCCGAACCCTTCGTGCTGAATGATAGATCGTGGATCGTGTTTGCAAGACCGATAGCGCCAAATCAGGCTTCTTGCCGAGGCAAGGCGCGCAGGCAGTCGCTTGCTGCCAGTATACTGGGCGCCAAATTCAGTGTCAACAAACCCCCGGCGCAGTGAGCTTGCTTCAGTCGTCCGATGCAACGCGCACACAAAGCACTGGGGGGCTACGCGCCCGCCGCGCCACGCGCCGCCGCGCCACTATTCTGCGCTTGACATGGCGCAAAAACACAGGTAACATTTGCATCTATGCGCATATCCGCATAAATAGATTATAGGAAATCAATCATGTCCGCATCACCCTTTTCTTTACCAACGCTGCCCACGGTCCAGGTAAGCGCCGCGTTGGAGACGACGCCTGCCATCCTGCTCAGCATGTGGGCCTTGACCACTGAAGGCGTGGCCGAAGATGCATGGCGCGCGCGCGGCGCGGCCCTGCTGTCCGCAGAGCAAAGCATCTTCAATCGCCAGCTCTTTGCGGCTTTCGGGCCGGCGTTATTGTCTGATGCACCAGTTGCTGATTTTCCAGGCTACCTCGCGATGCTGGCGACGCAGCCGGACGCAACTTTTCACCAGCGGTTGACAGAGGCCGCGCAAAGCGTCGAAGAGCCGGTGCTGCGTGCAGAAGTCGACGCCATGTTGGCTGACGCGCCCGCGCTCAAACGCCAGATCGTCGAGCATCTGCGCACGCTCTGGGAGACGCTGCTGGCGACCGAGTGGCAACGCCACATCCACCTGCTGACAAAAATGACGCGCAGCATCAACGAGTTGATCTTCAGCCAGCCCCAGTGGCAGGCGGCGAATCCGTTCGACGCGCTGCGTTTCCTGTTGCAGAGTGAGCCGGACGATCGCCAACTTGCCCAAGTAGCTGGCGTCCAGCGCATCATATTGGTTTGGTCGCCCCACCTCCTGGCGCATTGCACGCACTTCGGGAGTCGCGCTACACTCTGGGTGGTGCGTAAATTCGATCCTCAACTGCTGCGCCGCGACCCATTGCGTCGGGCGGAGGTGCTTGGGCCGCTCAATGCACTGGCGGACGACACGCGGCTGCGCATCCTCGAACTCCTGGTCGAACATGGCGAGGAGCGCGCCCAGGAGATCATCACCCAGTTGGAGGGCAGCCAGGGCAATGTCTCGCGCCATCTCAAGCAATTGGTCGGCGCCGGCTTTATACAGGAGCGACGCGCCGGCGACGCCAACAAACTTTACACCTACGATGACGCCGGACTACAACGGTTGCTGTTTCTGTCGCGCCAGTTGTTGTCCAGCCACAACGTACAGGCGGTCGGCAAAGAGACGGCGACCGAGTTGCAACTCAGCCAGGTGCGGGCGAGCGCGCCGCCCGCACTGCGCGACCTGTTGGATGAGCAAGGACGCGTCACCCGCTGGTCGAGCAAACTGAAAGATCAAGTAGCCATGCTGCACTACATCATTGACAAATTTGCGATGGAACGCGGATATACTGAACAACAGGTGAACGAGCTGCTGCAAGCTGGTATCTCGACGCCGTTATGTCCTGGTGCGCCGCAGTCTGGTCGATGCCGGTTTGCTGCGGCGCACGAAGGATGGGTCGCGCTATTGGCGGGCATAGGCGGAAATGAGCGAAAACATCGTCACCAACTGCTGCCGCACCCGTCAGCCAGACGGGCTGGTTGACGGAATGTAGCCGTGAGCGTGGTACAATGGCAGCGAAAATTTACCGCATCGACCACTGACGCATCGACAGCCAGCGCAACTACGGACAACGCAACTACGGGCAAGGACTCGTTGCATGAAACGGACATCGACTTCCACCTTTGGCGTGGGCAAACGTGAGGGGCACGACGCCTCTACTTTCTATAGCCGCCAAATTTATCAGCAAAACGGTGAGGCGCTGCACACCGCAGAGACGCCGGCTGTCGCAGAGCCGACGCCTCCGCTTGCGGTGTGGGCCGACCGCATCTACTGCCAATCTTCGGCCGCGCTGACGCCCATTCCTGACAACGCCGTGGGGCTGGCGTTCACGTCCCCCCCGTACAATGTGGGCAAGGATTACGATGACGACCTTCCCTTCGAGGACTATCTGGCGCTGATCGAAGAGGTGGCGCGTGAAGTCTATCGCGTGCTCGCGCCGGGCGGCCGCTATGTAGTCAACATTGCCAACCTGGGCCGCAAACCCTATATCCCGTTGCACGCCTACTTCTATCAGCGTCACATGGCAGTCGGTTTCCTGCCGATGGGCGAAATCATCTGGCAGAAGGCTAAGGGGGCGAGCGGCAACTGTGCGTGGGGAAGCTGGCAGAGCGCCAAGTCCCCACGCTTGCGCGATATCCATGAATATCTGCTGGTCTTCGCCAAAGCAGGCTACTCGCGCCCCGACCGCGGCGTATCCGACATTGGCCGCGATGAATTCATGGCAGGCACGCTCTCGATCTGGGACATCGCGCCCGAATCGGCCAAGCGCGTCGGCCACCCCGCGCCTTTCCCGCTCGCCCTGGCGGAACGCGTCATTCATCTCTACTCCTACGTTGATGATGTCGTCCTCGATCCCTTTGCCGGTTCGGGCACGACCTGTGTGGCCGCAGCCA
Source organism: Candidatus Caldilinea saccharophila (assembly GCA_016710365.1). GTDB lineage: Bacteria > Chloroflexota > Anaerolineae > Caldilineales > Caldilineaceae > Caldilinea > Caldilinea saccharophila. Next base: position 46,530 of record JADJVW010000022.1, on the reverse strand, counting down.
TGCATGGCCGGCATTATGCTGGGTTCGACATCGACCCCGCCTACTGCGCCCTGGCCGAAACGCGCGTGCGCGCCATACTCGATTAAAACCAGCCATAAATTCAGAAAACCCCACCTGACTTTTGGCGCGAACGTCCCCGCAGTCACATCCGCTTGAAACCAGGTTGCGACTTGTCGCCAATTACGTATATGCCGAACAACGGAGCCAATTGTGAGGCGCTCTACTGAAGCCTGTCTATAAATCCTCTACAATCGCCTAAGATTTGCAGTTATTTTGCAAAGCTTTTGCATCACAAAATTTCACAATACAATTTACACACAAGGAGCCTATCATGAAACAGCGCACGCGTAAGATGTTCCAGGCGATCATTGTTTTCGCCCTGGCGTTGAGCCTCTTTCCCATGCAACCTGCCTTTGCACAGGATTCTGCCGACATCGTCGACACGGCGGTGGCAGCCGGCAACTTTAACACCCTCGTCGCTGCGGTGCAGGCCGCAGGGCTAGTCGACACGCTCAAAGGCGAAGGGCCATTCACTGTCTTCGCACCGACCGACGAAGCGTTTGCCAAGCTGCCGCCCGAAACGCTGGCAGCCGCATTGGCCGATCCGCAAGGTCTGCTGACCCAGGTGCTGCTCTATCACGTCGTGCCGGGCAAAGTAATGGCCGCCGATCTGAGCGATGGCATGGAAGCGACAACCGCACAGGACGAAGCTGTCAAATTCACCTTGGGCGACGCCAGTGCGATGGTCAATAACGCCAACATCATCGCCACCGACATTGAGACCTCAAATGGCGTCATTCATGTCATCGACACGGTCATCCTGCCGCCGAGCATCACCGGCGCCGCGGCTGCCGAAGAGGCCATGACCGAAGAGCCTGTGGTCGAAGAAATGGTGACTGAGGAGCCTGCGGCCGAGGCGAGCAGCGCAGAAGCCACGATGGAGATGGCCGACATCGTCGATACGGCCGTGGCTGCGGGCAGCTTCAACACACTGGTGGCGGCGGTTCAGGCGGCGGGTCTGGTCGATGCACTCAAGGGCGATGGCCCCTTCACCGTCTTTGCCCCGACCGATGAGGCCTTTGCCAAGCTTCCCGCCGGCGCCGTCGATGCACTCCTGGCCGACCCGTCCGGTGACCTGACCCAGATTTTGCTTTACCACGTCGTGCCGGGCAAGGTGATGGCGGCTGACTTGAGCGATGGTCTGGAAGCAGCCACGCTGCAAGGCGACAAAGTTACATTCAAGCTGAGCGATGGCGGCGCGATGGTCAATGACGCCAATATCGTTGCCACTGACATCGAGACTTCCAACGGCGTCATTCATGTCATCGATAGCGTAATCATGCCGCCGGTTGCCGAAGCGGCGCCGGTAGCCGAGACCGCACCTGCCACCGATGCCGCACCTGCTGCCGAAATGGCTGCTGACCAGGCGCCGGATCGGATGCCTGTCACCGGTGGTGAAGCCAATAACGGGCTGAACATGGCCCTGATCGCCGGTCTGGTGGTGTTCTTGCTAGGTGGTCTGGCGGTTGCCTCGCGACGTCGCATTGCGTAAGCATCTTTGCAGAAGGTTAGTAAATATCTAAATCAAGATGGGCCGCTGAAATTTCAGCGGCCCATCTTGATTTAGGGGCATCTTCCAGCGCATTCCCATCAGACGTAACCACTTCGATTGCAATAAATGGCTCTGCCGCATCCTCTGGTATAATAGACGCCAGGGTTCTGACGAACCCTGATGCAATACAGCGCACCTTTCATAATTGTACCTTTACGAATCAACAAAGGAGAGTTGTATGAAACAACGCGTCCGAACCATATTGCCATTGGCAGTGGTGTTGGCACTCATGCTGAGCCTCCTGCCCGTTCAGACATTTGCACAAGAAGGTCTGAGCGCAAAGGCAGATCTCGTCGAGACGGCGATTGCCGCCGGCGACTTTGACACACTGGTCGAATTGGTGCAGACGGCAGGGCTTGCCGAAACGCTGCAAGGGGAAGGCCCGTTTACGGTCTTTGCCCCCACCGATGAAGCCTTTGCCGCGTTGCCAGCCGATGTGCTTGACGCGCTGGCTGCAGATCCAGAGATGCTGCAAAGCGTTCTGCTTTATCACGTCATTCCTGGCCGCCTGATCGCCGCCCTGATCAGCGACGGCAAGGAAGTCGCCACGGCCGAAGGCAGCAACGTCCTCTTCTCCTTTGCCGACGGCGTCAAGCAGGTCAACGGCGCCACCATCGTGGCGAAGGATATCCAGGCGTCCAACGGCGTGATTCACGTCATCGACAGCGTCATGCTGCCGCCGGCCATCGCTGCTACGCTGGGCGTCGCCGAAGCAGATTCGGAGGAAGCCGCCATGGCCGAAACCGAGGTGATGACGGATACCGCCGAGACCGAGACAGCCATGGCCGAAACCGAAGTGATGACGGACACCGCCGAAACTGACATGGCGATGGCCGACATGGCAATGACCGACATCGTCGACACCGCGGTGGCTGCCGGCAGTTTCAACACGCTGGCAGCGGCGGTGCAGGCGGCTGGGCTGGTCGATGCGCTCAAGGGCGATGGCCCCTTCACCGTCTTTGCGCCGACCGACGACGCCTTCGCCAAGCTCCCGCAAGAAACCATCGATGCGCTGCTGGCCGATCCGACCGGCGATCTGTCGCAGATCCTGCTCTATCACGTCGTGCCGGGCAAGGTAATGGCCGCCGACTTGAGCGACGGGCTTGAAGTGGATACGCTGCAAGGCAGCCCGGTGGTCGTCACGTTGAGCGACGCCGGCGCCATGATCAACGACGCCAATATCATCGCCACCGACATCGAGGCGAGCAATGGCGTCATCCACGTGATCGACAGTGTGCTGATGCCGCCGCTGGAAGCAGACGCCATGGCAGCCGACGCTGCGGCGGAAGCGACGCCTGAGGCTGCGGCGTCGGAAGCCGCGAGCATGGAGAACGCCACAGAAGCACCCATGACCGAAGCTGCGCCTGCGCCCGAAAATCTGCCGGTCACCGGCGGCGAGCGCAACGACTTCGGGGCATTGGTTGCCGCGCTTGTATTGGTGATTGTCGCCGGGTTTGCCGTGGCAACGCGCCGCCGTCTGGCCTGACGCACCTCCAACAAAAGCTTTATGCAAGCAGGCCGGGCGAGTTCGCCCGGCCTGCTTGCTGCCCGTCATAACACAGCTACAAAACAGCATTACGCGCAGAAGTCATCCACAGATTACACAGATGACACAGATTGCGAAGGTTTTGAAGAAAGTCGCACTCTATACGTGATTTCAAAAGAGCGAACACGGGGTTTGTCATCTGTGAAATCTGCGAAATCTGTGGATAGATCTTCGATGCTTATTCGGTTGTTACCTGCGCACATAGGACGCCATCAAGCGCGCCAGGGACTGCGCCGGGTCGTCCGTGATCCCGGCATGCACCGGCGAACATTGGATCGTCGTGCTGTGTGGCGCCACCAGCCAATGGAATGCCTCCGCCTTGCCCATCCGCCCAATCGGGCCGGCGCCGGCGCAGATGGCCGGGATCAACGCCAGATGACGGCGGACAGACGCGACGTCGAGCTGCGGCGCCAGCGCGATGAGCCGATGCTCGTCCAGCTCGATCTGTGCGGCTAAGTAGCGCCGTGTGCGACAGAAGAGGATCACGCCGGCATTGACAAATTCCTCACACGTCACATCGGGCACGACGCGAATTACGGCATAGTCAAACGAGCAATCCCCTGGCACGCACCGCCTCCTCCACGAAAATTGAAGAATTCGCCAGTCGCTCGGTCAAATAGGCAACATACGCCGCGCGCAGCGCCGCCGGGTCGCCAAGCGAAGCGTCGATCGCCAGCCAGGTCTCCGGCACGGCGGCGACGATTTCCTCGAACACGCGCGCGTCGAGCCGGGCGCGCAGCCGGGCATCGGCGGCCTCCATTTGACTCGCCATGTGCAACAGCGTGTGCTGCGCCACCAGCGGAAAGGGAGAACGCGCCCGCTCGTGATAGGTCGCCCAGTCGTGATGAAAATAGAGCGCGGCGCCGTGATCGATCAGCCAAAGCTCCTGCTGCCAGAGCAACATGTTGACGTTGCGGTCGGTGCGGTCGACATTGGTCACCAAAGCATCGAACCATACGATGGCCGAAGCCAGGTCCGCGGCCGGAGGCGGCTGCAAGAGCGAATTGTAGGCAAATGCGCCCGGCAGAAAACGCATCCCCAGGTTCAACCCAACACTGGCGCGCAGCAGATCGAGAATCTCCTCATCGCGCTCGGTGCGCGAGAGGAGGGGCGACAACTCCATGAACACCAATTCGGGCACATTCAGCCCCAGCGCGCGCCCGATTTCACCGGCGATCAGCTCGGCGATCAGCGCCTTTGGCCCCTGACCGGCGCCCACAAATTTCATGACGTACAGCGCGTCGTCGTCCGCTTCCACGACCGCGGGGAGCGATCCTCCCTCGCGCAGCGGCACGACATAGCGACTCGCCTCGACCGTTCGTAGCATATCCACATCCATCTTTACCAGATTGCGCCCGATGCGCATCTTCCCCCTATAATATCCGGGAATTGCCAAAAGGAAGAAACCCTTTGCCTGGAGCGGTGATGATGTCAAAATTTGTCCTGCAACCTGCCGGCGCCGCCGATATTCCTGTGTTGCTGCATCTGATTCACGCCGCGTTCGAAGAGATGCGCGGGCGCCTCGACCCACCCTCCGGCGCGCACGCAGAAACCGCAGGATCGTTGCAAACATTGTTCGATCGCGGCGAACGCGCGGTGCTGGCAACTGTCGAGGGCGCGGCGGTGGGCTGCGTCTTCTTTGTGCGCACGGGCGTCGAGACCTACGTGCACCGGCTGGCAGTGCTGCCCGCCTATCGCGCGGGCGGCGTCGGGCGCGCGTTGATGACTTGCGTCGAAGAGCAGGCCGCGCAGCAAGGCTGCGCCTATGCACGCGTCGGCGTGCGCCTGGCGCTGACCAGCAACCTCACCTTTTTCGAGCGGCTCGGCTACCGCGTCATTGCGCAAGACAACCACGCCGGCTACCGAGCGCCGACCTTTGCGCACATGGTCAAGGAACTGGGGCCGCAGATGATGCGCGTAGTCGAGGTCGTGCCTTATGACGCGCAGTGGCCGGCGCGCTTTGAACACGAAGCCGCGGCCGTCCGCGCGGCATTGGGCGACGCGGTGGTCGCCATCGAACATGTGGGCAGCACCTCCGTACCCGGCCTGGCCGCCAAGCCGGTAATCGACATGATGCCGCTGCTGCGCGATATCCGTGATGCAAACCAGCGCATCTCTGCAATGGCCGCCATCGGCTACATTCCGCGCGGGGAATTCGGACTGCCCGGCCGCAGCTACTTTGTCAAAGGCTCGGCGCACGCACGCCTCGTTCACTGTCATGCCTACGCTTTCGACCACCCAGAGGTTGAACGCCATCTTGCGTTCCGCGACTATCTGCGCACCCACCCGGCAGCGCGCCGCGTCTATGCCGCGCTGAAAATCGAGCTGGCGCACAAGCACCCAACCGATATCGTGGCCTACATGGATGGCAAGGATAGGTTAATCAAACAACTGGAGGCGGAGGCGCTGCGCTGGCGGCGGGCGAAAGAGCAATAACATGCCGTCGATCGTGATCGAGGCCATGCAACCTGCGGATTGGCCGCAAGTGCGCGCCATCTACCTGGAAGGCATCGCCGCCGGGCAGGCTACTTTTGAGCAAAGCGCGCCCGATTGGGACGCGTGGGATCACAAACACCTGCCGGCCTGCCGCCTTGTGGCAAGGCGGCAGGCGTCGAACCAGACGGCGCCAAGCCAGCCTGTGCAACGACAGACAGAGCAGATCGTGGGCTGGGCAGCGTTGACGCCCTACTCCGCACGCGCGGTTTATGCCGGCGTCGCAGAAGTGAGCGTCTACATCGCTGCCGCGCACCGTGGCGCCGGCGTGGGGCGCCGGCTGCTCGACGCGCTGGTGACTGCCTCCGAACTGGCCGGCCTCTGGACCTTGCAGGCCGGCATCTTCCCCGAAAACATGGCCAGCGTGCGCCTGCACGAACGCAGCGGCTTCCGCATCGTCGGCCGGCGTGAGCGCATCGGCCAACTGCACGGCGTCTGGCGCGATGTACTGCTGCTCGAACGCCGCAGCCAGACAGTTGGCGTCTAAATTGTCCAACACTCACGCCTCTGCTACACTGCACCGGCAAGACAAAAACCATTTGTGTAAAGGACAAATCTAATGACAGACAAACTATGGAACACCTCCCCGGCCATGCAGATCGACCCGAAGCAGACGTACAAGGTGACGATCGAGACCATTCGCGGGCAAATCGTGCTGGAACTCTACCCCGAACACGCGCCGAAGACGGTCAACAACTTCGTCTTTCTGGCCAAGGAAGGTTTTTATGACGGCGGCGTCTTTCATCGCGTCATCAATGACTTCATGATTCAGGGCGGCGACCCCACCGGCTCCGGTCGCGGCGGCCCCGGCTACAAGTTCGAGGACGAAGTCAAGAACAACCCGCTCAAGCACGAGACTGGCGTCATCTCGATGGCGAACGCCGGGCCCAACACCAACGGCAGTCAGTTCTTTATCACCCATTCGCCGCAACCGCATTTGAACGGCAAGCACACTGTCTTTGGCAAGGTCGTCAGCACGATGGATGTGGTCAACGCCGTCCGGCAAGGCGACAAGATCGTCAAGGTCGTGGTGACGGAAGCATAACCCGGTGCGCGGACGTCTCGTCCGCCTACCTAACAGCACAGAATCACCGGTGCACGGACGTCCCGCCCGCTATTTCGGACGGGACGTCCGCGCACCGGACCGCATTGAATGGAAAGTGTGCACCAGCAAGATGAGCGAACCTACCTTCACCCGTCTTCAAGCTGACGTTGGCTACGGCGAACCGCCGGTCGCGACGTGGCAGCCGCTCGCCGCGCGCCCGCTGCTGGTGCTCGTCGGCGTGACCGGCGTCGGCAAGAGCACGACGCTGGCTGCGTTGCACAGCGCTGGCCTGGCCTTTCACCCTCTCCCTGACCGCCGCGCCCTGACCGACCTGCTCATCATCCCAACGATGCAGGCGGCGCTGGGCGAGACGGCCACGCCGGTCAAGGATCGCACGCAACGCTTTGGCTTGACGCGCGCCTATCGCGAACTCCACCCTGGCGGCATGGGGGAAGCGCTGGCTGCGCTCCTGGTAGATGCGGTGCAAACGCCGGGACTGCTGCTTTTCGATGGCTTGCGCGGCGAAAACGAAGTTATCTACGCTGCCCAGGCGCTGCCGCACGCCCGCTTCGTGATGCTCGACGCGCCCGATGTCGTGCGGGTGATCCGGTTGATAGGACGCCACGACCCCTTTGATGTCATCGCCGCGCGGGTGGGCGATCACGCCGTGCACGAGTTGCAGCGCTTCGCCAATCTTGGCGTGGAAAACGCTGCGGCGTTATTTACGGCCCAGGAGCAGCACATCCTCGCCGACCTCGTCAGTACAGGTGAAGTGACCGCCGACGACCTGCGCAAGGCGCTGACCATCGTTGTCGAAGAGCGACGCCATTATGATCCCGCGGCCACACGCGCCGCGCTGGTCGCGGCTGCGCCCGATCGTGCGCTGGTCGTCGACACCGTGGTGGATGCACCACACACCATCGCGCTGAAAATTCTCGATTTTCTGCGAGCGAGATAGATGCCTATTCCGACGATTGCCGCCATCGAAACCACCGAATTCCAGCTCCCCATGCACGGCGAGCTACGCTGGGGCAGCCAGAGCAGCCTGGCCGTGGCCCACCATGTGCTGGTGACCGTGGCGTTAAGTGATGACAGTCGTGGCGTCGCCGAGGCGCCGCCGCGCCCCACCATCTACGGGGAAACCGCCGCCACCGTGATCGCCATCATCCGGGACGAGCTGGCGCCGCGCCTGCTGGGGCAACCCGCGGACAGCGCCTGGGCGCGCATGGCGCCGATTCGCAACAACCACACCGCCAAAGGCGCGCTCGACATGGCCGTGCACGATGCGCTGGCGCAGCACGCAGGACACTCGCTGGCGGAGCATCTCGGCGCCACGCAAGCGCGGGTGCGCGTCAGCTATATCCTCGGCATTGGCGGCCGCGATGAGGTGCTGGCTGAGGCGGCGCGCGTCGTGGCGCAGGGAGTGCGCGTGCTCAAGGTCAAAGTCGGGCGCGATTGGGAGGACGATCTGGCCCGCATCCGCGACCTACAAACGATGTTTGGCGCGACAGTAGATCTCTATGCCGACGCCAACGAAACTATGCAGGCCGACAAAGCCGGCGCACGGCTGGCCGCGCTGCGGGAGATGGGGCTATGTTACTGCGAGGAACCGCTGCCGGTGGAGCAGGTGCGCGCTCGCGCTGCGTTGCGCGCCCAGGACGCGCTGCCGATCATTGCTGACGACAGCGCCTTTACCGTGCGCGATCTGCAGCGCGAACTGGAACTGGACACTTTTGATATCCTCAACATCAAAACCCCGCGCACCGGCTACACCGCGTCGCTGGCAATGGCCGCACTCACCCACGGCGCGGAAAGGGGATCATGGTCGGCTCGCAGGCGGGCAGCACGATCGGCGCGGCGCGTGCGATCTTTGCAGCGCGACCGGAGATCGAGCACCCGTCCGAATTGTCGTTTTTCCTCAAGCTGCGCGAGGAGATCACCGATCGGCCGCTTATACTTGTGGATGGCTGGCTCATGGTGCGCGAAGCGTTGGCCGTGCAGATTGACCCGGCCCGACTGCGCGCCATGACCGTGCGCGCCCCCGCGTAGCGCGAGCTACTTCGCCAGGAGCATCATCATGCAGACAAGCCCTTTGCCAACAACCTCTTTTCAGGCGCCCCTGGGGCTTGGCCAGTTGCTTGACCGCGTCTTTCGCCTCTACCGGTTGCGTTTTGGCAAGCTGGTGCTGACCGCCGCGATCTTTTTTGTGCCGTTCAGCGTCCTCGCCGCCCTGCTGCTGGGTATGACGATGAATAGCTATTTTGGCCTCTTACTGAATGCGGTCGATCTGCCGTCGTCCACTGAAAGCGCCTTTTTCCGCGCCAGCGGTGCGATGATGGGACTCTCTCTGCTGGCGGCTGGCGTTGGATTGGTGTTGGGCGCACTCGCCTTCTTGTCGCTGCTGGCGCAGGCGGACGCCAATGTGGCGGGGCGCACGCTGGCTGTAGGCGCCAGCGTGCGCGTCGGCCTCAGCCGCTTCTGGGCGTTTATTGGCCTGACGCTGCTGGCGTCGCTGATTTTGATCGGCGTTATGCTGGCGGTGTACTTTGGAGTGATCGTCGTAGCGCTTATCTTTGCCGGCGTGCTGGCGGGACTTGCTTCCCTGATCGAAGGCAACAGCATTGTTGCCGTCGGCGCCGTGCTGGTGATCGTGGCGCTGGTCTTTGCACTTCTCTTCTTGATTTTGCTGCCCATTGCCTATTTGACGACGCGCTGGTTTGTCGCGCCCGTAGTGATCCTGACCGAACGTTGCGGCCCACTCAGCGCGCTGAAACGGAGTTGGAGCCTGACGAATGGCAGCTTCTGGCGGCTCTTTGGTTTGCTGGTGTTGATGTTCATCTTGAACGGCGTCGTGTTGGGGCTGCCGCTTTCGCTGCTGCAAATGTTTGCCGTGATTCTCGTGACTCCACAGATGGTGGGCGTGGTCAATGGCGTGCTCACCGGGCTCAGCTATCTAATCAATACGCTGTGGTATCCATTTCTGGCGCTAACCCTGGTGCTGGTCTATTACGACCTGCGTGTGCGCAAGGAGAATCTCGACCTCGACATACGCATCCAGGCGCTGGAACTGGCGGTTCGTCCAGCGACTCTGCGCCCCCCTACACTGCCTCCCTCATGAAGTACATTTTCGTACAGCAGCACTCGCGTATCATCCTCCTGCTTATGATAACGGGGGCTTTTTTGAGCGCGCCACCTGTCATACGCGCCCAGGAAGGCGACACAGCCGTCATGCCAGTGGCTGCCTACCAGGAGGCCGTGCGCGAGGCCGCGTCCACGCTGCAAGCTGAGCCTGCCAGGCTGGAAGAAGTCCGGCGCCACATTGCCACGCTGGAGCAAGTCGAGTTGAATTCGGGCGAACGTATGACGGTTGCGCCCTTGTTAGGGAACGCCGACGCTGAACTTGACGCGCCGGTCGCACAGGATCGCCTGGACACAGTGGCCGCACAACTGGACGCCGCGGCGCACGATCAGAGTGCAGCCCGTCTCGCCGTTTTAGAGCAGGTGCTGGCCGGCCCCGCGTTTCAGCAGCAGGAGTCGCTGCTCGATCGATTGCGCCGCTGGCTTGCCGACCTGTTCGACCGCTGGGCCGTCGATCCCGTAGGCAACCCCGCAGCCGGCCCCGTGGGGACGACCGCTGCCCAAATCGTCGGCTGGAGCGTCGTTGCGGTGGCGGCTGTGCTGTTAATTTTTCTGCTGGCGCAATGGCTGCAAACGGTGTTACAGAGCTTTGTGGGCGAGGCGAATGCCGCGCGGGAGCAAGACGGCGCCTTGCCTGCCACACCGGCGGCTGCGCGTGTGGCGGCCGGTCGCTTTGCGCAGGGCGGCGACTACCGCGCGGCGGTGCGCCATCTCTATCTCGCCGCGCTGTTGACCTTGCAGGAGCAGCGCATCGTGGCGCGCGACTCTAGCCTCACCAACCGCGAAGTGCTGGCGCACACACCCGCGACGCATCCAGTGCATACGCCATTGGAATCGGTCGTCGAGGTGTTCGACGATGTCTGGTACGGCGTGCATGAGCCTGACCTGGCGACTTTTGAGCACTATCAGGCTGCCGTCGACGACCTCGAACGCCGCGCGGTCGCGCCCAAGGAGCAGCCTCGATGACGGGTCAGGCGCCAATTCGTGCGCAACACCGTGTGCGCCTGCCGGCAAACTTGCGCGCGCTCGGCACGCCGCTGGCGATCGCCGCGTTGGTCGCGCTGCTGATCGCGGCAGCGCTGCTCACCACACCGCCGCCGGAGCCGATCCCGTATGACCTGGACGCCAGCCATCCCGCGGGTCTGCTGGGTTTACGCCTGTGGCTGGAGGAGCTTGGCTACACGGTCCAGCGCACGGGAAGTCTTCGCTTCAACTTGCCGGATAACGCTGACCTGCTTTTTGTCTATCCGAACCAGCTTACCTACACTGCGGCGGAGGCGGCCTCCCTGCGGCAGTGGGTGGAAAACGGGGGCGCGTTGGTGCTGATCGGCCCCACCGACGAGGATCGCCATCTGGCCGAAAGCTTTGGCGTGCGGCTGGCGTCCGCGCTGAGCCACAGGAACCAGCAAGTGCAGGTGCAGCCGCTGCTGCCTGAAGGCAGACGCCTGTATCCTCGCGAGTGGTTTGCACCCGGCGTCACGCTCGATCTGAGCGAAGCGCCGCGGGCCGTGCCGGTGCTGGCGCTGGCCGACGCAGAAGATGATCGCGCCGCGCTCGTCGAGCACGCGGCCAGCAAAGTCGTCGCGGCCGTCCAGCCGGTGGGGGATGGCGTCGTCTGGCATCTGGCGCCTGGCGTCGACCTCACCAATGGCAACCTGAAAGGCTACGAACAGGGCGAACTGCTGCCCGCCCTGCTGCGCAACGCACCGGCAGGCGGCGTGATTGTCTTTGACGCCTACCATCTCTTCGGATTCAGCCGCGTCGGCGCGCAGATTGCCACGCTGCAGGATTGGCTTTATCGCACACCGACCGGCTGGGCGACGCTTTTTGTGCTGGCTGTTGCGGATATTTTCCTGTTGCTGCAAGGGCGCCGGCTTGGCCCGCCGCTCGTGAACATAGAACAGACGCGTGGGCGCGAGGCGGCCGAATATGTGCACGCCATGGCGAACCTGCATCGCCGCGCGCGCGAGCACACCGAACTGGCGCGCCATCATCACAACCGGCTGAAAGGGGGGCTGGCGCGCCGCCGCGCCGTGCTCGCCGATCTGCCCGATGAGCAATTTCTGAGCGCGCTGGCGCACACGTCGCCGGCGCTGACGGATGAGCAGCTTGGTGATGTGCGGGCAATCTTGACCGGGCTGGCGGATCGCCCAAGCGAGCAACAGATCGTCAATCTGGCGGCGCACATCGATCATCTACTGCACACCATTCGATAACTATCAGGTGAGTATGAATCTTTATGAATTGAACGAACGCTTGCGAGCGGAAGCCGGCAAAGTTATTGTTGGACAGGAAGAGGTGTTTACACAGGTGGTGGTGGCCTTTCTCGCCGGCGGCCATGTCCTGCTGGAAGGCGTGCCCGGCGTGGCGAAGACGCTGATCGCCAAGACGCTGGCGCGGCTGATCGAGGCCGACTTTGGCCGCATCCAGTTCACCGCCGACCTCATGCCGAGCGACGTGGTGGGGACGCAGGTCTTCGACCTCAACCGCAGCGAGTTCTACCTGCGCAAAGGGCCGATCTTCACCAACATTGTGCTGGCCGACGAGATCAACCGTGCGCCAGCCAAGACGCAATCCGCGCTGCTCGAAGCGATGGAGGAGCAGCAAGTAAGCATCGACGGCGTGCAACATCGGCTCGACGACCCCTTCATGGTGCTGGCCACGCAGAATCCCATCGAATATGAAGGCACTTATCCGCTGCCCGAAGCGCAGTTGGATCGGTTTCTGTTCCGGGTGCTCGTCGGCTACCCGACCGACGAGCAAGAGCGCGAAATCTTGCGCCGCTACCACGCCGGCTTCGACGCGCACCGCCTCGACCGCAGCAACCTCACGCCCGTCCTGTCGCGCGCTGACCTGCCGGCGATCCGCGCCGCGATCCAGGCGATCACCGTGGAGGAGGGCATCTTCGGCTACATCACGCAGATCGCCAACGCCACACGGCGCAGCCCCGACCTGATCCTGGGCGGCAGCCCGCGCGCCGCCATTGCCACGCTGCTCACCTCCAAAACCTATGCGGCGCTGCAAGGCCGCGCCTACGTGACGCCCGACGATGTCAAAGCCGTGCTGCTGCCGATCTATCGCCATCGCATCATCCTGCGCCCGGAAGCGGAGATCGAGGGGCTGGATGCCGACGCCGTAATGCAGCGCATTGTGGCAAGCGTGCCGGCGCCAAGATAGCAACCAGCTTAGCAAAGGAAGCTTTCCAGCATGACAGCGACGATCCTCAGAAGAGCCACCGCCGCCGACCAGCCGGCCATCACCGCGCTGATCCGCCAGGCGGGCCTCAACCCGTTGGGGCTGGACTGGCGCCGCTTTATCGTGGCCGACGCAGACGGCCGCGTGGTCGGGACGGGCCAGGTCAAGCTGCACGGTGACGGTGCACGCGAGATGGCCTCGATTGCCGTGACGCCGGGTCGGCAGGGCGCGGGCATCGGCGGTGCGATTGTAGCAACGATTATCTCGCTGACGCCGGCCCCGCTCTATCTTTACTGCGCCGACCACAACGAGCGCTATTACCTGCCCTTTGGGTTCCACCCGTTGACGCGCGCGGAAATGCCGCGTTCGCTGTGCCGCATCTACTGGATCGGCAATACACTCCTGCACGTGATTGCGTTTGTAACAGGAAAGCCTCGCCGGTTGGTGGTAATGGGGTATGGCGTTGACGCCGCGTAACACGGCCACGGCTTCTGTTTCTTGCGCCGCCGACCTTTCGGCTATACTCCATGCACCATGACACGGGGCAATTGCATAATCTGGAGGACGGCAAGCCAGCCGGTGAATTCGCATGAGCAAACAGGATAGCCAGGGGAAGAATTCAGGCTTTGGTCGCGACATCCCGCCGGTGGACCGCGCGCCGCTCTATGCACGCATCTATGCGGTGGTGCGGCTGATCCCGCCTGGCCAGGTCGCCACCTACGGTCAGATCGCCGAGATCACGGGCGGCTGCACCGCGCGCATGGTTGGCTACGCCATGGCCGCCTGCCCGGATGACGCGCCCTGGCAGCGCGTCGTCAACGCGCAGGGCAAAGTCAGCCCGCGCGCGGATCACTGGGGGACGGAGCTTCAACGCCAGCGCCTGCGCGAGGAGGGCATCGAACTGGACGCCGAAGGACGCATGGATCTTGCGAGCGTGCGCTGGCCCGGCCCTGACCGCGCCTGGCTGGTCGAGCACGGCTACCCGCTCCCCGAAGCACGCGGCCTGCCGGCGGAGAATGTGCAGCCAAAGCTCTTCTGAGGTAAATTTATGACACACTACAAGATTTCCACCATCGCACCTGAACATTTTGTGCAACTCGAAGCGTTGCAGCGGCTCATTTATCCGACCCTCAGCGCCCAGGAGCTGATGCGCACGGAGCACTTCGCCAGCCAATACACGCTTTTCGCCGCAGGCCAGATCGTCGTACTCGATGGCGAACGCGTGATCGGGCAAGGGTCGGGCTTCTTCTGCAATTTCGATTTTGATCAGCCAACGCACACCTTCGCCGAGTTCTGTGACCACTTTTATTTCCGCAACCACAACCCGGACGGCGCCTATTACTACGGCGCCGACATCAGCGTCCATCCTGACTATCGCGGACGCAGCATTGGCAAAATGATCTACCAGGCGCGCAAAGCGCTGGTGCGCAGCCACAACAAGCGCGGGATCGTGGCGGGTGGCTTGCTGCCCGGTTTTGCACGCTATAAGCATCAGATGAGCGCGCACGCCTACGTGGACAAGGTCGTGGCCTGCGAATTGAAGGATCCAACCCTGAGCTTTCAGTTGAAAGAAGGGTTCGTCGTGCGCAATCTGCTCCAAAATTACATCGAGGACAGCGCCTCCGACAACTGGGCGACGCTGATCTTGTGGGAAAATCCCGACTTTACAGCAGAAAAGATAAACACGTAAAGGAGTCCTCGTTTCTAAAGTATGCCCGCTCTGCGCTACAATGGCGCAGATATGCATCTTTTCGCTGACCGCCGCACGCCCGCGGCATCGACATGGCTGCGACTGGCGCTGAGCGCGGTTCTGCTCGGCGCCTTTGCGATTCGACTTCACGCGTTGACGCGCCAGGACATCTGGTGGGACGAAGCGCGCAATATCGATGTGGCGCTGCGCCCCCTGTTGCAAATCGCCACCGCCCCCGAGCTGGACATTCAACCACCCTTTTACTACTGGCTGCTGCATGGCTGGAGTCTGCTGTTTGGCATCGCTGCTGGGCAGCCGCCGGCGCTGCTGGCGTTTTTCGCCAGGCTGCTGAGCGTCTTTGCCGGTGTTACCGGCGTTGCCTTGCTGTCGGTGCTGGGACGGCGCGTGGGCGGCGTCACCGCTGGGCTGCTGGCGACAGCGATCGGCGCGTTATCGCCCTTTTGGCTGGCCGAAAGTCAGGAAACGCGCATGTACGCGCTGGGTTTTGCCCTGCTGACCGCGGCCGCCGTGCTCTTTCTGGACCAACTCGCGCCGACGAGATGCGCAGCATCGATTGTTCAGCCGGCCGTCGCTCTTGTTTGTCTTGTTTTCGAGCGCGGCGCTGCTGACTCACTATAACGCGCTCTTTGTCCTCGTGGCCTGGTATGGGTGGTGGGGCGTCTGGGCGCTGCTCCGGCCTGCGCGCTGGCGTGAAGTGGGCGCGGTGTTGGCGCACGGCCTGCTGATGACCATGCTCCTCCTGCCCATTGCGCCCATTGCCCTGCGCCAGATACCAGAGTACGAGAATCCCAATATCGCTATCGTCACTGCCGGTGAATATTTGCGCCAGAACTGGCAGGCGTACGTCGGCGGCTATGCCTACGACCCGGCGCTGCTCGGCGGCGCGGGTGAAGTCTGGCTGTGGGGGGGACTGGCCGTCGTCGTGGTGGGCCTGGTGGTGGGAAGCGCCAGACAGGGAGACAGGGAGACGAGGAGACGAGGAGAGGGGGAGAGGGGGAAAAGGGGAGACAATCTCCAATCTCCAATCTCCAATCTCCCAATCTCCCAATCTCCTTGTCCTCCCCTCTCCCCCTTCCTCTTCACCCTCACCTGGCTCCTCGGAGGGCTGGCGCTTTATTATGTGGCTGTGCTGGATCGCAATGCGTTCAATGTGCGCTATGCAAGTTTTGTCACGCCCGCGCTTTACACCTTGATCGCGACGGGGCTGGCAGGGTTTGCACGCTGGCGGCGCGCCTTGCCCTACCTGCTGCTGATCGCGCTGGCAATCGGGCTGGGGCAGGCCGTGCAGGCCGACCTCTACGACAGCCGCCATGATCGTGAGCACATCGCCGAGGTGACGGATTGGCTGCGCGCCAACACACAGCCGGGAGACGTGATCTTTGTCGATCAAAAATATCCGTTTGGCTTCTACTATCAATCCTACGCGCTTGACGCCGACGCGCCCACACCCATGGGTGAAACGCCGGCAGCGCGCTATCTGTTCGTCGATATCAACACACTTGACCAGTCGCTGACGGAATTGGCGGGCGCGGCGCGGCGCGTCTTCTGGGTGCAATGGTATGAAAGCGACACGGACCCGCGGCGCGCCGTCCACTTCTTGCTCGACAAATACGGCCGCCACGCGGGGGAGCAGTGGTTCCAAGGGTATGCTATCGATTGGTGGGAGTTGACGCCGCCCACGCGCTTTGAACTGGCGCCGGCGCTGCAACCAGTAAATTTTCAATTTGAGCAGGCGGTGAAGTTGATCGAAGCGTCGCTGCCGGCAACGCCGCTGGCGCCGGGCGATCCCCTGCCCGTGGTGCTGCGCTGGCAGCGCGTGCCGGGCGGCGCCAGCGACCGTCCGCTCAAGACGCGCGTCGCCCTCTACGACGCGGCGGGCAATCGTCTGGCGCAGGCGGACGAGCGGCTGCTCAACGACCGCCACCGTGCGCCGGATCAATGGCAGCCGGAGGATCGTCCGCTGGGCGTCTACATGCTCACTGTCCCTGAAGAGCTTGCGCCAGGGAGCTACGCCGTGCGCGTCATGGTCTATGACGCTGACAGCCTGGAACCATTGACCTGGATCGATGCGGCCGGCAACCCCGCAGGCATTGAGCCAGACTTGGGGGTAGTAGATATTGTAGAATAGGCAACCCATGATCCAGCAATTACCGCTTTTCCCTTATCTGGAAACCCAGGAATCCGAGCGCCCGCCCGATTTTATCCCGGTCTACACGCCCGTGCTGGACGGTCGCGAGGAGAAATATGTGCTCGACGCGGTGCGCAGCGGCTGGATCAGCAGCCTGGGCAGCTATGTAACGCGCTTCGAGCAGGATTTTGCGCGCTTTTGCGGCGTGCGCCATGCTGTGAGCGTAAGCAACGGCACCGTAGCATTGCATCTGGCCTTGCACGCGCTGGGCATCGGCCCCGGCGACGAAGTGATTGCGCCCAGTCTCACCTTTATCGCCACGGCCAACGCCGTCCATTACACAGGGGCAACGCCGGTCTTTGCCGACGTGGACGCGGTGACGTGGTGCATCGACCCCGACGACGTGCGCAAACGCATCACACCGCGCACGCGGGCGATCCTACCGGTGCATCTCTACGGCCATCCCGCGCCCATGCGTGAACTGCAGGCGCTGGCGGACGAGCAAGGGCTTTGGCTCGTCGAAGATGCCGCGGAGGCGCATGGGGCCGCCATCGATGGCCGGCGCGTGGGCGGGTGGGGACGCATCGCCACCTTCAGCTTCTATGCCAACAAGGTCATCACGACGGGCGAGGGCGGCATGGTGACGACGAACGACGACGCGCTCGCGGCCCGCTGCCGGATGCTGCGCGACCACGCCATGCCCCCGCATCGCCGCTACTGGCACGACGAGGTAGGTTTCAACTACCGGATGACCAATCTGCAGGCGGCAGTAGGTGTGGCGCAAATGGAGCGCATCGACCACTTCATTCGTCGCAAGCGTGAGATCGCGACGCGTTATCGTGAGGAGTTGGCCGATCTCCCCGGCATCACCTTTGCCGCCGAGCAGCCAAGCTACACCAACATCTACTGGATGGCGTCGTTGCTGGTCGAACCACCCTTTGCGCTCACCCGCGATGCGCTGATCCCGGCGCTGCGTGCGCACGGCATCGACAGCCGCCCCTTTTTTCACCCACTTGACACCCTGCCGCCCTATTGTAGCGATGCGCCGCGCCCGGTGGCGCTGCACACTTAAGCCAGTGCGGGCTGAACCTGCCCAGCTCGCCATCGCTGACCGACGAGCAAGTGGCATACATTTGCGAAATTATCCGGTCGCTGGATGATTGACGGACTACAATATCCTTTTGTTGTCATGGCGTGACTGGCTGTTTCCGGTTTTGAGCATTTCTTCTGTACAATCTCTCTTTGTGAGTACGCAAAGATCGACCATCCAACAGGCGCCACGCGCCATCGACGTTTCTGTCGTCCTGCCCACCTATAACGAGCGCGACAACATCTGCGACCTGATCGATGCCATCCGCCGTGAGGTTGCGCCCGTGGGTTATGTCTACGAAGTGCTGGTCGTGGACGACAACAGCCCAGACGGCACCGCGGAAGTCGTGCGTCGGCGCTCAACATCGACGCAGGTGAGGTGGCTTCTGGCGAGGATCACGACGGTGCGCTTGTTCGTGCGCCACAGCATAAGGGGCTGGCGAATTCCATCGCGACGGGGCTGATCACGCGCAAAGGCCGCGCTGTAGGTGGTGATGGCCACCGACCAACCATGACCCGGCGCTGATCCTGGAGATGGTGGATTTGCTGCGCTATTACGATCTGGTCATCGGCAGCCGCTTTGTCATGCGCGGCGGCATGGAAGATCGCCTCCGTTATCATTTCAGCCAGTTGTACAATGTTTTCATTCGCGCGCTCTTCCAAACCCAGATCCAGGACAACCTGAGCGGCTATTTTGCGATCCGCCGCGAGCGACTCTATTCGCTGGCGCCCCTTTTTCCCGCCATCTTTTACGGGTATGGCGATTATTTTATTCGCCTTTTATTGGCAGCCTGGCGGCAGGATTGGAAGATTCTGGAAGTGCCGGTCTTCTATATTTTGCGCCGGCATGGCGACAGCAAAACCGGCTTCTGGTCGATCTTCCAGCAATACACGGCGGCTGTGTTGCGTTTGCGCCGCGACGGGCTACGCGTCTAGTGGAGTATCAAGCATGATGTTGAGCAAGGCGAGCAGCCATGCGGAGGTCAGGCTAGTACACACGGGCTAAAATATCTCATTGGTTGCCTGGTAGGGGCGCACCCCCCGTGTGCGCCCGGAAGTGCGCCCGGAAGCCGGACAGGCACGAAAGCCGGACAGGCACGGGGGCCTGTCCCTACCAAATCTACGGGCAGAATTAAGCCCACCTGGCTAGTAGCCTGACGTATTGCGTCAACGCTCCACGCCACGCTGGTAATGCCAGCAGCTTACCTTTGCCCAATTCGATTACCCTGATACGCTGAGCTGATTCATGCAACGAGTTCGTGTTTTTGGATTCCTAGTCCTGATCGCCCTGCTGGTGAGCGTTTACACGCTTTCCAATTCCGGGCGGTTTCACATCATCGACGAAGTCAGCCTCTTTGCCGTTACTGAGTCGCAGGCGCTGCGGGGCGCGGTGGACACCAACGCCATCGCATGGTCGCAGTGGGTCAACAGTCCCGGCGAAGTGCTCGGCGCGTTTGGGCCCGACGGCGATGTCTACAGCAAGAAAGGGCCGGCGCCGGCCTTCTTTGCCGCACCCTGGTATCTTCTGCTTCACATCGTTGCTCAGTTGAACATAGGCATCGGTCAGCTCCAGGCGACGCTGCTTTGGAACGGCATCGTGACCGCGGTGACGGCCGCGCTGTTGTGGTTGACCGCGCGTCAACTCGGTTACAGCGACCGCACCGGCATGGCGCTCGGTCTGCTCTTTGGCCTGACAACCATTGCCTGGCCTTATGCGAACCAGTTTTTCGGCGAGCCGCTGAGCGCGTTCAGTCTGCTGCTTGTTTTTTACGGCATGGCGACATGGCGGCGGGCCGGCGGTTGGTGGTGGATGGCGCTGGCCGGAAGCGGCGCAGCCATTGCCATCACCACAGTCACCGCGCACACGCTCCTGATTGTGATCTTCGGCGGCTGGTGGCTGGTCACCTGGGGGCTGCGCCGGCGGCGAGCCTCGCAGGAGGCAAAGAACACGCTCACGGCTTTGCTGGCTGACGCCGCGGCATTTATGGCGCCCATCGTGCTGGCGGGCGCGCTGCTGGCGCTCTACAACTTTGTGCGTTTTGGCAGCCCGCTCGAAACTGGCTATCACTTCGACAGCGGCGAAGGCTTCACCACCCCGTTGCTCGCCGGGCTGTGGGGCCAACTCTTCAGCCCTTATCGCGGCGTCTTCTGGCATACACCGCTGTTCGTCGCCAGCGTCGCCGCCTTTGCGCCCTTTATGCGCCGGCATCGCAGCGAAGGCGTCCTGATCGCCTTGCTCAGCGCCGTGCTGGTCGGCATGTACAGCCTGTGGTGGATGTGGTGGGGCGGCTTCGCCTGGGGGCCACGCTTCCTCGTGCCGATGACGCCGCTGTGGGTGCTGGCGCTGGCGCCGGTGGTGGAATCGGCAGTCAGCAGACAAGGAGACAAGGAGCACGGAAGCAGGGGAGTGCGGCGCGCGTTCTCCGAGCGACGAAGTTTTCGCTTGCCGGCGCTGTCGCCGCTGGCGTGGCTGACGCTCGTCATGGCCGCGCTCTCCTTTGTCGTGCAAGTCGGCGCGGTGAGCGTGAATTTTGTCAATTACGAAATCTTGCTGCGCAGCCTTTATCCCACCGACTGGGAAGACCCGTTGCTTTACGGCCCCCCTGCGCAAGGGCTGACGGATCTGCTGAACAGCCCGGTATTCGGCCAATTCAAACTCATGGCGCAAGATTTACGTGCGAACAGCGACCTGGCGTGGCTGTGGGCGGATGGCGCCGTGCTGTGGCTGGTGCTGCTGATCGGCGGCGCCGCCATCATCACGCTCGTCGGCGGCTTGATCGCTTGGTGGCGCATTGCCGATCAGCCGGACGATGCGACGACCTACCAGACAACCGGCGTCGTCAGCGCGCCCACGCTGGCGCTCGTCGTGCTGGCGCCGGCGCTGCTGATGGCGACCTGGATCGGCGAAGTAGGCCGCGATCCCACGTACGGCGCGGAAGGCATCGGCTATCGCGCCATCCTGCATAACCTGTGCAGCGTCGCTACGGCAACCGATGCATTGGTCAACGTAGCACCCGCCGCCTATCACATTCCCATGAACTGGATGCCCGGCGAGTGCCAGACTGATATTCGCACCTTTGGCTATGCCTCGGACAGCATGAACCATCCTGAGGCGGAAATGGTGCTGGCGCGCGCCTTGACCAACAGCGACCGCATCTGGTTTGTCACCAGCGGCGTACAACCGAACGACCCCGACAATACGCTGGAGCGTTGGCTGGCCGATCATGCCTACAAAGCCACGGACGACTGGTTCGAAGATTATCGACTGCTGCAATACGCCACCGAAGTTCGGCTCTCAGGACTCGAAGCGCGCCCGATCGGCAATGCGCTGCTGGGCCGCCGCGCCGAGCAAGTCACCGTTACCTCCGTGCGTGCGCCATCGGTTGCGACCGCGGGCAAGCCCATTCCTATCGACATTCAATACCGGCTCGAAGCGCCCACCGACCAGAATCTGCGCTGGTTTGTCCAATTGCTCAGCAGCCAAAATATCCCGCTGGCGCAACTTGACACCGCACCGACCGACAATTATGCAACTTTTAGCTCGTTGCCCGCGCGCGAGCTGTTGACCGAGCGCGCGGGACTCCTTGTGCCCGAAAACACGCCCGAAGGCGATTATCTGCTGATCGCTGGCCTCTACAATCCCGACGACGGCGGCGCACGCCTGATCACGATCGACGGGCCGGACTTCGTCTCGTTGGGGGCCGTGCGTGTAGTGAAACCGCGCTGATCGCGTGCAGGAGAATGCCATGCGCGACCCGATCCCGCCTGAATGCTTATCCGAGCCACAAAGCCGCACACGCACTGGCGATGCTGCCGTTTCGCACCTTCCGCATCGGCGGCGCGCAGGGTGGGCGCTGTTGGTGCTGCTGGGAGTGACCGCGTTCTTTTACGCGCCGGTGCTGCTGGGTCTGCGCACTTTCCCCGACGGTGACTTCACACACCATTTCCTGCCATTCAGCCTCTTTTCTCAACAAGAAATGCTTGCAGGGAGGCTGCCGCTGTGGAACCCCTACACCTATAGCGGTCACCCTTTTCTGGCTGACGTGCAAGCAGGCGTGTTCTATCCCATCAGCACGCTGCTGCTGGCTGTGACGCTGCCGTTTTCAGACGCGGCCGCACGCCTTTATCTCTTGCAGATCGAGGCGATCCTGCAGATAGCGTTGGGCGGTTGGTTCACCTATTTACTGGTGCGACGGCTGACCCAACGCCATGACGCGGGGCTGGCGGCCGGCATCTGCTTCGCTTTCTCCGGCTATCTGACCGGCTACCCGCCGGTGCAGCTTGCCGTTCTGCGCACCGCGATCTGGCTGCCGCTGATCCTGTGGTCGATGAGTCACGCGGTCGCGTCGCCGCGTCGCTGGGGATGGTGGCTGGCAACCGGCATCACCGGCGCCGTCAGCTTGCTGGCCGGCCACACGCAGACTTTTCTCTATATCGGCTACGCATCCGTGGCTTGGCTGCTCGTGCTGCTGACGACGCAGGCGCGAACTTTGCGCGAAGCGGGCAATGTGACGGTGGCAGTTCTCGGCATCGGGCTGGCGTTGGCGACTTTTTTGGGCTTGAGCGCGGCGCAGCTCTTGCCCAGCGTGGAGTTTGCGCAGCTCAGCGTGCGCGCCGCGGTGGATTATGCCTACGTCAGCGGCGGTTTCCCATGGCAAGATGCCTGGCAACTGCTGCTGCCCGGCGTGTTGACCGATTACTCGTCGCTCTACATCGGCGTCATTGGGCTGGGGCTGGCGTTTATCGCGGTCGGCGCGGCCGTACAGCGCGACGACTGGCAGCCGGTCGTGAAGGGCGTGGAGAGACGCACCAGCCTGTCGCCGCGCGGCGGCGTGATCTTTTTCCTGGCGCTGGCGCTGTTGGCGCTGCTGCTTTCCTTCGGCGACAACGCGTTTCTCTATCCACTCTTCTACCGCTGGGCGCCGGGCTTTGCGCTTTTCCGCGGGCAGGAGCGCGCCGCGTTCCTGGTGGCGTTCGGGCTGAGCGTGCTGGCCGGGTACGGTGTGCTGGCGGTGCGTCTGCTGCCGATGACTATACGCGGCTGGCTGGCGACGCTCTACGCCGGTTTGGTGATCGGCGGGGTCTATCTGTTCGGTCTGCTCTGGCAGCTTCCCGGCCGCACCGTGCTTGGGCAGGGGCGCTTCTTGCTGCTGGCAACGCTGGCCATCGGGCTGGCAACCGGCTTTGCGCTGTTGCTGCGTCTCCCCGGCTGGAGCCGGGAACGAACGGTGTTGCTGGGTCTGCTTGCGTTCGCCAACCTCTTTTGGGCAAACTTCGCAACTAACCTGGATGCATTCAGTCCGGCGCAAGGGTGCTCCTGGCGCCGGAGGTGGAAGCCGTGCAAGCGGCTGCGAAGTCTGAAATATCTTCGACGCAGAGGCGCGGAGAGGCAGAGGTGCGCGGAGAAAATTCAAGCGTAGCCAGCGCGGGCGGGCGCGTCTATAATGAATTCCGCGCCTATGAGGATTACGGCATGCGCGTGGGCGTTGAAGACGTGTGGGGGTCCAGCCCACTGCGCCTGGCGCGCTATGCGCGGCTCTTTGACGAGTTCCCGCTTGACCGCATGTGGCGGCTGACCGGCGTCACCCATGTCCTGACCTGGCGCCGCGAATTGTTTACGCCTTCGACGCTGCTGGCCGAATTCCCGCAAAGCACCGACGCCACCTATCTGCACCGGCTGGCGGCGCCGAATCCGCGTGCATGGGTCGCGCCGGAAGCAATCTTCGCCGAAGACGAGGAAGCGGTGCGCCTGTTGGGCGACCATACCTTCGACCTGGAGCAACAGGCGATCCTGGCGTCGCAGGCTGACCTGGAACTGGCTTTGACGCAGAGCCGCAAAAGCGCAGGGGTTCGCAGAGAAGAGCCATCTTCATTGTTGGCGCCTGCCAGCGTGCAACTGACTCAGCTTGCGCCGGGGCGACTCGCGTTGACGGTGGAGAGCGAGACGCCTGGCCTGCTGGTGGTCAGCGAAAACTGGATGCCGGGCTGGCGCATTGTCGCCAAACAGTGGCCGGAACATGCAGACGCGCCGCCGTTGGCGCCGCTGCGCGCCAATCTCACCTTGCTGGGCATTCCGATTCCGGCAGGCGTCGTGGCGTTCGATCTCATCTATCAGCCCGACAGCGTGCGCGTGGGGCTGTGGATCGGTGCGGTCACACTGGGCGCGCTGGCGATGGGCGGTGTCTTTGCCACGTGGCAGGCGCGCCGCCGCCGGAGGGCCAAATGATCAACCCACGCGCCGATGCCGCCCAGTTCTCCCCCTCTCCAGCCGCCGCCCCTCGCCCCTCGCCCCTCGCCCCTTCTATCTTCCGCCTTGTCGCGCTGGCAATCGTGCTGCTTGCCTTTACGCTGCGCGTCTATCACCTCGGCCAGCAGGAACTACGCGGAGACGAAGCCTTTGGCTACTTCTTCGCCCAACGCAGCTACACCGGCATCGTCGCGGCCACGCTCGAACTGGCCGAGCCGCATCCGGTTGCCAGCTACTTTGTGCTGAAACCCTGGCTTACCTCAGTGGGCGACAGCGAATTTGCGCTGCGCTATCCGTCGGCGTGGTTTGGCGTGTTGGCGGTGGCGTTGTTGCTGCGGCTGGCGTGGCGGCTTGAGTTTCGGCGCGGCCCGGCCTTGCTGGCAGCCGCGCTGTTGGCGATCAGCCCCTACGCCATCTGGCATGGGCAAGATGCGCGCATGTACAGCATGAGCCTAGCGCTGACGACCGCGGCAGTATGGCTGGGGATGGAGGCGCGGCAACGCCACCGTGCGCGCTGGGGATTGGCGTATGTCGGCGTGGCATGGCTGGCGCTGCACACCCACTACTACGCCGTGTTTGTGTTGGTGGCGCTCAATCTCTTTGTATTTACACAAGCGATCTTCATCCCGCGCACGCGCGTTACTCTGATGGCATGGGTGGGGTGGCAGGTGCTGGTGGGCGCGCTCTATTTGCCCTGGCTGGCAGGCGCGGCCTCGATTGTCGGTGGCTACGCAGGCAACGGCGATTCGCCCAGCCTGGCGGCGATGCTGCCGCGTGCACTGAGCGTCTTTGCCGTCGGCGAGAGCACTCCCCCGGAGCAACGCAGTGTGTGGGCCTTCCTTGCGGTCGCGCTGCTGTTGATCGGCGGCGTGCGCTTGCTGCTAGGTGGGGCCGCCGACCGTCGCAATCTTTGGCTGCTGAGTTGTTACCTGGCCGTGCCCGTGTTGGCGACGTGGTGGAGTGCGCAGGGTCGACCGATCTTCAACGAGCGCTATCTCGTGGCCAGCGCACCTCCCTTCTCCCTGCTCATCGCCGCGGCCTTTGACGAGCGGCGTTTTCGCGGGCGAGCAGAACAGGCGCTGCGTTGGCTCTCGTTTGTCTTGCTGGCGGCGCTGGTCGCCGGGATGCTGCTTGCCCTGGCGCGCCACTATGCCGATCCCGCCTACAGCAAGACGCGCGGCTGGCGCGAGCTGGCCACAGCGTTCGAGCGGCTGAGCGCCGACCTGCCGCCCGACACAGTGCGCATCGCCCAAAATTTCCCCGACCCAACATTGTGGTACTACTACCGCGGGCCGGTCGATCATGTCGTGCTGCCGCCCGCGGCGCACGATGAAGCCGCGGCGCACACACAGGTGGGCGCGCTGGTCGCGGCGGACGTGCGGCGCATCCTGCTGCCGGTGCAGCCGGCGTCCAACTGGGACAATAATGACATCGCCGACGCGGTGCTGGCAGCCAGCCCCTACGACCGTGTGGCCGAGCAGCAGGTCGGCGTGTGGCCGCTGCGCGTCTACGCGGGTCAGCCCGATTTGGCGCCGGAGCAGGTGCTGGACAGCGAGTTCGAGAATGGCGTCAAGTTGATGGGCGTCTCCGATCTCGGCGCGTTGCGGTTGACGCCGGGTGGCTTGCCTGCCCACGCTCTTCGTCAGCGCGCCTGAGGTGGAAAACCTGGCAACTCTCAAGGTGACGGTGCAATTGCTCGACGGCGCGGGCCGGCTTGTGGCGCAACAGGATCTGCCGCTGATGGATTGGCGCGCGAGCGGAGGCACTGCGCGCCGCCGCACCTATGGCTTGATGCTGCCGCCGGAACTTGCCCCCGGCGAATATCGTTTGATCGCCGGGCTGTACGACGGCGCGCTCGAAGGCGCGCCGCGCGTGCGCACGGTGGCAGGTGAGGATGCAGTCGAGTTGGCGGTGATGCGGGTTGAAGAAGATAATCAGGGAAAGGGCGATTGAGAGATTGGAGATTGGGTCGGCATGAAGGGCTGTAGCGCGCTGGGCTTGGCGCTGATGCTGGTGATGGTCGCGGCAGTCAGTGTGGTCGGGCTGGGGATGTGGCGCGGTGCTGACGTAGGTCAGCAGACCACTATTCAGGCCGCCGCGCGCGTCGTTACGCCAACTCTCATGCCGATCAATACACCGCCGCCGGCGACGCTTGTCCCTACAGAGACGCCAACTGTCGTCCCGACTGACACGCCGATGCCCACGGCCACGCCCTTACCCCGTTATGCGCCAGCGCAACCTGCGGCATTGCTTACCGGCGTCAATCACGCCTGGCAGACCTGGAACAATTGTGGGCCGGCGACGCTGGCGATGAATCTGAGCTACTACGGCAGCCCGCTTGACCAGGCCGCAATTGGTGCGGTGCTGCGCCCCTTTCCCGATGACAAGAACGTCAGCCCGTATGAACTGGTAAAGTTCGCCCAGGATCAGGGCTATCGCGCCATGGAGTTGGTCAACGGCAACGACGACCTGCTGCGCACACTGGTCAGCAACGGCGTGCCCGTCCTGCTGGAAACATGGCATGAACCTGAACCCAACGGTGGGCTGGGTCACTATCGGCTGCTGGTTGGCTATGACGATGCGGCGCAACAATGGACGCTCTATGATTCCTATGATTCGGCGGGGCTGGTCTCCACCGAGA
This sequence comes from Candidatus Caldilinea saccharophila, assembly GCA_016710365.1. GTDB lineage: Bacteria > Chloroflexota > Anaerolineae > Caldilineales > Caldilineaceae > Caldilinea > Caldilinea saccharophila. The sequence goes on along the minus strand of JADJVW010000022.1, from coordinate 19,685 downwards.
ACTATGCAGGCATTCGCATGAACTATGCGCAGTTGGCGGCGTGGTGGAAGGTCTTCAATCGCGCGTTCGTGCTGGTCTACCCGCCAGAGCAGGAAGCGACGGTCGCCGCCATGTTGACCGATTTTGGGGTGACGCCCGGGCGCATGTGGACGGACGCCGAAGTGCGCGCCCGTGCAGAGTTGGCGCTTGACGCAAGCGATCCCTTTGCCTGGTTCAACCTCGGCAGCAGCCTGACGCGGCAGGAACGCACCGCAGATGCGGCGCTGGCCTTTGATCGCGCACGCGCGATCGGGCTGCCCTGGCGGATGTTCTGGTATCAGTTTGACAGCTTCGAAGCCTATCTGGCCGAAGGACGTGCGCAGGATGTGCTGGCGCTGACCGATGAGGTCATCCGCGTGACAGACAGCATTGAGGAGATCTACTACTGGCGCGCGCGGGCGCTGCTGGCGGTGGGAGATGCTGACGGCGCGCGCACAGCCGTGCAACGCGCGCTGGCGCTGGCGCCGGGCTATGCGCCGGCGCTCGAGTTGAGCAATTGATGACGTTCTAGAAATATCCCCTTTCTCCTATCCTTCCGACCAACAACAGACTTACCCAGTGGATGGTGCATTCGACAGTGGAATGCGGTATGCTGGAGGCGCGTGCATTTTACACAAAAGGAGATTCCGATGAGTCAGAAAAAAACATGGAAGCGTCTGGAACCCTGGCAAAAGGCCGGTGGCGTTATGCTGGGAATCGTCCAAGTAAGCCTGCTGATCGCGGCGTTGGTCGACATTCGCCGGCGGCCGGCGACTGAGATCCGCGGGCGCAAGGCTTGGTGGGTGATGGCGGCCTTTGTCAACTATGTCGGGCCGATCAGCTATTTTCTGTTCGGGCGCAAACAGACTGCTGCGCTGGTGGCGGGGGAGTAGCAGCTTCACATCAGCAGCGAGGCAGGTGGTGAGCGGGTCTCTACTTGTCGCCTGCCTCGTTTTTGTCCTCTGCGCTCCTCTCCTGCTATGCGCGCCTCATGCCGGCGCAGGTTGATCAGGAACGTTTTTGGTAAACTGTGCTGTCAGGTATACTGGGCCTATGAGTTTTATCGATCCAGGCGCGCTTTCCGCCGAGGAAATGCAGCGCCTCTCGCATTATTTTGCCGACCGACCGACTGTGCTCGTCGCCTATCTGTTTGGTTCGTACGGCCGCGGCCGCGCAACGGTGCATTCTGATGTCGATATTGCCGTGCTCGCAGAGCAAACACTGTCACGTGAGCAGAGCTTTGACCTTCGCCTGGCTCTGATCGATGAGTTACAGGGGCTGTTGCATCGCGAAGCGGTGGATGTGGTGATTTTGAATGAGGCGCCGTTGGCGCTGCGCTATCGCGTCCTGCGCGACGGGCAACTCCTCTTCTGCCGGGACGATCAACTACGTATCCTCTACCAGGCCGATATGGTCAGCCGCTATCTCGACTTCAAGCCGGTGATCGAACGACACGAACGGGCAATCCTGGAACGTGCACGACGAGGAGAATTGTTCGATGGACACAACCCCTATCGTGGCGCGCTTGCGCGTTATCGCCAACAGCGTGAACGCACTGCGCGAGCTGGGTGAGGCGCCGCTCGAAGAATTTGCCGCCACCTTCTTTCTTCACGCTGCCGCCGAGCGTGGCTTTCAGGTGGCAATTCAGTCCGCTTTGGACATCGGCGCCATTCTCTTGTCAGAAGCTGGCACGGACATTCCGACCGAATATCGCGACATCTTCCCAAAGCTGGCGGAGATCGGCGTCCTCTCGCAACCACTTGCCGCACGTCTGGTGGCAATGGCGAAGTTCCGCAACGTGCTGGTTCATCTTTACCTGGAGATCGACGTCGAACGACTTTACCAGTACATTCAGCATCACCTCGACGATTTTGAAGCGTTTTCACGCTGTGTGAGCGAGTACCTGGTGCGGCAACAAACGCCGAAACCAGGCGCTGCGAGTTGAGCGCTTAAAGAAGCACACCCAACTAAAGAGAAAAAACAGTGGTGCACGTTTACGCCGATCCAGAAAGTCTTGGCAATCCTGGGCGGCATTGTGGGAGTGAGCCTGCCCTACTCTAACACAGAGATTTGACAAAGGCCTCTGTCTTGCTCTGCGAACTTCTGCGTCTCTGCGTCAGAAGTTCGCTTTGTTAAAGAGTCGCTATGCAGTGGGGTGGGCCAGATGGCGGCTGAACCAACCGGAATTTCGCCCACCCAGCTATTTTCGACAAGAATCCTCATCGGTTTACTCCAAATTGCAAATCCCAATGATCCTGAGCGAGAAATGTTGCACAAAAGGCTCAAGCCAAGACTGCTGCGTCAGTACACTCCGACCTGGCAATTCACGCAACCTGCCCCTGTAAAAAGCCACAAAAAAGTTCTGTTCCTTCTGCCGTGGCAGAAGATTTTGATTTGTGAAAGAATGAAAGCCAGTCGTCATCTTTGACGGTCTACCAGAGAGTTGTGGGGGAGAAAAGGTGACTCGAAGATTATTCTTTGTTTTCGCCGGTTTATATTTCGTCGTTGCAGGCGTCATCGCAGTTGCGCTGATGCGAGCCTCGCCCGGTCCAAGCGAGCAGGATATTCACGGCATTGGCATCGGCTCATACGATAAGCCTGGAGGCATCATGTACATTTCGGGCAGGCGACTTCACTGTATACCGGCTCCCCAGCCTTCTGCCTATACTTCCCAATGTTCAATACCAATTGAGGGCAAACCACTCACGATTCTGGCCGCGCATAATCATGCCACTCCTTTGGACGACTTCGACGGGTCGTGCCAGGCCTCCTACGATGAACGGAGCTGGCCGTGCCATTTTCGCTGGCGACATGTCCATGTGCCATGGTTCGCCTATCTGGACGCACCGCTTACCCTGTCAGCGCAGCAACTTGATGCGCTGCGCAGGCAATACTGGATTGAAAATCTGCCGGAAGCAGTCTTTTTGCGATTTGCTGGGGTCAGTGTAGTGGCGTCCACAGCGATGGCGGCGCTGCTGTCAATGCTCTGGTGGTGGCCGACGCGAACTAATAGGCTGGGTATCCTCAGCAGGGTTGCGGTTGTTAGTCTGATCGCCATGCTCGGTAGTGGCATTGGCGCATTATTTCTGATCAGCGGTTTCTGGGATTAGGTTGGTCTGCCCAGAAGCCTGCGCCAACCTGATGCGACTCGAGTTCAACCAATTTTCTGGAGCAGACACAAGGTCATAGGCAAGGAGCTATATGAAAGGAAAACACTGTGGGAGAAAGTAAAGTACAGTGCAGGTCACTTTATAGTTTATTGCTGTCCATTATTGTCGGTCTTGAGATTGTCAGTGCGTTTCTGGCATTTTACACCCTGGGAGAGGTTTTTCGCACGCTTTATTTTGCCGCAATCGCATTGAATGTTATCTTCATCGCACTTGCACTGCGCTACCCAAACGCTGCTGTGGTAGGCATTTTCATATTGGCGCTGCTGATTATCCCGTATCAATTCTGGCTGACGGTTCGCTTGTGGCATTTGCAGAATGAAGCAGCAGCCATTGTGACTTATGCCTATGAGGAGAAGCTGGCGAGTGGTGAATATCCCGTCTCATTGATTGACTACAATTTCCACAACGAAGCGCTCGCGCCCTATTTTCGTTATCGAACGGACTCGCCGGAATGTGCGTTCTATGTAGATTACTATGTGGGGTCGCCCACCACCAGCCACAGCTACTGTGCTTCACAAGGGTGGAGCTATTACCCAGACTGACGATGCAATGAAACAGATGGTGAACCCGTTACAGCCAAGAATTCCGCGCCTCACTTATGCTTGTATTTGACCTGCGCTGGCTGCTGTTTGGCCTGCTCATTCTGTTAACCGCGACAGTCGCAATAACTGTCGCGGTTACTTGACGGCTGGCGATTCGCTCTCGCTGGCGTCATACGCTTGAGTTGTTGACGCCGCTCTTGGAAAGTAGTCCGCTCGGCATCCTTCTCTTTACCGGCGCCAACCGCCTGATCTACATCAATCCGGCCGCAAGCCGGCTGCTGGCGCTTCTGCTGCATGCCACTGCGCTTCCTGAACCGGTCTGGAGCATGGTTCAAGAGCAAGCATGGGCTGCAACCGAAGAGGAAGATAGCCAGGAAAAAATGACGCCAGCATGGCGAAAGCTGCGGACTCCCTCGGCCGGCGGCGATCAGGCTACGCTGGAATGGTGGCTTGCTTCTGTACAGGGCGTCAGAATAGCGGCTGTGCGTGATGTCACGACGCAACTGGTCAATGCGCAGGAAGCGCGCCTGCTGCTCAGCAGCCTGTCGCACGAACTACGCACGCCGTTGGCTACGATCTCTACGCACATTGAGGTTCTGCGCATCCCCACGCTGCCCGCCGAAGTGCAGGCGCAGTCGTTGCAGTTCATGAGCGACGAAACGCAGCGTCTGGTGCGTTTGGTGGCGAACACAATGGAGCTTGGCCGGCTGGAAAACGGGATCGAGCAGGATGTCCAGGCGGTGAATCTGCTTGAAGTCGTGGACGCTGCGGTGGCGCAGATGACGCCCAGCGCGCAGCAGGTTGGCGCGGCGATCGTCACTTCGGTGCAGGCGTCCCATCTCATCGTGCTTGGGCAGCCAGACCGGTTGAAACAAGTTTTCCTGAATCTGCTGGACAACGCCATCAAATATGGCGTCAGCAAAGAAGCCATCGACAACAAGACAATCGTGGTGACGTTGACGCCTGTTGTGGGTGGCGTCCAGTGCTCGGTGCAGGACAATGGCCCCGGCATTCCACCCGAACATTTGCCGTTGCTCACGCAGCGTTTTTATCGCGCCGCGCCTGCCAGCATACCCGGCAGTGGATTGGGCCTTGCGATTGTTGGCGCAATTCTGCGTCAACACGGCAGTCACCTGCACATCAGTAGCAATTTTGCCGCCAGCCAGACAGTGATCGAGGAAAGCAGGGGACATCGGTCAGCTTTACAGTGCCAATTGCGGGGCGAGGCCATCACACATGAATCGGAAAATCATATCAGGCATCAAACGCGTGGGCGCTGCTTTTGATTGCGCTGATCCTTGCCGGCTACTGGATACTGCCGATTTCCGGGCAGGTGATGGTGACGACAGGGCAGCCAATCGATGCGCCCTTATGGCCGCAGATAACGATCACACCAGCAGTTCCCCAAGCCGGCGAAACGGTGACCGTTGTTGTGACCGACCGCCAGCCCTGGAGCCATGTACTGCTGACGGTCAATGGCGAACCGGCGCTGTTGCAGGGGTGGGAGGAGCAGCCACTGCTTAACACCTGGACCTGGTCTTGGAACTTTGCCATGCCAGCGTCCGCCTCTCCAGAAGTTCTCTTTTACGTGGATTGTCTCACAGGGTGCCGGACGCGCGGGCGCCTTGTCCTTGCTGCATCCGAGCAGGAAGTAGTGGAGGCCGCAGACGATCTGCGTGCGACAAAACTTTGCACCGTGATGGCAGATCCAGAACGGAACTGGCACAATCGCAGTGGCTGGGTGGTGGACATCACCTACATGAAACTGGCGGATGACCGGCAAGATTCGTATTGGAGCGTCGATGCGCTGGCAGCGCGCGTTGCGGCCGCCGCGCGCCAGGGGCTACGCGTGCTGGCGCGCAAACTCGATGCGCACCAGCAGACGCTCCCGCCCGCGCAGGACTATATTGCCCTCAGCGACTATCTGGCTTTTGTCAGGCGACTGGCGACGGACGAGCGCCTACGCACAATCGATGCCTTTATTGTCGGCAGTGGGCCAAATGCCAACAGCAGCAACCAGCTTGCGCCCGATCGTCTGATTTCTCCAGAATGGTACGCGCGCGTCTTCAACGGCTATGGCGAGCCGGTGGATCACCAGGATAATGTATGTAGTACAGACCCTGCGCGCAGTTTGGCCCAGCGCAAATGTTCTTGTCGGCGCCGTGCGACCCTGGATCGACGACCAGAACCGTGCACGCGTCGCGCCCATCGATGCACCGTGGCTCAACTATATGAATACGCTGGTGTGGGCAATTGACCAGAGTATGATCAATAAGAGCACTGCGGGCTATGGCAACGCTGGCCCCGACGGTTTTGCCCTTCATGCACCGGGCCGGCCAGACGCGCCACAGTTCGATCCCAACCAGCCAGCCAATGAACCCTGGCTGGATTTCCCACGCCCGGACTGGAATGGCGCTCAAGCTGGGTTCCGCGTCTTTCAAGATTGGCTTGCGATCGTCAATGCCTATCCCTCCACGCATGGACTTCCTGGCTATATCAGCGCCACCAATACCTTTGCCGATAGCGCCAGTTCGCCGCCTGCCCAGAACTATCCACCGGGCTGGCTGACGAGTGCGCTGGCCGTGGTCAATCAGGAACCGCAGCTCCTGTCACTCTGCTGGCTTCTTGATCTTGTGCCAGGCGATGATCAGTGGGATGCCTTCAGCCTGGCGCGACATCCGGCCAGTTGCTTTACGCCGCCGAGGAGTTCGACGATCTTCTCCAACAGAAATGATGCACAGCATGACACAAGACGCCTTCGAGCCAACCGACCTCGCTGAGCCAAAACGGCCCATCTCCGTCCTGCTTGCCGACGATCATCCACCCTTCCGGATCGGGATGCGCACATTGCTGGAGCAAAATCCGCGCATCCGCGTGGTTGGAGAAGCCGATACAGGCGCGCAGACTCTCCAGCAACTCGAACGGTTGCTGCCGGATGTGCTCGTCCTCGACTGTCAGCTTCCTGATCTCGATGGACCCACGGTGGCGCGTGAAGTGCGCCGCCGGCAGTGGCGCACGTCTATTTTGGCCTTGAGCGCATTCGACGAACTTTCCTATATCCGTGGCATGTTGATCGCCGGCGTGCAGGGCTATGTGCTCAAGAATGAAGCGCCGGGCGTGATTGTGGCGGCGGTCGAAGCGACGGCGCAGGGTCAGTCCTACTTCAGCGCCTCTGTCTCACAGCATCTGGCTCGGCTGGCGCATGACCCCAATGAACCAAAGGGGGCGCCGACGGAAAGGGAGCAGGCAGTGTTGCGTCTACTGGCAGAAGGGTTGACAAATGCCGCCATTGCCCAGCGTCTCAACATTGCTGAGCGTACGGCTGCCTACCATGTTGAGAACCTGATGGCGAAACTGGCTGCAAACAACCGCACCGAAGCCGTTGTTGCTGCAATTCGCGCCGGATGGCTGAAAGTATGACATTCGCAACAACTCAAACCACCGGATACGCCACCACCACCCCGCGCACAAAAACATCCACCTCCTGCCCGACACGTAAATCCGGGCGCGGCAGGCTGCGCACGGTGAGTTCGCCGCCGCCGTGCAGACAGAGGTGCAGCGATTGGTCATGGCCGAAGTAGCGGATGCGCTCGATGCGCGCTCGGCCGCTGCGCACCGCACGCACTTCCACCGCTTCGGGGCGCAGCATGATCTCCACCGGCCCCTGCTGCGGCGTCGCCAGGATCATGCGGCCCAGCGCACATTCGGCCATCAACCCCTCGGCGTGGCCCGGCAGCAGATTGGCGTCGCCCACAAAGGTGGCGATCTGGCGCGTGGCCGGCCGCGTATAAATCTCCTGCGGCGCGCCGACCTGCACGGCTTTGCCCTCGAACATGACGACGACGACATCGGCGATGCTCAGCGCCTCTTCCTGGTCGTGGGTGACGAAGAGGGTGGTGGCGCCGGTGCGTTTGACGATAGCGCGCACATCCTCGCGCAGCGAGACGCGCAGCGCCGCGTCGAGTCGTGAAAAGGGTTCGTCGAGCAGCACGACGGAGGGTTCCGGGGCGAGTGCGCGCGCCAGGGCCACGCGCTGCTGCTGCCCGCCTGACAGTTGGTGCGGGTAGCGCTCGCCGTAGCCCGTCATGCCGACCAGCGCCAACAGTTCTTCGACGCGAGCACGGCTATTGCGCGTTGTCAAGGGAAAGGCGATATTCTGCGCCACCGTCAGGTGAGGAAAGAGCGCACCGTCCTGAAAGACCATGCCGACGCGCCGCGCTTCGGGCGGTGACCAGGCGCCGTCGCCCGCGACCTTGCGCCCCTCCAGCCAGATGCTGCCGGCGTTGGGCGTCTCCAGCCCGGCGATCAGGCGCAGCGTGGTGGTCTTGCCGCAGCCACTCGGCCCCAGCAGCGCCACCAGCGCGCCACGCGGCGCGTCAAACGAGACGCCAGCAACCGCCGCGCCGATCTCGCCGTACCGTTTGACCACATCCTGCACAGAAATCAAAGCATCAGGCATAGACATCCTGGGCATCTGCTTTATCAACACAACAATAGACCACGGATTCGGCGGATTAGGCGGATCAAGACGGATAGTCGTTAATCTGTGAAAATCCGCCAAATCCGTTACACCCGTGGTCTATCTCTTCTATCTCATTCAAACATTATCCTGCATCGCCCGCTCAATCCCCATGCGGCTGTGCATGATCGGCAGCAGCATCAGCGTCGTCAGCACGATGAGCAGAAAGGCGGGCGGCGCGGCCTGCGTGTGGACGCTCTCACTGGCCGCGGCCCAGATGCGCACCGGCAGCGTGTCGAAGCCGGGCGGCCGCAGCAGGATAGCAGTCGGCAGCTCCTTCATGGCGGTGATAAAGACCAGCGCCCAGCTTGCCGCAATCCCAGGCGCGGCCACCGGCAGCGTCACCCGCCAGAAAGTGCGCGCCGGCGAGACGCCCATCGTGCGCGCGGCCTCCTCCAGCGACGGCGCCACCGAGCGCAACGCCGACTCCCCCGTCGAGAGCGACTGCGGCAGCAGCCGGAAGATAAAGGCAAAGATCAGCGCAAAGATCGTGCCGTAGATAATCGGCAGCCAGCGGTTGATCAGCAGCACAAAGGCCAGGCCGATAATGATCCCCGGCAGCGCAAAGGGGCTGCGGCTCAGCGTCAGCAGCAAGCGCGACCCGCGGCTGGGAAAACGCACCGCCAGATAGAGCGGCCCCATCGCCAGGATGGTGGCAAAGGTCGCCGCGCTGGTGGCGACCAGCAGGCTGTTGAACCCAAAGGTCAGAATGCCCTCGTTGTTGATGCCCCAGATGCGGTCGGCCTCGGTTGGGAAAAGCCAGCCCTGCATGCTCAGCCCGCCCAGCACCAGCAGCGGCAGCCCCAGCGCCAGCAACGCGACGGTCGCCACAAAGAGCAGCGCCGGCCACCTCCATCGCCCCAACTGCGCCAGTTGGCGCGGCCGCCACGCCGTGTCGGAGGTCAGGCGGCGCTGGCGGCGGCTGAACCAGCCTTCGCCCAGGAGCAGCGGCAGCGCCAGCAGGATCAGCACCATGCTCAGGATGGCGGCGCCGGAGCGGTCAATCTGGCCGGTGAACTGGTTGTAGATCGCGGTGGTAAAGGTGCGGTAGCGCAGCATCGCCACCGTGCCAAAATCCGACAGCACGTAGAGGCCGACGAGCAGCGCGCCGCCCGCCACCGCCGGCAGCACCAGCGGCAGTGCAATCTGGCGGAAGGTCTGCCAGCCACTGCGCCCGGACATCCGCGCGGCTTCTTCGAGCGAACGGTCGACGGAACGCAGCGCGGCTGCCGTGGGCAAATAAATGTAAGGATAGGTGACCAGCCCGATGATCAGAATGGCGCCGCCCAGGTTGTAGAGCGGCGGCAGCGGGACCTCGCCGCGGGCAAAGCCGGCGTAGTCGATCAGCAGCCGGTCGAGCACGCCGCCGCGACGCAGCAGGATGATGTAGCAGATCGCGGCCACATAGCCGGGGATGGCGAGCGGCAGCGCCAGCAGCACGCGCCAGATACGGCGCCCCGGCAGGTCGCTGCGTTCGACCAACCACGCCGCGGCGATGCCCAGGATCAGCGTGAAGGCAATCACACCGATCAGCAGCGCGGCGCTTTGCAGCAGCAGGTCGGGCATCTGCCCCACCCATAGCCGCTGCCACGTCCCCGGGTCCGCGCTGAGGCCACGGAACAAAATATAGAGCAGCGGCGCCACCGCCAGCAGGCTGACCGCCAGCGCAAAAAGCGCCAGGGGCCAGGGAGATTTGCCTTTCATGTCGTCCGTTTCGTCATTGCGCCACACCTACAGTGGGAGAAACTGTACGCGGCTGGCGATATCATCCGCTTCGCCTGCGCGTGCAATTAATTCCAGGTCCGTGATGCAGGCGCCGATGGAAGTGCGAAGCTGATGCGCATAGATAATTCCAGCGAAAAAGAGACCTTGTTGCTGCCACTGGCGCGCCAGCACGAGCAGATCGTCATCGCGTGTAAAAAGAACCCGGTTAAGTTCCGTCGCACGGGCAAGCAGCGCTGCATCGTCCAGTTCCTGGGCGTTGTCTTCATAGGCCGTCACAACATCGACGCCGCGCAGCCGCAACCCCTGGGTAATTTGGCGCGGGACGTGATGATCCATGTAGAGGGCAAGCGCCATCTACAGTAAACCCTTTGCGCGCAGACGTTCCTGAAGTCGAGCCGGCGGCAGCGTCTGCTGGAGATGATCGACTGCTGCCAGTCGCCGTTCGATCTCCTCGTCAAGCAGCTCTTTGTGATCCCAGTAATAAGCCAGCGCCGAATAAATCTGACCCATGCTCAGGGAAGGATGTTGGAAATGCAGTTCTTCCGGGCTCCAGCCGTAAGCCGTGTTGTCCAGAATCAATTCGACGAGCTTCATCGACGTGCCGGCAATGTACGGCACGTGATTGTGGTCGACTGCGATATGTGGATAGGTGGTCGCAATCATGGCTTCTTACTCCATTCAACCAGACAGACTGCCCTTGTTAGGTGCTGATTGTAACACACCGGGTGCTTGCTGTTACGGCAGACCCGCCGCCTGTGCGGCCTGCTGCGCCGGCTCCAGTTCCTCCCACATCGTCTTGAGCGTCACGTCGGCCAGCTTGAAGTCGCTGAGCGGCGGCACGCCTTCCGCGGTCGCCACGCCGGGCGTGACCGGATACTCGAAGTTCTGGTCCGCGTAGACCTTCTGTCCTGCAGGCGAGAGCATGAAATCGACGAAGAGCCGCGCCAGTTCCGGGTGGCGTGCGCCGTCAATGATGCCGGCGTTGGTCGAGTTGACGATCAGCCCCATCTCCCCCTCGCTCTGGTCGGGATAGACGACGCCGACCGGCGCGCCCTCGGCGTTGGAGAGGTGGTAGTAATAGTGGTTGACCAGCCCGATCGCCAGTTCACCCGCGCCGACGGCCTTGCGCACGTCGGTGTGACCGCCGAACCATTGCGTGTCGTTCGCTGTCAGCCCCTGCACAAAGGCAGTCATCGCCTCCTCGCCGAGCAGATGGCGCATCGCCACCAACTGCGCCACCATCGCACCGTTGCGACTGTCGGCCGCGCCGATCTGTCCCTGCCACTTCGGGTCGGTCAGATCCATCATGGTTTTGGGCGCTTCCTCCGGCGTCACCAGATCGGTGTTATACATAATGACGCGCGGGCGCAAGGTCAGCGCCACCCAGCTTCCGTCCGCGGCGCGGTAGGTTTCCGGCACGGCCGCGACCTCAGGCGAATCATTGGGCGCAAAGAGACCCTGCTCGCCCAGGCTTTCCATCGTCAGCGTGTCGCTGTTGACGAGCAAGTCCGCCTGCGGGTTGGCGCGTTCTTCGAGCAGTTTGGCCGCCAGTTCGCCGTTGCTGCCGGTGAGCAGCGTCACCTTGACATCGGGGTAGGTCTGGTTGAACGCTTCGACCACCGGCTTGAAGAGCGATTCCGCGCGCGAGGTGTATACGATCAACTCGCCGGCCGCGGTCGCGCCGGCGGGCGCAGTGGTTTCAGATTCTGGTGCAGCCGGGGCCGCGGCAGGCATCGCCGGCTGCGTGCAAGCGGTGAGCAGCATGGCGAGCAGCGCCATGAGCGCAGCGATATAGGCGAATCGGTTGTTCTCCATCAATTTTTCCCTTCATTGGTTGTTTGATCCGAACTGTTCAGCCTGGCGTCCATAGGCCACGGATTTGACGGAAAAAACCGGATGCTTTCCAGGGTGCATCCGTGGAAAGCCGCCTCATCCGTTGAATCCGTGGTCGATTTTTGCCAGGGCTGTATCGTTGCTGGCAGTGTTAGCCTAGGGGGTGAGCGGAGCGTGTGATGAAGGGAAGCTTACAATTCAACATGCGGTGAGGGTTGCCGCCACGATTTAGCGCGATTAATGAAATCGATAAGTGGGTGCAACGATGAGCAACGTTCTGCTGCTCAAACCAACGACTCACTGCAAACTATCTGCGGCGTGGGCGGGCGCTCGTCGAAGTGCACACCGGCTGCCTGCGCGCCGAGGTTGTGCCGCACGTAGATATTCTCCAGCACCGCCAACAGTTCCTTGCCGGTCAATGCGCGCTGTTTGACCAGGTTGAGTTCTTTCTTGACGGCTTGGGTCAGCGGCTGGGTAAAGCCACGTTCCACCAGCGTGATCTGGCGTTGGATGTCCGTGCTGATCGACTGCGCGTAAAGGATACGCAACTGCTCCACCACGTACCGCTGGGTGACGGTGAGCCGGACCGTGTGCTTCTGCTCCGACCAGCGTGCGCCGACCTCCTGCGCAAAGCGGTCGAAGGCGCCTGAGACCAGGCGATTGTGAGCGCGGGCCACAGGTATGGCCGGCGTGTCGGGCTCGCATTGCAGCAGCTTGAGGATGCGGCCGATGTCGCGCGTCACCACCACGCCCGCAGCATCAACCTGGTAAAGCTGGCGGAAGTTCTCAGCGCGACAGAGCACAATGGCGCCCTCCTGTCCCGCCATCTGTCGACCGCAACGCACGCCATCGCGCAGCCCGGCAATGCGCTTGAACGCATCGGGCTCGGCTTCTTTGAACTGGCGCAGCATCTCTTCCGCTTCGGTCAGATCGACGAGCTCGCCCTCATCATTTTCCTCCAGATCGCCCGCCTGCCCCTGGTAGATGGCGTAAAATGCCTCGTCGTTGATCTGCTCGCTCTGGTCGAGAATCTTGGCGTCCTCGCCGATGGTGTCGTGGATCTCCTGGATGCGCCGGTGCAGCTTGTCGTGCAGACCGAGCTGCTTCTCCAGTTCGGTTTCGGGCAGGAAGTTGTAGGCGCAGATCTCATCGTGCTCCGAGCCGATGCGGTCGATGCGGCCAAAGCGCTGGATCAGCCGCACCGGGTTCCAGTGCAGATCATAGTTGATAACCTGGCTGCAATCTTGCAGGTTGAGCCCTTCGCTGAGCACGTCGGTGGCGATCAGAAGATTAATTTCAGGCCCGGCCGGCTTCTGGTCGGCGTTGGCCCTGGGCGCAAAGCGGGCCACGATGCTGCCCTTGCGCTTGTCGTCGCCATAGATGGTCGCGATCTGCTGCAAGCCTTTGGGATTCAGTTCGGCATGAAGATACGCGGCGGTGTCGGCATACTGCGTAAAGATCAGGCACTTTTCATCGGCCAGCGGCGCCCTGCCATCGACGCCAATATCGAGCCAGCGGCGCAGCGTCTGCAACTTGTCATCCTGGCGGCATCGATGGCGCAACCAACGCCAGAATCTCGCGCAGGATTCCGATGTCATGCTCGACGTCGGCGCGCAGCCGCGCCACGTCGAAGGCTTCGATGGCATAGCGCTGGTCGAGCGCATCGAGCGCATCGAGCAGATCGCGCTCGTCCACGTCATCCGACTCATAGAGGATGCGCTGGGCGCGCTCGCCCGCCGCGATCTGCCCGGCATCGAGCGCGGCCAGAAAGGCCGCATGTGAGCCTGCCATGCGCCCGATCGTGCGGCGGAAGGCCTCGATGCTCGATTCCAGCCGCTTGAAGAGCGAGACGCGCATCAGCCCGCGCAGATTGACGCCGGCGCGCTGCAACTCGCTATAAGGCGCCTGCTTCTGATAGGGCCGGCTTGACGTAGCGCCACAGCCCGTAGCGCGCATAAAGCAGATGGCGGTCGTCCAGTGCGTCGAGCAGGCTGGCGCCCAGCCGGTCGCGCAGTTGTTCGTACAGCCCGTTGTAGGTCGCCTCGATGCTGTAATCGATGGTTTGCAGCCGCCGTCGCGGGAAGAATTGCGCCTTGCCGCCTACCTGCACATAGGCGCGGCGCGCGTGGCGCAGATAGGGCGCAAAGTTGGCAGGGTCGACGCGCTGGTGCGTCTCGGCGTCATAGCCATACCAGCGCAGAATGTCGCGCCGCGTGCGCCGGATCAGGATGTTGGTCAGCAGCGGCGGCAACTGGCGTTCGCCAGCTTCGATCCCCTTGAAGTATGCGCGCAGGTCGGGCGGGTCCACCGGCAGGTTGGTGATGTCGCTGGGCAGGAAGAGGCGCAACTGATGATAGATGTCCCACGCCGATTTGTTGCGCGGCGTCGCGGTGAGCAGCACGCAGCGCCGCGTGCGATCCTGCAGGTAGCTCTGCAAGACGTGGTAGCGCTGGGTGTCGGGGTTGCGGAAGTTGTGGCTCTCATCGACCAGCACAAAGTCGCGGTCGCGATAACGTTCGTCGCCGAGCAGATCGACGCCGTGCTCGCCTTCCATCAACATACTCATAGGCACGATGCGCGCGTTGAGTTCGTAGACTTCGTTGTAATGTTCCCACATCTCCACCAGCGGCACGGGGCAGATAATCAGCGGCCGCGCACGCTCGCTGCGCTCGAAGTGCTTGACGATGGCCGCGCCGATGTAGCTCTTGCCCAGACCCACCACGTCGGCTACAAAACAGCCACCATACTGGCGGATCATGCTGCGCGCACGCTGCACCGCCCGATATTGAAAATCGGCCAGCACTTCAAGTATCTCGCTCTGCCACAAAAATTCGGCGGCTTCCTCGCCGTCGAGACGATCGCCCACCAGTTCGTAGATTGTGCGCAGATAAAGCTCGTAAGGGGTAACTTGCGCCAGCGGCCACGAGGCCGCCAACTCCTGCAGCAACTGTGCGTCAAACGTTTCCGATTCATCCCACAGCGCTGTGAACCATTCCTTGAGCACGGCATGGTTCTCGTTGCCGTGCACGACAACGTTGAGCTCGGTGTTGTGGGTGATGCCACTCAGCGTGAAGTTACTCGACCCGACGACGGCAATGCCATTCTCCACCAATGGCAGCGGATTATGCGCGGCGTCGTAGACCGTGCCGTAGTCGAAGATATACGCCTTGGCGTGCAGCCGTCCTTTGGTGTAGACGCGCACTTCGAGCTTTTCTTCCTCGATCAGGCGCACCAGCGCACCCACCAGATCCTGGGCCGCATCGCTCTGTTGCATAGCAGCCACGCTCTCGCCGATGGCCGCGGCTGTGGCCGCTATGCGCTCCGCTTGCTCGGTGCGCTTGGGATAGGCCATGGCGTCGAGGTCGCGCTGCACCGCATCGAGCCGGCGGTAGCCCTCGGCGATCTGCTCGATGGTCTCACGATTGGTCGTGTTGCCGATGAGCAGGCGCAGCTTGCGCACGTTGCCCAGCACGTCGGCCACCGCCTCCAGCCCGGAGAGAAAGAAATAGCCGACCGCAAAGTGCGCGGCCGCGCTGCGCGGCAGCATCGTGCGGATACTGTCGGCAAGTTTGATGGTCTGGTTGTCGATGATGTCGTGTGGCATATGGGATTGCGCGTGTAGGGTGGCAGGTCGTGTTGCAGTTAATCGAAGTCGAGCGCCGCCTTGACTTCCGCCAGCTTCAGGCGCGCCGGCTGCTGCTCCTTGACCTTTTGCATGTGCAGATAGTCGAGATAGTGCAGCATCGCCTGCACATCTTCCGCTGTCAGGTCGTATTCGGCCATCATCTCTGCGACGTCCATGCCGGCGGCCAGCCTGGCGCCAATGAGCGCCACCGGCACGCGCGTGCCACGGATCACCGGCCGGCCGAAGCGCACAGTCGGGTCAACAACAATGCGAGGGGCTATTTCCGTCATACTCTCCACCGTTCCCTCATGCTCGAAAACCGCTGCCCCTCTTCAACCCACCGTCTCAAACTGGAGCATCCGTAGCTTTTCTGGCGTAGTGCGCAAACTGAGCGACAGCAACTCGATGCCGATGACGCGCCCATTGCTGTCATAATCCAGGATGACGCCCGGCTGGACTTCTTCAGATTCAATGATTGCCGCCTCATCCAGACGGAGGTAGAGGGTATCATTTTCCGTGTCGATCTTGAGTCTCATTGCGTACTCTCCGTTTTCTGCCGCAGGCGCCGATCAAAGAAGACCGTCACGACTCGATTCGGCTGCACATCTGCATTGACCACGACGCGCAGCACACGTCCATCGCGTTCATGAATTCGCTTTGTGTAGTGCACATTGCCGTCATCGCCACGCCATTTCTTGTCCGGTGCGTCAAGGGTGCGCCAGACCCATTCTTCTGCGAGGTTGCGCTCCTTCAACATTTCCTTCGTGTGCGCAGAGAATTCGAAATCAGGCACGACGCCCCCAACAACGACGGCTAATATTCATGAACACTGGAGGCCAGCCATGCACCGAGATCGTGCGCCGGTAGCACTCCATTCATTCGCCCCATTTTACCACAGGCCACCGTGCGCGCATCCGGCATCAGTAGCGACAACTCCAGGACGCTCAAAGGGCGTCACCCGGCCATGGCCCTGATACTCCTCCCAACACAGCCGGCCGCAAAATGCGCGGCCGCGCTGCGCGGCGGCATCGAGCGGATGCTGTCAGCGAGTTTGATGCTCTGGTTGTCGATGATGTCGAGGGGCATGTGGACAAGATGTCGTTTACGGGTGCTGGTTCGGGTCGTCGACCGGCAATCCCTCATCGCCTGCAATCTGATTCAACCGGGCATCAGCCGATACAAAGGTGAGCGGCGGCAGCCCGCTTGCCACCACCGATGTGATTGACCGCAAGCGCAGCCGCCAACTGTACGGCATCGTAGCCGCGCAACGGGCGCCGTCCGGCAAGCGCTACCGCCAAGGCGAGAACCTCTTTGGTGAGTTCCACAACTTGGTAGTCAATGGACGCGTCAAGCTGGAATTGTTCGCACGCCGCACTGGCATCTACCATCGGAATGCTTCGACCACGCGCACGCCCCATGATAGCCGCTGTGATTTCCACCGGGGCAATCGCCGCAATGAAAATCGTGTGTCTGGTTGCAGGAGCGAACAGATTGAGCACCCAATTCGACCCTGTTTCAGCAATATATCGTTTGACGAGGGCGCTGCTATCCAGATAATAGATGGCCACTCACCGACGCTCCGCGATGATCGTCTCTGAAACCGGGGCACCTGTCACGGGGATCGGCCGGTACTCGGGCAGGCTACTTCTCACTATCCGGTTCACTTCGTTGATAAGTCCGGCGGCAAGCAGCGCGTCGTAGAATGCCTTCTCTTCGCTTGATTGGGGGCCAGGTCCCACGGCGACAGCAATGGCTCGAGGGATGTTCTCGTTCTCCGCCTGTACGCGATAGCGATCATCCTCGACCTGTGCTTCGGCAACCCCACGCACGTGGCGCGCCAGTTTCCCTTCAACCGGCGCTTGCTGCCCTTCGATGTCAGAATTGGACAGGCATGCCAGCACGCGCGCGAACTCCTCGTGGACGGCCTCCTTGACGGCGCGACGGATCAACACCTCTACCTCGGCCAACGTAAGCGATGTGGTGAATTGTTCGCGCTCCGCGTCCCATGCGCTTGCTTGCTCCTGCCATCAGGCTGCTATTGCCGGGTTGTCCGAGACTGTCAATATCGTTCAGTCAGAGACCTCAGGCTACTTTCCATCTTATTCTATCACAACCCGACACGCGCCCGCCCGCGCTGCGTCCCAGCCTCCTGGCGAGTTCAGCCCCGGCGCGTGCCTACCACAGGGAAACCCATCACACCGCGCTATTCTCAATACGATGGGGCAGCAGTTGATAGCCCATGGCCCGCATGATCGCATTGATGGTGTCCAGGCGGGGATTGCCCTTGGCCAACAGCGCCTTTTGCAGCCCCTGGCGCGTCATGCCGATCGCCTCGGCCAGCGACGAAATCCCCTTGACGCGCGCGATCACGCGCAGCGCGGCGAGCAGCGCCGCCGCATCGCCATCCACGGCGTATTCGGCAAAGCGCTCGTTGAGATACGACTCGATCTCCTCGGGATGTTGGGCAAAGTACTCGACGGTGACATCATCGAGTGTGCGATAGCTATGCATGGCTCAGATATTCCTCCCAATACAGCCGAGCGCGTTTGAGGTCGTTACTAGTTGAGACCAAAATCAATCACGGTAGTTCCGAATGCGCTCTAGCTCTGATGGTTCCGCGACCTTTTTGCAAAAGAAACTCGGCCCACTTTTCGGTATAAATGAATGTCTGGAAGGGTTCATCAAATTGACAGTATTGGGTGTCACATCCTTGTGCTTTCTTGTCACGGGGACGGACTTCGTAAAGCTTCCACGCACTTGTATGGTTGCTGATAGAAAACTTAATCCCAGTTCTACGCGATACTTCAGTGGCCACTTGCGACGGTTTGTACATCCCTAAATTAGCAACAGGCACTTGTCTATCGCGGATCAACGCGATCTGCTTTTCGTACTCTGCCATCTCTTCAGGCTTGTCTGGATCGTATTTGATATATTGAATCGCCACATCTGACGATTTAGCATGGTTGCCAATCTTCGGAATCAGGAAAGCCCGAAACGAGTAACGAAGGTCTTTCACGATGTCAGGGTCAAGCGCTGCATCATACTGTTCTGCAAAGCTTCGTACTGCCTCGTACTCTCTACTTTGTGCTTTGCGCAGTACCGCTTGTTGATCTGTACTATAGGCAGAAAATTGCAGCGCCAGGGCCAGATTTGTGCCAAGAGCAAAATAGTCGCCAAATTCCTTCACGAGGATCTGCTCATAGTTCATGAGCAACGCCTGGCATTTCCCTGAGAATAAGGCGTCAAGTTGTGGTACAAATCGGTGCTCAATCTTATTGCGAATGGCAATCATAGCGCGAAGGTTCTCAACCTCTGGCAGTGTACGTGTGGGATAATACTCTTGCAGACATTTGGTAATATCCCAGGCCCTCTTATCGCCATCAATGATCTCTGGCGAGCCATCCGGTTTGTTGTACCAGTAAGAGACACCGTTGCGTTCAAAAACAGCATGAAAGAGCGCTGTATGCGCGATGATCATCTGCACAATGTAGCCGGGTGTGCGAAATGAGATTAGCGGGTTGTTGTATATTTGCACGCCAAGCAGAGCTGCCTCCCTGCTCTTGTCAAGCAATGCATCCACTTCCGGTGTGAATCGTGGGCGCAAGCTTGTGAATCGGATCAACTCGTTGGGCTATAGTCGAAGAAACGCATCTTCTGACAGACGCTTTATGCCATCTGCGCGGTACTGTCCTTTGCTTACCTGCCTAAGCAAAAAGTGCCACCGCTTTGACATGTAGGTGCGGCAAGACCCTACCGACCAACCAACCGCAGCTGCAATATCGTCGGCACTGAAAGATCGGCCGGCCTCTTCAGCTCCGCAAAGATAGCGATATGCTAGCCGCGGTTTGTCGTTACGAGTTGAGGGCATATACGCATCCTTCATCGTGAATGATCAATTAATCGGCGTCGCTACTGGCGCGTGCCGGTTCTCTGCCTCTCCACCATCCCAATCTCCCCCGCCCCCACCCCAAACAACCGGCACACCGCCCCATCGATCGCCGCCTCCAGGTCCGCCACATCCCCGCCCGCCGCCTTGCGCGCCAGCAACGCCTGCACCAGCGCGGCTACAACTCGTATAGGCGAGCTACGGCCTTGTCGAGCTCGATTTCCAGTGCCGATACACGCTCACCCGCTGATGGATGAAGAGGCACTTTCTTATGATCGAATTCTGCAAGAATTACATCGACAAGTTCGACGAATCGAGATTGAGCATCGCTATCGATTATTGGCACTGGAACAGATTTCCAGTCGTC
>JADJVW010000021.1 GCA_016710365.1 Candidatus Caldilinea saccharophila | reverse complement strand
CACTCCTAAATCTTGCCAATTCGTGTACGCTGCAACGATAGTCTACCGGATTCCCACACATTTGCCAAGTCTCCTCCCCTTTTTTTGTGAGTTTTTTCGCTCCAGGCGCCCCACCTGCGAGCAACGAGCCTGCCTTGCGCCAAAACAGCACGCCGGATGCCATGCGTTGCGTTTGCGCGCCTGGCGATTTACCCCCTCTTGCTTGCCTTTCTCTCTGGGAGACGGCGGAATAAGGCCGGCGAAATGATGGCGTTTCTCTTGCGAGCGTCGCCCCGCACCCTCTCGTCTGCTTTGATGCTCGCACGCTGCCGCGTATCTTCCCCCACCGGCGCTGACTGGTGAGAAATATGGCTAAGTTGATGCCCTCGACTCAACCATCTCAGGCACAGAATGCGGAGGGAGGGGCGGATCAGGCGCATCTCCGCTGATTTTCTTGGTTGTGACCTGCGCGCATCCGTGGCGCCCGCACAACCCGCGTTCTATTTTTCCACGCCTGACCAGCCACCCCTAGACGATGAACAGTTCCGGCTCCACCGGCTTGGGACTGCCCACGGTTTCCACTCGTCCCTGACAGGTCGCACACAGTGGATAAAAGCGCACCGAGTCCTTACCCGGCGCCAGGTGACGCTCCAGCCGCTGACGAAGTTGGATGTACTGCTTTTCCGTCAGAAAGCACTCGAAAAGACTGTACTGCGTCCAATGTCCGTAGCCGCTCAGCACTTTGTGTACTTTGGTGCGTCGCCGGTCATCCGGGATGTCGTAAGCGATCACATACAGCGTCGTCGTTCGATTATCCGCCATAACTCACCGAATCTGAAAAGGACGATACTCCGGGAGTTCACCCAACACAAATTTTGCCAGCAGCCGCGCCTGTAGCTCCAGGCAACGGCGGTACGTCGCCTTGTATTTGAAAACTGGGTGTTCGATTTCGGTGTTGAGCCGCTGCTCGAATTGCTGGAGATAGAGTTTCCGCCCACTTACGGTAAGCCGGTGGATGCCCAGCACATCCTCAAAATGCTCGGCGCGCAGAATGCCTTTATTGATGACCGTCATCACGACCGAATCGACAATCGGCGTGCGCATTTCTTCCATCAGGTCAAGCGCCAGCGCCGGCTTGCCATATCCCTCGCTGTGCAGAAAGCCGATATAGGGATCAAAGCCGGCGATCTGCACCGCGCTCAACACATGGTTCATCAGCAGCGTATAGCCATAGCTGAGCAGCACGTTGATGGGGTCGGTCGGCGGGCGACGATGACGGCCGTCAAAGCCAAGATCTTGTTTGAGCAGATGGCGGAACGCGGCAAAAAAGGCGGCCGCGCCCGCGCCTTCCAGCCCATGCAGCGCGCCCAGCGCCGATTGCGCCTGTGGGTAGCGCGGATCGGGCGGGCCGTCCTCCTCAATCGGCAGGCGCTCCACCTCCCCGATCAACGCGCCGATCTGGCCGGCGTAACCGGCGAGACGCTCGCTCGCTGCGGATGCTTCCTGCCCGCGGTTGCTGCGCAGGATCAACGTGCGCTGGTTGTGCAGCTTGCCGCGCACAAAGCGCGCCGCCAGCGCCACACGCCGTGAATAACTTTCGTGCAGGCGAAATTGCCCGGTGCGCACAAAGACGTTCTTGGTCACTTCCGGGGCCAACCGCCCTTTGAAGCGCCCCCAGTAGTCGCAAAAGCAGACCTCAGCATTCTGTTACAGCAGCGCAAGCAACGCGGGCGTCGTCACCGTGCTGTCGCCCATCACCACCACCTGCTCCACCTTCATCAGCGGCACGCGCACCGACCGCTTCTCCGCGCCCGTCTCCTTGTTTTCGGGAATCTGCACGACCAGCGTATCGCCATCCTTGCGCACCGTGCTGTAGGGTTCAGTCAAATATAACGTTGTCATCGCTCCCCGCCTTTTGCTGACTCACAATACCGCGCCATCTCCTGCGGCAGACAGACATCGTAGAGGCTGCATCCGTTGCAGCGGGCGCGCTGCGTGGTGTGTGGAGGAATCTCACCGAGCGCTACGGTCCGCTGCATGGCCTGGATCAGATCAGCCGTCAGCGCGCGCAGCTCTGGCGTGAAGATCACCTCCTCACGGCGGCGGTCGCCAAAGTAAAAGAGAAAGCCGCGCGGCACGCTGCGTCCGGTCATCTCTTCCAGGCAGAGCGCCTGCGCACACAACTGCGCCTGATCGTTGCTCCAGCGCCCACGCTTTCCCTGCTTGTACTCGATAGGCGTCAACGTCCCATCCGTGGCCTCCTCGACCAGGTCGCAGATGCCGCTGACGCCGAGCGTATGGCTGTAGACCTGCACGCTGCGCCGCGCAACGACGCCGGCGGCCAGCGTGGCATAGCCTTCCGTGTGGACGCGCTCATGACTCGCCACGCCCCGCGCCACATGCGCGTTCTCGATCATCTCGCCTTCGACGTGCATGTACCAGAAGCGCCGCGGGCAGTAGGCATATTGGTTGATATAGGAGAGGGGGAGCAAGTCGGTGTTCATAAGATTCTCACTTGCCCTAGCCCCATCGTCGTTTTGTAGCCGATCCCGGTATAAAACGCCAGGTGCAACAGCCGGTTGAAGTGCGCGACCTGTTCGGCGCGGCTGGCGTCCAGGACGTGGTATTCCAACGCGCCGAGGCCGCCGCGGTAGCGCTGCCGCTGATAGGTGAAGCTCTCCATCTGCCAGCGGCGCACCGTCCCCACGATCACATTGCGTTCGGCCCATTCTTCGAACTCCCTGCCCCAGGCGTCGCCGGTCAGCTTGTCCCAGCGCGAGCGCAGCCCGGCCACAGCCATGCGCGGCTGCGGAAAAATCTCGATGCGCCGCGCCTGGTTGTCGGCCTCGCCCCAGCGGATCGCGGTCGGGCTGGCGAATTCCAGCGCCCAATGCGTGGGGGTGGCGTGCACGCGGCGCAGCTCGTCGAGCGTCGTGAAGCCGCACCACGGATGGCTGCCCGGCGCGCCGTACACATGCGTGATCGCCAGCCGCACCTCGCCCAGGCGGATCGTCGGCAGCGCGCGAGCAGATGCTCCTGAAAGACCTCGAAAAGCCGGTCGTCGAGCAGGCAGATGCGCAGCCAGCCTGGCTGCCCGGCGCTGACCTTCACCTTGCGGTCATAGGGGCTGCGCCAGTAGCCGTAGAGCGGCGACAACGCAAAGGCCGACCGCCCCTGCGCGTCGTGCATCTGTTGCGAAAGCGCCGGATCGACGCTCTGCACGATGGCATAGAAGGCCGCGTGCGCCAGCTCGCCGGCGAGTACGGGCAGAACGCCATCATCCAGCGCGGTCAGGTCGAGGACGAAGGCGCGTAAGGCTGTGGTGGTCATAGTTGCTCCAGAAGCTTAAATCACTTGGTAATACGATGCTTGTTTTGCACCCTGATATTCCAATTCGTAAGACGAACCCAATGCGGAGGGATCGATTGTGATTACAGCCACGGCGCAAGTCAGCACAAAATAGCAAGTCGTGATCCCCAAAGCAGTGCGCGACGTGCTCGACATTCAACCTGGTAGGCGCCTCACCGCACCATTATTGTAGACGCCATAGTTGTTTGTCTCTCTCCTCGAAAATTATCCCGTGTTTGCCGACCTGGCGACGGCGGTGCTGACCCCCATCGAGCAAGGCGCTGCGGCAGGCGTCACGAGTACGTTGACGCTGACGGAGTTGCTGACTGGCCCGGTGCAGGCAGCCAATCTGACGGCATTGCGCGACTACGAACTGTACCTGACAAACTTTCCTCACTTGACGCTCCATGCCTGCGACGCCGACGTTGCGCGTCAGGTGGCGTTGGTGCGCGCCGCCACCGGTCTGCGCACACCCGATGCGATCCGGATTGCCACCGTCGCGCTCGCCGGCGCCACGCTCATCGTCGGCAACGACAAGGCATGGCAAGGTAAAACCGGCTCCTTGGCGTTGCTGCTGTTGAATGAGTTTGTGTAGCGGCTCACCACAAGCACGACGGCGACGAGTAGTATACTGTCATCGCCTCCACCGCACCTGCGCTGGATGCAGTGCTGGCGGAGGTGGAGTTGATGGTGCGGGTATGATGCATGATCATAGAATGATCGCCGTGTCTTCTCGTTTGTCTTTCCACCAACCCAAGCTATCCACGAAAAAAGCATCTTGATTGAACGCAATCGTCCAGCGCTGGTCGGCCAGCGCTCCCCCAGGCAAGCGCACCCTCAATTCATGAAGTTCAAACATCGGCGGCAAAGATTTACCTAGCTTGATTGATGCTGGATGGCGGTCAATAAACCAGGTTACAAACTGTTTCTTGCCCAGAAATCTATTGAGTTGCCGGATTCGTACTTCTGGCTCACATCTGATCTGCAAACCAGAAATTGTAGTTACTTGCGCCTTGCGCCCGCTAACGATTTCCTGGCCTGCTCAAACCAGACTTTGCGCCCTTTGTCCAAGAGTTCGCCAAGCCTGAAGTACCCAAACACGCCGAGCAACTCCTCTGCTCCAAGTTTGATCATAGAGCCATAGCGTTTCTCTCTTGCGACATCCTCCGGCCACATAACAGACATGCGATCCAGTGTCGCTGTGTACTCATCTTGTTCAATTTCCTCAAACAACCCACGCCGCAGTAGTAGCATCAGATTGTAGCGTTTTGCCGAAAAGCCAGGGTCGCTACCACGTTCGTCAACAATTGCCGCATCAAAGCCGCTGCCGCGGAATGACAACAACGGCTTAAGAATCTTCTCGCTCTCATAGCGTCTATGAATACCAGATGCTTGATTGCCCGTCATGGTGGTCAGAGCCTGGATAGCCGTTTCCATTCCTTGCACTATTCGTGGGCGAACGTCGGCTTGAAATAGGCTTTGTGCAAGCATTCGTGCTGCATGGAATTCTGCAGGAGCATGTGTACGGAGGAATCGTGCGAAATCTTCCGGCTTCTGATACGCTTCATCGATTAAGGCATTGAGGTCACGACGGGAAACTGGCCTTTGGTCGACGAGACGTTCAGCCAGAAAGTGATAGACGTACTCAGGAACCAAGGCTATCGTCCAGTTGGGAATATTGTTATCTTTCTCGTGACGCGCTAATCGTCCAAAACGTTGAATGAATTGGCTGGACGTTCGCGCTTCGTACATCAGCACGTCTTTTCCAGTCGCATCTCTGAAGTCGATACCTACTTCAATCGTGGATGTACCGATTGTGAATTGACGCGTCAGCGCCTCGCTACGCTCCTGCTCCGAACTGAAACCGTGAATTTCCCCTACTAAAATGCCGGGAAAGGAGTCCCGTAAGGTGGACGCCAATCTGATTGCACCAGCAACTGAATCGAGGATTGTCACTAGTCGAGCTTGTGGATGTTGATTGATAAAGCTGCGCAATTCAGGGAGAAATTCCTGAACAACCTCATCCCCCTTCCATGCGTGCAAATTGGCTGGCAGTATCGTGAGTTTCACAGGCTGCGCAATGACTCGGGCATCTGGGGCTTCTGACGGCTCACCTTCTATGACCTGAACTGGCAGAGAGAGTTGCTGTTCCAACCACGTGCGCGCTGGAGACTCCGGCGTTGCCGAAGCAAACACAAACACTCGACCCCACTTTGGGTTGATAGCATGAAGGGTTGCGACGAAAAAAGCCATGTCCGCCATTTGCTTGACGTTATAGAGGTGAAACTCGTCGAATACGAAAATCTGGTACTGCCCTATCAGAGCGATCAGCCTTTGGCTTAGTCCGCTTACGCCCTGATAGAGGCCAAAAACGATATGAAAAAGAATGTCAGGGTTCGTCAGAATAGTTGGTTGCCGCATGAGTAGCCGCTCCAGCGTCGTGGCGTGCTGTCGCAAGTCTTCCTGTACCTGCCAGTCGTCAAGTTGCTTGCTGTCAATGCGCAATAATCTACCGTTGTCTTGCGGATCGAGCCACGGCTTCAAGGCTCGCTCTTGGTCACGAATCAGTTCGTTCGTCGGATAGACGCCAAGTGCTGGAAGCCCGTTGTTGATGGCGCTTGCATAGCTTGCGAGTGTCTTGCCGCTGCCAGTTGATGTGACGAGAAAAAGACAGAGTGTTTCTCTGCGATCTAGCGCCTGCTCAACCAGTGTGTAGGCCCGATCCTGATAGACGTAAGGGCGCAGATCGCTTAGCCAGCTTGAAGTTGTTTGCTCAAAACTCAGCGGTTCGATATCGATATTCAGAGGTTGCATCAAGTTTTTCCTTTGCGGCGTTTTGTCTCTGGCAGGCGTGCCAGATAGCGCATGAAACGCGGCAAACGGATAACATCTTTCCCGAAATGGGCCTCGACGAACCATGCCTCACCGAAATGGGCGCGGTTGATCAGACGCGTTGGCAGACTTGCTGCCAGAATATCACTCACGACAGGGTCAACATCGATGTCACGCCAGTTCAACAGAGTTTCACTGTTGAACTGGCCCAACCTTTCTGTCACCTCGGCTGCTGGCTCAAGTTTCAGCCGGCATTTGGCATGAAACTTGCCTAGACGCACATGTGCAGCGCCCCCTGCAAGCAGGTTATGGGTTGTAGGCGCATCAGGTAGCCTGTGCGCCTCATGTACAACCACATAGAAAGTGAAGACACAACCTGGTCGGAGCATTCGAGCAAATCCCCAGTCTGGATATCCGAGAGAGGGCGGTTTGCCAGGAAACGCATAACTCTCGCGTAGTGTATTCCATTGCACGAGACGATATGTTGGCTGCACGGCAGACCCAGGCGTGACATAGACTACATCGTTGAGAGGCGTCAACTCTTCAACGTAGCGCGGTTCCTGGACCGTCTGCGAGTAGGTGTAAGTGCTACTGCGTACGAGTCCAAGGGCGTATGTGAGTGCATAGTTATGAATGAATGCACCTGTTTCATACACCTTGCCACGTTCGACCGTGGCGTAGAACAGGTAATCCAGTAGCGTAATCGAACCCCGATAAACTTGCATGGGGTGTCTCCTGTCATACAACGGATGAGGCTGCCAGCGTATTCATGTCTTTCAAGAATGCGGCCAGAGCCGTCTAGTCTCGATTCAGAGTGCGAACAGCCCTCAAGATTGCGTACAGCTTCTCACCGGTAACCAGGTCAAGGCGTCCGGCAAGGTCGCCAGTTAATTGCTTGATCACTGTATCCGCGTGCTTTTGGAAATGCGCCAGTGTGAGACCGCCAGCCATATCGATCCCTGTGTCGGTAGAGAATGCATCATAGAAGGCTTGTGTAAACTCCAAGTTGGCGAATATCTCCGCGTCCGAGAATGCAATAGCAAGCACATGGTTGCGCAAAAAGCCCTGCCGTGTACTTTCCTTGCCATACCGGGTTGTGCGCAGGATATTGCCCAAGACGTAGACAAACTCGTTGGCGGTCAGATCAACCGTTGTCTCTACAGATGGAAGAAAGACGCCTGGCGTAGTGTAGTCAAACTCAGTGATGGTGCCGGATGTATGGGTAGCTTCGTCGATCACATTGAACTTCACTTGTTTCTGGATGATCTCATACGGACGCACGGTGAAACAGGTGTCGCTCAGCAGCCGCGCCTTGCGCGCCCCCTCTCCTTCCACCGCCGCATAGCCATAGATGAGGCAGTCCGGGCAGTGCGTACAGAGACCTTCAGTCAGGTAACAGTCATGATACGGACCTGAAAGAGACCAACCTTTGGGCTTACTTCGCTCTCGCCTCTACTATTTCGGCTTCTGTGTACGCAACCGTTTGAACCTGGCCTTCTTTGGACAAAACAGCAAACGGGAATACACCGTACTGCCGCAACAACGCCTTACCAGTACGACGCTCTGGCGCCACCTGTTTGCGCTTAAACATCACAAGGCGCGAAGTGAGTTCGGTGTTCGACAGACCGGCGGGCGTCTCTTCTACATCTTGCTGTTCGCCACCTTCCGTTGTGAAGATTGCATAAGACTTTGTCTCGCGCAGCACAAGGATACTTGCGTATCGATTTGTAGGTGTGCGGGGAATGGATGGAACAAAATGGCGCTGATAATTCTGTAGACTTTGCATGGCTTATTCTCCCTTATTGGACTGACTGGACTGAGCCGCAGCCTCACGGGCGGCCTTTTCTTGCTTGAATACCTCCCACACTTGGGGTAGGTTCCGATCTGTGTAGTAATAGATGCCGTCTGCCAGTTGGTTTTCGAGTCTCAACAGGCGTGCCATACTGCCTCCGGCGCGCCCCAGATACAACTCATCGACAAGAATATCGACAAACTCGCCTGTCAATTGCCCGAGTGCATAACCCCGTGAGCGGATGAAGATGTCGCCGCGTCCGCTGTCATTACGACGCTCCAGCCCTTTAAGCAAAGTTCCCGCCGTCAGTCGCTTTAGCTCGGTAATACTTTCCGGGGTTGGGTTACTTTTGCCAAGTGCCGCGACGCGCATCTCTGGGATTGCCTGTTGTGCTCTCCGCATTGCTGAAATACCCTCTCTAAATATCAATTCATAGCGTCGAGCTTTGCCACGTCCGGACGCGCCAGATGGGATTGCAATCTGTAGCGATTTTTGCGCGATCTGTTCGACAAGATCCATCAACTCACCTCCGTGAATTTCAGCTTGGATATGGAGCAATATCTCACACGCCGTTGCTAATGTAGGATAGGGCGTCTGTCCATCATTGAGTCTGGCATATTCCTTGTAGAAGGACGCCCCAGCAAGTGGCGAAGTGTTCAAATCATTGAGTCGTCCCGCAATGTATTTGTCTTTAGTTGACCGATTAGGCGCATGAACATCTGCGGTGACTGTCCAAAGCGCAGCGCAAAGATCAAGCGAGCGTTCCAAACCGCTGCGTAGCCCTTTTTCGCGACCATAAAGCGTAACTGTGTCCACGTGTGCACCCAACAAACCTTCGAGTACAGGCGGTGCACTATCAAGTGTGATCGTTGCCTTTAATTCGGCTGGGTCTGATACCGGGAGGTAAGGCCTCTCCGTCATATATATTTTGCAGCTAGTCAAACCACTGAGTACCGTTGCCAAAAACAAACCTTTCGCCCAGGCTTCTGTGCGTGTAGCGACACGCGCGTCATCACTTTCGCTGTCTCGTGCTGCCTTTTCCCAAGTAATCAAATAGTAGTGTGGCTGGATGGAAGCTGACGCCAATGATAATCGCTCACCAACAAAGTTTTGACCACCCCATCCCGTGATCTTCTCTCCTTCTCTGGTCAGCACATCGTACATGTCTTCAATCCAGTCTGGATCGAAGTGACGATTCTCTAGCCAGTAATGTGGCATTCCCCACGCTTTGCCATAGTCACGTACAGGGAAACTGGTAACTTGCTGAAATGGGTGGAGCATAGGGCCGAACAACTTGATATGCTCCGGCGTAAAAGAAAAAGTTGGCAAAACGTAGAGAAAGATTCGCCGTGAATTCTTGTAATGCGCCGTTTGGCAGCCCCATTCCGGCCAGCTTTCTCAGTATGAACTCAAGCTGGCAGATTGGACACCAGAGGCGATTCCCTTGGGGCGCTTCTTTTGCGGGAAGCACCCGATTTGAGAATACCCGACCGAAGTCATCAAGGATACCTGTGCGGAGCTCGTCAGTATAGTCACTGTTGCGATTGCATAGCGAGCAAACCGAACCCGAATGCCCTTTGCTTTTCACTTTGAGTACCCGGCTAAGCTATCAGTCTCGGAGCTGATTTCCTGGTGTAGATGAAATAGTAAGATTTTCCCATAGGTATACTTCGAGTTCTTCCCGCAAGCCTAAAGCAGCAACTGCGATTTGACGACCGGCTTGTGTATCTTCACCTTCCATGGCTGGCGAGACTTTCAGATGCAGACGCTCCAGGACTTGTTCAGGAGGTAATCCTTCCGGTTTCCGGTGCACAAAATCTGCACCACGCAAAAAATGGTACGCGATAATCAATACATATTTCCCGACGCCGCCTCTTGCCCATATGTCATACTCTTGGCGCAAGTTTTTTGCTGGTGTTTCAGGCACCTCGAACACTTTGAGAAACCAGTCCAACCGATTAGTAGCCGGTGCCAAGTCTCTGAGTAGAGTATCAACATACAATAGGTACCGTCGTACCAGGTACCAGAGTTCGTTGAAAGTCTTATGTTCTTTTGGATCGAATAGCAAGATTCCAAAACGCTGTTCGACAGTACTCAACCACTCAGCAGACAATTCTTTCCGTTTTGCTACCAAACCGTTGATCTCATCGATTGCGATTTTGGCATCAGGCTTTGCAGTTAATGAGTCTTCGTGAATAACATCTAGCAGGTTCTGCACACTTGCTAGCGCGTATACATAGGGTTCAAAATCAAATTTCTGGCGGCGTAAACCATCGCGTGCTGCACCTCCTCCCTCACCAGTCGCAAGAGAGCTAAGCACACGACCGGCTATGTCAGAGACCTGCGACTGCACCATCATCTTTATAGGTTGAACTGGACCTAGGTAGAGTGTCCCAGTTGCAAAATAGAGCAAGGGAACCATACCTCCCGTTTCGCCAAGATGCGCTGCCACTGCTTGATGAATAGCGTTGGTAAGTACACCACGCACATCGCCGATGTGATGATAAAAGAGGGTGTATTTGCTCTGTGTTGAATTTGGCGCAAATATTTGGCTGAAGTCAGACAGATATCCCTTGAGCGAGGATATTGCTTCTTCAGGTGACTTAACCGATGCAAAAGTATCGGCAATCCGCACTAATAACCACCGTTTCATTGCGCTTGGTTCACCCAACAATGCATCGCCATGCTTCGTACTACGTTTATGGGTATTGGCCTCTCTCAACGTGTGATCGTCAACTGTAGCAAACTCCCCTAACCCCAACGCGTTGTATTCCGCTCGCAAGCTCTTTAGCGGAATACTGAATTCGGATGACCCCAATCGCTCTACAGTTCGATCTTTGTGAACTTCGTGTACTGTGAAGGCAGCAAGTGCCTGTCGAAAAACAGTGACATCCAAATGGGGTGGAAGAAATTCTTGCGTCACCACATATTTCATGAACTGCACCAACCCAAATACACCGTTCATAATGTGGGCGAAATGGGATTGTTCAGGAAGGTGGGGATATTCTGCTCCGCCCTTAACTAGAATCAGGTGATAGTTGCGCCGAATCATCGCTGGTACAATCTTCGCAATGTACTCATCAAGAATCTCGGACAATTCTGCGCTAGTGAATTTCACCATGTTTGGCATCTCCCCTTTATCTCTGCATCCTGCTTGTTCCAAGATGTGCCCGGCAGACCGCTTCCCATGTCGCGCGGGATCGGCGCCGTGAACCATCACCACCCGTTGTCTCGGCGGCTGGGGTCGCCGCCTGTCGGGCACATCCAATCTGATTCTCGCACATCGCCACCCCGTTTAGGCGGGGAGTTTATAAATCTTCGCCAGCGCCGCAATGTTCTCTTCCATAACCTGGCGCGCTTCGGCGCCGCCGATCACGCGACAGCGCGCGCCGTAGCTGAGCAAGACCTGCACCGCGGCAAACAGATCATCCGTCCTTGCGGTCACGCGCACCCAGTCGTCCGCGTCGGGCGGGTGCACTGTCATGTCGTCGAAGTGATGGCTCACCTGACCCAGCCGGGCGATCTCCGGCGCCAGCAGGTACTCCAATTCGTGGCGCGGGCGTTTGGGCGGCGTCGGCGGCAGCTTATCGGGCAACACCTCAATGGCGTCGGGCAGGATGCGCCCCAGGCGGTACTTCTGCCAGCGCGGCTGGCTCCACTCTCCCAACGGTCCAATGACACGGAGCCGGTAGGCGTCGAGATAGAGATGGCGGCGCATCGTGTCGAAGTGCAGATGCCACGGTTCGACCGTATGCTGGCGCGGCTTGCCATCCGCCTGGCCGGGCGACAGATACCAAAAACGCAGCTGGCGGCGCTCATCGTGCGCCTTCTCCACCGCCGCCTGCACTGGGGATGAGATGAAATCATCGTCCCGGCGCCGCAGATCGACGCGCAGCCGCTGACGCTTGAGGCCGACCGCGCTGCGCTGCCCGACCGGAAGCCAGTCCAGCACGCGGCGCAGCAGGTGCTGCACGGCTTCGGCCTGCGGCGCGCTCGCGGCGAAGGTCTCGCTCAAAAAGGCAAGGGTGCTCAACTCGGCGTCGTCCAGGCTGACCGGGCTGAACGCGCCGTAGCTTTGCAGGTGATACTCATGCCCTGGGCCCGTTACAATTTCGACGCCCCAATCGCGCAGGCGTTCGATGTCGCGCTCGAAGCGCCGGGAGGCCGCCTTGGCTTCGTCGGGATACGCGTCCACCTCCACCTCGACGAGCACATAGTCGATGAGCGTCGTCTTGGTGGCGGGTGCGCGCTGCAAATAGCGCAGAATGGCGAGAGAGCGCTGGATATCCTGGTAGATTGGCTTTTCGCGCATAGCGGCGATCCGTGTAGGCTGTGGAGCGGGTCGGCGGCTGGTTGTCAAGGTTTCCAGTGAGGCCCGGCAGGAAGCAGCGTAGCGTCACTGTACCATATTGTAAGCCGAGGGGCAACCCGTTGGCTTTTATCAATTTCAGTATTTCAAGATTGGGTCTCACACAAAGACGAAAAGCTGAAGATGGTTTCCTTTGTGTTCTCGGTGGCTTTGTGTGAGTTTCGTGATGTGCTGAATTGGCGGAATGAACTTTGCGCGGAACCGAGCGCCAGGGAAATCGTGCAGCGGTGCGGGGTGGCATGGGGTAAGCGTGGGAGACGCAGCCACCTCGCACCGCCGGCGCGCTACCAGCTCCAATCGATCTGTTCTTCCAGCCAGCCGTGATTCAAATAGTCCGGCTCAAATTCGACGCGGCCATCGACGGGGCCGGGCAGCGCCGTGATCAACTGGGGCGCGCTGCCGTCCGGCGCCATGCGCCAGAGTCCCCACGCGCCGTCGCGGTTGCTTACGAATGCGATAGATTCGCCGTTGGGCGAAAAGACCGGCAGACCATCCTCGGCCGGGTCATCCGTCAGGCGCGTGACCGTGCGGTCGACCAGGTCAAAGGTATACAGATCCCAGTTGCCAGCGGCGAACGCCATGTAAGCCACAGTGCGGTTGTTGGGGGCCATAGCCGGCGCCCGGATCGATGCGGTGATATAGAGCAGCGTGCGATTCTCGCCGGTGCGTCCATCCATGCTCCACAGTTCTTCCGCGCCGCGCTCGGGGCGCGTCACATGGAACAGGATGCGTCCGTCGCTCATCCAGTACGGGTCTTCGCCAAAGATGCCGCCATTGCCCCATTCCCAGGCGATCTTGTTCTGTTCGTCGGTCCAGGCATAGTAGAGCCGGTGCTTGCGGTCGCCCCAGCGATAGGTCGAGAAAGCCACTTTGGTGTGGTCGGGCGAAAAGGAAGGCAGCACATCTTCCAGCTTGTCGGTGACGCGCAGCGGTTGGCTGCCGTCCACGTTCGCCACGACAATGCCGCGGTCGTCCACCTTCCAGCGGCGATACGCGAGCAGCGCGCCATCATCGCTGAGCGCGGGAGAGCTGGCTTCTTCCATCACCCGGCGCAGCTCGCTGCCGTCGGCGTTGACCAGCCACACATCGTAAGTCTTGCGCTGCTCGTCGAACACAGGCACGGCCAGTTTGCCATAAAGACCAGAGGGCGGCGGCGCTACGGCGATCTCAACCGGTGTAGCAGTGGGAGCCGCTTCCAGCGTCGCCGTCACGGTGGAGGTTGGCGTCAAAGAGGGTGGCGGCAAAGGGGCGGATGGCGTGGCCGTCGCTACCGGCAGCATTGTCACCGGCGCGCTGAGCCGGAGATAGGTGGTCGAGACCCAGCCATAGGGCGTGGCCGCATTGGTCAACGGCACGAGCACCCAACCGCGCGTCGCATCGCTTGCCAGCACCTCAACGACGCTCCCGTTGGTCAAGCGCGCCACAATCGGCGCGGCCAGCGTGGGTTCGCCGCGCACACGCAAGCGCGGCCCGCCGGTGTCCACAGTGGCGACGACATTGACCGCACGCGTGGGCGCGGTCGGCGTTGCGGGCGCGGTTGGCGTTGTTGCATCCTGCGCCCACGCGCCGACCGCCAGCCATGCGGTCAGCAGACAAGAAACCAGGAGGATCAAAGTAAACCGAGTGCGCATATTCGACTTCTCCTATCATCCATACAATGGTAGCGGTGAGATAAGGATGTGGGCGACCAGCAATCGGCCACGGTGTAGAGCGCAGATGGTGCGCCAACGAAACACTCCGTCAATGCTCGGTTTTACTATACCATAGTTCGGGCGGGCTAAAGATGCTGGGGACGCGGCTTGTGGCGCCGGAGACGTAGCCGCCGGCGCCGGCTCAGGACCCATCCTGGGCTTTCAGTAATTCACGATTTTGCCTCAAGCGAAGGCACGAAGTTGCGAAGTCGAAGGTGGTTCCTTCGCGGCTTCGCGTGAGATTCGTGAAGTACTGACTTTGGCGTGTTTGGGCGGATCGCGGCGTTCCGGCTACAATGTGTAACAAGATCGCTGCTGTGCTTGCTTTTTGAGGGCGATTTAGCAGTAAACGTTTTGGGTGTCGGCGGCGCCCCTCGCAACTCGCCTCTCGCCCACGATTCAGGGTTGCGATTTGTGAGGATCAACCAATGAGCACGATCCGTCTCCCCGGTCTGGTGGATGCGCACGTTCACCTGCGCGAACCAGGCTACGAGTACAAGGAGGACTTCACCACCGGCACCATGGCCGCATTGGCCGGGGGGGTGACGACCGTGTTGGACATGCCCAACACCACTCCTCCCACCTCCACCCCGGAGCGACTGGCGGACAAGGCCCGACGTGCAGCAGCGCAAGCTGTTTGTGATGTCGGGCTTTTTGTTGGCGCGACCAACACCGAGGCCGACGCGTATCTGCCTGTGGCCGCGCAGGCGTGCGGCCTCAAAATCTACGTCAGTGACACCTTTGGCAGCCTGCGCATCGACACCCTGGCGTTGATGCACCGGCTCTTTCGCACGTGGGCAGCGCGCGCCGCGCAAGTGGGCTATCGCATGGCCGGCGCGCCGCACGGGCTGGGGCCGATCACCGTCCACGCCGAAGAGCTGATGCTGCCGGTCTGTCTGGCGCTGAGCCAGCTCTACGCCGCGCCGCTGCATATCGCGCATGTCAGCCGCCGCAGCGAGATCGAGCTGATCCGCGCGGCCAAGGAGCGCGGCTTCCCCGTCACCTGCGAAGTGACGCCACACCACCTTTTTCTCTCGACTGAAGATGGTGCGCGGCTGGGCGCGCGCGGGGACATGCGCCCACGCCTGGCCACGCCCGACGACGTGGCCGCCCTGTGGGAGCATCTGGTCGCCGTGGATATTTTCGCCACCGACCACGCGCCGCACACGCTGGCGGAAAAAGGCATCGGCGGGAACGCGGCCGCCTCCTCACCTCCTCCCTCCTCACCGCCACCCGGCGTGCCCGGTCTGGAGACAATGCTGCCGTTGCTGCTCACCGCCGCGCACAAGGGTCTGCTTGAGCTAGATGACATTATCGCGCGCTGTGTGAAAAACCCACGGCGCATCTACGGCTTGCCGGAACAGCCGGCCACGTGGATCGAAGTCGATTTGGACGCTGTCTATACGCTGGAGAACAGCGGCCTCAAAACCAAAGTGGGCTGGACGCCTTTCGCCGGGCAACGTGTGCACGGACGGGTCGAGCGCGTCGTGCTGCGCGGCGAGAAGGTTTACGAACATGGCGAGGTATTGGCGTCACCGGGAAGTGGCAGGGTGTTGTTTGTGGAAAGCAAGGATTGCAGCGCGGGTTTCGCCTGAAATCCGCGCAAATCCGTCGCATCCGCTCAATCCCCAGTCTATTTTTTGCTGGCTTGTCTCGTTATAATTTCTTGATGGCTTTTCTACGATTTACTCAGGAGCAATGTTTCTTATGGAAACCAAAATGAAACAGGTGGACAACATGGCCGCCAATCGCGTCAGCAATGGCTTTTATGGGCAGGACATCATCAGCGTCAGCCAGTTCGACCGTCCGAAGCTCGACTACATTCTCGGCGTCGGCAAC
The DNA here is from genome assembly GCA_016710365.1 of Candidatus Caldilinea saccharophila. Taxonomy (GTDB): domain Bacteria; phylum Chloroflexota; class Anaerolineae; order Caldilineales; family Caldilineaceae; genus Caldilinea; species Caldilinea saccharophila. The sequence goes on along the minus strand of JADJVW010000021.1, from coordinate 94,856 downwards.
GAAATGAAGATCCTGGTCGAACGCTTTGGCAGCGCGGATCTGCTGCAAGGCAAGATCCTGGCCAACCTCTTCTACGAACCGAGCACGCCACCAGTTCCAGCTTTATGGCGGCGATGTTGCGGCTGGGCGGGCAGGTCATCCCGATCAACAACGTGCAATACAGCTCCGTGACCAAAGGCGAGAGCCTGCCGGACACGGTGCGCACGCTGGAAAGCTACGCGGACCTCATCGTGATCCGCCATCCCGACGTGGGGTCGGCGGCGACCGCGGCGCATTACGCCAGCAAGCCCATCATCAACGCCGGCGACGGTGTGGGCGAACATCCCACCCAGGCGCTGCTCGATCTTTACACCATTGTCGAAGCCTTAGGCAGCGTGGAGGGCCTCAAGGTGGCGATGGTGGGCGACCTCAAGTTTGGGCGCACGGTGCACAGCTTGACCAAGCTGCTCGTCAACTATCCCGTCGAATTTATCTTTGTCAGCCCGGAAAATCTGCGTATGCCGGCGGATGAGCTCGACGTTGTCAATGCCAGCGGCCACGCGTACGAACAGCGCGAAGATGTGCACGACATCATTGGCGATGTGGATGTGCTTTACGTGACGCGCGTCCAGAAGGAGCGCTTCACCGATTTGGCGGAATATGACCAGGTTAGGGATCGTTATGTCGTCGATCCGGCGCTGATGGACCGCGCCAAGCAGCGCATGATCGTCATGCACCCGCTGCCGCGCATCAATGAGATCAGCTACGCGGTGGACAGCGACCCGCGCGCCGCCTACTTCCGCCAGATGCGCAACGGCATGTACATCCGCATGGCGCTGTTGGCGGCTGTGCTCGGCAAGGCGTAAGCCCAGACAGGACGGACAAGCTTGACAGCATCTAGCTACGCGCCACTCTTACCTGACTGCAAAAACCGAGTTTCTTGGAGAAACTCGGTTTTTGGGCTTGGGCGGCTACTCCTCGCGGTTGGCTGCGCACTAAGTCTTGGGTTGACGCTTGCGCAGCCAGCGATGGCGCAAGAAGGCGTGCAGGCCGTCGATACGCTCAACCGCGAAGAGGAGATTGTCTACATCGATGCCGGCGGCTATATACGCGTCTACGATCCGCAAACGCCGAATAATCTGCCGCCCGTCGTCTTTCGCAGCCCGGACGCCGGCTGGTACGACGCCACGGTCGGCGATGTCAACGGCGACGGCGATGACGAAATCCTCGCCTTTGCTGAAAATGGGCTGCTCAAAATCTACGACCCGGTGGTGACCACCACGGATATCGACCCCGACAACCAGTTCGGCGGCATCTACTGGGAGCAACTGTTCGAGTTGCTGCTGCCGGGACAGCCGCTCCTGCTCGACGTGGGCAACCTGGACAGCAACCCGTCCACACTGGAGTTTGTCGTCGTCTATCGGGAGCCAGACAACCAGACGCGTACGCGCATTCAGGTCTTCTATCAGCCTGTCCCATCGGAAGGCGGTCGCCTCTGGCTGCCGCTGACCGATGTTTCGGTGCGCGAGCTATGGTCGGACATGGCCGTGGGCGACCTCGACGGCGATGGGCAGGCGGAAATTGTGCTCGTCAACGAAGACCGGGGCATTCTGAGTATCTTCCGCCGCGAAGCGAACAACGTGCTGGCGCGCTTCTGGAATGAGGAAAGCAGCTCGCGCCCGTGGCAGGATGTCGCCATCGGCAATGTCGAGGCAACCAAGCCCGTGGAGGAATTGGTGGCGGTGCGCCGCGTGGGGCCGCCGGCAGCCTCGCTGGTGGTGCGCCGCTACAAAGCACTCAACCAGTTGGAAGATATATTTTCGCGCAGTAACTTGCCCGCCCCGCGCGTCACTTTTCTGGCCGATGTAACGGCCGGCGGCGACCAAGAGATCTTCCTGCTGCGCGATGTGCCGTCTAGCGACGCACGGCCGCGGCTCTTCAGCAGCAACCTCGGCACGGACCCGGCGATCAATTTCGAAGCCCGGCTGGACGCGGACAATGGCTATCGTTTTGGCGCCAGCGGCGATGTGGACGACGATGGCAAGGGTGAGGTCGCCGTAATCCGCGACAACGCTATCACGATCTTCACCGATCCCCAGTCGTCGAGCACGCTCTCGACCACCTTAACCACGCCCACCAACCGCCGCACGATTGTGATGGGGAATCTCGACAGGCTAGGGCGAGATCGTCTGGCAGCTACCCCCACCACGCTGCGTTTTTCCGTACCGTCCGGCGCCATCTCTGCCCCGCTGCAGGTCACACTGGGCAACAACACGCGCGCGCTCCCGATCCCGTTTTTTATCCGACTGGCGCCCGCGACGGGCCTGCTTCAGGTCACGCCGTCCGGCCCGAGCACACCGGCTTCGCTGGCGGTCAGCGTCGATGCCCGAACCCTGTTGCCAGCGTCCATGGCAGGCGCAGCGGGCGCGGGCATGACAGTCGAGTCTGACGCGCTGCCGATCCTGCCCGGCGCCGGCGTCTTTACGCCGACCTATGGCACGAATCTTGTGGTCATCTCTTCAAACCCACTCGTGGCCAATGCGCCGATCACGATCCCGGTGATCGTCGATGTGACGGCCGGCATTGCACTGCGTCCGAGCAGCATCAGCTTGATCTTGCAATCCACGCCTGCCTCCCCCGATTGCCGTTCGCTGCTGCCGGCAACGCTGGCGCCGATTCAGGTGCTGGGGACGATCAGCAGCACCTTCACGGCTGCGATCACGGCGCCAGGCGGGTCAGGATCGAGCGTCGGCGACCAGAATCCGGCTACGCCCGAAATCGAATGGCCGTCGCAGGTAAACTGGTTGTCGGCGACATCGCCAGGTGACAGCGTGCCGACGACCGTGACGTTTACGCTGGCGCCAAACGCGACTGAACCCTGGCCGTCGCCCGCCAAAGCAGAGCTTGTCCTGAACGGCCTCGTCGACAGTGCAACACCGTTTGCGGTCGAACGGCGTTTGGCGATAGAGATTCGCTGTTACAGCTACTTGGGATATTTACCGCTCATCGAGCGGTAACGGGAGGATAGGGAGAGACCGAGTTTTCTCAAAAACTCGGTCTCTGACTGCTGGCTTGCGTAGGCGTGTCTGCGCTAGTGGTGTTACAGACAACGTCTCCGGCGCCGCCGCAGGAATTGTCCACAGCGCAAATTGGCGATGCGGCGGCGCCAGGGGCGTTACCTGATCTTGCGCTAGTACAGATGGGCGTAATTCTGCCGGTAGATTTGGTAGGGACAGGTCTCCGTGCCTGTCCGGCTTCCGGGCGCACACGGGGGTGCGCCCCTACCAAGCAACCAAGCAACCAAGCAACCAAGCAACCAAGCAACCAAGCAACCAAGCAACCAAGCAACCAAGCAACCAATGAGGTATTTTAGCCCGTGTGTACTAGACAGTGGCGCCGAGAAAATGTTCTGTGTTGACGCCCATCAATTGTTCCCAGCGCGCCGCCGCGACGGGGTTGCTCAACAGCACGAGCGCCACATAACTTGGCTCAAAAGGGCGCCGCAGCAACTGCATCCCGACTTCTTCCGGGGTCAGATTGCCCTTGCGCTGATTGCATCGCTTGCAAGCAGTCGCCAGGTTGGTCCAGGAATGTTCGCCTCGGCGGCTGCGTGGGATGACATGGTCAACCGTCAACGCAAGCTGGCCGGGTTTGTCGCCACAATACTGGCAGGTGTAGGCGTCGCGCAACATGATCGCGGCGCGCGTCGGCGGGACGCGCCGATGCGGCAGCCGCACATAATGGACGAGACGAATCACGAGAGGGACCGGGATAGAGCGGTTGGCAGCACATAACATCTGTTGGGTGGCTTCCAGCAGTTCAGCCTTCTCGCGCAGGAGCAGCACGACCGCGCGCCGCACCGATACTAGACTGAGGGGTTCATAGCCGGCATTGAGCACCAAAACCTGCTTCGACATACATCTGTCTCTTCTTCGCCCAAACCGGTAAGAGCATACTTCCCTCGAAATCGACCCTTACCGCAAAACGCCTCCACGCTACTTCATCTTATGACATTTTACACGGCATTTTAACAGGCGTAATGGCAAAAAAACAAAACCTACAGTTAGTAGATCAACCTGCTAGTAAGCCGGTATGTAGACAACCTGCGCTGCCCGCAGGACGATCCCCCACAAAAAAACGCAGATGAACGCCATCGCCAGCGTTTGCACCTTGGCGTCCTGGATTTTGCTGAAGTAAGTATAGCCGGCAGGCAGCGTAATCACGGCGACGACGCCATACAAGACGTGAATCCACGGGCGGGGCAACGCGTTGCTCATTCCACTCAACCAGAGGAAGCCACCTACGCCAAATTGCGCTAAAAGCAGCAACTCGCCGATCACGGCCGCACCAAACCAATTCCCATCGAGTGGACGCGCACGCAACCGTAAAAAGAATGCCCACACGGCGAGGATCGCCATGAACATCGTCGCTGTATTTGCCAGCCCGCCATGGATCTGAACCAAAGTCATATGGATGTCAATCTACACGCTGCTTGTTAACATTTTGTTTTCGGTGCGTGACGCATCACGCCGGTGTGTGGACGCTCAGATACTGCTGCAATACACCGGCTGCCGGCCCCAGGATGTCATACGATTCCCAGCCCGCGGTGGGGGCCAGTGCATAGATGGCGCTGCCGAGCACGTAGTCATCCTGGCGCATGGCGTTGTCGTACCACACGAGTTGTTCGATATAGGCGCCTGGCCCCCACAACCCGTAGCCATTTTCGGCCCAGTACCCCTGAAATTCTTGCCAGCCGCGCGCATCGGGCGGGCCGGGGCGGTTCTGGACAAGGCCATCGACGCCCAGCTCCGTCATCACGAGGGGAAGGGTCAAACCTGCCGGCCTCAGGATGTCATTATACACTTTGCGGTAGCGCAGCGTCAGCCAACCGCTATCCTGCGGCGTCACGCCTGGGGAGCGCCCCCTGCCCTCCACGGTCGAGAGATGATACATGGTGGGCGCCGAATACTCGTGCAAGCCAAGCCAGCCATCGTACTGAATCGCAGTCTGGATAGCGGGCAAGAAGGCCTGCCACTGTTCCAACGGCGGCTGACCGGTGCCAAAATTGCCGATCACGCTGCGGATGCCGCGGTCGCCGAGCAATCGCGTGCGTTCCGCCTCGAAGTCGCTAAAGCGCGCCATCTCGTCGCTATTGCCGGCCACAGGCTCGTTGAACGATTCCCATGCATCAAAGTAGGGACGCCGCCCTGGATCGTCGGCATAAGGCAGCAACTGGTCGACAAAGCGGCGCGCCTCTGCGATCGGATCAACCGTCGCCAGATTCACTTGCTCGAGGTCGATGCGTCCGATCACTTTTGTATTGGGCGATGCCCGCTTGATCTGGGCGACAAAATTTGTATCCAGTTCGAGTGTTTTGACGACTGTCACCGCCTGGGTCTTGAGCAGATCGAAGAGAGTTGGCTCGTTGCGCCCCACAAAGAGACCGAGTTTGCTGGGCGGCCCAGGCGGGAAAGGCGTTGCCTGCGGGGTCGGTGTGGCGGTCGGCGGCTCCGGCGTTGCCGTCGGCTTGGGCGTCTTCGTGGGCGTCGGCAGCAATGGGGGCTCGACCATTGCCACTTCCGACATGCTGTCCGAGGCTACAAAAGGAAGATATGTCTTAAAGGCGCCAACCTCTGGCCTTGGCGTCGGCAGCAGCGGGCTGCGCATGGGACTGGGCAGGGGGCTTGGCGTAGGATCGGCGCCGCCACAGGCAGCAGCGACTAATGCCGCCAGCCCGCTCGCGGCCCCGCCTAGAAAATGTCGGCGGCTCCAGCGCGAGCGTGGCTCAGGTGCAGTGGATGGCGTTGTCTCCAGGGAAGTTGGTTTATCCTCGGCAGCAGCCGTATCATCGGCCGGGAGCGCCGCGTTCAAATGGATCGGTAAATCATCATTCATAGCACCCAACAATAACACTTAACGGACATTGTCTCAAATCGAAACATCGTTTACCATCAACGTCCTGGAACACAACGTCGTTCCCACCTTACACTTGCGTTCTCATCGAAACTAAAGGAGGCAACATGGATAAGTTCGATTTCAGCATCGAATATTGCGTGATGTGAAACTACACACCTCGCGCCCTCAGTTTGACGGGCGAATTGCTCAATCTGTTCACACCCTCACTACGCACGTTAACGTTAATTCCATCCAGCGGCGGCCGCTTCGAGGTGCTGGCAAATGACACGGTCATCTACAGTAAGAAAGCGCTAGGCCGTCATGCCGCACCGGGAGAGGTCGTGCAACTTCTGCAGGAGAAACTTGGCATCCGCCCCATGCCACAGGAGGAATAAGTCCGGCTGGTGCGTGCCAGGGAAGAGGGACATCTGCTTGACGAACCACCACTTCTGGTCAGAAATCGTGCAGATAATTCCGGCAATTGTCGCAGCATTTTTCCGTGTAGAGGCGCTGGCGTTTGTGGGAAGATCGCCTAAGCTGGAAGGTAGTTAATCTCTCATCACCTTCTAGGAGTCTGGCTTATGCGAATCCTCTCCGCTTTTCTATTATTGGCTGTGCTAGGTGGGTTGGCGGCTTTCCTGACCTTCTCTTCATCATGGGGAACGCTCCTGATGCCACAGACCCGAGCTGAATCGGCCGAGCTGGCGGCGGCAGGAGAGCCGGCCAGCCCGACCCCGGATTGGGCCGGCAAACTCACAGCAGACGTCCCGCAGCCAGTCGTGCTGCGTGCGGCGCCGGCGCTTTCGGCGCCGTTGGTTGGGATGCTCAAGCGTGGCGACAAGGTGGCTTTGACAGTGTGCGACGCCGAAGTCTTGTGGTGTCAAACCGAGGATGAGGCCTGGCTGCTTGCCTACATGGTGGATGGACTGCCGCTCGATCTGCCGATCCTCGACAAACCGGGGCTGACCGTGAAGAATGCCAAGGTGGCGCCGACGCCCACCGAAGAGCCGAGCACGCCGCCGACAGCCACCCCGGCGCCCACCCTGCCACCGCTGGCGCTCCTGCTGCCGACGCCCACCCCGGCGCCTGTCACAATCGAGGCGACGGTCAAAGAAAAAGCCAATTTACGCGAAGGCCCCGGCACCACCTACGCCGTGGCAGGAAGCGCTGGGTTGGGAGAGCAAATTCTTTTAGCCGGTCAAACTGCTGACGGCGCCTGGTACAAGCTGGCAAACGGCGCCTGGATTGCGGCTTTCCTGATCGATGCACCTGCCAGTCAGCCGCCCGTTGTCGCTCCGGAGGCAGCAGGGCAAGCTGAAGATATCTCTTTGCTCGAGGCTTTATCCGGCGCAGCAACTGCTGAAGCGCCCGCCCCGCCAGACGTTGCACCTGTCGCCACTGCAACCAATGACACTGCAACCAATAATGCAGGCGGCGAGCAACCGGAGACTGATCAAACTTCGTCCTAAACTGTCAAAGGTTTTGCGGCTCAACCGGAATTCATGTGGTCGGGTCTTACGTGTCGGGGACGGGCTTGCGGTGCTTCGGTCGAGCAGACAACGATCAGCCCGCCCCCGGCACGTAACCACACGAGATCCGGTTGACCCGGTTTTGCTTGCCTTGCGGGAATCCGCCAAAGGCAACTCGTTAAGCGAAGCGTGCCTGGCCCATTCCCGCAAGGCAAGACTGCTCCTCGCAACTCGCTCCTCGCAACTCCTTAAAACGGCCAGAAGATAGGAATACAGATCGTGGCGACGAGAATCATGATTGCCTGCAGTAACGCGCCGATGCGCAGGTAGTCGGTAAATTTATAGCCGCCTGGCCCCATGACAATGGCGTTGGTCTGGTAGCCAAAGGGCGTCATAAACGCAGCGCTGGCGCCAAAAAGCACCGCCACCAACAGCGGCAGCGGGCTGACGTCCAGGGTGGTCGCCAGGCTGAGCGCCACTGGCGTCAGCAGCACGGCCACGGCGTTGTTAGAGATCATCTCCGTCAGCATCGCTGTAATGATATAAAAAACGGTCAGGAAAAGCACAGGATTTGACGTGCCGACCAGGGCAATCATGCCATTGACGATGGTGTTGACCAGGCCGGTGCTTTCCATCGCCAACCCGATCGGGATCGTGCCGGCCAGCAACATCAGGGTGGAAGCCTCCAGGGCGTTCAATGCCTCATCGGTGCGCAGGCAGCGCGTGACGATCATGGCGATCGCGCCGGTCAGCGCCAGTACGACGATCGGAATCGCCGTCACCGAGGCCAGGACGATCACCAGTCCCATGATCACCAGTGCCGTCGTATTCTTGGTCTTGCGCACGAGCGAGTTCTCGACGCCCTCCACCAAAAGCAGCCGGCAAGTTTCTGCGGCCATGCGCAACCCCGCGGTCTTGCCGCGCAGCAACAGCACATCGCCTACGTCCAGCCGTTGCGCACGCAGCCCCTGCACTTGCTGTTGCCCTTGATGCTGCAAGCCCATCACCTTGACGCCAAAGCGGCGGTGCAGCATGATCTGGCGCATCGTGTTGCCCACTACCTCTGAGCCGGGCATCACGACTGCTTCCATCACCTGGTCCTCAAGATCGGTCGTCACCGTGCGATCTTCATCCTCGATCACGGTTGCCAGCTCGACAGCATGCATCTGTTGGAAGAGATGGATGTCTTTGGGTGTACCCGACACGACCAGGATGTCCCCCGACGTAAGCTGCCAGGTGCGCAGCGCCTCCGCTTGATAGCTGCGCCCCAAACGGAGCACTTCGAGCAAAGTGACCGTTGTGCTCTGCGCGTTTGCCTCTGGTTTGTTGCGCTGCTGGCCCAGCCGGCGATGGCGGCGGATAGGCTGCGGCGGTTGGGGGCGTTCGTAGAGCGCAATCTGGTCGAAGACGTCGGCCGCGGCCTTGCCGATCAAATTGCTTGCGCTGCCTACAATCAGTTCGGTGACATAGGTGAGGTGAGAGCGCCCGCTGGTCAGGTTGGCGAGCGGCGAATAGTTGGGCAACAAGCGGTGGCCGACCAGAATAATGAAGGTGCTGCCCACCACCGCATAAATCAGGCCAAGCACAGTAAACTCGAAAAGACCAAAGCCTGGACCGCCGGCCTTGCGGTACAGATCGGCGACCAAGATGTTGGTGCTGGTGCCGATCAACGTGACCGTCCCGCCCAGCACAGCAAAATAGGAGACAGGCAGCAAAAACTTGGAGGGGCGTAAATTGTATTGGCGACACAGCGAAACAACGACCGGGATCATCATGACGACCACCGGTGTGTTGTTCATGAAGGCGCTCGCCGGCACCTCGACGATTGCCAGCAACAGGAGCAGCCGGCGCGCGCTGCCATTGGCAAAACGCCCCAGATAGATCGTCACGGCTTCCAGCGCGCCGGTGCGCATCAACCCCGCGCTCAACACAAACATAGCCGCCACGGTGATGGTCGCCGTCGAGGCAAAACCGCTCAAGGCATCCGTCGGGGTGAGCAGCCCCGTTGCCATCAGGGTGACGATGGTGCCTGCGGCCGTTACCTCTGTCGGCAACCAATTCGTGACGTAAAAGGTCGTCGATAGGCCAATGATGGCCAGCAACAGCCATTGCTCGAATGGAAGCATCGTGGGCGCTTTCTAGCAGATGCGTGGAAGTTGTTCGCCAATTTGCATGTCTACGACGCGGCTGCCACCGATGCCAGTGCGCGCCACCACGATCCCCGGATGCTGCTCGGTGATGCGCCCAATCACCGCCGCCTTGACGCCAAGCGGGTGACGCTGCATCGCCTCCAGCACTGCGTCCGCCGCATTGGGCGCCACAATCGCCACCAGTTTGCCCTCGTTGGCAATGTAGACCGGATCCATTCCCAGCATGTCGCAGGCCGCCGCAACCGCGGGCGGCACAGGCAACTTGCGCTCCTCGTAAGTGACCCCAACGCGCGACGCGCTGGCAATCTCGTTGAGCGTGGCGGCCACGCCGCCGCGCGTCGGGTCGCGCAACACGTGAATGTCGCAACTTGCCGCCAGCATCGCCGCGACCAGCCCATTGAGCGCGGCGCAGTCGCTCTCCAGCGGTGCGCCAAACTCCAGCCCCTCGCGCACGCTCAGAATCGTGACGCCGTGCAGCCCGATCTCGCCGCTGACGATGACCACATCGCCGGGCCGCGCCTGGTCGGGTGCAATCTGCACGTCCGCCGGGATCACGCCGATGCCGCTAGTGTTGATGTAGATGCCGTCGCCGTGCCCTTTATCGACCACCTTGGTGTCGCCAGCGACGATCTGCACGCCTGCCGTGCGCGCCGCCGTCGCCATCGCTGCCACGATGACGCCCAGGTGCGCCAGCGGCAATCCTTCTTCAAGAATCATGCCGACGGTGAGATAGAGCGGACGCGCCCCCATCATGGCGAGGTCGTTGACCGTGCCGTTGACGGCCAGCGCGCCAATGTTGCCGCCCGGAAAAAAGAGGGGCCGCACCACAAACGAATCCGTGCTGTAGGCTAACCGGCCAGCGGGCGGCGCCACCACCGCCGCATCGCCCAGCGCGTCGAGCGCGGCGCTGCGAAAGGCCGGCGCAAAAAGATGCTCCACCAACTCGGCGGACAGCTTGCCGCCGCCGCCATGCCCCATCACGATCGTTGGGTAACTGCGCAGCGGCAGAGGGCAGCAGGTCAATTGCTGAAATCCGCGTTCGAGAATTCATTCATAGAACCGCACCATCCTCACTCTGCGCGAATCGCCCATACTGGTAATAGGCCGCGCACGCGCCCTCACTCGACACCATGGTGGCGCCGAGCGGGGTGCGCGGCGTGCACTCCTTGCCAAAGGCCGGACACTGGTTGGGCTTGAGCAGACCGCGCAACACCTCGCCGCTGTGGCAGAGCGCAGATTCCTCCGTGTGGATATTTTGCACGGCGAAGCGCGTTTCGGCGTCGAAGTCGCGATACACATCGCGCAGCCGCCAGCCGCTGTTGGGGATCACGCCGATGCCGCGCCAGCCGCGATCCGTGACCTCGAAGACGTCGGCGAGCATCTGTTGCGCGGGCAGGTTGCCGGCGCGATTGACAGCGCGCGTATAGGCGTTCTCCAGTTGCGCCTCCCCGCGTTCCAACTGCAACACGGTGCGGCGGATGCCCTCCAGCACATCGAGCGGCTCGAAGCCTGTCACGACGATGGGCACGCGATACCGCTCGACCAGCGGTTCATATTCCCAGGTTCCCATAACGCTGCAAACATGGCCCGCGGCCAAAAATGCCTGCACACGATTCGTCGGCGACTCCAGAATCGCTGTGATGGCCGGCGGCACCAGCACGTGGGAAACCAGCATCGAAAAGTTGCGTAGCCCTAATCGTTTGGCCTGATGGACGGCCAGCGCATTGGCCGGCGCGTCGTCTCGAAACCGATGCCAAAGAAGACCACCTCGCGGGTAGGGTTGGCCTGCGCCAGCTTGACGGCGTCGAGTGGCGAGTAAACGATGCGCACGTCGTTCCCTTCGCTCTTGACGCGAAAGAGATCCTTGGTGCTGCCGGGCACGCGCAGCATATCGCCAAACGAGCAAAAGATGACGGTCGGTTGTGACGCGATGGCCAGCGCTTTATCGATCAATTCGAGCGGCGTCACACAGACCGGGCAGCCCGGCCCGTGAATGAGTTCGATCTCGACGGGCAGCAACTGGTCGATGCCGTTGCGGATGATCGAATGAGTCTGCCCGCCGCACACCTCCATGATCGCCCACGGCCGCGTCGTGACGCTGCGAATCTCGTCAAAGAGGCGCTGCGCCAACTCAGGATTGCGGAACTCATCCAAATATTTCATCCAGCAAACTCTTTCAGCAAACTCTTACGCATCACGCATTACGCATTACGCCGTCGCATTCAATTCCTCTTGCAGCACTCCCATCTCCGCAAAGAGGCGCAGCGATTCCTGCGCCGAATCCTCATCGAGTTGGGTGATCGCAAAGCCGACATGCACGATCGTGTAGTCGCCAATCGTGATCTCCGGCACATAGGCCAGGCAGACTTCCTTCGTGATGCCGGCAAAGTCCACGATACCCATGCGCACGCCGCCGGCTTCGTAAATTTCCTTCACCTGTCCCGGAATGCCAAGACACATGCTATGCTCCTTTGGATGTCGCAAATCCCTTTTGTCACTCGGCAGACGTCACTCGTCACAGATTACTCGTTTTACACGACGCTCTTATGCATTCCTGTTCAGATCGCGTCGGCGCGCGGCCAGGTACTCGATCCAGTCGTCGATGCCTGCGCCCGTGCGCGCAGAAGTCTCGAAAATAGCCGCGTGCGGGGCGACCGCCTGGAGACTGGCGAGCGCAGCGTTGCGGTCGAACTCCACGGCCGCGGCCAGGTCGATTTTGGTCAAGAGCGCGAGGTCGGCGCTGTGAAAGAGCGGCGGGTATTTGCGCGGCTTGTCCTCGCCTTCGGTGACGGCAAGCAGAACCGCGCGCACCGCCTCGCCCAAGTCGTAATCGGACGGACAGACCAGGTTGCCCACGTTTTCAATAAAGAGAAAGTCGAATTCATCGAGGCGCCATCCTTCCAGCCGCCGCGCCACCAGATCGGCCTCCAGGTGGCAAAGCGCGCCGGTTTCGATCTGGCGCACCGGTGCGCCGCTGCGCGCCAATCGCCTTGCATCGTTCTCCGTAGCCAGGTCGCCGACGATCGCAGCGACACGCCAGCCGCGCGCCTGCATCCGGCGCAGCGTCTCCTCCAGCAATGCGGTCTTGCCCGCGCCGGGGCTAGAGACGAGATTGACAACAAGCACACCCGCCGCCTCGAATTGGCCGCGCAACGCGTGCGCCAATTGGTCGTTCTTGTCGAGCACCGCCTGACGCAGCTCAAGAATGCGCGGTTTCATATAACCTTTTTTCGCTCTCTGCTTTGCTCTCTTCGATTTCGATGGACTCGATCTGAATTTCGCGTCCCTGGAGCAGTGTGAAGACTGGCTGCTCGCAAACTGGACAGCGAAACACAAAAGGCGCTGCCAACACGCGCGACTGCGCGCACACGTCGCAGAAAACCTGCACGGCGACAGGCTCAATCGCCAACTCGGCGCCTGCGACCAGCGTGTCCCCCGCCGCGATAGGAAAGCTGAAGCGCAGCGCATCCTCGACCACGCCCGCCATCGCACCGAGGCGCAGATGCACTGTGCGCACGCGCGCTGCGCCAGCCTTGCGCGCGGCTTCGTCGGCGATCTCGACAAGGCTGTAGGCGATGGAAAGTTCATGCATGGCACGGAGTATAGCATAGAAAACGCTTGAACCAGGATTTCGATGCAGATGTTGGCCTGCCAGAGAGAATGCGTCTCAAAGACTTGTCGCGTCCCCGGTCAGGCGCAGCCGCCACGCTCCATCAAGCCCCCTTGCCGGGAACATTCCTGCCGAATGGCTGCACGCACTCTGCCTTGAGTAAGGTGTATAATGACGATGCAATTTTTCCTGACGTGCAACACCCAATGTATTCAAGCCCAATCGACAACACCACATGCAAACTTGATAGGAAGGTTATTTCATGTTCAAAAACCTCAATGCAGGCGCAATTGGCATTCACAACCAGTCACTTCATGCCACTATCATGCTGGCGCAAAAGACCGGCTTTGCCGGGATTGATTTCGACATTCGGGCGGCGGCCGCGCTGGCCGACGCCCACGGGGTCGCGTATGTGCGCGATCTTTTTACACAGAATCATGTACGGCCCGGCCAGTGGGGATTGCCCGTGGCGTGGAACCAGGATCAATGGCAGGCTGACCTGGCCGACCTGCCCCGGCTGGCCGCGTTGGGCGTCGAGTTGGGCTGTCGCCGCACCGCGACGTGGTGTCCCTCGTGGTCGGAAAGTCGCGACTACGCCGAAAACTACCAATGGCACATCGCCCGCTACCGTCCCATTGCCGAAATTCTACGCGACCACGGGTGCAGCCTGGGCATTGAATTCCTGGGGCCGAAGACATTGTGGGCTTCCCATCCCTACAAATTCATTGCTTCGCTGGGTGAGATGATGCAGTTGGCCGCGGATATCGGGACTGGCAACGTGGGCCTGCTGCTGGACGCCTGGCACCTATACACTTCGGGCGACGATCTCGACGTGCTGGACTCGCTCACGTCGGCTAATGTCGTCAGCGTCCACATCAACGATGCACCGGTCGGAATTCCCCGCGACGAACTCGCCGACACGGTGCGTTGCCTGCCGCTGGAGACGGGCGTCATCGATCTGGTCGGCTTCATGCGCAAGCTGGCCGAACTTGGCTACGACGGCCCGGTGACGACCGAACCCTTCAACCAGCGCCTCAACGACCTGGCCGCCGACGATCCGCAGGCCGCCGCACAGCAAGTGTCGCACGCGATGGATCGGCTGTGGCAGGCGAGCGGGCTTTGACCCAATAAGGATTCCTGCCCATGCGCATCACCGACATCAAGCCGCTCCCCGTCTGGGTCGGCAACCGCAACCAACTGGTCGTCAAGGTTGAGACCGACGAAGGCATTTATGGGTTAGGAGAAGCTGGACTAAGCGGTCGCGAGTTGGCCGTGATCGGCGCGCTGCGCCACTTCCGCGAATTCCTGATCGGCCAGGACCCCCTGCAGATCGGGCGCATCTGGCAGGAATTGTACCGCAGCCAGTACTTTGAGGGCGGCCGCGTCCTGCTGGCCGCGCAGAGCGCCATCGACATCGCGCTCTATGACATTGCCGGCAAGCGCGCTCAATGTACCGGTCTACCAGTTGCTCGGTGGCAAGCAGCGATGTGATCCCCTGCTTCGCCACCGCGAGCGGGGCTGGCCCCGCGCTCGTTGACGATGTCAAGCTGCTGATGCAGCACGGCTGGACTGTGATCCGCACCGCGCCGATGATGCCCAACCGCGCTGGCGGCTTTGTCGGTGATTCTGCGATCTTCGACCCGCGCGCCAGCATCGCCGTCACCGCCGAGTGGCTGACCAAGGTGCGCGAGGCGTGCGGTAGCGAGCTGGTGCTGGGTATCGACTATCACCACCGCCTCAGCATTGCCGAGACCGCGTCCTTCTGCCAGCGCATGCCGGCGGGTACGCTCGACTTTCTGGAGGAGCCGATCCGCGACGAGACGCCGGAAGCCTACGCCGCGCTGCGCAAGCTGACGCCGACACCCTTTGCCGTGGGCGAGGAGTTCGCCAGCAAGTGGCAATTTCTGCCCTACATCGAGCAGCACCTGACCGACTTTGCGCGCATCGACATCTGCAACGTGGGCGGCTTTACCGAGGCGATGAAGGTGGCGGGCTGGGCCGAGGCGCACTACATCGACCTGATGCCGCACAACCCGCTCGGCCCCATCTGCACCGCGGCGACGCTGCACCTGGCCGCGGCCGTGCCCAACTTCGCCTGGCTGGAGGTGCGCGTCACCCAGACCGAGAATCTGTACTACGGCGAATCGGGCCGCAACGACGCCGATGCGATCTTCCCGGTGCAGCCGCAGCTTGACGGCACGGTCTTTCCTGTCCCCACCGCGCCCGGTCTCGGCATCGAGATCGACGAGGATCTGGCGCAGGCGCAGACGTGGCGCTTTTGGGAGGCGCCGCACTGGCGCCGGCCCGATGGATCGGTGACGAACTGGTAAGCAGAAATAGACCACAGACGGTACGGATTCGACGGATTCGCGCGGATTTCATCCAGAAATCATCTGGCTTTGTCCGTTGAATCCGTTGAATTCGTAGTCAATAAAAACTAGACGGAAGCGTTACGCTCAGTGCATCGGGGACGCGCAACCGCGGGCCGGAATACTTTTGCAACAGTTCAGATGCCGCGGAGGCAATGACGGCGTCCACAGTAAGGACACGAACGACTTGGAGCAGACGGCGAATTTGCCTGCGCTGCTGTTGGAAAGACCTGGCTTGTCGTATCGCACCGATCAACTGGAGGGCGTGAGATTGCCCCTGCGCTTGGTCAAACCAACCCCTGCCGGAAGCGCACCGCATAGCCCCGCAGCGCATCTTCGGCGCTGACATCGTGGGCGTGCGCCAGCGCCACCAGTTGCCAGAGCACTTCACCAACGCGCGCCTCGTCGGGCGTGGCGCCGAGCAGAGCGACCAGCGCCGGATTTGTCTGCGCCAGCGCGGCGCGATCGAGCAGGCCGGCCTTGGTTGCCTTGGACTGGAGCTTGCGCGCCTTTTCGAGCGCGGGCAGCGCTGGCGCCACACCGTCCAGCGGGCCGCGTGGCGCGCCCTGCTCGGCCTTTTCCTGCGCCTTGATCGCCTCCCAGTTTGCCAGCACGTGGTCTACGCCATCGACGGTCACATCGCCAAAGACATGCGGGTGGCGCCGAATGAGCTTGGTCACCACGCCGCGTATCACGTCGCCCATCTGGAAGCGGCCCTCTTCGGTGGCGATCTGCGTCATCATCACGACGGAGAGCAGCACGTCGCCCGCTTCCTCGCAGATGGCCGCGCTCTGGTCTGCGTCATTGTGCGCGCCACCGTCCGCTTCGGCGTCGATGGCTTCGAGCAGTTCGGCGCATTCGTCCAGCAGATCGCCGCGCAGCGATTCGAGCGTCTGTTCACGATCCCACGGGCAGCCTTCCGGCGCGCGCAGATGGGCGACCAGTTCTTGCAGCGCGGTGAAGCTGGAGTGGGGCGGCAGCGGCGGCACGTAGACGCTGGTCAGGTGGTCGAAATGCTCGCCGTGATCCAGTTCGGCCAGCGGCAAGGTCGTCAAC
This sequence comes from Candidatus Caldilinea saccharophila, assembly GCA_016710365.1. GTDB lineage: Bacteria > Chloroflexota > Anaerolineae > Caldilineales > Caldilineaceae > Caldilinea > Caldilinea saccharophila. Next base: position 78,328 of record JADJVW010000021.1, on the reverse strand, counting down.
TGCTGCTGGCGCGCGCCGGCCGCCTGCACGACGGTGACCGCATGATCGTCCGGGTAGGCGTTGAGCAGCGTCAGCTTGACATCCGACGCCAGCCAGCGCGCATAGACCTGCGCCAGCAGCAGCGGCAGGTTGACATCGACCATGGGGTGATGCTGCTGCGCCACCAGCATGGCGTCTATCACCTGCCCGCCGTCCATAGGGTCAATGCCGACGGCGGCAAAGCTCGGCTCGATAAAGCTCAGCCCCGCGACGATCTCGACGGCAATGCCGGCTGCTGCGGCGCGCTGTTGCAGGGCCGGCGTGGTCATCTCCCCGACGCACGGATGCCCCGGCACGGCGTAGACCACCTCGGCGTGTGTTTGCGCCAGCGCCATCACCCGCGCCACGATGGCCGCGTAGACATCCGCAAAGGCGGCGTGTTGTGTGTAGAGATCGTCACAACTCTGCGTGTATGCGCTTGACGGACGGCGCGCAAGGATTTCCGCTACACAGGGGTGGCGCTCGGTGCGCAGCACCACTACCTCGGCGTGCGTCAAACTCTCCCATGCGGCCAGCGTCAACTGCTCGACCGGCCCCGGCCCCAGCCCTACAATGCGAATGCGGTGCTCCACGCGTATCTCCTTACTTGTTTATGGCTGGCCGTGAACAGCCAGCCAGTGGTCTGCTTATTTTCTGCTCTGCACATACGCCTCGACCAGTCCGGCCAGCAGCAGCGTCACGATCAACACGGCGACATCCAGCACGCGCAGGATGGCAAGCGCGACCAGCACCACAACCACCAGCCCCGCCAGTATGCCCTGGCGCAGCGCGGCTTCTGCGGACGGCGCCTGACGGCGCGCGCGGCTCTTGGTCCCGGCCAGTGCGGGCCAGCGCCGATGAAGCGCCAGGGCGATCCATCCGCCGGCGCCACCGACCAACAGAAAGACGCCCGTCAGCAACATCAGAAGTGCAATGGGGTTGAGTTGATCGCCGTCGCCGTAGGGCGATATATTCCACGCCAGATAGATGAGCAGCGCGCCGCCTGCCAGCAAGCCAAGGATCGAGAGCACCGTAGCGCGAGTGTGCGACATGACGCGAGTGTAGATGCATCCACGCAAAGGGACAAATCTCTTGCTGCTGCCAATCTCATCTCTTGGCTTAGTCCAGGTGGGCGTAATTCTGCCCGTAGATTTGGTAGGGACAGGCCCCCGTGCCTGTCCGGCTTCCGGGCGCACACGGGGATGCGCCCCTGCCAAGCAACCAATGAGGTATTTTAGCCCGTGTGTACTTAGTGCGTTGCCGCAAGGGCGTCCGGGAAGAATCGTGAGGGCGCCGACAGACGGCAGCGGGTCAAACAACCGAAGATGCACGGGAATCTTCAACGCGCCATGGGGGAATGGGACAGACGCATTCCCCGCCATGCCAGACAGGAAAGGCCTTACGCTATGCAACGTCTTGTGAGATTGACAGCCGTCTTCGCCTTGATTGCCATCTTGATTGCGGCCTGTGCTGGCGCGGGCGCACCGGCGCCAGCCGCACCTGCTGCCGAAGCGCCCAGCCGCGGAAGATGAGCGGCGGCGCCGTCGAGATGCCACCGCCCGACCCGGCGGATCAGGCGCAGGAAGCAACGGCTGAGCCGGGTGCTGACCCATCAGCTACTGACTCATCAGCTACTGACCAGCCAGCCATCAATGTGGAAGCTGCGGCTGGCGTGCGCACTTTCCAGCTTGTGCCGGAAAAATCGAGAATGCAGTACTTTGTCGAAGAAGAGTTTCTCGGTCAGGCTGTGCCCTTTATCACTGCCATCGGTGCAACCGGCGCGCTGGCAGGCGAGATTGCATTGCGCTTTGACGAGGCCGGCGTGGCGATCGAGCGAGGCGAGTTCACCGCTGACCTCAGCACGCTGACCAGCGACCGTCCCCGCCGCGACCAGGCCATTCGCGACCGTTGGCTGGAATCGAGCCGCTTCCCCATCGCCACCTTCGCCGCGTCCGAAGTCGTCAACTTGCCGGCTGACGCTGCGTTGGGGCAGGATGTGCCTTTCCAGGTGCAAGGTGACATGACTATCCGCGATGTGACCAACCCCATCACCTGGGACATGACTGCGCGCGTGGACGGCGGCATGATGACCGGGGCGGCGACGACTTTTTTCTACATGAAAGAGTATGGCTTTGACCCGCCGGATGTCGCCGGCATCCTCCGCGTCACCGACGGCGTGACCGTGACAGTCAACTTCGTGGCGCAAGAGACGCCATAAACTACGGAGTAAACATACGGACGCGCCTCTCATTTTGACGCAGAGGAGCGGAGTAGCAGAGGAAACGCAGAGAAAAGCCTTGCAAGCAATTTTTTGCGCTTCCTCTGCATTTCTGCACCTTTGGTAAGTCGAGATTTGGTTTTCTCACACAGAGCCACAAAGCCCACCAAGGAAAGTTCTTCCTTCTCACTTTTCTTTGTGTTCTCCGTGTCTTTGTGTGAGCCAAGATTTAGTTTTCCCACACAGCGCCACAAAGCCCACCAAGCAAAACTCTTTCTCTGCGAACCTCTGCGTTGAGCATGTCTGACCGCTACAGTTAACCTTCACTCAGCCTTGCCAGCCGCCGCATCGCCTCGGCGCGCAGATCTGGGCGCGGCGCGGGCAGGCCGTATTGCTCCACCAGAAAACTTGCCGCTACGGCTGCGTATTTCCCTGCTTGCCGCAGATCGCCGGTCTCCAGCCAGCCGACGAGCAGCGCGCCGCAGTAGGCGTTGCCCGCGCCGACAGGGTCGATCACTTGTACGGGCAATGCCGGGATGCGCCACGTTTCGCCCGTCGCCGCACGGTGGACGAGCGAGCCTGCCTCGCCCATGCGCAGCGCCACGATCGATGCGCCCGCCGCCGTCAACCGCTGGAGAAGCGACTCCGGGGCGCCGGCGCCCACCAGCGACTCGGCTTCCGCCACATTGGGTGAGAATAGATCGCAAGCAGTCAACAGCGAGCGCAGCTCAGCACCCGTCAGCGGCCGCGCCGCCGGGCGGAACGGTTCGACGCTGACTGTGACGCCGCGGCGCCGCAACGCCTGCATAATGGGCAGATTGGGCGACTCGGGATGGACGCCAAAGTGAAAGCCACGCGCGGTCTGGTAGTCGGTGGGAATCTGTTCGGGGCGCAGCGCCAGGTGAGTCGGGATCGTAGCGCCTTGCGTGCGCCAGACCTGCGTGCGCCGGCCATCTTCCTCAATGATCTGCCAGGCGCGCAGGGAAGGATGCACAGGGTCGCGGCGCAGACCGGACGCGTCGATCGCCATCGCCTCCAGCCACGCCTGCGCCGCGTCCGGGAAATCCGCCCCCACGCCGCCGCACAGCCCGACGCCACGCGCTGCCCACAGCTTCATGCCAAAGGCTGTCTGTGGCCCGCCGCCGCCCAATACCCCCATGCGGGTGCTGCCATCGTGAAAGACAATGTCGTCGAGGATAACGGAGAAGGAAAAGTAATCGATAGAACTGGTCATCGCAGCAGACTTCAAGTTTGCGCCTTATAGGATATCTTCGAGCAATGTTTCAAGGTCCTGGTAGTCGTAGGGCGGGCGGTGACGAACCGCTACCACGCGAATCAAGGACGCGTCTTCGTCCAATGCATAAACAATTCGCCACTTTTCGACGCGCAGCCGGTAAAGCAATGTATTGCCGTTCGTTTCAAAGTCAAGCTGCTTGCTTACAGGTGGATACGGTTGATCCATTAATCCATCGATAGCTTTGCGGATGCGCTGTCTAACATTGCCTGGCAGCCTACGAATCTCATCCCAGGCTGCCGGCACGATGTAAAGCTGGTATTCACTCACGCAAGTTCATCTCGCACATCTTCCCAGCGTAACCAACCCGCTTTTTCGGGATCGCCACCGGCTGCGTCCAACTGTGCTTGTGAAGTTTGAAAGGCGCGGATATCCTCGATCGTCTCAAGCCATTCGATCAAGGCGTCCCACTCATTGGCATCCAAGACGACCAGCCGCCGATCTTTTACCGTTACGTAACGAGCTGATTGTAGTGCTTCCAATCCAGTCATAGAGCTCCCCTTCGCAAACAGCTTTTGCCCTGATCCTTATGCATTTGTAGTCATCATATCACAGGAATGGGATGTGATTGGCGCGTGGAGTATTCGCGGGGCAGCAAGAGTTAGTGCAGCGTCTGACACAGGATCTCTTTCCACAGCCGCCTGTCGATCTCCCAACAAACTTCCAGATTGGGCTTATGGTCGGTCACGTTGAGTTCGTCGACGACGGTCATGCCGCGCGTCAATTCTTCGGCGCAGGCAACGTCCACGTAGTGCCAACTGCGCCGCGTGCAGACGCGCGGGTCGAGCGCAATCGCCATCGTGATGGGGTCGGGCAGCATCATGCCGCTGGCGCCCTGGCTTTCCCGCCCCACCTGCAAGGCATGAGCGTTGCAATCCAGCGCGAAGTGCGCGCGGGGCGTGTCGAGGGCGCGGATCGCCGCCATCTCGTCGTCCGTCAGCGCCGCATCGAAGCGGCAGTGCTCCCAGCCGACCATCAGGCACTTTATCCCCGCATGAAAAACGATGCGCGCCGCCTCCGGGTCGCACCAGATGTTGAACTCGGCCGCCGGGGTGACGTTGCCCACACAATTGGCGTTGCCGCCCATGATGTAGCATTCCTTCACCCACCCCGCCAGCCGCGGTTCGATGCTGAGCGCGGCGGCAAGGTTGGTGAGCGGCCCCAGCGTCACCAGCGTGATGGCGCCTGGCGCCGCGCGGAAACGGCGGATCAATTCCTCGACCGCGTGCTTTTCGGCGGCCGGGCGTTGGGGCTGCAACTGGCCGAGCTTTCCCATCCCGTCCGCGCCGTGGAACCATTCGGCGTGCACGGCGGGACGCAGCAGCGGGCGCACGCAGCCTTCGTAGACCGGCGTCGTCTGGCCGCAAAACTCGACGCTGTAACGGGCGTTGGCGCTGGCGCGCGCCAGCGGCACATTGCCGTAAACCGTGGTGATGGCGTCCACCGTCACGTCGGGCCAGTGCAGCGCCATGATGATGGCGACCGCGTCGTCGGACGCGGTGTCGGTGTCGATGATGAAATGGCGGTTGGTCATAAGGTATGCTCACTCCTGCTGTCAACGGCTTGAACGGATGCGGCGGATTGACGCGGATTTCTTTGCTCAGAATCCGCACCAATCCGCCGCATTTTTTCTAATCTATGGACGATAATTTTATCGCTTACAGGCCGGCCTCGATGACCAGTTCGTCGGTGACTTGACCTGTAGTCATTTCCCCTTCACTCTGGCGCGTCGATCATCTTATTCAGCGCCTGCATGTAAGCTTTGGCGCAGGCGACGATGATGTCGGTCTCCACCCCGCGCCCGCTGAAGAGACGCCGGCGTTGGCGACCCTGGGCGGTTTCCATGTAGCCGCGGCTGTCGGGCACCTCGATACGGATCGTCACGTCGCCGTTGGCGTCCATGCCCTCCGTGATCGCCTGCACCAGAAACTCGACCAGGTTGTTGGGCGCCTGCACGATCTCATTGATCGCCTTGTAGACAGCATCGACCGGGCCCGTGCCGATGGCCGCGCCCAGCTTGATCTCGCCGGTGGCGCTCTCCTGAGCTTGACCACGGCCGTCGGCGTCAGCGCGGTGCCCGAATGCACCTGCACCTCGATCAGCTCCCACGCTTCGACCGGCTGGTACAACTCGTCGCCGACCAACGCTTCCAGGTCGACTTCGGTGACATTTTTCTTCTTGTCGGCCAGTTCCTTGAAGCGGCTGAAGATATCCTTCATCTCCTCATGGCTCAGGTGATAGCCCATGCTCTCCAGCTTTTTGGCCAGCGTGCTTGCCGGAATGTTTGCCCAGCACCAGCTTGCTCGTGTTGAGGCCGATGGTCGAGGCGTCCATGATCTCGTAGGTGCGCTTGTGCTTGAGCATCCCGTCCTGATGGATGCCGGCCTCGTGCGCAAAAGCATTGGCGCCCACGATCGCCTTGTTGGGCTGGATCACCATGCCGGTGTAGCGGCTCACCATGTCGCTGGCGCGATGGATCTCCTGGGTGATGATGTTGGAGTCCAGATGATAGGTTTGCGGGCGCACGTGCAGCGCCATCACCGTCTCTTCCAGGCTGGTGTTGCCGGCGCGTTCGCCGATACCGTTGATCGTGACTTCGATCTGGCGCGCGCCGTTCTGCACGCCGGCCAGCGTGTTCGCCGTCGCCAGCCCCAGGTCGTTGTGACAGTGGCAGGAGAAGATGACATCCTTGCCGCCGGGCGTGTTCTCGCGCAGATAATGGATCAGCGCGCCGTACTCTTCCGGCGTCGTAAAGCCGACCGTGTCCGGGATGTTGAGCGTGGTGGCGCCGGCCTGGATCGCAATCTCCAGCACCTTGACCAGGAATTCCGGGTCACTGCGCCCGCCATCCTCTGGGCTGAATTCGACGTCGCTGCACAGGCTGCGGGCATATTGCACCATGTCGCCGACCGTCTCCAGCACCTCGTCGCGGCTCATGCGCAGCTTGTGCTCCATGTGGATGTCGCTGGTCGCCAGGAAGGTGTGAATGCGCGGCCGCACCGCGCCCTGCACGGCTTCCCACGCCTTGTCGATGTCGTGCTTGTTGGCGCGCGCCAGGCCGGCGATCACCGGCGGCGCCGCGACCTCACCCTGCTTGCCGCGCCGCGGCTTGCAGCCGACCGTGTTGGCGATGCGCCGCACCGCCTCCAGGTCGCCGGGGCTGGCCGCGGGGAAGCCAGCTTCCATGATGTCCACGCCCAGGCGCGCCAATTGCTGGGCGATCTCCAACTTCTCCTGGATATGCAGGGTGGCGCCGGGGCTTTGTTCGCCGTCGCGCAGCGTCGTGTCAAAGACGAGGACGACGTTGTCGCCGGCCACGTTGCGTGCGTAGGCGGCCTGATCCTGAATGCGGAATTGCTCGATATCTACGGCGGGAATTTCGTCGCTGCCGCCATCGGTGTAAGTCTGTTCGTCATGTTCGACGGATGCTGGCTTGCTCATCGGTCAACCTCCTTGAAGGTGAGTCGAAATTGGATTGTTGCGTGTTGAACAACTGAAACAGTCGCTGCAAATGGGTCTAAAGAAAAATACCGGTGCAGTGTGCGTAAAAGGTCAGCAAGACCATCGTCCATTTCGATCACCTCCTTTCGTGTACAGGCGCCCGATTGGTGTCACGTATCCACCCACTATGCAACCGTGTCCGAGTATGCAACTTCATCCAGCGGCACGCTCTCCAGATAAAGGGTGTCATAACTCAAATCAACCTCGCCGGGCCACTCCACCGAGCCAGCGACGATCCGAGCCCTCTGAAATAGCCCCATGTTCTGCAGCGGTTTGAAGACGCCGTCTTGCAAATAGGGTGTCAGATCAAACAGACGCCGTTCATCATTTGTGAAGGTCAATTCGAGCTGATGACCAGTCAACGCTTGAACGCTCTTTACTCTGGGATTCATGAGACCTCCTGCTTAGCGTAAAGGTTCGACCTTGAACACTTCCTCGCCGCGCACAGCGAGTGACCAGTTTGCCATTAATTCGTCGCGATGGATTTCCATCCACGCTTCTACCAATCGTAGCTTGCTATGTAGCAGTGATCCTGTCAGCACACTGCTGTCGGAGATCGATAGCACAGCCGAGAAATCGGCAAACTCGACGTGAATATGCGGCATGTGGTGCTGTTTATGATCGCGATAATACATGCGAACGATAATGCCGTAAAACATTGATAATACCGGCATGTCCCACCCTTCCTTTATAACACGTACCGTTCGCGCTGCGCCGCTTCCAACGGTGGGCGCTGCGTGGCGCGCGCGCCGCCGTCGCCTTCGAGCAGCGCCGAGAGCGGGTTGTGATCCGTAAAGGCGGGCATAACATTCTGGCAGATCATGATCATCGTGCGCACGGCCTGCACCGGATAGGCGCCCACCGCGGTCTCGCCCGACAACATGACCGCGTCGGCGCCGTCGAGCAGCGCGTTGGCGACATCGCTGACCTCGGCGCGCGTGGGGCGGTGGTTGTGGATCATGCTCTCCAGCATCTGTGTGGCGACGACGACCGGCTTGTGCGCCCGCCGGCACGCGCGCACGATCTGCTTTTGCAATAGCGGCAACTGCCACGGGCTGGTCTCCAACGCCAGATCGCCGCGCGCGACCATCACGCCGTCGCTCGCCTCGATGATGGCGCGCAGATTCTCCACGCCGTCGGGCCGCTCGATCTTCGCCATGATGCGCGGCGGCGTGTGCACGCGGCTGTGCGCCTCGGCCGCCGCGACAATGGCGCGCAGCTCGTTGACATCCTCCGCGGAGCCAGCAAAGCTGAGCGCGATCCAATCCACCGCCAGGCCGACGGCAAATACGGCGTCGGCGCGATCTTTGTCGGTCAGCGCGGGGATCGGCAGCATGGTATAGGGCACGTTGACGCCCTTGCGCGACTTGATCTCGCCGCCGTGTACAGTGCGGCAATGCACATGGCCATCTACAATTTCCTCGACGGACAGCTCGATGTTGCCGTCATCGATCAGTACGGTGGCCCCTGTCTTCAGATGCGGCGCCAGGTCGAAGTCGACGGGAATGATGGCGGCGTCGGCGGGCAGGCGGTTGCCGGCTTCGCGGGCATCGACGTGCATTCCCACCAACACAATCGGCTGATCGACCGCCACTGGCACAGCTTGCGCCAGCCAGCCGACGCGCACCTTGGCGCCTTGCAGATCCGCCAGCAGCGCCACCGGCTTGCCGGCCACTTTTGCGGCCTCGCGCACCAGGCCGGCCATGCGCGCATGGAAGGCATAGTCGCCGTGACTGAAATTCATGCGCGCCACGCTCATCCCCGAACGAATCATCGCGGCGAGGATTTGCACGTCGGCGCAGGCTGGGCCAATGGTTGCGATAATGTCGGTCATAGTCAGTCCAGGGTTAGAGATTGGAGATTAGGAGATTAAGAGACTAGAGATTGGAGATTTGGAGATTGACGCCCAATCAATCTCTTAATCTCCAATCTCTTACTCTCTAATTCACTAATTCACTTCTTTTGCATTCAAAAACGTCATCATCCGCCGCAACTGCTTGCCGACGACCTCGAGCTGTTGATTCTGCTCGCCGCCGCGCGTGGCGTAGAAGGCCTGACCGCCGCTGTGATACTCGTCCATCCATTCCTCGGCAAAGGCGCCGCTCTGGATCTCCTTGAGGATCTGGCGCATTGCCTCGCGCGTGTCGTCGGTGATGACCTTGGGGCCGCTCTTGTAATCGCCCCATTCCGCGGTGTCGCTGATGCTGTAGCGCATGTAGCTGAGCCCGCCGCGGTACATCAGGTCGACGATCAGCTTGAGCTCGTGCATGCACTCGAAGTAGGCGATCTCCGGCTGGTAGCCCGCATCGACAAGCGTCTTGAAGCCAGCCTTGACCAGCTCGCTGACGCCGCCGCAGAGCACGGCCTGCTCGCCAAAGAGATCGGTCTCGGTCTCCTCGCTGAAGGTCGTCTCCAGCACGCCGGCGCGCGTCGAGCCGATGCCCTTGGCGTAGGCCAGCGCGTTCTGCATCGCCTTGCCGCTGTAGTCCTGATGCACCGCCACCAGTGCGGGCACGCCCGACCCTTCCTTGAAGACCTCGCGCACGCGGTGGCCTGGCGCCTTGGGCGCGACCATGCTCACATCAATGTTGGCCGGCGGCTGGATCATGCCAAAGCGAATGTTGAAGCCGTGAGCGAACATCAGCGTGTCGCCATCTTTGAGATTGGGCGCAATGTCCTGCTCGTAGACTTTGCCCTGGATGGGATCGGGCAGCGTCACCATGATCATGTCGGCTGCGGCGCACGCTGCGGCGTTGCTCAGCACGCGCAGCGCATCGGCCTCGGCCTTGGCCCAGCTCTTGCTGCCGGAGTAGAGGCCGACGCGCACATCCATCCCGCTGTCGCGCAGGTTGAGCGCATGGGCGTGTCCCTGGCTGCCATAGCCGAGGATCGCAATCTTCTTGCCGCGGATGTCGTCAAGATTTGCCTGGTTCTCGTAGAAAATTTTCGCCATAAGTTCATCGTCCTTGCAATTGGTTGGTTGTGAAAAAAATCTTTAGAGATTGGGAGACTAGAGATTAGAGATTAGGAGATTGAGAGATTATCGGCAGCGATTCGTCTCCAATCACGTAATCTCCAATCCCCAATCTCCCTATACGCCGCCCGTTTTGAACCGTTCGCTGGCGGTGGCATTTTTCCCATTGGCCTGCGCGCGCCAGACGGCTGTGCTGCGGCGGTGGGTGTGAGTCACGCGGCCGCGTGACATTGCCACAGGGCCGGTGCGCACCATCTCCAGGATGCCGAAATTGTCGAGCAGGTCGATCAGCGAAGCCACGCGATCTTCCGCGCCCACAATCTGCACGATCATGGAATCAAGCGCCACATCGACGATCTCGCCGCGATAAATATTGACCATCTGCACGATTTCGGAGCGATTTTCAGCGTTGGTCGAGACGCGGATCAGCGCCATCTCACGCCCCACAATCGGTTGCTCTGAGATATTGTCGACGCGCGTCACGTCGACCAGTTTGCGCAGTTGCTTGATGACCTGGTCGACCATGCGCTCGTTGCCATCCACCACAAAGGTCATCCGGCTGATGCCGGCGACTTCGCTGTGCCCGACCTGCAAACTGTCGATGTTGAAGTTGCGTCTCCGCATCATGCCCGACACCTGGCTGAGCACACCAGGCTTGTCCCGCATCCAAGCGATTAGAGTGTATTTCATGGAAGGTTCACCTTTTGTGTACCAAATCTGTTTATTAGAGATTAGAAGATTAAGAGATTAGGGGATTGTGAGAGTTAGACATTCGCAATTTCCCCATCTCCTAATCTCTTTCCTACCAACTCGGCTGCACGCCGCTGTAGCCTTGCATCACAGCAGGCTTGGGCCGGCGCATCAACTGATCCACCGCGGCGCCCGGCGGCACCATCGGATAGACGTTCACTTCTTCTTTGACGCGGAAATCGATCAGGAAGGGGCCGGGCGTGGCGTTCGCCTTTTCGATGGCTGCAACGACTTCGTCGGGCCTGGTTACGGCCAGGCCAGGAATCTGGTAGGCGGCGGCCAGTTGCACGAAATCCGGCGACCACACCGGGGTTCCCGTGTAGCGCCTGTCGTAAAAGAACTGTTGCCACTGGCGCACCATGCCCAAGAAGCCGTTATTGATGATCGCGATCTTGATCGGCAGGTCGCGCTCCTGTTTGATGACCGCCAACTCCTGGAGCGTCATCTGGAAGCCGCCGTCGCCAGCCACGGCCCACACCAGCCGATCCGGACAGGCCATCTGCGCGCCGATGGCCGCGGGCAGGGCAAAGCCCATCGTGCCCAGGCCACCGCTGGTGAGCAGTTGGCCGAGATGGTCGTGGGTGAAATACTGGCATTCCCACATCTGATGCTGCCCGACATCGGTCACGATGATCGGCGGGCCATTCTGGGCATTGTGCGTCGCGTGCCAGAGCTGGCGGATGACATAAGGGGGGATCAGTTCGTCCACCTCGTAGTTGATAATGTCCGACTGGTCGGTGTCGGTCTCCCACTCCTTGATCTCCTGGAGCCACACCTGATGGCGGCGCTCCTCGATCAGCGGCAGCAACGCGGGCAGCGTCTCCGCCAGATCGCCGATCACGGGGAGATCCGGCACGATGTTCTTGCCGACTTCGGCCTTGTCCAGCTCGAAGTGGATGATCTTGGACTGCCTGGCAAAGCTGTCCAGGCGTCCTGTAATGCGGTCGTCGAAGCGCATTCCCATCGCGATCAACACATCACATCCCTGCACCGCACGGTTGGCGTATGCCTCGCCGTGCATGCCGCCCATGCCCAGGCTCAACGGATGGCTCTCCGGGATGTTGCCTGTGCCCAGCAATGTCGTGACGACCGGGATCTCGGCTTTCTCGACCAGTTCGAGCAACTCGCGTCCCATGGCCGCCTGTTGCACGCCGTGTCCCGCCAGCACGAGCGGCCGCTCCGCCTTGTTAATCAGCTCGGCGGCCTTGCGCACGACTTCCATGTCGACGTTGGGCCAGGGTTCAAAGCCGGGCAGGTCGACCTCGAAGTCATAGCGGAACAGACCGGTCGCGTTCTGCACATCCTTGCAGATGTCGATCAGCACGACGCCGGGGCGTCCCTCGCGGGCAATATAAAAAGCTTCTTTGAAAATTAAAGGAAGGTCGTTCACGTCGGTGACCAGGTAATTGTGCTTGCACACGGGGGCAGTCACGCCGACGACATCGGACTCCTGGAACGCATCGGTGCCGAGGAGGTTGGTGGGCACCTGGCCGGTGATGGCGACGATGGGCACGCTGTCCATCTGAGCGGTGGCCAGGCCTGTGACCAGGTTCGTGGCGCCGGGGCCGCTGGTGGCAATGCACACGCCCACCTCGCCGGTTGCCCTGGCCCAGCCATCCGCCATGTGCGCGGCGCACTGTTCGTGGCGCACCAACACGTGGTGGATCTTGCCCGCCGCCTCGTAGGGGGACAGCGCGTCATAGGTCGGCAAAATGGCGCCGCCTGGATGGCCATACACCACACGCGTGCCTTCGCGCACCAGCGCCTCCCAGACCATTTGCGCGCCTGTCATCGACGTGGGCGTTTCTGGCGCAGGGGGAGCAGGGTTTCCATTCCTTTTTGGCATAGTCGAATCTCCTTCGTTTGCCGGATCGGAACTACATTGCTTGCGATAAGAATAAAAAAAGACCCTTCCCGGTTGGGAAGGGTCTACGGTGACCTTGTGTGACGCAGCCTGCGCCTCAGCCTTCTCCAACCATCATCAACTCCCGGTCTACTACGACGACCCGAAGCACAACGCTAAGAAGAAGGCTAATCAAGACAAAAATGCGCATGAAGGCTACTTTACTTACTTGTGATGTTTACTTGCTTGTGATGATGCTCTTGCTGCTGGCGTGTTTGCACAATTTTGGTTTGGACAACTCGCTTGCTGACGGTCAGTATAATGGCGACGCTGTCGCTTGTCAATTGCGTTGCAGCGAAATCCAACAATTTACTGTAGGACGCGCGCTCACTCCGCACCTTTTGTGCTTGCTCTGCCAGATGAGCAGCCCGCCGGAGACGGCTGCCAGCATCGTGCCGATGCCGAAGCTGATGGCGAGCACGCGCGAGGAGGGAATGCCCATCAGTTCGGCCGATTTGCGGTTGTTGGCGACGGCGTGAATATTTTGCCCAGGTGCGGCGCAGGAACAGATAGAGCAGCGCGGTGACCAGCAGGACGACCATGGCGGCGGCCACGCGCGCATCGGTGGTGGTCACCGGCCCAAAGGCGATGGCGCCCGCTACAACCTTGCATGTGGCGCGTATCACTGGCCTGCACGAGCGGCTGCATCTTCGAGAAAGATCGAATGACGGAGAAAATAAGAAGGCCCGCCGCCAGGCAGACCTTCTTGAGCAGATGAGAAAAGCGGGAGTTGAACCCGCGTCCCAAAACATTCGGGTGCATTGCCCTTTTACTTGAGCAGAATCTTCAGCGTGTAGGCATAAGCGCACGGTTTTGCGTCGGGGAAGGCTGCGTGCAAGCCCTGTTCGTCGACAGACCAGGACAATGCGCTGGCTGCGCCGAGCAATTCGACGGCGGCAATCTGTTGGTCGAGCAGCGGCGACTCACTTCCCAGCGAGCGAATCGTCGCCGTCTCCCCCGGCCAGGCCAGACAGATCGCGTAGAGCGCATCGCCCTTGGTCGTAAAGCGGAAGTCCGCCGCGGTGAACGGTGCGCGCTTGGTATCCGTGAACGCACCTTCGACCACCTCCGTCGGCCCTTCTCCGAAGACGCGCCACGGCCGCGTGCCGTAGATGGCCTCGCCGTTGACCTCCAGCCACGCGCCGATCTCACGCAGCAGCGCCTGCTCCGGCTGTGGGATCGTGCCGTCGGCGCGTGGGCCGATGTTGAGCAGCAGCGCGCCGTTCTTGCTCACCACGTCCACGAGATCCTGGATCAGCGACTCCGCCGTTTTGTAATCTTGCGGCTCGACATAACTCCAGGAGTTCTTGGCGACCGACGTGTCGTTCTGCCAAAGCAACGGGCGGATGCCGCTGAGCTGGCCGCGCTCGATGTCGAGCACCGCCGTGCCTTCTTTGTATGCCTCGTATTTGTAGTTGATGGCGACGCCCTTGCCCCACTCCTCGCCGCGATTGTAGTAGTGCGCGGCAAAGCGCTTGAGAACCTCCGGGAAGGCGGCGTGGCCGATCCACCAGTCGAACCAGATCAGTTGCGGCTGGTAGTTGTCGACCAGTTCGCAGGTGCGCGCCAGCCATTCTTCGAGATATTCGGCGCTGGGGTAGGGCTGCGAATCGAGCGCGGGCGTGCCGACCTTTGTGCCGTCACAATCCTCATGCTGGATTGCCGGGCCGTAGAAGTCATCGTAGGCGGAATCCTGCACGTCGGAGGGGAAGTTGCGCCCGCCATTCATTAACCACCAATGCTCGGCGCGGTGGGTCGAGAGGCCAAAGACTATGCCCTCGTCGCGCACGGCCTGCGCTAGTTCGCCGACGATATCACGCTTTGGCCCCATGTGCACCGAACTCCAGCGCGAGGTCGAGCAGTCGTACATCGCAAAGCCGTCGTGATGCTCCGCCACCGGTACGACAAAGCGCGCGCCCGCCTCGCGGAAGAGCGCGGCCCACGCCGCCGGGTCGAAGTGCTCGGCGCGGAACAGGGGGATGAAATCCTTGTAGCCGAACTCTGTATGCGGGCCGTAGGTTTTGACGTGATGTTCGTATTCCGGCGTCCCCTGGATGTACATGTTGCGTGGATACCATTCGTTGGCGAACGCCGGCACCGCGTAGACGCCCCAGTGGATGAAGATGCCAAACTTGCCGTCTGCGTACCAGTCCGGGATTTCGTACTGCTGGAGCGATTCCCAGGTAGGCTCGAATGTTGTAGGTTTGGTCATTTTAGTTCTCCTGTTGAAACCATTGTAGGTGCGGCTGCGAGTCGCACGTCGTTGTGGAACAGATGTTGTGAGACAGAAAGCGTGCGGCTGCGAGCCGCACTACGGTTGATACGCCGGCGCCGGCGAGATGTGGAGGACATGCGCGGGTGACGCTGGCAACTTGTCCGCCAGCGTCACCGCCACGCCGCCGTCAGTGGCGCGCCAGGCGAGCGGCGCCGATCCGCCCAGCAGCTTGATCGATGTTCCGTCTGCGCAGCGCAGCCCTTTGATCTCGAATGGTTGCGCGGCCGGCGTGTCGAGCAGTGTGGCATAGAGATTGCCCTCTTTCTGCGTGAAGCGCACGCCGACGCCGTCGTCGGTCTCGCTGTCGGCGACCACCCACGGCCGCGTATCGAAAATCGCTGCGCCGTTGACATCGAGCCATGCGCCCAGCCCCAGCAGCCGTTCGCGCTGAAGCTGCGGGATCGTGCCGTCCGCCAGCGGGCCGACGTTGAGCAGCAGATTGCCGTTCTTGCTCACGATGTCCACAAACGAGCGCACCAAGTTCTCGACGGTCAGGTGCTGCGCCGGCCCCTCGTTGCGGTTGTAGCCAAAGGACGCGCCGATGCCGCGGCACGATTCCCATTTCTTGGCGCGGATTTCGGGGAAAGCGGCGTACTCCGGCGTCTCGAAGTCGTGGAAGTTGTCGGTGACGATGTTGCCGTCCGCGCCGAGCTGAAAGCGCTGCGTAAAGCGGTTGTTGACCACGCCCTCCGGCAGCGTGTTGTAATAGTCGGCGAAGAGCATGTTGAGGTCGGTGGCGGCGGGATAGGCGATGTCGTTCCATAGGATCATCGTCTGATAGCGGTCGATCAGTTCGCGCCAGTGCGCATTCGCGTAGTCAACGTAAGCGGACATCTGCGGCACGGCTTTGGGAATGTCGGCGATGTCCTGGATCACGGTGTCGTTGAAGGTCCAGTCCAACCCGCCGGAGTAGTAGAGCGCGGCGGTCAGCCCGCGGCCGCGGATTGCGTCCATGAACTCGCCGACGAGGTCGCGGCGCGCGTGGTAATTGGCGATGAATGGGTTGGGCGTGTGGCTCGGCCACAGCGTGAAGCCGTCGTGGTGCTTGGTGGTGAGCACGGCGTAGTGGGCGTGAACGCGCTGGAAGAGGCTGCCCCACGCGTCGGGGTCCCACTGTTCCGCCGCCGTGTTGAAGTCGCTCGCAAAGTCAAAATAGCTGTGATCGGCGCCAAAGGTTTCGGCGTGATAGCGCTGCGTCGCGCTGCCGTCGATGCGCCACGAATTCATGTACCACTCGGCGTAGGGATTGTTGGCGAACCACTTCGCCCAGTCGCCCGTCGCCAGGATTTCGCTCAGCTCGCCTGCCAGCGGCGCCCAGCCGGGCACCGAGTAGAGTCCCCAGTGGACGAAGATGCCCAGCTTGGCGTTGTCAAACCACGCCGG
The DNA here is from genome assembly GCA_016710365.1 of Candidatus Caldilinea saccharophila. GTDB lineage: Bacteria > Chloroflexota > Anaerolineae > Caldilineales > Caldilineaceae > Caldilinea > Caldilinea saccharophila. Next base: position 62,012 of record JADJVW010000021.1, on the reverse strand, counting down.
CAGCGGATGCGTTTCGACAGACGCGCGTGTCGGTTGATAGTGCATAAGATTCTCACCTCCTGTTACCGAAAAAGTTTTTGACGCAGAGGCGCAGAGATGCAGAGGTTCGCAGAGAAAGATAGATTGATCCCGATTGCGCCATCACACCAGTCGCCAACTTGTCATCTGTGCCATCTGTGGATGCTCTTTCCTCTGCATCTGTCATCCTGCTCCTGGTTTAGCCGTGCATCCCTGTGACTGAATAGGCGGCCCCGGCTGCGGTATCGAAGTGCAGGATGCCGTCGACGATCTGCGACGACACCGGGCGATCCGCACAGGTCACGTGCAGTGCAGCCGGCGCCACGATCTGGCAGGGATTGCCCAGCGCCGACCGGATCGTCGCACTCTCCAGCGCGCCATTCCGCCACGTGATGTCCACCGTGAAGCCGCCACGGGCGCGCAGACCGGTCACTGCGCCGTCGGGCCAATCCTGTGGCAACGCGGGCAGGAGATGCAGCGCGCCGGCGTGGCTTTGCAGCAGCAGCTCGGCAACGCCTGCGGTCACGCCGAAGTTGCCGTCGATCTGGAAGGGCGGGTGCGCGTCAAACAGGTTGGCGTAGACGCCGCCGTGCTCGAAGAGCGTCGCCGTGCCCTCGACCAGGGTCAGCATGTTGCCGATCATGCGCAGCGCGTGGTCGCCGTCGCCAAAGCGCGCCCAGAAGTTGACCTTCCACGCCATGGACCAGCCGGTGCCGCCATCCCCGCGCAGTTCGAGCGAGCGTTGCGCCGCGGCGAACAGTTTCGGCGTGCCCGTGCGGGTGATCTGCCGGCCCGGATGCAGACCGAAGAGGTGCGACGTGTGGCGGTGATGATCGTGCGGGTCGTCCCAATCCTGCCACCACTCCTGAAGCTGGCCGTGCTGACCGATGCGCGGCGGATAGAGTCGCTGCAATGCGACCTGCAGGGTGGCGCGGAACTCGGTATCGATGTTCAGGATCGTAGCCGCCTCGATGCAGTTTGTGAAGAGATCGTGCAGCAGCGCCATGTCCATAGTCGTTGCCGCGCTGACCGCGGCGTGCTGGCCGTCCGACGTCGTGAATTTGTTTTCGGGCGAGGTGGCGGGCGCGGTTACCAGCCAGCCGCCGTGCTCGACCAGCCAATCGAGGCCAAATTCCGCCGCGCCTTTCATGAGCGGGTAGGCATGCTCGGCCAGAAAGGCGCGGTCGCCGCCGAAGGCATAGTGCTCCCACAGGTGCTGGCAGAGCCACGCGCCGGCCATTGGCCAGCACGCCCACACCGGGTCGCCGGCGCCGAAATCACCCACCGGCGCGCTCTGCCGCCACAGGTCGGCGTTGTGATGCGCCACCCAGCCGTTGGCGCCATAGTTCGTCTGGGCGGTGCGGCGTCCGTTCTCGCTCAACTCGCCGATGAAATGCATGAGCGGCGTGTGGCACTCGGCCAGATTGGTTGGTTCGGCCGGCCAGTAATTCATCTGCGTGTTGATGTTGACCGTGAAGTTGGAACTCCACGGCGGGCGCAGTTCGTCGTTCCAGATGCCCTGCAGGTTGGCCGGCTGTGTGCCGGGCCGCGAGCTGGCGATCAGCAGATAGCGCCCGTACTGAAAAAGCAGCGTCACCAGCGCGGGGTCGGGCGCGGCAGCATAACGGCGAATTCGCTCGTCAGTCGGCAGGTCGGCGCCCGACGATCTCCCCAAATCGAGCGTCACGCGATCAAAGAGTGCTCGATGGTCGGCGATATGCGCGGCGCGTGCGGCTGCGTAGGGTTGTGCGACGGCCGCGGCCAGCGCGCTTGCGGCCAGCCCATTAGGCTCGACATCGCTGAGTGCAGGCGAGCGGTCGAAGCCGGCAAAGCTGGTGGCCGCGGTCACGACGAGCACCACGGCGTCCGCATCGCGCACATTCAGCGCCTTCTGCCCGCCGCTGGCATCACCGGTATCGCTGACCCTCTCGATGCGCCCGCTGCCTTCCACCACCGCCTGCACATGCAGCGCAAAGGTCATGCCCATCCGCGCCGGATCGTCGTCGTAGCGCACGGGGTTTTCGGAGGGCCGGTAGCTTGGCTCGACGTGGCTGGGTGCGCGGCCGGAAAGATACAGCGTCTCCTGCTCTGTTACTGCAACGCTATGCTGCAACTGGCTGGTCGCATCCAGACGTACATTGATTTTGCCCGGCTGATCGCACGCAATGCGCACAAAGATCGCCTGATCGGGCGCGCTGGCAAAGACTTCCCGCGTGAAGGTTGCGCCGTCGTGGACAAAGCTCGTTGTCGCGACTGCATCGTCCAACGACAGCGTGCGTCGATAGTCTGTCACGGCCTCCGGATCGAGACCGTCGAAGGTCAGCCGCAAGTCGCCCAGCGGCAGGTAGGATTGCGTGAAGATACCCTGCATCTGCCGCGCCAGCCGGTCCGCCTCGACGTAACGCCCGGCGAAGATCGCCTCGCACGGCCGGCAGCACATCGCGCGCGGCTGGATTGTCGCCCGATCGCGGCCCGCCCGACCAGAGTGTGTCTTCGTTCAGTTGCAGCCGTTCCTGCGCAATGCCGCCAAAGACCATCGCGCCCAGCCGGCCATTGCCGACCGGCAGCGCCTCGACCCAGGTGGTGGCGGGCGTGGGATACCAGAGTGTGTGGATTTGGCTGTTTGTGTTCATCTGATTCCTATAGCAGTTTTGTAGGGACATCGATATATCGTGTTTGTTCACAGAGAAAAAAGATACAATGGATTGATGTCTCCTTGCGACCAGTTCTTTGGTAATGCGACAGCAAGGGAACGCAGATAGGCGCAGATAACATCGGATAAGCGCAGATAAGAGCCAAGCCGCAAAGCATCTGCGTCTATCTGAGGCTATCGGCGTTTATCTGTGTTCCCTTTCAATCAGCCAAACCAAAGCTTTTTGGTTGACAGTTCACTAGAGGCACAGTTCTACCATCTGGTGGCCGTGAATCGCCTACACAACGAACTCGACGCGGCCGCCGTGCATCTCGAAGGGCAGCGCCTCACCCTGCGGCACTACGACCACACTCTGTGGCGCGCCGGCCACGCGCACGGAGACGGCGACGTCATAGAGCGGGATCACATCCTCGATCACGTCGAAGAGCTCGCCCCGCCGCTCTGGGATGTAGTGGAGTAGATGCAGTATCTGGCGCTGCTGCGCCGGCTGCTCGTTGAGCGCAACCAGCAGCGTGGACGGTCCTTCGTGGCGCACCAGCGGTTCGGGCAGCAGCAGATCGAGCGCGTTGAGCAGCAGCCGCTTGCACCACAGCGGCGCCACCTTCTGGTAAGTGGTGAAGATCGGGCTGCTGAAGTAGATCACGGCGCCGTTGCGCACAATCGCCGGGTTGCCGGGCGCGCCGGCCGATGGCGTGTGGCGGTGCGAGCAGAAGTGCTCCCACGTGCGGTCGAAGTAGCTCGGCACGATCTCCGCCAGCACTTCGCTGCCGGCGCGCGCGGTGACATCCATGCCGCGGATGTACATCGCATGTTCGGTCGGCGGCAGCCCCTGCCCGATGGTAGCACCCGGCAGTATGTACTCGACATAATTAGTCTGGGGGTAGACGCGACCGCGCGCCAGGTTGCCGGCGGCGTCGCGCGGCCCTTCGCTGGCGATCGCCACGCCCAATGCATCCAGCGCAAAGCCCGTCTTGTCTGGATTTAGCCCGGATTCAAAGCTGGCGATCAGCTTGCCGCCCTGCGCCAGATAGGCGTCGAGTTTGGCGGCGAGTGCCGCGTCGACCGGGATGGCGTCGGGCAGGATTACGACGCGGTAGGGTGTGAGGTCGCTGGCCGAATCGACGATGTCGAACTGCTGCGCGCCCTCTTCGAGCATCCGTGTGGCGCCCTTGATCGCATCGGGCAGGTTGTGGCTGGCGCCGGGGATGGTGAACTCCTCCGGCGTGAAGAGCGCGATCTCAGTCACGGGTGCGGCGCCCCGGCACCACGGCTCCTTCTGCTCGACCTCGGCGTAGACCTTGCCGATCAGGTCATAGACGTGTGGCTCGATGCGCCCGCGCGGGGAAGCTGGTCGCCGACCATGCATTTGGTGTTCATCGCCAGCATCTGGAAGACTTCGAATTGCAGCGCGGCCAGATTCTTGAAAGAGTGAAAATCGCCCCACGAGGTGTGAAACTTGCCCGTCATGCCCAGCACGTCGATGCCCAGCGTGCGTGCGTAGCGGACGCTGACCGGGAAGTGCTGATAGCCCCAGCCGCCGCTGGGCAGCGTCTCCAGTTCCCAGTGCGAGTAGGCGTCGGTGACGGCGCGGTGGCGCGGGCCGACGTGACCGGAATTGTAAAAGATGCTCGCCTCCGGGTTGATCGACCGGACAAAGACGCTCATGTCGCGCTTGAAGTCGTTGAGCGAGTCGAGCGCAAAGCGGGAGCGGTGCGCGGCGTTGGCCGGATCAAGCCCGGCGGCGCGCATAAGATCCTGCGTGTACGGGTCGGTCGATGGGATGACGCGCACGATGTCGAAGAAAAGGCCGTCGGTGGGCAGCGTCGTCAGAATCTCGCGCACGTGCGGCTTGAGAAACTCCTCGACGTAGGGCGAGTTGACATTCATCTCGCGGTAGAAGCCGGCCTCGAAGGGCGGCGTGCCGACGATGCGGCCACTCTCATCGGTGCAGATCCACTCCGGGTGCTGGCGCGCGGTGAAGTGATCCCACTGCACGGTGGTGTAGATCGGCACGCGGATGTCGCGGCGGTGGCAGGCCTCGATCTGTTCCGCAAGCAGGTTGCGCGTCAGGTGTGGGTGGCGGCGCTCCGGGTTGAGCTCGGTGTCGTAGTAGATCCAGCCGTGGTGGCAGCGCGCAAAACAGGTAATGGAGTTGACGTGGGCCTTGACCAGCGTATCGGCAAACTCGTCCGGGTCGAAGTCGGCGCCGATGCCGGGGATGGCTTCGCTGGTATGGAAGTCGAGATGGATTTCACGATAGGGCAAGAAATCAGCACGGTTCATGAGTCGCTTTCCTCACAGTAGCTACAGGATTGGTTGAAAGATTCTGATGGAACGCGGATGACGCGGATCAGGCGGATGAACGCAGATTTGATCAGCCTGTTTTTATCCGCGCCAATCCGTCCAATCCGCGTCATCCGCGTTCCATTTTTATGTTCTTACCGGCAACGGCTGCCGCCGCGGTTCGTGCACCCAGACAGCAAGCAGCACACCACCCGTGGCGGCGAACGCCGTGGCGATGGCGAGCAACGTCGGGAAGCCGGCCACCGTGGCCAGCCAGCCGCCGAGGATCGGCGCCACGATGATCGTCGGCGCCAGCAGGGTGTTGGTCAACCCGATATACGTGGGCCGATCCTCGGGCGCGGCAAATTCCAGGATGATGTTCAGCCCAGAGACCGCGTCGCCCGAAGACGACGCGCCCAGCAGAATAAAGCTCAGCATCAGCCAGCCCTGGCTCGGCGCCAGCAGCGTGTTGAGCGCGGCCAGCGCCAGCGCAAAGGCGGCGCCCGTCAGCACGATCTTGTGCCCGGCGCGGTCGCCAATGACGCCCCATGCCAGACTCATCACCGCCTGGCTGGCCACCAGGACGGCGGTCAGCAGCCCGATGGCGGCGCCGTCCAGTTCAAAACGCTCGCGTCCGTAGATGATAAAAAAGCCGTTCGCCATCGCACCCATCAAGATGACGGTGCGGCTGACAAAGAAGCGGCGGTAATTGGCGTTGGCGCGCAGCACGCTCGGCAACTGCCGGAAGTAGTGCCGTGTGGAGACGCGCGCCTTGACGACTTCGCTGGGCGGCTCGCGGTTGAGCGCCAGCCCGACAAAGGAGATGCAGGTGGCGAGAAAGGCCAGCACAAAGAGCAGGGCGAAATTGTTGGGATAGGCGTAGCCGTCCAGGATACGACCGACCAGCAACGCGCCAAAGATCGCCATTAGCGCGCCGATGCCGTGGCCTACCCCCGACCACACCCGCGGCGCTGCCGGGATCACCTTGGCGATGAGGTCGTACCAGGCGGGCGTGGCGCGCCGCGCTGGAACCCGGTCAGCGCCAGGCAGCCCAGCACCAGGATCAGTGCCACGCTGGGCGCCTGCACCGCAAAGAGCCACACCGCGACGCCCATCAGCGATAAGGCAGCCGCTCGCCAATGCTGCCCACAAGCATCACAAACGGCTTCTTGTAGCGCAGCCGTTCGGTGAAGTTGGCGGTGAAAAGCTGCGGCAGATAGATGCCCATGCCATAGAGCGCGGCGATCAGCCCAATCGCTAGGTTGGAGTCGGTCAGGGTGCTCACCAGCACCGGCAGTACGGTGTCGCGCGAGACAAGGCTGATGCCGAGCGTGATGAAGGCGATGTCGATCAGGTTGACGGTGAAATTCCAGCGCAGATTGGCTGGGGCGGTCGGGTCGATTGCGGCGCGTGCCATAATGGCAGATCGTTCGCTTTCTGGGCAGTGGGTGACTGGACAAGCCACGGCAAGAATAGACCACGGATTTACCGGATTAGACGGATTTTCACAGATTTTTTATCCGTGTCTATCCGTCAAATCTGTCGAATCCGTGGTCGATGGGTTTTAGCTGGGCCTTACCTTTGCAGTCGCGGCAGTAGATAGTCAAAATAGCGATCGACCATTGGCCCCGGAATGTCGGGCGGCATGTGGTTGCCGACTGCGACGAGTGCACCTTTGCAACGCTCAAGTTCAGCGAGGGTTTTGTCGATGTCGGCCTGCACCTTCTCCCATCGCTCCGCGGCGAGATCGCGGCAGTCGACAAAACTGCCCACCAGGCAGGTCGTCTGGCCAAAGTTCTCGACCATAAAGCCAAAGTCGTTGCACGGCTCGAAGATCAGCCCGTCAGCGCCCGCGGCCACGATATCGGCAGCGAACTGCATAAAGTTGCCATCGGAGCAGAAGAGCACCTTCTTGCCGGCCGCGTGGATCGGTTTCCACAACTCGGCATAGCGCGGGATGATGACGCTGCGATAGATCTCCGGGCGCATGAACGGGCCGCGCGTCCAGACAAAATCGTCGTGCTGGATGACGACCTCGGCGCTCGTCTGCGCCCAGGCCTGCATGTGAAAGAGTGTGCGGCGGAAAAAGCTGTCGAAGACCGTTTCCATCCTGGCGCTGTCCGCGGCGGCCAACAGCAGCATGTCCCACCCGAAGGCGTCGATGGCGCCGGACACGATCGTTTTGTAGTAGCCGCCGGTGGTGAGTTGGTGCGGGAACGTGGCGCGCGCCGCCTGGAGGATGGACTCGTACGCGCGCACCTGCGCGTCAAAATCCGGCAGACCGTACTCTGCGACCGCGTCGAACGCCCATACCTCTTCCTCGGTGGTGAAGGGGCACTGCTTGGGCCGGCGCAAGTCGCTGGCGTCGATGGCGTAGGAGGCATGGCCCATGTCAGTCGTGCGTCCTGCCTTGGCCCAGTCGATCAGCCCATCGTGCGTGTGCCAGATAAAGTCGAAGGTGAACCGGTCCATGCCCTGGCGCAGCCGGTCCGGGCGTCGTCAGACAGCCCGGTATGGCGCGCCAGGTACTCTTTGTGATATTCAAAGCTGTATTCGGTGTGACCCCACCGGCTTGTGGGTCGCAGCCAGATGTTGTCCAGCGCGATGGCTGCGCTCGGCGCCAGGTCGAGCGTAGCTTGGTTTTGTGTTGTGTTCATGGGTGCTTCCAAAGTAGAGCGTTAGCCCTTTATGCCTGTGAGCGCGATGCCACGCACAAAGAGGCGTTGGCCAAAAAAGAATACGATCAGAACCGGCAGCAGGACGAGCAGGGCGACTGCCATCATGTAGTTATAGTTGGTGTTGCCAAAGGCGCCGCGAAACATGTTCAGCCCGACAGCCAGCACCTGCATATCCGTAGAACGAATGTAGATGAGCGGCTGCAGGAAGTTGTTCCAGTTACCGATGAAGCCAAAGATGACCACCGTCGCCAGGACGGGTTTTGAAAGGGGGATCACGATGTTCCATAGAATGCGCCAGGAGTTTGCGCCATCGAGGCGCGCCGCCTCATCCAACTCGCGCGGGATGCCCATAAAGAACTGGCGCAGCAGAAAAATGAAGAAGGCGTAGCCAAACCAGGCGGGCACGGTCAGCGGCAGCCAGGTGTTGGTCCAGCCAATCTTGGAAAAGAGCACATATTGAGGGATGATCGTCACCTCGGTGGGCAGCAACATCGTGCCCAACACCAGGATGAAGAAGAAGTTCTTGCCGCGCCGTAGCCGGGCAAAGGCAAATGCTGCCAGACAACACGACACCACGTTGCCGATGATATTGTTGCCGGTGATGACCAGCGAATTGAAAAGGAAGCGGTTAAAGGGCAGAAAATCATTCCAGCCAATCCAGAAATTTTCCCAGTGCGCGGGGTTGGGAATCCACTCGGGCGGGAAGATAAAGATCTGTTTCGGTTCTTTGAGCGCTGTCGATAGCATCCACAGCAGCGGGATCGTAAAGAGCACGGCTCCTGGGAGCACAAGCCCATAGACCAGCAGCGCATGGAGCACCTGGCGCGAGGTGTGGCGCTGATACCAAGGGGCGGTAGTCACTTTGCGTGACGAAGCAGAAAGGGTGGTCGCCAGTGGGTCTTCGGCTGCATGGCTCATCGTGCATGCTCCTTCTGTGGATGAGGCCTATCGGCGCAATGTTGCATGACTAGCTCTCTTCTTCATAATAGACCCATTTTTTGCTGCCCCATAGCTGTAGCAAGGTCAGCCCCAGGATAATCATAAACAAGATCCAGGCAAGCGCCGACGCATACCCCATCTTCAAGTACTGGAACGCGGCCTGATAGATAAAGTAGACAAAGACAAAGGTGGCTGTGCCAGGTCCGCCCTGCGTCATCACGAGCACGTCGGTGAGAATCTGGAATGAGGCGATAGTAGAAATCACGAGCACATAAAAGAGCACCGGCGACAGCATAGGCAGCGTCACGTGGCGAAATTCGCTGACTTGATTGGCGCCATCGATCTTAGCTGCATCGTAGAGGCTGGTTGGCACTGCCTGCAGCCCGGCGAGCAAGATGATCATGTTCGCGCCGATTGCCCAGAGGCTCTTGACGATCAACGCCGGCAGCGCCCATTGCGGGCTTGCCAACCAAAGCGGCCCTTGGATGCCGACGAGCGACAGCAGATAGTTTACCAGCCCAGACTGAGGATTGAAGAGCCAAATCCACAAGATCGAAACAGCGACGCCACTGGCGATGGAAGGCATGTAATAGATGACGCGCAGGAAGGTGGTGCCGGGCAGATTTTGATTGAGCAGCAATGCTACAAACAGCGCCCTGCGGCGGTGCCCAGAGTGACGGCGCCAAATGAATAGTAGAACGTATTGTAGACGGCGGTCCAGAAAAGTTTGTCTTCGAAGATCAGCGTTTGATAATTTTGCAGACCCACAAATTGGCCTGACGTCATGCCGGTCCAGTCGGTGAAACTGAACCAAAATGAGGCCAGGATCGGCCCGCCCGTGAACAGAACAAAGCCTACCAGCCACAGCCCGATGAAGAGATAGAAGTCTATCTCCTCGCGTTGGCGTAAGCTGAAGGGCTTGCGTTGTACGCGTGATAGGATGGTCAGCATGGGCAGGACGTCCTTCCGTTACAATATAGCATTGTCATAAAGACGCAGGGACCAACCAGTCGATCCCTGCGTCTCCACATTGCTTCAAGAGTTGTCTCTACCGATTGTCTGTAGCGGTGTCCAGGTTACTTGGCGGCCTGTTTGGCTGCCGCAGCCTCCAGCACCGGCGTCCCATCGGCGATAATGCCGGCAATTGCGTCTTCTACGCTCAATTCGCCGGCTTCGACCAACTGAGTGTTGCGATTGAAGATATCCAGGATCTCGCCACCGGCCAGGGTCTGGTAGGGGCGACCGGTGACCGCATAGTTCTTCAGCGCATCCAGGTAATACGACGCGTGTTCGGGCGCGCCTTCGGAGTTCATCCAGCTTTCATACGCTGCCTCGCGCGCTGGGCTGCCGCGGCCCGAAGCGCCCCACATAAACTCCATACCTTCCTTGGAGAGGTATTCGCTCAGATACTGCCAGGCCGCCTCGGGATTCTTGGAGTCGCGCGTGATGCCAAAGCCACTGCCAAAGGAGCCAGTCTTCGCCCCCTCCGGCCCTTTGGGCCACGGCGCCACGTCCCAATTAAAGCTGGCGTTCTGGATCAAGGTGGGGGTGCCCCACGAGGCCAGGGCGAACATGGCCGCCTGCCCCGAAACCCACGGGCCAGCCGGGATTGCCTGGGCCATGGCCGGGGTTGGCGCCGCCTTGTGCACCTGGATCAAATCGTTCCACCAGTTGAGTGCGGCTGTGCTCTCGGCGGAATCCAACAGAATCTTGGTCTCGGTCTCGTCCAGCACCTCGCCGCCCCATGGCCCGACCAGAGAAATACCCAGTTCATTGCCAAGGCCGACCACGGTATTGTAGTAACCGCCGTAGCCCCACTGGTTTTCTTGGGTCATCTTGAGGGCTGCCTCCAGGAAGGTGTCCCAGGTCCAGCTCTCATCTGGATAGGCAACGCCGGCAGCGTCGAACAGATCTTTGTTGTAGCCGAGAATCATGGGGCCATGATCATACGGGATCGAGTATTGCTTGCCGTCGAGTTGGTAAAGGCGGAGCGCCTCTTCCCAGATGCCCTTGATGTCAAATTCGGGATCCGCATCGATGAAGTCCGTGGTGGGGGCCATGATGCCCTCGAAGTTCCACGGGAAGGCGTAGCGGCCGTGCGTGTAGATGATGTCCGGCAACGTATTGGCCGCGGCCCAGGTGGGGACAATCTGGTTGTGATCAGCCCATGTGTTGTAGGTGATCTCGATTTTTACGTTGGGGTGATTCTCGAGGAACTTCGCGTCCCATTCGGCCTGATGGGCCTGAAAGGCAGCTTCCCAGGTATGACCAAAAGTCAGTGTGACTGGCGCCTGACCCGGTGCGGCCGCTTCGCCGCCACCGGCTGCACCGGGCGCAGCAGCCGGCGCCTGGCAAGCCGCCAACAGCACGACGCTGGCCGCACTGGTTCCTGCCAATTGCAGAAATCTTCGCCGAGATAGTTGATTTGATTGCATAGTGTCTCCTTGGATTAGTGGTGGTTGGTTCACAAAACAAAGCGGCAACACCGATCAACAGTTGCCTTCGAGTTGTTACGGCTGAACTCGCTGCGGCGCAGCCGCAGCGAATACCACATTCATTGCTTTGGACGCCATACTGGGGGTGCACTATGACCTACAGATTATTGGATTGATTTCAATGAGCGTCAAATAAGGAGGCTTGATTTCTCTTAATATGGTACCCGTACCATATGGATGATAGAATACACTTCGCTTCCAGTTTTGTCAAGCAGTATTTTTCGTTTTTTTTGTGGAGCTTCGCCAGAGGCGGAGCGCTTCATGCTGTGAGAGAGGCTTGCAGCGCTGCCCATGCGATCTCCAGATCGGCTTCGGTTGTACGCCAGTTGCTGAACGCCGCACGCATGGCGGGGACGCCATGCAAAACCGTTGGCGTCAGGAAGATACGCCCGTCGTCGCGCAGCCGCGCCAGGAAGGCGGCAACCGACGCCGCGTCCGGCTGGCCGGCGAGTGTGAAGCAGACGACATTCATTCGCACCGGCGCTAGCACGACAAAGTCCGCAGAGGTGGCGAGGTGGGCGGCGAATCGCTGTGCCTGCGCACAATTCGCTTCGACGATCGCTTGATAGCCATCGCGCCCGTAGGCCAACAACGTGAACCACACCGGCAGAGCGCGCAACCGTCGCGAGTTCTCTGGCCCCAGGTGCACAAAGTCAATCGGTTCGCGGAGTTCGCCGAGGTAGGCGGCGTTGTTCTGAAAAACCGCGTGTTGCAACTCACGGTGGCGCGCGAAGATCATGGCGGCGTCGTAGGGCGCGTTGAGCCATTTATGCGCGTCGATGGTCAGGCTGTCGGCCTGCTCCATGCCGGCGACAAGATGACAGTAGGCCGGCGCACACGCGGCAAAAGCGCCGAAGGCCGCATCGATGTGCAGCCAGAAAGGATAGGTCGTCTTGAGCGCTGCGATCGCCTGTAAATCGTCGAAGTCGACGGTGTTGACCGTGCCCGCGTTGGCGACGACGATGCAGGGTGCGCCGGCCAGTTCGTCGAGCCGGCCGCGCAGATCGGCGAGATCGACGGCCTCACGGTCGCCCGGTAGCGTCGCCGCGCGGCGATAGCTGGCGCGACCCAGGCCGAGCATCGCCAGCGCCTTGTGGATGCTGCTATGCGCCTCGCCACCGACCACGGCGATCGGCGGAACAGCGCTCAGCCCGGCTTCGGCAATGCTCACGCCTTGCTGGCGGCCCATCCACTCTCTGCCTAGCGCCAGCCCGACGACATTCGCCATCGTGGCGCCGGTGACAAATGTTCCGCTGAATGTATCGGGTAGACCAAAGAGTTCACGCAGCAGGTGAATCGCTTCCAGTTCAATGTTGGGAGCGGTCGAATTGGCCGCGCTGCTCAGGTTGAGGTCGTAGGTGCTCGTCAACCAGTCGCCCATCAACGCGGCGGGCGTCGCGCCGCCGGTGACAAAGCCCCAGAAGCGCGGGCCGTTGCTGGCCGGCATAGACGCGCCGTAGCGTGCGAGAAACAGCTTCAGCGTGGCCGCGGCGCCTGTCCCAGCCTCGGGCAGCGGTAACGGCGCCTTTGCCACAAAGTCCGTCGCCGCGGGCCGCGCGTCGATCGTGGCCAGATAGTCGCTCGCCGCGTGCAAGGTCAGCGCCAGCAGCCGCGGTAAATCTTGTGCATCTTGCGTGAGTTGATTGTTCATTAGGTGAATGCGCTACATACCGGCGTCCATGTCGCTGCGGGTTGCACTGGCGCTTTGCGCCCGTCATACGAACAGCAATGAAAACCGCTTTTCTCTGCGAACCTCTGTATCTCTGCGACTCCGCGTCAAAGCGATTCCAAGTTAGTCAGCCCGAAGGTAACGTGTCCCGCTCGTCGACGCTGTTGCAAAAAGCTTGATCGGCAGGTAGTATGCGTTTTGTCTGCAACTTCGTCAAACCGAATTCTATAGGGTCGTTATGAACCAACGTAAACGCTACGCCATTGTCGGAACCGGTGGCCGCGCCGGATTGTATATCGAGGCGCTCACCACCACGTACGCCGCGGTGGGGGAACTGGTCGCGCTGTGCGATCTCAGCCAGACGCGCATGGCCTGGTACAACACCCAATTGGCGGCACGACTCGACCTGGCGCCGCTGCCAACCTATCCAGCCGACGCGTTCGAGCGCATGATCCAGGAGACGCGCCCCGACACCGTAATTGTCGCCACGATGGACAGCACGCATCACGACTACATCACGCGCGCCATGACGCTGGGCTGTGACGTCATCACCGAGAAGCCGATGACCACGGATCTGGCCAAGCTGCGTGCAATCTTTGCCGCCATCGACGCCACAGGGCGCAGCCTGCGCGTGACCTTCAACTACCGTTATGCGCCGGCCTACACGCGCCTGCGCGAGTTGATCATGGCCGGCGTCGTGGGCCGGCCGCTGCTGGTGGACTTCTCCTGGCTGCTCGATACCAGCCACGGCGCTGATTACTTCCGTCGCTGGCATCGTGAGAAGGCGAACAGCGGCGGGCTGCTGGTGCATAAGGCCACGCATCACTTCGACCTCGTCAACTGGTGGATTGGCAGCTACCCGCGCAGCGTCTTTGCGCTGGGGTCGTTGAGTTTTTACGGCAAGGAGAACGCCGCGGCGCGCGGCGAGGAGTACGCTTATCACCGTTACACCAACGAGCCGGCCGCGGCCCAGGATCCCTTTGCCCTCTCGCTCACCAGCCAGGACGCGCTCAAGGGGCTTTATTTGGACGCTGAGGCGGAGACCGGCTATCTGCGCGACCGAAATGTCTTTGGCGAGCCGATCACCATCGAAGACACGATGACCGTCACCGCGCGCTACGCCAACGGCGCGCTGCTCTCCTACTGCCTGGTGGCCTAGTCGCCGTGGGAAGGGCTGCGCGTCGCCATCACCGGCGACAAGGGGCGCGTTGAGATGGACATCGAAGAAAGCATCACGCACCTGCTCGGCGAGGGTGAGGCGAAGGACGCCGCCGCGAGCAAAGGTCCCTTCAAGCAGGCGCGGATTCGCGTCTTCCCGATGTTCGGCCAGCCCTATGAGGTCGATGTGCCGGCGGGCGACGGCGGGCACGGCGGCGCCGACCCCGTCATGCTGGCGCAGATCTTCCTGCCCGACCCACCGCCCGATCCCTTTGGCCGCGCGGCCTCGCACATCGACGGCGCCGCGTCCGTGCTGGTCGGCATCGCCGCCAACGAAGCCATGCGCACCGGGCGGCTGGTGCAGATCGACGAACTGTTCCGCCTGCCACTTTGACGCGAAGGCGCGGAGAGGCAGAGAAAACGCAGAGAACGGCTTATAAAATACTCGTAACCGTTTAGCCCGGTTTCCCATAGATCGCGGATTAAGCGGATTAGACGGACAAAACAGATGATCTGCGGATGAAATCCGTGAGCATCCGCCTAAGCCGTATCATCCGTGGCCTATTGTCGGCAAAACGGAAATGATCAAGTAAGATGCATAGATACTCACTTTTTAATTTTGATACGCTGCGGAGGAATTAACAATGAGCGTTACAACGCACAACGGCGTCCTGAACAAGTACAGCGGCCAGCTTACCCAGGTGCGCTCGCAGGTCGGGTCGCAGGCCATGCTCTACGGTGTGGGGCTGACCGACGAGGACATGACAAAGCCGCAGGTCGGCATCGCCAGCATGGGGTGGGAAGGCAACACCTGCAACATGCACCTCAACGCGCTGGCCAGAGAGGTCAAGGTGGGCGTGCAGGCCGCGGGCATGGTCGGTCTGGTCTTCCACACCATCGGCGTGAGCGACGGCATTTCGATGGGCACCGAGGGCATGAAGGCGTCGCTGCTCTCGCGTGATCTTATCGCTGACTCCATCGAGACGGTGATGCGCGCGCAGTGGTACGACGCCAACGTCTCGCTGCCCGGCTGCGACAAGAACATGCCCGGCGCGATCATGGCCGCGGCGCGGCTCAACCGGCCCACGATCATCGTCTACGGCGGCACCATCCGCGCCGGCCATCTGGGCGAGCAGAAGCTCGACATCGTCTCGGCGTTCGAGGCATACGGCAAGTGGCTGGCGAAGGAGATCACCGAGGAGCAACTGCGCGCGGTGCTGCGCAACGCCTGCCCGGGCGAGGGTGCGTGCGGCGGCATGTACACGGCCAACACCATGGCCTCCGCCATCGAGGCGCTGGGCATGAGCCTGCCCAACAGCTCCTCCTACCCGGCCAACGCGCGCGAGAAGATCGAAGAGTGTCACGCTGTCGGCGCCGCGCTGCTCCATTTGCTCGAGCGCGACATCAAGCCGCTCGACATCCTGACGCGCGAGGCATTTGAGAACGCCATCACCGTGGCCGTAGCGCTGGGCGGTTCGACCAACGCCGTCATGCACCTGATCGCGATGGCGAAAGCCGCGGACGTGCCGCTGACGATCGACGACTTCCAGGTCGTCTCCAACCGCACGCCGCTGCTGGCCGACATGAAGCCGAGCGGACCGTGGGTGATGGAGGATCTGTGGCAGGTCGGCGGCGTGCCCGGGGTGATGAAGCTGCTGCTCGAAAACGGGCTGCTGCACGGCGACTGCCTTACCGTCACCGGCAAAACCGTGGCGGAGAACCTGGCGGAACTGCCCGGGCTCACCCCAGGACAGCGCATCGTCCAGCCCATCACCCAGCCGATTAAGCCGACCGGCCATTTGCAGATCCTGTATGGCAACCTTGCGACCGAAGGCGCGGTGGCGAAAATCACCGGCAAAGAAGGCACCAAGTTCACCGGCCCGGCCAAGGTCTTCGATTCCGAAGAGTTGACGCTGGCGGCGATTCAGGATGGCCGCATCCAGCATGGCGATGTGGTCGTCATTCGCTACGAGGCCAAAGGGCGGGCCGGGATGCGCGAGATGCTCTCGATCACCTCGCTGATCATGGGGGCCGGGCTGGGCAAAAGTGTGGCGCTGATCACCGACGGGCGCTTCTCCGGCGGCACGCATGGCTTTGTCGTCGGCCACATCACCCCCGAAGCGCAGGTCGGCGGCGCGCTCGCGCTGGTGCAGGACGGTGACGAAATCACCATCGACGCCGAAAACAACCGGCTCGAAGTCCACGCCTCCGACGCAGAGCTGGCCCGCCGCCGCGCCGCGTGGCAGGCGCCCGCACCCAAATTCACCAAAGGTGTGCTCTACAAGTACTACAAGAGCGTCTCCTCCGCTTCCGAAGGCTGCGTGACGGACGCGTAGCGACTACCACGCAACCTTTATCTACGGTCTTTGTCTCACACGGAGACACAAAGAACACAAAGAAAGACGAAGAAAGGCATTTCCTTTGTGTTCTCTGTGTCTCCGTGTGAGAAAGCTATTTTGCCTCTGTCCCTTTCCAATCGTGACATTTGCCCCTGTCCCCCAACGCTGTGGGTGAGTATGCTAAACGTATAATTTCCCCCCATTGGGTAGTTTAGAAACGCTGGTGCATCAAAGATGATGCGCAGCACGGCATTTCTGCAAAGGGCCTGTTCAACCTCGCCCGCTGCACAGTAGCCGATGAGTCGCTCAAAGGAGAGCATTCATGGCCAAAGGGACTGTCACCATTCAAACTGATCGTTGTAAGGGCTGTGGGCTGTGCATCCAGGCCTGTCCTCAGCACGTGCTTGCCTTCACGGAAGAGTTCAACGCACGCGGCTACCGGCCGGTTCAACTCGACGAGCGCGCCCATGCCTGCACCGGGTGCGGCGTCTGCGCGGTCGTCTGCCCCGACGTGGTCTTCACCGTCTACCGGCAGCCGGTGCGCCGCGCAGCATAAACAAGCGACCACGGATTCAACGGATCAAGCGGATTTCCACAGGTTTTGCAACTGGTCAGTCCTCGCAAAAATAGACCACGGATGAGACGGATTTCCACGGATTTTATCCGAAAATTATCCGGATTTTTCCGTCGAATTTGTCTAATCCGTGGCCTATAAAACCAGGCCGAACAGTTACCAGACTTCGCCGCGCAAATCCGCCCATGCGCGTCACCTGTTCTAGCGAGATAAGCGAGGTGGACATGACACGTGAATTATGGAAAGGCAACGAAGCATTGGCCGAAGCCGCGATCCGGGCCGGCGTCGATGCTTTCTTCGGCTACCCGATCACGCCGCAGACGGAGCTGCTCGAATACATGGCGCGGCGTATGCCCGAACTGGGGCGCACCTTCCTCCAGGCCGAAAGCGAGATCGCCGCCATCAACATGGTCTACGGCGCGGCGTGCACGGGCGTGCGTGCGATGACCTCCTCTTCCTCGCCCGGCATCAGCCTCATGCAGGAAGGCTTCAGCTATATCGCGGGGAGCGAGGTTCCTTGTGTGATCGTGGACATCATGCGCGGCGGGCCGGGGCTGGGCAACATCCAGCCGGGACAGGCGGACTACTTCCAGATCACGCGCAGCGCGGGACATGGCGATTTTCACCCGCTGGTGCTGGCGCCGGCGACGGTGCAGGAGGCGGTCGATCTGGCTTACATCAGCTTTGACCTGGCCTTTCGCTATCGCACCCTCGTGATCCTGGCTGGCGATGGCGCGCTGGGGCAGATGATGGAGCCAGTGGAGATGCCGCCCATGCGCCCGCCGGACGCGGCCCAGCCGGACTGGGCGCTGGCCGGTGCGAAGGGACGCCCGCCCCGCACGATCACCTCGCTCTATCTCGACGCCGACGAGCTGGCCAGCGTCAACGTGCGCCTGCAAGAGAAGCTCAAGCGCATTGCCGTGACCGAGCAGCGCTGGGAGTGCTTCATGACCGACGACGCCGATTTGCTCGTCGTGGCCTTTGGCACGGTGGCGCGCATCGCCAAATCCGCGGTGCGTGCGGCGCGCGCCGCGGGCATTCGCGCGGGCCTGTTCCGCCCGATCAGCCTGTGGCCCTATCCCGCGCCGGTCTTGGATCGCCTGGTCGACAAGGTGCAGGGAGTGCTGGTGGCGGAGATGAACGCCGGCCAGATGCTGGAGGACGTGCGCGCCATTGTGTGTGGCCGGACGCCGATCCGCTTTCTCGGCCGGACGGGTGGGGTGATCCCGATGCCGGACGAAATCACCAACGAGCTGACGCACATGACGCGCGTCAACCATTGCACGAACGGGGCGGGCATGAAACCTGATGCGTAATGGGTGATGAAAATCCAGGGAGTTTGTCATCATGAACATACTGCTTGAACACGAAACTCCGGCCACGGATCCTGACCAGATGGAGGTCGTCTATCGGCGACCGGACGCTGACCGATTTGGCGACGCACTACTGTCCCGGCTGCTCGCACGGCGTCATCCATCGCCTGATCGCGGAGGTGATCGACGAACTGGGCATTCGCGCCAGTACGATCGGCGTGGCGCCGGTGGGCTGCGCGGTCTTCGCCTACAAGTATTTCAACCTGGACAGTTGTGAGGCCGCGCACGGCCGCGCGCCGGCGATGGCGACCGGCATCAAGCGCGTGCTGCCCGACCACATCGTCTTCACCTACCAGGGCGACGGCGACCTGGCCAGCATCGGCGGCAACGAGATTCTGCACGCCGCGCTGCGCGGCGAGCGCATCACCGTGATCTTTGTCAACAACGCGGTCTACGGCATGACCGGTGGGCAGATGGCGCCGACCACGCTGGCCGGCATGAAGACCACCTCCTCCCCGGCCGGCCGCGACCCGCTGACGCAGGGCTACCCGCTCCACCTCACCGAGATGCTGGCGACAATGCCCGGCGTGGCCTATGCCGTGCGCCGCTCCATGCACTCGGTGGCGGAAACGCGCAAAACGAAGAAGGCGATCCGCCTGGCCTTTGCCGCGCAGCAGCAAGGGCTGGGGCTGAGCATCGTCGAGATTCTGGCGGCCTGCCCGACCAACTGGCATGTCGAGCCTGTCGACGCGCTGGAGTACATCCGCAGCCAGATGCTGCCGGAGTATCCGGTGGGGGATTTTAAGGTGAGTGAGGGATTGGGAGAGTAGAGATTAAGAGATTAAGAGATTGGAGATTGGAAAAGCATGCTCAGCAACCAGAATGCTCTTAATCTCCAATCTCCAATCTCCAATCTCTTAATCTCAATCTCTTAATCTCCTTCAAAGGAGCAAACCAATGGAAACATCGATCATCATTTCCGGCTTTGGCGGGCAGGGCGCGTTGTTTGCCGGGCAGTTGCTGGCCTATGCCGCGATGGAGAGCGGCAAGGAGGTGACGTGGATTCCCTCCTATGGGCCGGAGATGCGCGGGGGCACCGCGCACTGTACGGTGGTGATCGGCGATGAGCCGGTCGGGTCGCCGCTGGTGCGCAACTCCGACTGCGTCGTTGCCATGAACTTGCCCTCGGTCGATAAGTACGAGCCGCTGCTCAAAGCCGAGGGCCGCTTGATCTACGACAGCACGCTGGTGCGGCGCGACCTGCGGCGGACAGACATCACCGGCGTCGCCATCCCCGCGCACGACATCGCCACGCGTTGCGGCAGCCAGCGGCTGGTCAATGTCGCCATGCTCGGCGCGCTGCTGACGCTCTGCCCGCTTGTCGACCTCGCCGCGGTGGAGCAGGCGCTGCACGCGCACCTGCCCGTGCGCCACGCGGCCCTGCTGCGCCCCAACATCGTTGCGCTTCATGCCGGCGCCGCGTATGGAAAGACGCTGGCGGAGGCGCAGACTATGGCACGCGGATGACGCGGATCGAGCGGATTGCTACGGATAAAATCCGCGACGATCCGCCCGATCCGCGTCATCTGCGTGTGATTTATTCTTCCCTCTTCCCCTGTGCGATAATCAACCCAACCGATCCCACCGCCGGCGTTGCCCGCAGACAGCGCCTACCCCACCAGGAGTTCCTATGCACTCCACCGCTCAGACCGCCGAGCTCACCTGCCCGCAGTGCGGCCGCGCCTTTGCCGCCGAAATTTGGCTGATTGTCGATGCGGGCGAGCGGCCTGACCTGCTCGCCCGCGCCCGCCGGCGACCTGCACGCGGTGACATGCCCCACGTGCGGCGCAGGGGATGCTTGACGCGCCGCTGCTGATCTACCAGCCCAATCACGACCCCGCCACCGGCCAGCCGCCGCTGATCTTCTCGCCCGCGCAGCAGACGAGCGCCGAGCAGGATCAGCAGCAAGCCGCGGGCTTGCTCTCCACGCTGGCGCGACGGCTGGGCGACGTCTGGCAGGATGCGTGGCTGGCGCAGGTCGCCACGGCGCCGCGCGCGTTGCTGCCCGCCGCGCTCAGCGACGACCCCGTGGCGACGCTGCGCGAGCTGCAAAGTGCTTTGACGCAGGGGCGCGGAGACGCGGAGGGAGAAGAGATGGGGGGACAAAAGCGAGGAGGAGACGGGGGAAGAGGAGGAGTTGCCGGCGGCGTTGGCCGCGGCGTTGAGGTCGATTGCCGAGAGATTGGCCGCGGAAGGGGTGGCGATTGACTCGCCGGAGGCGCTGGAGCAGGCGCTGGCCGCGCGACCCGACCTGCAGTCCCGGCTGGAGGCTGCGCTGCGCGAAGTAGCGCCGGCCTCCGACCTTCCAGGAAGCTCCGCAGCTTCCTGGAAGGTTCCCGACGATAAATCCACCTCCCTGCCCGACCTCCTCAACCGCTTCCTTGATGCCGAGACCTGGGACGAATCGCAGCGCCTCGTCGAAGCATACCCGGAGCTGCTCAGTGACGAAGCCGACGCGCTCTTTGCCGCGGCGCTGGATGAAAACGCCGCCAACCCCGACGCCATGCAGTTGCTCACCACCCACCGCGATCTGCTGCGCCGCTGCCGCGACGCTGGCATTGCCCGCGCCTTTGCCGAGCAGATGCTGGGCGCCGATGGCCTGGCCGCCGCCGCACGCCAGGGCCTGGCGCCCGAGGCATTCCTGGCGCAGATGCGGGCAGCGCAACCGCAGATGCCGCCCGCGCTGCGCGAGGTGCTGGCCGCGCTGGCCGCGGAAGGGGTGGAGATTCACAGCCAGGAAGACCTGGACGCGGCGCTGGCCAGCCGCCCGGCCCTGCGCGCCAGGCTGGCGCAGGCCATGGCTGAACAGTCCGGGTCCTCTGTGCCGCCCGAATTTGCAGGCGACCTGCGCGCCGCGCAAGCAGGCGAGCAGCGCTACCAGCGCATCGGCGACCTGACCGCTTGACGCCGCAGCGGCATGGGCGCGCATCCTCGACGCGCCCAGGTTGAGCTGCCGCCCCCCGCTTCCGCCTTGCCCCGTTCAACAATGCCGGCGGCGTTTTCTACGCCGTCGCTGCGGCGCTGGACGACCTCAACCGCGTTACGTTTGTGGGTCCTCAACACCTGGGCACGGGCTGGCGGGGGGGGGCTGGAAGAGGAGAGGCGTCAAGTCTCAAGAGCGGTGGCGGCGACGCCGGGTCGCCGGTGCCCCGCCTGAACAACCTGGGCGGCTGAGCGCCTTTGGGCGGACGGGTCGCCTGGAAGAGCTGGAAGAGGCGATCAAAGTCTTCCAAGCAGCGGTGGCGGCGACGCCGGCGGGGTCGCCGGATTTGCCCTCTCGCCTGAACAACCTGGGCACCGGGCTGAGCACGCGCTTTGGGCGGACGGGTCGCCTGGAAGAGCTGGAAGAGGCGATCAAAGTCTACCAAGCAGCGGTGGCGGCGACGCCGGCGGGGTCGCCGGATTTGCCCGGATACCTGAACAACCTGGGCGCCGGGCTGCGCACGCGCTTTGGGCGGACGGGTCGCCTGGAAGAGCTGGAAGAGGCGATCAAAGTCTCCCAAGCAGCGGTGGCGGCGACGCCGGCGGGGTCGCCGGATTTGCCCGGATACCTGAACAACCTGGGCGCCGGGCTGCGCACGCGCTTTGGGCGGACGGGTCGCCTGGAAGACCTGGAAGAGGCGATCAAAGTCTACCAAGCAGCGGTGGCGGCGACGCCGGCGGGGTCGCCGGATTTGCCCTCTCGCCTGAACAACCTGGGCAACGGGCTGAGCACGCGCTTTGGGCGGACGGGTCGCATGGAAGACCTGGAAGAGGCGATCCGGCGCTATCGCCATGCCTGCGGGCTGGGCGCGATCGTGGCGCCGCAGGAGACGCTCAACGCGTCGCGCAACTGGGGGCGTTGGGCCTTGCGCCGCGCCAGTTGGCCGGAGGTGGAAGAGGCGTACAGCCAGGGGCTTGCCGCCGGCCGCGCGCTCCAGCGCCGCCAACTGCGCCGCACCGACAAGGAGAGCTACCTGGCCGACATGCAGGAAATGGCGCCGGCCGCGGCCTATGCCATTGCCCGCGCCGGCGGCAGCCCCGCCCGCGCCGCCCATACGCTGGAACTGGGGCGCGCCCTACTGCTGGGCGAGGCGCTGCAACTCAACCGTCGCGACCTGGACAGCCTGCCCGCCGCGCTCAAGGTGGCCTATGACCGCGCCCTGGCCGAACGCCGCCATCTTGAAGCGCCCGACGTCATTGTTGCCGGCAATCGCTTGGCTGCCATCGAGGCGGCGGACCGTGAATTTGACGCCGTGATCGAGACGATCCGCACTGCCGAGGGTTTTACCGATTTTTTGGCCGACCCCACTTTTGCGCAGATTCAATCCGCCGCGCAGGATGGCCCGCTCGTCTACCTGCTGGCGAGCGAAGCGGGCGGGCTGGCGCTGATCGTGCCGGGCGGGGCCGCGGACCAAGAGCAGAAACCGAGTTTTTCTGAAAAACTCGGTTTCTCGGCCGGTGCGGTCGAGGCCGTCTGGCTGGACGGCCTGACCGAGGCGCAACTGCGCGCATGGCTGATGGGGCCGGCCGATGACCCGGCGCTGGGCGGCTGGCTCGGCGCGTATCAGGCCTGGCTGAATGAACGCACGCCCGCGGCCAAAACGCATTGGTATGATGTGATGGAGACGACGCTGCGCCAGGCGTGGGACGCCGCACTGGGGCCGGTAGTGGCGGCGCTGGCGCGGTATGGTGTGCCGGCGGAGAGCATGGTGACGCTGATTCCGAGCGGGCTGCTGGCGCTGCTGCCGCTGCACGCGGCGTGGACGGAGGATCCTGCCGCGCGACCGGCGGGTGTGGCGGGCTGTGCGGCCACAGGCCGCACCTACGTGCTGGACTGTTTTGCCGTGGCCTATGCGCCGTCGGCGACTGCACTGCGCCATGCACAGGGGGTGGCGGCGCAGGCAGGCGCGGGCGCGCTGCTGGCGGTGGACGAGCCGCAGCCGGTCGCGGCCGGCGATCTACCCAATTCGGCCGCGGAGGTGGCGGCGATCGCCGAACTCTTTGCCGGGCCGCCGCCGCAGATGTTGCGTCACAGCACGGCGACGCGCGCCGCGACGCTGGCCGCGTTGCCCGGTGCGCAGGTGGCGCACTTCTCCTGTCACGGCGGCACCAACTGGCAGGACGCGCTGCAAAGCGGGCTGCTGCTGGCCAACAACGAACTGCTCACCGTGGGCGAACTGCTCGACCAGCGGCTGCCCGGCGCACGGCTCATCACCCTCTCGGCGTGCGAGACGGGCATCGTCGGCACGCAACTGCCCGACGAGTCGGTGGCGCTGCCTGCCGCGCTGATGCAGGCCGGCTTTGCCGGCGTGGCCGCGCGTCGCTCTGGTCGGTCTACGACATCAGCACGGCCATGCTCATGGTGCGCTTCTACGAGCTGTGGCGTAAAGAGGGGCTGGCGCCGCCCGCCGCGCTCTGCGCCGCGCAGCGCTGGGTGCGCGACACAAGCAATGTCGAGAAGGCAGAGCACTTTGGCCGCGACTTTTTGCCCGCGGGCGAGAAGATGTCCGCCGCAGTCGCCGCGCCCTTCTTCGAAGAAGTCTTCAAACGGGGCAGCGGAGAAGAGCGCACCTTTGCCCATCCGATCTGGTGGGCGGCCTTCACCTACACGGGGGTGTAAGAGTACAACAACGGATTCGAGGAAACAACGGATTGGGTGCGCTTGTGGGGGGCGTCCACTCGTAGGTGGGTGCGTGCCGGGGACGGGCTGCCAAGATTTCGCTCAACCAGGCGGCTTGCAGCCCGTCCCCGGCACGTAAGGCTGAAGTCTAGTCCGCCAAATCCGTGGCCGATTGGCCCGGCTGCATGATCGACGACGAGAGCAAATCCGTTGTTTCCCTGCATCCGCTGTAGTGGGTCAGAGGTGCACAACAACGGATTCGAGGAAACAACGGATTTGGTGCGTCGCGGGGGGGGGGCGCCCACTCGCAGGTGGGTGCGTGCCGGGGACGGGCTGCCAAGATTTCGCTCAACCAGGCGGCTTGCAGCCCGTCCCCGGCACGTAAGGCTGAAGTCTAGTCCGCCAAATCCGTGGCCGATTGGCGCTGCATGGTCGACGACGAGGCAAATCCGTTGTTTCCCATCCGCTGTAGTGGGTCAGAGGTGCACAACAACGGATTCGAAAACAACGGATTTGGTGCGTCGAAGGCGCCTGCAGGGTGGTGCCGGGGACGGGCTGCGCCCCCCCCCCGGGGGGCTTCCGGCCCGTCCCCGGCACGTAAGGCTGAAGTCTAGTCCCGCTGTTTCCCTGCATCCGCTGTAGTGTCTGCATCCGCTGTAGTGTCTGCATCCGCTGTAGTATCTGTCACCAGGAGCTGACCATGTACACACTGGAAGAAATTCTCACCGCCATCGACGCGCTGCGCCAGCGCCTGCCGGTGTTGCTGGGCGCCGAGCAGTGGCCGGCGTTCGAGCGGCAGTTGGAGAGTTACCTCGACGACCTGCGTGCGGAGCGCCAGGACCCCACGATGGTCAGGCTGCGGTTGCTCAGACTTTTCATGAGCGCGGCCGCCGCACAAGCTGCACTCCTCTCGATCCTCGACCCGGCGCGCCTCGCCGCAGAAGGCATCCTGCGCAGCTACGACCCCACCAAAGGCGCACCCGCCACCGAATCCCCCCCATCTCCCATCTCCAATCTCCAATCTCCCAATCTCCAATCTCTCCTCGTCACCC
Organism: Candidatus Caldilinea saccharophila; assembly: GCA_016710365.1. Lineage (GTDB taxonomy): Bacteria > Chloroflexota > Anaerolineae > Caldilineales > Caldilineaceae > Caldilinea > Caldilinea saccharophila. Next base: position 37,179 of record JADJVW010000021.1, on the reverse strand, counting down.
GCTACACCGACATCGCCTGCCCGCGCCGCGTCTGGCTTGAGGGGCGGATGGTCGTGATGGTCAAGCTGACGCTGGCGCCGTCGTCGCTCAGCCGCGTCACGGAGGCGCTGCAGGTGCTGCCGAGCCGGCCGGTCGACGTGACGCTGACCGCGCCGGCCTTTGAGATCGCGGGCGCGGCCACGCAGTCGATGGCAGTCATGCCCGACGCGGACAGCCCCGCGGTCTACTTTGAGCTGCGCCCGCAGCAGGTGGGGATGACGACGCTTTTTTTTGATTTTCGCCAGGCCGGCCAGCCGCTGGGCCGCACGCGCGTCGAGGTCGAAGTGACGGTCGAGCCGGTGGCCGACGTGCTGGTCAGCCATGCCGGGCCGCGTGCACTTCGACCCCGTGCTGGCCGAACCGCCCGCCGTGCAGCTCGACGTCCATTACGACGCCAGCAGCGGCGGCCACGCGCTGATCTTCACGCTCTTTGACCGGCAGGGCCGCGCCCTGACCCTGCCGCAGCGCCGGCCGCTGCGCGTCGATCCGCAGCGCTACGCCGCGCAGCTCTATGCCAGCCTGTCGACGCTTGCCGAAGCCGCCGCGCCGACCAATGCCGCCGCGTTTGAAGCCGAGGTGCGGGCGCTGGGCTGGCGGCTGTGGGCCGAGCTGCTGCCCGCGGCGATCAAGGCGGCCTACGCCGCGCACCGCAGCGCATGGGCAGGGCGTACGCTGCTCGTCGTCTCGGACGAACCGTGGATTCCGTGGGAACTGGTGCTCCCCTACGACGACCCCGCGGGCGCGTGGCGCGACGAAGCGCCGTGGGCGGTAAGCCTCTCGCTGCAGCGCTGGCTGGGCGGCGACGCGACGACGGCTGCGATCCCTGGCCCGCCGGTGCGCCTGGCGCTGGCGTCGCTCGCCTGCATTGCCCCGCACAGGCGCGACCTGCGCTTTGCCGCCACTGAACGCCGCCATTTGCAGACGCTGGCCGCGCGGCTGTCGCTGCGCGACCTCAGCCCCGCCGACGCGCGCCTGGCCACCGTGCTGGCGCTGCTGCGCGAGGGCGGCTATGACTGGCTGCACTTTGCCGCGCACGGCGAGTTGGACGAGGACGCGACTGCCGCCGCCATCGCGCTGGAGGATGGCAACCTGCTGCCCGACCTGCTCTACGGCCCGGAAATCCGCCCGCAGATCGCCCGCACCCGCCCCGGCGTTATGCTCAATATCTGCCACGGCGCGCGGTCGCTGTGGTCGCTGACGCATCTGGGCGGCTGGGCGCAGTGGTTCTTGAGCGCGGGAGCGGGCCTTTTTGTCGCGCCGCTGTGGACGGTGACCGACCATCACGCCGCCGCGTTTGCGCAAACTTTCTACGACCGGCTGACCGCGCCGCCTGTCGATCCGGCCACGCCGCGCGCCACCGTGGCCGAGGCCGTCTCCGCGGCGCGCCAGGCCACGCAGGGCGACGGCGATCCGACGTGGCTGGCGTACAGCATCTATGCTCACCCGCACGCGCGGTTGGCGCCGGTCACGATATAGACACGCAAGTCATAGCCCGCGAATGACGCGGATCAGGCGGATCGTCGCAAATCTTATGCGCGTCAATCCACCCGATGCGCGCGCCATTTCCCCTTCCCTACTCTGATAGTGATCATCCACCCAGCCTGCGTCGGATGGTCAACGACGCGAGCAAATCCGTTGTTTCCTTAAATCCGCTGAAGCGTTTTGTCATAAGGTTGCCAACCTTACAGCAAATTTGCCCATTGCTGACGGTTGAGCAATAATCTGTGATGATCCTTGTCCAGCGACTGCCTATGCTTCGCGCCCACACCGATCGAGCAATTTCCAAGCGGCCATTTGAACAATTTTATGGAGAATCACGTAGCTTATGCAGCGATCGTTGCGGATTTTTTGGTTGTTGGCAATCATGGCCGTACTTGTGGCTCTGTTGCCAGGGACGTCATTGGCGTCCGGCAATCCTGGCTTGGTGCAACAGCCGCCACCCGACCCGGCGACGGACTGGGCGCGCGTCCAGGCCGCGGGTACACTCGTTTTTGGCACCGCGGCCGACTATCCACCCTTCGAGTTCTACAACAGCAACTTTGAGTTGGATGGCTTCGACATTGCGCTGGCGCGCGCGATCGGCGAGAAGCTGGGCGTTGCGGTCGAGTTCAACGATTTCGCCTTCGATGGGCTGGTCAACGCCGTGCGTCTTGGCAGCGTGGATGCCGCCATCGGCGCGATCTCCGTCACGCCCGACCGCCAGCAGGTGGTCGATTTCACCAATCTCTACTACATCGGCAACAGCGTCGCGCTGGCCACGGCGAGCTTCACCGGGACCATCAACGCGCCGTCCGACCTCTCCGGCCTGCGCGTCGGCGTGCAGCGCGGCTCCACCTATCAGACGTGGGCGCAACACGTGCTGGTCGACGCCGGCGTGATCGCGCAGGATGACCTGACCGTCTATTCGACGCCCAGCGAGATCATCCGCGACCTGCGCAACAACAGCCTGGATGTCGGTCTGCTGGGACAGCTTACCGCCGAGCTGGCCGTCCAGCGCAACCCGGCATTGCAGGTCGTCGGCGCTCAGTTCAATCAACAACAATTTGCCATCGCCGCGGCCCAAGGCAGCAGCCTCATCGAGCCGCTCAACCAGGCGCTGCTGGAATTGCAAAGCGACGGCGCGTTTGCCGACCTGGTCAATCGCTACTTGCAGGTGAACCCGGACAGCGTCACGCCGGATGAAGAAGCCGCCGTGGTCGAAAATGTCACGCCCCCGGCCGAGATCGCGACGCCTGCGCCGTGTATCAAAAGCATGGCATTTGTCGCCGACCTCAACCTGGACGACCAGAACATGACCGCGCCGCCGATCATGACCCCCGGCCAGGACTTTGTCAAAAGCTGGCGCGTGCTCAACAACGGCTCCTGTGCGTGGGCGCCGGACTTTGCCCTCAGCTATGTCAACGGCAATCGCATCGAATCGTCGATGAGCGGCAGCCCTGTGCCGGTCGGGCGCACAGTGCAGCCGGGGGAGACGATCGACCTGTCGGCCAGCCTGCGTGCGCCGCAGACCTACGGCGTCTTCCAGGGCTTCTGGCAGATGCGCGACAATCTGGGCCAGTACTTCGGCGAGGTCGTGTGGGTTGGCATCCAGACGCCCGATCCAAACCCGCCCGCGCCGCCGCCCCCGCCGACCCAGGAGATCAACCCCAATCTGCGCGCGGATACAAACTATATTGCCCCGGGTCAGTGCACGGCGATCCGCTGGGATATCGACGACGTCAACGCCGTCTATTTCATCGACGGCGGCAACCAGCAGGGCGTCGGCGGCCATGATGCGCACACGGTCTGCCCAGGCGGGACCACGACTTACACGCTCCGGGTGGTGGATCGCAACGGCGCCACGCACGATTTTACGATCACGATCACAGTGAGCGGTGCGCCCGACTACAGCATCAACTTCTGGGCCGACGCCACAGATATCAGCGGCGGTCAGTGCACGACGCTGCGGTGGGATGTGCGCAACGTACAGGCTGTCTACCTCGACGGCGAAGGGGTGGCCGGCGTCAGTGCGCGCGAAGTTTGCCCCGGCAGCTCGAAAACGTACACGCTCAACGCCGTCAAGTACGATGGCGGCCAGGATGCGCGCCAGGTGACGGTCAACGTCAACAGCCCGCAGCCGCCGCCTGCGCAGCCGCCGGTGATTCGTCGCTTCACCGTCAACAGCAATGAAATTCCGCGCGGCCAGTGTGTCAACTTCGACTGGCGCACCGATAACGCCCAGGGCGTTAACTTGCTGCGCAACGGCGGCGCCATCGTCGCAGGTGGGCCGGGCAACGGTTCGGCGCAGGACTGTCCAGACGCAGTCGGGTTGTTCGAGTATAAACTGGTCGCGTATGGCGTCGGTCAGACTGAACAGAACGTGACGGTGAACGTGGCCGGGCCGCAGCCGCGCTGATTTGCGCAGTCAGGGGAAACAGGCGATCTGCACAGATCAGCGATCTAGGGAAGTGCAATCAGCCGGGGGAATGATTTCCCTCGGCTGATTCTTTTCTGTGCAGTGTGTTGGCAGTGACCTCACCCTCTCCCGGTAAGGTCAGGACGCTCTGGCGCGGCTTTCCTTTACACCGGGTCGGGCGGCGTCTGCATCGGACGCCGGCGACGCTTCGTCCTCTGCGTCCGGTGCAGATGGTGCAGATGCACCTGCGGCGGCGCTCACCTGTTGAATCCAGGCATAGAGCGCTTCTGCAGCCGCACGTGGATTGGCGGGATCAACAGGGACAAAGGTCGCTCTGATCTTCTTCTGCTCACCGGCGTCGTCGCCGGTTGGCTCCACGGCTGGTTCTCCGTCATGGTCCGTTTGCATGGATTGACGCCTCCTTACGTGGGGACTGGCATTTACTCAGGCGAGGAATTGGAGTTGTTCCAGACGCTGGAAGCTCTGCCCGCCTTCATGCTGATTGTACGTATAGACGCGGATGTCTTTGGGGCCGCGGTAGTGGTTGTAGGCCGCAAAGACCGTGGATGGTGGGCAGATGTCGTCCATCAGCGCGACGGAGAAGAGGGCGCGTGCATTGGCGCGCGCGGCAAAGTTCATGCCGTCGAAATAGGCCAGCGTGCGGAAGACCGTCTCCACCTGGTCGCGATGCACCTTGCAGAAGCGCACAATTTCCTGGTAAGGATGCGAGTCGATGATCTCCGTCGCGCGACGATAGTGGCACAGGAAAGGCACGTCGGGCATGGCCGCACTGACCGCGTGGTCAAGCAAGCCTGGCGCCAGTCCGGCCACGGCCAGGGCAATGCCGCCGCCCTGACTGCCGCCGACCACAGCCACGCGGCTGGCGTCCACGGCCGGATGCGCCACCGTGGTCTCGACCGCGCGCACGGCGTCGGTAAAGACGCGGCGATAGTAGTAAGTTTCCGGCGCCAGCACCCCACGCGTCATGAAGCCGGGAAACTGCGGATTGCCGCCCTCACCTTCCGGGTCGGGCGTGTCCCCCCGCGTCCACGCGCTGCCTTGCCCGCGCGTGTCCATGATGAGGTGCGCGTAGCCAGCGCTGCTCCACGTCAGCCAGTCGATCGGGAAGCCGCGCCCGCCGCCATAGCCAATGTATTCGACGACCGCGGGCAGCTTGCCTTCATGCTGGCGCGGCAGCAACAGCCAGCCTTTGATGCGCTGTCCGCCGTAGCCGCTAAAGGTCACATCGAACGTTTCCACCGTGCGCAGCCCATAATCGACCGGCGTAAAGACAGGGTCGAGCCCATGGCTGCGCGCATCGGCCAGCGTGCGCAGCCAGAACGCGTCGAAATCACGCGGCTCCTCCCGCTCCGGCAAATAGGTTTTCAGTTCAGCCAATGGTTTGTCAAAAATGCCATACACTCCTCCCCCAATTCAAGCCATCCAGAACAGCTATTGATCTATATTCATACCGCCTACGGCAGCATTGTGGGAATGGTTGCAGAAATAGCTTTTCTCTGCGAACCTCTGCATCTCCGCGCCTCCGCGTCAAAGAACTACTTCTCGCACAGTTATTTGGCGCGTTTTGGCCCGTAGCCGAGCAACTGCGGCTCGCCCCACACGGCCCAGTTCCAGCGATTGTCGCCGAGGCCATCTGTGATGAATTGGATCACCGCCTCCTGACCGGAAAGGCTGGGCAGGTCGATGACAAAGCGTTCCCATTTGCAGTTTTGCTTGGTCGTGCTCCACAGACGGACGCCATTGACATAAATGCGGAAGGCGCAAAGATTGTCGCCCTCCATCAGTGCGCCGTCGCGGATGCCCACCGCAAAGCGCAGCTTGAGCGCGTTCAGATCCGCGGGCGCTCGCACGGTATATTCACAGACGGCCGCGCCCGAAACCGGCGGATGCTCCCAGATCGCCATCTGCTGGAGCAGCCCACACGAGGCCATGCCTATCTTGATCTCCATCATTTGAGGGGTGCGGGTGGCGACCTTGCGCGCGGCGGGGAACGCTTCGATGAAATCGAACTGCCAGAGCAGCGCCTGGTCAGGGTCGGTGAAGCGCTCCTCTTCGATCAGACTGTGCCACAACTCCTCTTGCCACTTGAGATAGGAGATGTACTGCGAAAGCTGCGTCAATGACTGCTCATTGAGATCGGAGATGCGCCGGATGATGGCGTCAATGCTCTCCTGGCGGGTGTCGTAATTTGGCATAGGACTTTCAAGCAAGGTTGAATCGACCGGCAATGTGCCAGTAGTATACATCATCGCGTCTCAATGAGCCACGGGAACCGGTGCGCCGGTCGGTGTGGTGAGATAGACCGGCTCGCGGTGTGCGCGATTACACACATCGGCGGCGCGGGCGATGTTGTGTCCTGCGAGCCATGCCGCCAGCTCGTCGCGTATCGCGCGGATCGCGGCTGGCCCGCGATAATAGACCGCGCTGCCTACGCCCACCGCGGTGGCGCCCGCCATCATCATTTCGACGGCGTCAAGCCCGCTGGTCACGCCGCCGGCGCCAATGATCGGGATGTCGGGGCAAGCCTTGCGCACATCATAGACGCACTTGAGCGCGATCGGCTTGAGCGCCGGCCCGCTCAGCCCGCCGCTGCGGTTGGCGAGGATCGGCTGGCCGCTCTCCGCGTCGATCACCATGCCGGGCATCGTGTTGATGACGCACAGGGCGTCGGCGCCGGCCGCCACCACTGCCTGAGCGATGCGCCCGATGCTCGGCACATTGGGCGCCAGCTTGATGATAACGGGGATGCCCGCGCGCCGCGCGGCATCCTTGACATGGCCCGTCACCTCGGCGGCCGCGTCGGCGCTGGCCGCGTAGGGTTCGCCAAACTCGCTGTGGACGTTGGGGCAGGAGATGTTGACTTCGATCAGGTCGGGTTGCGCCGCGGCCACGATGCCCGCCACCTCGCCAAATTCCTCAGGCGGGCCGGCGAAGATGCTGGCGATCAGCGGCACGCCCAATGCTTGCAGGCGTTGCCTGGCAGCGGACAACAGGGCGACTTCGGCCTGCGCGCCCGGATTTGCCAGCCCAATGGCGTTGATCAGCCCGTGTCCCCAGTCCAGGCAGGACGGGTTGACATGGCCGGGCCGCGGCGTCGGACCGCAGCTTTTGGCCGTCACCGCGCCACAGCCGGCCAGCGCCGCGCGTTCCAGCAGGCTGACCGTCGTGCCCCAGATGCCGCTCGCCAGCACCAGCGGCGTTGACAGGGTGAGATCGAGAAAGCGCGTGGTAAGATCGGTCATGGCGCGAGCCTCGCTTTGTGAACGGATTAAAGGAACACAGATGCTTTGGCGCTTTGATTTGCTCTGCGTTTATCGAAAGCCCATCTGCGCAAATCTCAGTGCTTCACGAAACTTACCCAAAGCTTTATGTCTGGCGAGCCGTCAGCTTGTCTTGCGCAGAAATGCCAACACTTCCTGGCGCTTGGCAGCATCCAGCCGGCCGGCGTCGACTAGAATGTCGAGAATCTGGGTCAGCGTCAGGACTGCGTGCGCGATGATGCCAGCGTTGGCGAGATTGCTCACGCCGCCCTGCTCGCGGTCGATCAGCACCAGAGCGTGTTCGACGACTAGCCCGGCCGCGCGCAGCGTATCCGCAGTCTTGATCGTGCTGCCGCCGCTGGTGATCAGATCCTCGATAATGGCGACGCGCTCGCCGGGTTGCCAGGCGCCCTCGATCAGCTTGCCGAGACCGTGCTCTTTGACTTCCTTGCGCGGGTAGATCAGCGGCTTGTCAGCGGCAATCGCCACGGCTGTCCCGATCGGCAGCGCGGCGTAGGGCACGCCTGCAATGCGGTCGCACGGGGCGTCGTCCAGCAGAGTCGCGTAAGCGGCGGCCGCGCGCGCCAACAGGGCAGGACGGCTGACCAGCAGGCGGAGGTCGATGTAGATAGGCGATTGGATGCCACTCGCCAGGGTAAAATTGCCAAAGCGCACTGCGCCCAGATCGGCCAGATCAAGCACCAGCGCGCGCAAGGGGTGGCCTGTTGTCGCGTCTTCCGTTGTGACATTCGCCTGTGTGACATTCACCGGCGCGGCCGCCCGGCGCCGCGCCGCGTTGATCGCGTCGCGCATTTCACGCGCCGCGCGGCGCGGATCGCCGATGTTGGCGATGCTGCGGCTGGCGTTGATCACTACGCCCATTCCGTCGCGGCGCAAACCGGCCGCCAGCGTCGCCTCGAGGTCGCCTCCCTGCGCGCCGATGCCCGGAATCAAAAACCAAGCCGCGGGCGGACCATCGCACGTGCGCCACCGCTCCGGGAAACGTCGCCCCTACCACCAGCCCCACATTGGGCGACCAGGCAACCGCCGCCCGCGCCACATGGATATAGAGCGGCTGGTTTGGCTCGCGGTCGAGGCTGCGCCAGTCCGCGATCTCCAGCGCTTGAAACTCATCCGCGCTGGGGTTGGAGGTATGGCAGAGCACGAAAAGACCCTTGTCTTGGTAGCGCGCAAAGGGGGCGATGCTGTCACGCCCCAAATAAGGACTCAGCGTGACGGCGTCCACTTTGAGATCCTCGAAGCAGGCGGCGGCATACGCGGCGGCGGTGCTGCCGATGTCCCCGCGCTTGGCGTCGAGGATGACAGGCACGTCGCCAGGGATCGCCGCCAGCGTCGCCCGCAGCACTTCCATGCCTGCCGCCCCCAGCGCCTCATAGAAGGCGATATTGGGTTTGAACGCGCACACCAGGTCTGCGGTCTGTTCGATGATCGCTCGATTCCAGGCCAGCATTGCCTCCGCGGTGGTTTGCGCGCTGCTGCGATAGGCAGGCGGAATCTGGTCGGGCGCCGGGTCGAGACCGACGCAGAGCAAGGATTGATTGCGTTGCGCCGCGGCCTCCAGTTTGGTGAAAAAATCAGACATGACTCACCGCAGGCGGATATTCAGCAAAAGGCGTCGGTGAGAAAGCCAGACGCATGCGCCAGGCTCCATCGGGAGCAGGGCGCGTCAGCTCCCATGCCGCCGCAGGCGCCAGTGGGTTCTGGTGGTCGAACTGACGGCGATAGTGCCACAGTTGGTCGCGGTCGATGCCGAGCCGTTCCAGCAGGACGCGCACAGGCCCGCCGTGGGTGACGATGGCAATCGGCCCCTGGTCGGCCGCTTCTTGGAAGAGCGCGGCGAGCCGTGGATGGAAGCGGTCGAAGACAGCCTGGTCGTTTTCCTCGTGACTGTACTCGCGCACGGCCTCGTCGATGGTCACCGGCGCTTCCGCAATCGCACCGGCGATTTGCGCGGTGCGGTGCGTGCGCACCAGCGGACTGGCGACAAGGCGCGTCACGCCCGCGCCGCGCAGGAAGGCGCCGAGTTGCGCCGCCTCTTCCTCCCCTTGCGGGATGAGGTCGGGGCCAGGCGCCACGTCGTAGCGAATGTCTTTGCGGTTCCAGTCCGGTGTGGCGTGACGGGCAAGATAGAGGATGGGGGTGGTGGCGACAGGTGAGCCGTTCATAAGAACGTTGCTCGCAACGGCAATCATATTAGTGACTATCCCTCCGATCTATACAGGCACAAAAATTCGTGTGCTTTCATAGCTCCGCCAGGTCACCAGGCTGCCCCGTGTCACCCAGAACGGTCTGCTTACCGTTGCTGCCTTCCGACCCTGGCGGAGTTCACAGTGTTCTGCCGCACAGGACCCAGCGCCTGACGAAGCTATGAAAACACACGAATATAACCAGGCAGCGCCAATCGACCGATATTGCCACCGTGCCGCCGGCGGCTGCCTTGTTCTGGCGGAGAGGGAGGGATTTGAACCCTCGAGGGCTTGCACCCTACGAGCTTTCCAGGCCCGCGCACTAGGCCAGACTATGCGACCTCTCCATCAAAGCGAGTATAGCAGAGCGGGGGGGGATGGAGCAAGTTGGCGGCGATGCGATGGGCGTCTATAACCATCGTGATTTCACCCTGTATCCGCCTAGGGCGCTTCCACCCAGGCGACCGCGCCCACCTCCAGCAAGCTGGACACAAATGCCTGGGCGTCGGCCATAGCTCGGCTCCATCCCAGGTGAAATTGCGCAGCTAACTGCGTGGCCAGAGCGCCCACCGTCTGCGCTTCCGCCAGCAGACCCCACAGCCAGGTCCCGCTGGCGTTGAGCACGAGCACTTCACCACTGCGCGTCAACACGATCAGTGCCTGGCCTTCGACCGTGCGCGCCGCGGCCTGTTCATGTTGCCTCACCATCCTGCTTGTCTCAAGCATGGAGCACCTCCCAGAAGTTCTTGTCTTTGCGAAATTGCAGTCGCGCCACCGGTGTGGCTGCGGTCAGCGCCAACGCCGAAGCGAGCACCGTCGCCGCTCCGTGCGGGCAAGTCGTGACAAAGGGCGTCGCTGCCACCAGGCGCGCGGCGCCCGCGCTGGGATGCAGTGGCAGCCGAGCATGGTGCGGGGCCTGTTCCAACGCCAACAACCCTGCCAGCGGTGCGCGGCGATTGAGCCGCGGCGCCGTCCACTCGTTCCCGCGGAAGGGAACGCCACACGCCAGATAGCCGCCTGCCATACGCTCGATGAGCACCAGGTCGTCGCTGAGCACCGGCCAGGACGCCGACAGCCGCGCCACCGTCGATTTGCCTGCGCCCGACGGTCCAAAGAAGACAAAAGCGCCTTCCTTGCGGAGAACGCCAGAGGCGTGCAGCAACAGACCGCCGCGCTGCGCCGCGTCCCACCCGACGAGCACGCGCAGACAGTTCTCCACATTGCCGGTGGGTCGCAGCGTCACGCGGCCGCAGCGTTGTGTCAGATCGAAACAGCCTGCCTCGTTTGGCGTCTGGCAGAGCACGAAGCGCCCCACGCGACGTGTGCGCAGCGGCAGCGCCGCATGTGCCTGCCAGGGGAGAAAGGGCGCGCCGGGCCGCATACGAATGGCCAAGTGGAATGGCTGGACGCCCGGCGGTGCAGCCATATCCGGCTCAGCAAAAGCTGCGTAGCGTCGCTCCAGGTCATCCAGTGTAGTCGCCGGCAGCCGCCCAATCTCCAGGCTGAGGCGCGTTTCCCCAATTCGCAGCCGGAGCATTGTATTCCTCGTATTTTCCTTCAATGGAGATGCCTTTCTCTGCGACTCTGCGTCAAAATGATGCGGGTCAAGCGGATCGCGTGTGGTTACGTGCCGGGGACGGGCTTGCGGTGCTTCGGTCAAGCAGATAACGCTCAGCCCGTCCCCGGCACGTAAGACCCGACCACATGAATCCGGTTGAGCCAGATCTTTCAGGACTATGCATCTACTTTTGCTCGTTTTCTGATCACGGCGCGCCACGCACGATACTCACGCGCCGGCCAGAGCACGGCGCACCACAGCGCCACCATCGCGCGCGGGTCGTGCAGCGCACAGCCATCAACCAGCCAGCGCACGGCGCGCTGCTCGCTGGCCAACAGCGCACACCGCAATCGTGCACGCCGCGAAGCGATAGGCCAGCTCATCTCGACCGGCGCGGCCACACCCCACGCGTCCAAAGTCGCGTCCAGCGCTTGTTCGAGCGCCGGCGTCACCCGCGCGGCCTGCCCGATCGCCGTTACTTCGGCCCATTCAAGCGGCGCTTCGGCCAATATCACCGCCAGATCGTGCAGACGCAACGGCCGCAGCCGGCCTTCGTCATGTTGCGTGGCATGGAGGCACAGATGCACCAATTGTGCGGAGGCGTCGAACACGCGCAGCGGCCCGCTCTCTGTCGCGACGATCTGCGTGTGCGACCACAACCAGGTGGTCAGGGGCGCGGAGTGCAGAGCGGGCCGCGCCCACGGCCCCGTGTGTAGATCGACCTGCATGGCCGGCGCTGTGTTGCGCATAAAAGTGCGTTCCGCCAGAAAACGCTGCGGTCCGCGCGTATCCTGATGAGGCAGCCCGTGATACCCGGCCGCACGCAGCACAGCCTGGGCCTCGGCTCCATCCTGCGCGCGCACCCATAGATCGATGTCACCCAGGGGTCGCACGCCGCGATCCTGGTAAATGGTTGCCAGCAGCGCCACGCCCTTCAATGCGACGGCATCAATGCCCTGCGCGGCGCAGCGCGCCCACAGCCGCGCCGCTTCTTCCAGTGCCAGCGTATTGGTCGCCAGCGCGGCGTAATAAGCGCGTTGCATGACCTGACGCAGATCGGCTGGAATAACGTGCAGCCGATTTTGCCGGCGCAGCATGGCATACCAGAGCGGCAGGAGCCGTTCACGGCGGCCAACGTCGCGCACCCACGACCAATCCACGCGCTCCCAGTCGATCTCATCCCAGCGCATGACGCACCTGCCATTCCATCCACCGGCCCCAGCGCCATCTCCGTGCGCGGGTCACCACACCGATAATCGAGGCGCCTGGCGTGGGACGGTCACAACGTTCGACTGCATCGCCTTTGGTCACGACTTCGAGCCGGCCCTGCTCGCTGTGCACTGCCACGATGCGATGGACGAGTAAACCACGCAGCGCGCCCACGACGACGACATCGCCGCATGTCCAGGCGAGGGAAAGATTCACGAGCACCTGGTCGTCTGGGCGCAGCAGCGGCGTCATGCTGGCCCCGCGCACAGGTATCCAGAGAGAAGGAATGGCAAGGGGCGAGGAGCGAGGGGCGGATTGGCCTGACGCGCGCATGATTATTGGCACTCCTGTTGTGTGGCTGGGTGAAAGCGATTAGTGTTCTGCACGACTGGTAAAAAGATGCATCCATGTTCGTCCGGGATGGCGGTATTTGTTGGCGAGAGCAAGGGTGTGCCAATGGGCGGCGGAGGGATGACGGGCGTCGGCGTCGAGGGCGAAACATTGAGCAGTGTAGCAGTTGGGGCAGGCATGGTGGGGCTCGGCGTTGCTGTGGTCGGCGTTACGAGCGGCGTCGATCCGGCCGATGGCGGCGTGGGGGGTGGCGTCGTCGGCGGTGCGGCCTCACGCATCAGCAGCGCCGGGTCGCCAAAGAGATGAAAGGTGTCCAGCGCCTCGCCGTAAATGCCGTCGCCTGCGCCGTAGAGATGAAGCTTAGCCGCCAATATGGCCTGACCGAGCGTCGTCGCCATCTCTGTATCGGCCAGCAAGGTTGCCAGCAACTGTTCCAGCAGCACATCCTGTCCGCACCGTGCTCTGTCCGCTCGATGCCCACGAGGCCACCGCGCCGCCCTCGGCGCGCAGCAATGTCTCGGCCAGGGCGTCGCGCGGGCCATGAAAGAAGCCGGTGTAGCAGGTCATCTCCAGCGCGACAAAAGGCATGTCGCCGCTGTGGAGCACGCGGACATCGCTCGTGTGCAGAAGTGCAGGCGCGCCGGCCCAACTCAACGGACTGGCATGGCCTGTGTAGATCGCCAGCCCGCGCCCGGCGTGCACCGCCGTCTGGAACGCCGCGATTAGCGCGGGTGCATCGGCGTAGCGTGGATAGGGCGGGTCGGGCAGGTTGCAGACGCTGGCGGTCGTGGCCGCACATGGATTGTAGTAGAAGCGGTCGGCGGTCACACCGGCGCTTTCCAGCCGGTTGGCCGCACGATCTCCCATCGCCCAGAAATTGCCGGCGGCGTCGGCGCTGCCATCGCTTTGATAGGCATTGTCCGCCACGATGACGGCGCGCTGTCGCCATGTCGCGCTGGGCCGGGCAGCTTCAAACGCCAGAATTTTCGTCACCATGACGGTCGCTTCCGCAGCCGTGCGCGCCGGGAGGCGGCCGATCATCATTTGCGGCAGTTGGCTGGCTGGCGTCGCCGTCACATAGCGGTTGTCGCTTGCCGTCTCGCCGATGATCGGATCGACGAGGCGTAGAAAGGCAGGGACAGCCTCTGCGCGCGGCGCTGAAAGGTAGCCGCGCGGGTCGTAGGTTCCGTCACCGACGAGCAGCACATAGGCTGGCGCGGGTGACGGCCATGCGCGCAAGGTGTGGTTCAGAAAGCGCTGGATAGCCTCAGGGTCGGTGCGTCCGTCGCCAAACTCATCGTAAATCGACTGGATATCCACCACGCGCACGCGCAGGCCGCCGGCGCTGCGGTAGGCGACCAGTGGCGCCAACGCTGGCGCCAGGTCAGCCGGGGTGAGGATCAGGAAATCCGCGCCTGCGGCTGGCGTCACAAGGTCAGAGGTGGGCGCCGCGGCAAGGACAGTGGACGTGGTGTATTGGGAGTTTGTAAGCGCCAGATAGATTGTGTTGTCGTCCGCTAGAGTGTCGAATGTAGCGCGGCACGGGCAGGGGTGAGTGACTGAAACCGCGACGCGGCGCGGAGAGTCAGGGTTGGTCAGCGCGTAGATCGCGACATCGGGCGTGCTAAAGCCTTCGATCTCCACGTGACGGTCGTGCGGGGCGACAAAGCGCAGCCGGTCGTGCTGGGCGACCAGACGGCGCGCGTAGCTGACGGTGAAGGCGTCTATGTATTGCAGATCAGGCGCAGGGCCGAGCGCAGTCACGCGCACGGTATTGGCGCCTTCATGCAGCCATGTGGCGGGAACATCTACCTCGATCGTGTGTGCGATCCGGCCACTCCAGGCGTAGAGGCCGGCGCTTTGCGCGTTGACCGTAATCTGCGTGGTGTGAGCGCCATCGTAACCGGCGAGATCGAGAACGAGACGCGCGTCGCCGACGCCGGCCATTTCGGTCACGGTAAAGGGATAGCTGCGCGTAATGCTGATGGCTGGGGTCAGGATATCCCAATACCAGTGTTCGGCGCCGTCGCGCAGCGGGATGTAGCTGTAATAAAGGCGGTTGTTTTCGTAGCGGTCGCTGTGTAGATAACTTTCTTGGCGCGTGGCGGCCGGCGCCGGCGTTTCGGTTTGAATCATCGGGCCTGGCTCGCTGGTGATACTCAGCCAGAAGCTGGCGCCGGCCGCGTAGCGCGTGGGGCGGACATCGGCGTAGAAGATCAGTTGCTCGCCAGCATCGCAGCGGTCGTCGCCGTTGTCGCCAAGGGCGCCGGTGGCTATGGTTGGACCGTGTTTGCCGTCACGCTGCACGCGCCAGTATGCCGGCGCCGCGTCTGCCACCGGTGCGCCGGCCGCTGCCAGCGCACCGCAGTCGATGCGCACCATGCCGCTCTCCGGCGCCTCCACGCGCCAACGGCGATCTTCCTGGCTGTTGGCAACTGTCGCGGCAGCTATTGTCGCAGCCTCGTTGAATGTCTCCTTGTAGCGCCAGGCGCGCGCCTGCGCATAATTGACAAGCGACGCCGCCATGACTGCCTCGAACGCACCTTCGTCGATGCGGGCATTCATCGTAGTCTCTGCCACCACAGGAGAGAGATCGCTGCTCGTAAAATCCAACGCAACCAGCAGCCGGCGATGCACAATGATCTCTGCACCCTGCTCGGTGAGTTCCACCGGACGGAAACGCAGCCGCGCCACAGTCTGGCTGCGCCAACGCTCGATGCCTTCGATCTGGGCAGGCGCCGGCGCTGCATCAACTTCAGCGCCACGTGGTGGCTTGCCGACAATTGGCGCTGTGTTCCATGGCAGGGTGTCGAGTGGGGGACCAGCGCCGTCGTCAATGGCGGCGGTCGCAGCGTCGATGTGAGCCAGAGGCGCATTGCTCCACAGCGGCGCGGGCAGGGGCATCACCGTGCGCTCGTCCTCGATAATCCGCATCGTGGCGGTGTGTCCAGGTGGGAGCGCAGCCAACACGCCAAGCACGGGCAGTGGCAGCGCGCCTGGCTGTGCGTCAGTCAGCACGCCGGGCAGTGTGATCGTAGTTGCCTGTTCTCCATGATGCAGGTGCGTTTCCAGCATGGGCAGGGGCGTCGTCACTTCGAGCAGCAGGCCAGTCGCCGCGGCGGTGACGACGCGCACGCCAGCGACTGGCGGCATGGCGTCGTGCATGTCCTGAGCCGCTGCGGACAGTCCCACGTGTTGCATCCCAACCAGGGTGGTCAAGACGCATGTCAACCATGTCGCAACCCATGCTACTCGCATTGACTACGTCCTGTCTTTACGCTCTCTCCAGCGCTACATTTCCTAGCTGCTACCCCTTCGTCCGCTACTCTGACGCCGCCGCCGTCACCAAAGGCAGCCATACCAACGTCTGCTGCACGACAACCGGGCCATGGCGTGCGGTGGCGCCGGTCAGTTCAACGTCTTCCAGCCAGTAGAAGCGCTTCGCTGCGGTGGACGGCGTCGCATCGATATAGTGATAGACTGCGCCGCCTACACTGCCGGCGGTCTGTGAAGGGATCAACTCGGTGGTGATGCGCGCACCGTGCACTGCGTGCGACTCGCTGCGCAGCACATGGAAACCGGCGTTGAGCGTTTCGTCTGCGGTTTCCCACAGCAGGTGTATGCCGTCAACGTGCGTCTCGGCATGGAAATCGACTACGGTCACCGCGGTCGGTTCGCCTTTTTCAGCGATGGCCCAGTCGGAAAAGGCAGTCACGTCCGCTAATTCGACATAATTGTTAGCGGCGTCGATGGCGCTGCGACCCATCAACCGCCACTGGCTGCCGTCAAAGCGCCAGAGATGGAGATTGGCCTCGGTGGCGCCATTCAACTCGCTGTCGAGGTAGTGCAGCCGGAGCGTGGCTGCGCCGGTGAAGCCAGGAGCGCTCACCGTGTATTGTCGCGCCACCGCGCCGGCAAAAGGCGGCGTCCCGCTGCTCAGCTTGATGGCGGCGCTCGATGGCGGCGCGCCCGAAGTGAAGGTCAGCGACGTGTGCGGATGGCCGAAACAAGCTGTCGTCGCCAGCGTCGGGCCGAGCCGCTGGACATTTCCTATCACTTCGTAGCCGCCGGTGCAGGTTGCTAGATCGCCCAGCGTGAGCGTGTAGGCGCCTGTGGTGAGCGCGCCGCTGATGAGAGCAAGCTCGCCGTTGACGGTCGTGCTTTTGTTGAGCGTTACACCGGCCGCGTTGGCCACCCTGAGCGCGGCGGCTGTCGTGGTCAATTCGCCGCCGGTTGTTTGAGCGGCATTGCCGGCATACTCCAATGTGCTGCCTGCACTGTAGTTGATTGCACCGGCGATCGTCTGCCCGGCGGCGCGTTTGACGCGCAGGAGGCCGCCGGTGGCAATGGTGATGTTGTTGGCGCTGAGCCGCGCGCCGCTAGTTTCGAGTGTTCCGCTCACGATGATCGACGCCGCTTGTTCGCCGGCGGCCCCGGTGCGCTCGATCTCGCCTGCGGTGATCAAGGCGGCGCCGGCGGCGATGAGTAAATTGCCGGTATTGCTGGCGCCATTATCGGCGCACGTCGTTCGTCGTGCTGAACGCGCCGCTGCTGATGAGAATTTCACCGCCTTTGACGCCTTGCGCGGAGATGCCGACGGCGCCGCTGTCCAACGCCACTTCGAGCCGCAGACCTGGCGTTCCTGCACTCCAGCTCGGCGCAAAAAGCTGCCGGGCGCCGCCCACCATGCGGACACGGCCATTGCCCGTGATGAGGCTGGACGTCGCCGTGGCGGTTGTCGCTAGCGTGCCATGTATGTTCAACAGTGCGCCGTTGTTAAAGGAAATCCGCGTGCCTCCCGTTGCCAGCGTGAGGTCGCCCACCTCGCTGTCGGTGTTGACCGCGAGGGTGACGCCTGCTGGAAGCATCGCCGCATCGATGCTGGTCGGCGCATGCCCGCACGACCAGTTGGTAGCGGTCGCCCAGTCCGCGCTGGCCATGGCCTGGCAGACATCTAGTGGAGCGGCCTTTAATGGTTGGCTCGTCCCCACCAGCCCCAAACTGAGAATCACAACCAGCCCCCGCCAAACCCATGCGTTCATTGACGCACCTCCTCAACTATTGATCACCGTCATGCAGCTCTCGACTGGCGTTTTCCCGCCCGCATAAGGATCGCAAAAGGCAGCGGTCACCTCAAGCGGGGCGCGATAGACGATGGCCGGCGGTTCATATGCCACCACTCTTTCTTCAGGATGCTCAGGTGAGGGGAGCGCAGCTTGCGTGGGCGTTTCATCCTGGTGTGGGTGAGGTTGCATATCGTCTCTCCATTGTGTTTTCTACGGGTGCTGATGGCCTGTCAGGTGCGCTCGATAGTGCCTGGCGATGCGTTCCGTGCCATTGACCCGGTTTCCAATGACGTCTTAAGGGCAGCTAAATGCACTGTCAGTGGCAGCTCGCTTGGCGTCGCCAGGCTGCGCTCGATCAATGCCTGGCGACGCGCCAACGCCAGCGTGCAGTGAATGGTGGAGGGGGCGCGCAGGTCGCCATGTTCGTAGTGCGCCAACCCATGACAACGATGACAAAGGCTGCCAAGTGGACAGACGCGGCAGATCGTCAGCTTGTCGGCGTGGAGGTTGCCCAGCGTTGCCCAGATGGGCGCGTCTTCCCAGATCGTCTGCAACGACGATCGGCGCACATTGCCTGCCACCATCGGAAGTTCCAGACAGGGATAGACATCGCCGTTGGGGGTAATCGCCAGTGCGTTGCGCCCCACGTTGCAGAGGCGACAACCAGGTGCGTGCGGCGCTGCCAATGCGGAGGCTGCTGCAGGCAACGTGCGCCGGTAGTGCTCGACAAGATCGGCGTAGTGCAAGGCATGACGCAGGGGCGTCCGGTCGCCGCTGCGTTTCGGGGTCAGGACAAGGTCATAGCGGAAGATAGCGCCCAGTTCGGCGGCTAATTCGCGCAGCGCCTCGAACTGGTCGATGTTGTCTGCCATCAACGGGGTCTTGAGCACAGCGCGCACGCCCTGTGCGGCCAGCAGCACAAAGGCGCGCCGCGTGCGCACAAACGCGCCCGCACGGCGGGTGATGGCATCGTGCGTCGCGGCGTCCGCACCGTACACGCTGATCTCGACTGCATACGGGTGAATCGCGGCCAGCCGCGCGGCGACTGTTGGCGTGATGGCGAGGCCGTTGGTAAAGATGCGCAACACAAAGCGGTGGGCGTGGGCGGCGCTTGCGAGCTCACCCCAATCGCGGCGCAGCAACACCTCCCCGCCCGACAAAGTCAGGTAGAGCGCGCCCAGCGCCGCGACCTGCTCCAGTACATTTAGACACTCCGCAGTCGTCAGCTCGTCTGTTGGGTGCGTCTGCGGCGGTTGCACGTCGAGATAGCAATGCGCACAGCGTTCGTTGCAGCGGTGGGTCAGCTCCCAATGCACGCTCAACAGGCGGCGCTGACGCTTGGCCTGCGCTAACAGAGTGCGGTATGGATCAGACGAGTTGTGGCTGATCTGTGCATTTACGGAGGACATCAAAGGCTGCTTTCAAACGGGTCGAATCGATTGCCCATGTGGCTGCGGGCCAGTCACATGGGACAATTTTGCCGTGATTCACCTCGCGCGAGCAACGTCCTCCTGGTCGAAACGTGTGCGACATTTGCTGGATATTTGAGCTTGCAATTTGCGACGCAGAGATTGCTATATGTGGAGATAGTCGAAAGAGTCGGCCAGCTTCTCCTCATCCGTCAGCAGCGCACGCAGTTTCTCGCAGGCAGCAAACGGGATGACGGCAAACTTGGCCTGTCCATTTTCAGTGAGCACTTGCACATTCTATACGAGCAAATCGGTCGCCTCAAGATGGAGCTGGAGTGGTTGAAAAAAAGCTGCCCCCCTTCAGTTGAAGCCAAACGGCCGATGGTCGAGGCGACGCATCCAGACCTGAGCGTTCGTCGGCAGTGCGAGTTGTTGGGACTGAATCGTTCGGCGCTCTGCTATCAACCGGCCTGCGAGTCAGAGCTGAATCTGGAGTTGATGCGGCTGCTCGACGAACCCCTACCCCTTGACCGCCCCCGCCGTCAATCCAGCGATAAAGGTGCGCATCGTCGCGAAGAAGAGCACCAGCATGGGCAGCGCCGCCAGCACGCCGGCCGCCATGCCCGCGCCCGGTTCGGGCATGGTGAAGTCGTTGAAGACGATGAGAGCGAGCGCGGCGGTGCGCGCCTGGGGCGCGTTGGCGACCAGCGACGGCCAGGCGTAGTCGTTCCAGATCTGCCAGACCTGGAAGATCGCCATCGCGCTGATGACCGGCTTGGCGAGCGGCGCGGCGATGGCCGTGAACTGCTGCACGACCGACGCGCCGTCCACGATGGCGGCGTCGAAGAGTTCGTCGGGCATTTCTAGAAAGAAGGTGCGCAGGACGACGATCGCCAGCGCCTGCAACGCGCAGTAGGGCAAAATCAGCGCCCACAGCGTGTTCTGCAGGCTGAAGCTGATGATGAGCTGATAGGTCGGCACCAAGAGCACGGTGTTGGGGATGAAGAGCAGAATGACGATGGCAAAGAAGAGCACATCGCGGCCGGGGAAGCGGAAGCGGGCAAAGACAAAGGCGGAGATCGAGGCCATGCTCAGGCTGGCAAGCGTCGCCACCGTCGCGATCAAAATGTTGTGCCAGATCGGGTCGCGCATGAACTTCCAGGCCAGCGCATAGTTCTCAAAGCGCATCGGAAAGGTGATACCCATCGGCGCGACGTTGAACTGGTAGATATCCTTGACCGAAAGCGAGAGCAGCGTCACCAGCGGGACAAAGGTAATGAACGCCAGCATCAGCAGCACAAGCTGGATGACCCATTGGCCGGCGTGGCGGCGCAGACGATTCATGCGGCTTTCTCCAGTCGCCGGCGAATGGCGAGATTGAGCAGCGACACTGCGAGCAGCACGCCAAAGAGCAGGGTGCCGATAGCGGAGCCGTAGCCCAGATCCAATTCATCGCGGATCGAGCGGTACATTTGCAGGCCGGGCACCAGCGTGCCGGTCGTGCCGGGGCCGCCATTGGTCATGATCAGCGGCGCATCGAAGGAGCGCAGATAGTAGATGATCGTCAACATGAGCAGGAGTGACATCTGCGGCCGGATCATGGGCAGCTCGATCTGAAAGAAGGTGCGCAGCGCGGTGGCGCCATCGACGCGCGCTGCGTCGAGCACCTCTTCGGGGATCGACTGCAACGCGGCCAGATAGATCAGGAAGTTCAACCCTGCCACCCACGGAAAGCCCACGAAGATGATCGCCCACAGCGCGGTCGCCGGGTCGCCCAGCCAGGCGCGCGTGATCTCCTCCATCCCCGCCAGCCGCAGCAGGTAGTTGATGCCGCCATCCACGCCGTAGAACCAGCGCCACACAAAGACGATCACGGTCGCCGGCACGACAATCGGCAGGACAAAAGCGACGCGCCACCAATATTGGCCGCGCCGCACATGATGCACCAGCGCCGCACCGAGCAAAGGCAAGGTGAGCACCACGATCATCTGTGAGCCGACGATCAGCGCCATGTTGCGCCACGCGGCCGCGGTCGCCGGGTTGGTGAAGAGGCGCGTATAGTTGTCTAGCCCGACCCAGACGGTGCGCTTGATGTCCCAATAGGTGAAGGAATGATAGATGCCGGAGAGCAGCGGATAGTAGTAGAAGGCAATCGCAAAGAGAAAGGTCGGCGCCAGTAGGAGATAGAAGAGGCCGTAGCGCCGCACGCTCTGCATGACGCCTGCCCGGCGCTTGCCGTAGGGAAGGGAGGTTTTCCCTACGGCGGATCGTTCGCTTTGGCTCACAGGTGCGACCTCATGATCGTTGCCAATCGACAAAGCTGCCTACTGTTGTCACAGACAACGTCCCCGGCACGCCGCACTGTCAATTTGCAGTGCAGACAATTCCTGCGGCGCGCCGGGGACGTTACTTGGTCTTGCACTACCAACTGTCGGCGTTCCATTCCGGGTGCTGAAGGATCACGTTGGCGGCCTGCTGCTCCAGGAAGGCTTGATAGGCGTCCAGCGTCTGCTCCAGGTCGGCGTTGCCGGCGAGATAATCCTGCAGAATCTGGTTCTCCTGGACGACAATGGCCGGGCCGAAAACGTCGTTGGCGTCGAGCCGGGCGACCATGTTATCGATGGTCGGCGGTTCGATAAAGCCGCGATAGCGCTCCTGCTTCACCGGGTCGCCGGGGATGATCTCCTCGATTGGCGTGCCGGGCGCAAAACAAGGAATCGGCTGATTGGCGCACCAGTATTCCATGGCCGCCGGGCTGGTGACATATTGGAGCAGATCGCGCGCCAGATCCAGCTTGCCTTTATCGACCGTGGTGTTGGGGATAAAGAGATATTGCGACCCCTGGCCCGCGCCCGAATTGCCCAGGCGCGGCGAGATCGCGCCATCCTGCAGCGCCGGCAGATAGAAGCTGCCCCAGTCAAAGGTCATGTTGGGATCGTTTTCATAAACCGCCATCGTCAGGCGGACGGTGGGCAGGAAGGCGATCTTGCCCTGGGCAAAGAGGTTGCCGGGTGCGGACGGCGCCAGGTAGCCTTCATGGAAATAGGCCGACCATTTCTTCATCTCCTCAAAGGTCTGCACAACGCCGGGGTGGCGTGCGTTCCAGTAGCCTTTCTCGATGCACCAGACCGCTTCCTTCTGCGAGATGACGCCGTTCTGTTCCTGGCCTACCTGCCCGTCGCACTGGGCGACGACATCGTCCATCAACTGCCCGCTGAGCAGCACCGTGTACCAGGTGAAGATGTAGCCGTCGGTGCCGGTGGTCGGCATGTAGAAGGGCTCGTACCCCGCGGCCTTGATCTTGTCCATCGCCTCGTAGAACTCAGACCAGGTTTGCGGCAGTGCTTCGACGCCGGCCTGATCGAGGATGTCCTGGTTATAGAGCACTGCCGTGTCGCCCAGATCGCCGCTGTAGGTGGTGCCAACCATCAGCACCTTGCCGTCGACGGTGACATCGCGCAGCGCCACGCCATTGAGCGGGAAATCCTCGCGCCAGGTGGCGTTGTCGCTGTAGGGGTTGGGCTGGTCGAGATCCGCGCTGAAGTCGTACTGCAGGTCGCCGTCCAGTTGCGCCGGCGAGGGGAAGTACTGCATCACCACATCGGCCAGCGTCTGCGAGCGCAGATTGGTCGAGATGTAGCCAAAGCGCTCCGGCACCGTGCCCAGCATGGGCTGATAGGTCACCGTGACATCGGGATGGCTGGCCGCCCACTGCTGGATCAGTTCATGCAGCACGTAGGAAGGATGCGCCGGGTCAGCCGTGATGTCGTTCCAAGTGTTGATGACCAGTTCGCCGCTCAAAGCCTTCTCACTGGATGAGGTGGCAACGGGAGCGTCGGCTGCGGCAGCCTCGGTCGCCGCCTGTGGTTCGGTATCTGTGGGCGGCGTCACTGTGCCACAGGCGCTGATCGTGAGCGCCAGCAAGCCGATGCAAAGCCATAAAGCCAGGTTGCGCCAAGCAATTGATTGTTTCATCTTCTCTTCTCTTCTCCTCTTGGGAAATTGTGGAAACTTTCAGAATCCTAGCACTGTGCCCGATAAATGTCAACACTTCAAAAATTTTCGTAACCCTATTGACACTTTTCCGAAAGGCAGCTACAATCGCCCGCATGGCAGCAATCCTCGGCGCAGTACGTAAAGATAAGATTCTCGGCTTTTTACGCGATCACTCGGCGGCCACGGTCGTCGAACTCAGCGGCCTCTGCGAAGTGTCGGAAGTGACGATCCGCCAGGATTTGAATCAGTTGGCGGTGGAAGGGATGCTGGTGCGCACGCGCGGCGGTGCGATGCTCTCCAACCGGGCGACCTCGGAGTTCACTTTTGCCGCGCGCGCGGCCATCAATGCCGACGTCAAGCAGCGCATCGGCGAGCTGGCGGCCACTTTGGTGCAGCCGGGCGACTCGGTGCTGCTCGATGCCAGCACGACCGCGCTGCACGTGGCGCGCGCATTGGCGCTGCGTGCGGAGCTGGAGGATGTGACAGTCATCACCAACGGCATCAACACCGCGCTGGAGCTGGCCAACCGGCTCGACATCAACACCTTTCTGACCGGCGGCCATCTGCGCGCCAGCGGCGTCTCGCTCTCCGGCTCCTTTGCGTGGGATATGCTGGGCAAGATTCATGCCACCGTCGGTTTCTTTGGCGCGCGTGGCATCACCATCGAACAGGGGTTGACCGAGGCCAATCTGCAAGAGGCCGATGTCAAGCGGCGCATGTTGGACCGTTGCCAGGAGGTGATCGTCGTGGCCGACAGCAGCAAGTTTGGCCAGGTGACGCTCGCGCCCTTCGGCGAGCTTGCGTGCGTGCAGCGCCTGGTCACCGATACTGACGCGCCGCGCGAGATGCTTCAGCGCATTGGCGAGCTTGGCGTTGATATTATGGTTGTATAGCCCACGATGGGTGAGTACAGAGATACCGGAGAAGCTGAGTTTTTTCAAAAAACTCAGCTTCTGGCCGCTGATGCCAGCGCAATGCCTTCCCAGATTTCAGCACGTGGAGTTCCCATGTCCAATTTCATCCGTGTACCAACCGGCTCCGTCGAACTGGCGGTGGAATCATTTGGCGCCGGGCCGCCCTTGATCTTTGCCCACGGCCTCACCGGAAGCCGGCGCGGGGCCAAGCGCCAATTTGCTGCGCTGGCGCCCCAACACCGGATCGTAGTCTACGACCAGCGCGGCCATGGCGAATCGACGCCGGTATACGATCCCGCCGGCTACGCCATCGACGACATGGCCGCGGATCTCGGCGCGGTGATGGATGCGCTCGGCATTGAGCGTGCGATCGTCGGCGGCGAATCGATGGGCGCAGCCACGACGCTGCACTTTGCGCTGCACCATCCGGCGCGCGTGGAGCGCCTGCTGCTGACCGCGCCCGCCTTTGGCGACAAGCCCAACAGCGAGATCAAGCGCTTTCTTGACCTTGCCGAGGCGATCGAGACCTATGGCATGGAACGCTTCTTGATCGCCGCCGAGAGTACCTGGCGCACCGATCTGCACTGGTCGCCCGACGCCGTGGCCTATGCCGGCAGCATGTTTCGCGCGCACGACGAGCGCAGCCTGGTCGCCGCCATCCGCGGCGTGATCGGCTGGACGCCGCTGCCGAACCTGGAGCCTCTGCGCAGTGTGACCGCGCCCACCTGCCTGATCACCTGGCCGGACGATCCGCTCCATCCTGCCGAACTGACGCAGCGCATGGCGGTCGCACTGCCTTGCGCCCGCGTGATCGACTATCCGCCCCTGCCCGCCATCTTTGAAGCGCCGGAATCAGTGGGCGAACTTTTTGGAGGCTTTTTAGATGAGTTCGTGCGCTGATTCTGGCAACGTTGCCCTGACCGACCTGCGCTGCGAATATCAGGTCAACCCGCTGGGGCTGGGCGAAAGCAAGCCGCGCCTGAGTTGGCGATTGCGCTCTACGCGCCGGGGTGCGGCCCAAACAGCGTGCCAGGTTCGGGTCGCCGCAACAGCGGAGCAACTGACGCAGAAAGATGCTGTGCTGTGGGATTCGGGCAGAATCACGATGGCCGACTCAGCCCACTTTGGCTACGCCGGCCCGCCGCTGTGCTCAGGCGTGCGCTACGTCTGGCAAGTGCGCATCTGGGATGACGCCGGCGCAGCCAGCACATGGAGCGAGCCGGCGTGGTGGGAGATGGGATTGATCGCACCGGCTGACTGGTCAGCCCAGTGGATTGCGCCGGCTTGGGCAGAAGATGCAACGACGCCGCAACCATCGCCCCTGCTGCGCCGGGACTTTTTGCTTGACCGTCCTGTTTTGCGTGCACGCCTCTATGTCACGGCGCGCGGTCTCTATGTCTGTGAGATCAACGGACGTCGCGTCGGCGATGCGCTGTTGACGCCGGGCTGGACCAGCTATCATCATCGCCTCTTGGCGCAGAGCTATGATGTGACCGATCTGCTCCGGCCGGGCGCCAATGCAATCGGCGCCATCCTCGGCGAAGGGTGGTATCGAGGCCGCATCGGCGCAGTTGGCGGCCGGCGCTGCGCCTACGGCGACGCGCTCGGCCTGCTGCTGCAACTCGTTGTCGGGTACACCGACGGTGCGACGACGATCCTCACCAGCGACGAGCATTGGCAGGCAATCAGCGGGCCGATCCTGGCGGCAGGCATCTACGACGGCGAACGCTACGATGCACGCTTGGCGCAGGCGAATTGGTCTGCACCGGGCGGCGGTGATTCGAGCTGGCAACCTGTGCGCGTAATGGATTGGCCGCGGAGAATGTAGTGGCCGCAGCCGCCCCGGTTGTGCGCGCTTTACAAGAGATCACGCCCGTTGTGGCGGTTCGTCACAATGACAGCCGCGCCATCTATGACATGGGCGAGAACATCGCCGGCTGGACGCGACTTGCCGTGCAGGGTGAGCCTGGCGTCTGTGTGGCGCTGCGTCATGCCGAGGCCATCGATGCGGCCGGCCAGCTTTACACGGCCAATCTGCGCTCGGCGCTCCAGACCGATCACTATCACCTGCGCGGGGACGGTGTCGAACACTTTGAGCCACACTTTACCGTGCATGGCTTTCGCTATGTCGAGGTGGAGAGTTCTGCGCCGCTGCTGACGCCACCCCAGGTGAACGGCATCGTCATTCATTCGGATCTGGAATTGACCGGATCGTTCGCGTGTTCCGACGAACGGCTGAACCGATTGCAGCGCAACATCGTGCGCTCGCAGCGCGGCAACTTTATCGACATTCCGACCGACTGCCCGCAGCGCGACGAACGCTTGGGCTGGGCAGGCGATGCGCAGGTTTTTGCACCGACGGCCTGCTTCAACATGCAGTGCGTTCCCTTCTTTGCCAAATGGCTGCGCGATCTGGCGGCGGATCAGCGGCCTGATGGCGCGTATCCCGTGGCCGCGCCCATGCCCCAAAGCGCAGTGGAGGAACTGAGCGGTGGCGCCATGGCGCGTATGCCGGTCGCAGTCGAACCCGGCTTCGGCGTGGCCGGCTACTCGGATGCTGGCGTGATCGTGCCCTGGACGCTCTATCTTCGCTACGGTGAACGCAACATCCTGGCGGAACACTACCCGCACATGGTGCGCTGGATCGAAAACCTGCGCGCCAAGAGCGGCGACGATCTGATCTGGAGCGGCTGGTTTCAATTTGGCGACTGGCTGGCGCTCAACGCGCCGACGCTCAATGATCTGGTGGCCACGGCCTACTTTGCCCATGCCGCGCATCTGGTCAGCCAGATTGCTGACATCCTGGGCAAGAAAGAGGATGCCAACCGCTACGCTGACCTGTGGCAGGAGATCCGGCGCGCCTTCATCGCCCGCTTTGTGCAGCCGGATGGCCGCATTCTGCCCGAAGCACAGACGGCCTATGTGTTGGCGCTTGCCTTTGACCTGCTGCCGCAGGAGTTGCGACCCGCGGCCGCGTATGCCCTGGTGACGCTAGTACGGGCGCGCAACAACCACCTATCGACCGGGTTTATGGGGACGCCGCATCTTTGCCGCGTGCTGGCGGAGGCCGGCTACCTCCCCGTTGCCTACGACCTGCTGTTGCAGGAGAGCTATCCGTCGTGGCTCTACCCGTTGACAATGGGCGCCACCTCGATCTGGGAACGCTGGAACAGCATTCAGCCAGACGGCGAGTTTTTCCATCCGGCCATGAACTCATTCAACCACTACGCCTATGGCGCCATCGGCGACTGGCTCTATCGCACTGTCGGCGGCATCGACAGTGATGCGGCTGCGTCAGGCTATCGCCATGTGATCGTGCGGCCGCAGCCGGGCGGCGATCTCACCTGGGCGCACACACAATTGCTGAGTGGATACGGCGAGATCATCGTGCAGTGGGAGATCGTAGACGAACGCTTTGTGCTGGAAGTTGTCGTGCCGCCAAACACGAGTGCTGCGATCTATCTGCCCGTGACAGGTGCGGTGTTGGAAAGTGGGCTGCTTCTAGAGCGGTCGATCAAGGGGATTCAGTCCGTCGAGCAGAGCGAGCGGGAGTTGATCGTCCAGGTTGCAGCGGGCCGCTATCGCTTCGACGCGCGGTATGCACCGCCGGCCTCGTTGCCGTCGCCGCCACCCGATCTCACCTATCGCGACCCACGCTTCACGATCCATACCTCGGTCAGCAGTCTCTACGCCGACGACCATGCCCGCGCCGCGGTGCTGGCCGCGGCCCCAGAAGCTGCCGACTTCATGCAGGAGCTGATGGAGCGCCATCAGCGCCATCCCTACTCGCTCTATCAGTTGGCGGTGCTTGCCCCCGATCTCCTGACGCCACAACGGCTGGCTGTTATCGACACGCGGCTGGCTGCGCTGTAGTCTCACCTTTGGCTATGGGGCTGAGTTTCCGGTTGCCTGAAGCGCGCCGTATGACTTGATCGGCGGGGCGCGGCCCAACTCTCAGGCGGCCGATGGCGCGGCCAACGCCTGTGTCTTCGAGAAGTCGGCGCCGCTGCGGCTAGCAGTCAGAACGGAAGATCAATTTTCCAAACAAGGTGACATAAGTGTGAAGTTGTTGCTTCATTCAGCAATAACTTGCACCAGCGGCCACTTCTCCAAGATTCGTTTCTCAAGCAGCCTCTTCTGGAACTGCTCCATACTCACGCTTGCTGGATTACGCCGCAGACGCATCTCGAAGAGATCTTCCAATCCATGGGGCGCGACAATCTGTAACTGCTCACTAAGTAGCAGCCTGATGCCGACGCAGGTTGCGGTCTCCGGCCATGTGCCGATGGCTTCTTCGCTCGATCCTAGCGCCGGCACGCTGTAACCAAACGCTGCTTCATACCACAGATGCACAGCCGCTTGATTGGTTGCTTCCCACGGCACATCTGGCCGCTGCGCATGCAAAAGCCTTTGCGCTTCTTGATCCCGCGCCGCCGTCAGATTCTCTGGGTCGAAGAAGGCGACGTCTACATCCCGAACTTCTGTTACTTCCGCATACCCATGCAGATGATCCCATACCAGATTGCGCACCACGCCTGCACCCACGTACCCGTTGGGAAGATTGATCGCCCGCACCGTCCGTAAAATATCCATGAGCCACTTGTTCGACTGCACTAGCGCAGACAGCTTCTTTTCGTACATATCTATTTGGCAAGGAACCTCAGCACTCTTTGCAACAGGAGAGCGGATGCCGCCGCGTCATACGAAGGAAGCGAGCTGTCCGCAAAGTAGTGCTGGTCGCCGGGATAGAGAAAAAGCTCCCCCATCCTCAGCTGCTTGGATCAGAGCACGCGCGGCATCGATGTCCCCTTCACCCACGAAGTACGGATCAGCCCTTGGGCATGGTGAAAAAACAAGACTTCTGCCATTGTCGATCCCCTTTTTCAGTTGCTCAAATCACTTAATCATAAAAGTACGCACGGGGTTACACAAGACCCAATTTTGTCATTAACCTTAATGGCCATTGGAACTGCATATCGGATGCCTAACGGTTTGAGCTAACCGGCATTTTGCGGTTGAGCGAATGGTTGGGCATCGCTTTCCGAGTTGAGTAGATGCGGCACAGAGGCATACTACTGCTTGGCCAAAAAGTATGCGACCAACGCATTTGCATGACCGTGCCCGAGCCCGTGATCTGATTTGAGCTTTGCAACCAGTTCCATGTGCTTGAGTGGGCCGAATGTTCGTATCACCTGAAGCCAATGCTCGATGGGGTGGCCGTACTTCTTTTCTATCGATGGAAAGTACGATGCCGGTCCTTTTGGCTTTTCAACGGGTGCCATCTTTTTTCCTGACTATTCGATCCTATTTGAGACGATAAACAGTTTGTCGCAATCTAAACTTCAAAACTTATGGCTTTGCAGCTAAGCGCAGTCGGCGTCGAATCAACTTCACTGAACGTTTAGTTCTGAATCAACAGCGGCAATGTTCCATCTTGCAGAAGAGCAAATGGCGCTGCATGACTGCGAGGCCCAACAAGAGTTTCAGTTGCGTGGCGTTTTCGCTCTTAAAGCTGCTTTCGCCCAACCATACTTGGCAAATTCGGCCGCGTACCCGCGTGCCGCAGCTATGTCAACTACAAATAGGGTTGTGCGGCATCTATCATTTCAATACTAACTTGTTATCTTTCGCATCATCCATTCTAATGGACCGCGCTGGAATCGCTTTCGCCAATAATTAGAAAACACGATGGCTAAAGCTGAAAAAATGATAGCGCTTATTGTGGCGAATTGTAATGTCTGGTTCTCAAGTCGTCCTATCACTTCAAGGAAACCCATTCCTATCACTACATGGGCAACATACAATGTCAATGCCAACTGACCTGTAGCTACCAGAGGAGAGAAGATTCGAGCTTTTGGGTATTGAAATGTAAGCTCCAAACATATTGTGATAATTGCGATTGCTGTTCCTGCACCCGCTATGATATAAAGCGGCATGGGCGGCATAGGCTCTGTACCAAAAATGATGCCAGTTTCACCTGGAAATATCTTGACCAAAATATAGGATAGTGTCTCTGCGATAGCAGCCACGGAAACACCCACCCAGAATTTGTCTACGCACTTGACTATCTTTCACATCTTGTCGGCCCAGCCACATACCAATTAAGATAAACGCCAGCCAGGGTATCACTGGATGAAAACCATTGAAAATGATGTGACGTGCCATGCCTGCCACTGTCCAAAAATCAATGTATGTGAGTGTTGAAAAATCCCACCCTTTTTCGTAATCAAAGATAAAAACCAAGAGAAGAAAAGCAACGCTCAATCCAATTGCCCCTGACCATAATTGACGATCTGATGCGGTCAACAACAGCGCCGCGATTGCTATGTAGACTCCGTAGAAATGCAAAATATCTGCTGGCCATAGTGGCGTATAAAGCAGACCAACAATAAACAAAAATACTGCTCGCTTCATTAGCGCGAGTCGATCTTGTCCTATTCTTTCTCTATCTTGAGTTATGCGCCCCTTACGTGATAGCATCGAGATACCAACACCGGCCAACATGACAAAGGTGGCGGCTGCACGGCCATCAAACAGTCCCACTAGCCAAACCAACCATTCCGGTCCGTTTTCACTTGCTCCCATGACAACTTTGTAGTTTACAACCACCATACCGAATACGGCCAGAGATCGAGCAACATCATAGCCAATTATTCGCGATTTCTTTGTTTGTGTTTCAGCTTGTTTAGTTTGGCTCATTCATTTCCCTTCATGTCTCTGCTATTAGAACACGGTATGCCGCCCAACGACCCACATAAGCTGCCGCTGCGGGAACTGCCCTAACGCGGCTTGGCTCACGACACTTGCCCAAAATGCGCCTGCGTACCCG
Organism: Candidatus Caldilinea saccharophila; assembly: GCA_016710365.1. Classification (GTDB taxonomy): domain Bacteria; phylum Chloroflexota; class Anaerolineae; order Caldilineales; family Caldilineaceae; genus Caldilinea; species Caldilinea saccharophila. The sequence goes on along the minus strand of JADJVW010000021.1, from coordinate 6,425 downwards.
CGCTGCACAGCAGCGGTCAGCTTAATGTGGCGGTTAGCTGGCCCTTGACCGCCAGAGCAATTACGGGCCGGGATCATTCTTCCGCACCTTGCCCGAACACTCACCCGATACTCGAAACAAGCACGCTGGCTGCTGCCTCCGAGATCAAGATGACCCTTCTCGTTCAGAACCAGCTTACGGGTACAGCCAGCGTGCGGCCCATTTGACTACGGTGCTTCTTGTTTTCAATTCTTAACCTGCTAAATTCTTTCAAGTGAGATCGCCCTGGCCTGCTAACTACTCATTATCGAGTTACAATACCTTCGCCAAAAAAGGGGAAAGATAGAGCGGTCGTGTAGGATAGGCTTATCACCGACAAAAGTGGAATTCCTATCAGACAGAACCGCTCATGATCGAGATTATCGCACTGCTTCAATGCTTGGATCAATGTCAGAATCAGACAGCGACACGTCAGTTGGGACGAATCATCGCCGCGATGTTGGCAATGACCGGTCGTGTGACGATGTTGGGTATTTCGCGCTGGACGGAGAGGGGTGGCAGCTACCGGACAGTGCAGCGTTGGTTCAACACAGTGCTGCCGTGGGCGCAGATGAGTTGGCTGTTCTTCCGCACCCACCTGTTCCAACCTGATGAGGTGTATCTGGTTGTTGGCGACGAGAGCGTGGTCAGCAAAGCCGGAAAGAAGACACACGGTTGGACCGTTTTTTCTCGTCGATCTACAACAAGCCCATCGCTGGGGTCAGCTTCTTCACCCTTTCTCTGGTCAGTGTGAGTGATGCTGTTTCCCATCCGCTGCTGACGGAGCAAGTGGTTAAGCACGCAGAGACGGACGCTCCAGCGAAAGCGAAGCAGCGTGCGACCAAGAAAAGCGCAGCGAAGAAGAATCCAAAGGGAGGCAAGCGCAAGGCGGGACGTCCCAAAGGCAGCAAGAATAAAGACAAACGTCACGTTGAATGGAACGGCGAACTGAGAATGATGGAGCGACTGGTCAAGAAGTTGTTGGAACTGATTGGTGGACTCTTCCCCCTCACCTATCTGGTGCTGGATGGTCATTTCGGCAACAACAACGTTTGTCAGATGGTGCAGCAAAGTCTGGGGTTGCACCTGATCTCGAAACTGCGTCACGATTCGGCGCTCTACTTCGAGTACAAGGGTGAACAGAAGAAGTCTGGCCCCCGTCGTCGCTCTGGCGACAAGCTCAATTATCAGGCCATTCCAGAGCGTTATCAGATGGCGACCGGTCAGGACAAGGGGATTCGCACTGATGTTTACCAAGCCACGATGTTGCACGAGTGCTTTGCCGACCCACTCAATGTCGTGATCCTGGTCAAAACCAATCTGGAGAGTGGCGTCCGCGCACATGCGGTGCTTTTCAGCAGTGATCTCAAACTCACACGATACCCTGATTCACTACTATCGCCTGCGCTTCCAAATCGAGTTCAACTTCCGCGACGCTAAACAATTCTGGGGCATGGAGGACTTCATGACCATCAAAGAGACTCCCGTCACCAATGCAGTCAACCTTTCGCTCTTCATGGTTAATCTTTCTCATCGCCAGCTTGCCGATTTTCGCAGGTCACATCCCGACGCTGGTGTTTTGGATTTGAAAGCGTTCTTCCGTGGTCGTAGATATGTCCACGCAACCATTGAATTGCTTCCCGAACCACCCAATCCGAATATTATTGCTGCCATCCTTCACTATGTTGCCAGCATGGGCGCAATTCACTCGACTCAAGCTCTTATCACTCAACCATAGACTGGCGAAGGTATTGTATATAATACATGGATTAAATCTGCCCGCCCACACCTTTAAACTTCTCAACAAAAGCGGCAATTTTTTGGAAAACAGTTTGTTTTTTGCTTAAGTATTGCGGATTAAGCGGACTCATTTTGGGCAGAACTGCATTGAGTTCTGTGCCGTTTTCGCTGGCATATTCACGTTTTAACGATGCCGTAATATAACGCTTAGCCGCTTCTACATTCAGGTTTTCAGCGCTAATCAATTCCGCTGCTTCACGTTGTTGTTCAGCTTGAGCAAAGGTAAAGAAAGCCTCAATAATGCTCGCTTTGTCGGGAATATTGTCCAAGTTGGTTTGGTTAATAAAATCAACCATCAAACTTTCTTTGGCACGGTTGCCCAGGCTAGCACGAATGAGACGGCGTACCTCTTCAACCAATGCCGCCTTATCCTTTGTTTTCTTATTGTGCTCAAAAATTAACTCCAAAATATAGTCCAGATTAATCTCTTGTGATTTGAGCAGATCTACCTCAAATACCACATCATCCCAATCAATCGTGGCGGTGTCTGCTTCAGTGCCCACTTTTTCTCGGCGAAGCCAATCACGAATATCGTTATAAGTTGAACGGTAATCTTGAATAGTGCGCTCGGTTGGCACCTGTATCGCCTGCATGGCAGCTAAGTCATCATCGTTTAGGTAGTGCTTCGCTTTAAACTCATCTACAGCGGTAGAGTCGGTCATATCTAAACTTTGTAAGGCTTTTAACCCAGCATATTCGTCGTAGTTTTGCAGCACATTCTCGACCCGCAAATATTCACCAAATAATTTGGCGAACTCTTTTTTATCTTTTTCTCCAACAATGTCATCAGGCTGGGGGAAGCGTTGTTGCAACTCTGCCACCACGTCCAAATAACCACGCCGTGCTTCACCTGTTGCTACATCGGTGAAGCCTTCCATGTACTCTTTGTAGCTTTTTTCTAGCACCACGTTTTTGGTGTTCTTGTCACCAAACAGCGTAATGGCATCAATGGTCGCTTGTTCTAAATCGCGGAAGGTGATGATATTGCCAAACGTTTTGGTGGCATCATAAATGCGGTTGGTGCGTGAATACGCTTGGATCAAGCCGTGGTAGCGCAAATTTTTATCCACGAATAAGGTGTTTAAAGTGGGCGCATCAAAGCCTGTTAGAAACATGCCCACCACAATCAGCAAATCAACTTCTTGATTGATCACCCGTTTGGCAAGGTCGCGGTAATAGTTTTGAAACGCTTGGCTATCAACGCCGTAATTGGTTTTAAACAGCGCGTTATAGTCATCAATGACCGCACTTAAAAACTCTTTGGCGCTGCTATCCATGGCCGTGAGTTCAAAGCTTTCATCAAGAATTTCCCCGACGGCACTTTGTTCTTCATTGGCCGCAAAGGAGAAGATGGTGGCAATCTTAAGCGGCTTGTCACTCCCTTTCTGTAACTGCCTAAACGCTTCATAGTACAGTTTGGCGGCCGCCACACTGCTCACGGCGAACATGGCATTAAAGCCTGTGCCACCCGCTTGTAAACGATGCGTTTTTTGCTTGAATTTGTCTAAAATGTACTGGGCAATTTCTCGAATACGGTCGGGATGCAATAACGCTTGTTTGTTTTCGGCCGCTGTGAGTTTTTGCTCGTCTTGCTCTGTTTCAATCCCTTTAAACTGGGGGCGGACATCGTTGTAGTCTACTTTGAATTTTAAGACTTTTTCATCACGGATGGCGTCGGTAATCACATAGGCATGTAGCTCACGCCCAAAGACGCTGGCGGTGGTTTCTGCGCCCAGGGCATTTTGGGGGAAGATCGGTGTTCCTGTGAAACCAAACTGGTAGAACTTCTTGAACTTCTTCTTGAGGTTCTTTTGGGCTTCACCGAACTGTGAACGGTGTGCCTCATCAAAGATAAAGACGACTTGCTTACTGTAGATGGGCAGGTCGCCTTCACTTTTCATGAGGTTGTTCAGCTTTTGAATGGTGGTGACGATGATTTTATTGTCATCTTTATCCAGGTTGCGCTTTAAGCCGGCCGTGCTATCTGAACCATTGACGCTGTCGGGTGAAAAGCGTTGGTACTCTTTCATGGTTTGATAGTCGAGGTCTTTACGGTCAACCACAAAGAAGACTTTATCAATAAAATCGAGCTTGGTAGCCAGCCGCGCCGCTTTAAAGCTGGTTAAGGTTTTACCTGAACCGGTGGTGTGCCAAATAAAGCCCCCTCCTTCGGTGGTGCGCCAGCTTTTGGCATGATAGGCACTGTTTATTTTCCACAAGATGCGCTCGGTGGCGGCAATTTGGTAGGGGCGCATGACGAGTAAGGTGTCGCTCACGTCAAACACGGAATAGGTGATCAGCACCTGCAACAAGGTGTTCTTCTGAAAGAAGGTGGCGGTAAAATCTTTTAGGTCTTTGATGGGGCTGTTATCGGCTCTGGCCCAATTCATGGTGAAGTCAAAGCTGTTTTTGTCTCGCTTGGTGGTGTTGGCAAAGTAGCGGCTATCGGTGCCATTGGAGATGACGAAAAGCTGCACATATTTATACAGGGAGTTGTCTGCGTTGAAACTTTCTTTGCTGTAACGGTGTACCTGATTAAAGGCTTCGCGGATAGCCACGCCGCGCTTTTTCAGTTCGATTTGCACTAGGGGCAGTCCATTGACCAAAATGGTGACATCGTAGCGATTGGCCTGTGTCCCTTTTTGTTCAAACTGTTTGATGACCTGCACTTTATTGCGGACTATGTTTTGCTTATCCAATAGATAGATGTTTTGGATATGCCCATCATCAAAGACAAAGTCATAGATATAGTCGTCGTGGATTTTGCGCGTTTTCTCGGTGCTGTTGTCGCTGGGTTTATCTAAATAGCTCTCTACGAAGCGTTGCCATTCCCCATCCAGGAACTGCATGTTATTGAGGGTTTGCAGTTGCACCCGCACGTTGGCGAGCATTTTAGCGGGGGTGTTTAGCTCGGGCAGGTATTCATACCCCTGGTTTTGCAGGTCGGTGATGAACTCTGCCTCTAAAGCGTATTCGCTTTGATACGATTCTTTGATCTGCAACGCTTTGGTGTATTTATCTAAAACGATAAAGTTATTTGATTCTGCAATGGCTTTATATTCAATCATTCCTCAGCGTCCTTTTTGCGGCAGTTTTTTTCACAATTCCCCTCCTCTGGAGGGGTACTCGCCAGCGGCCTCGATCAATCCCCCTCCTCTGGAGGGGTGCCCGCCAGGGCGGGGTGGTCTCTTAAAAACCCATAACGTCTTCCAAATAAGAACCACCCCGTCAGGCTGCGCCTGCCACCCCTCCGAGGGAGGGGAATTTATATATCCCCCTCCTCTGGAGGGGTACCCCCGCCAGCGGCTTCAATCAATTCCCCTCCTCTGGAGGGGTACCCCCGCCAGCGGCTTCAATCAATTCCCCTCCTCTGGAGGGGTGCCCGCCAGGGCGGGGTGGTCTCTTAAAAACCCAACAACGCTTTCCATATTCTGCAACACATCCTTCGCCGACAGACGAATTACCGTTAGCCCCAAGCGATTCAAATACTGATCTCGCTCGGCATCTTCTTGCTGTTTACTATCGTGGGAACGGCCGTCTACTTCAATAACAACATCCTTTTCGGCACAGTAAAAATCGACGATATAGTTGCCAATAATTTTTTGGCGATCAAAGTCCAGACCGTTGAGCTTTTTGCTTTTTAACTGAAGCCAGAGCAGGGCTTCATGAAGCATACCTGCCTTGCGCAGCGCCTTGGCTCTGTCGCGCAAGGCTGGGGTTAGGGTAGGGATTTGTATTTTTTTGTGTTACCGCATAATTTTCCCCTCCTTTGGAGGGGTGGCAGGCGTAGCCTGACGGGGTGGTGGTTTTATGATCGTTTGCATGATTATGCGGTTGTCCCTGAACCACGCGTTCTTTGGGTACTGGACCACCCCGCCCTTCGGGCACCCCTCCGGGGAGGGGAATTGGGGGGAGGGGAATTGGGGAAAGCTTAACAACTGCTCGCGATAATATGCATATTGCTGTTGGCGCAATTCAATTTCACGGGGCAAGCCTTCGCTGATGGAGTTGGTTAAGGTGTCGAATTTGTCTAGGATGGCAACGATGCGGGCTTGTTCGGCGGGAGATGGAATTGGAATGGTTAATTTGTGGAGTTTACTACCTTTTATACCTTTTACTGTAGAACCTGTTGCGGTTTTAGCTAATTTCTTCTGAAATTGACTTCCCATTAAATAATGTTTTAAAAACGAGTTTAAAAGACGCTCATCTTTGCTTCTATATTTTATGACCCTTTGCGCTAAAGCAATATTTTTGCGATCAACTTGGGCTATATTCCCACATGGGGCTTCTGTAGTTATGAGGACATCACCCATTTCAGGTAAACCTCGTCGCATTACAATGTTGTAGTTATCTTCTGGGATAAACTCTTGAGACGCTTGATAATCTATATAACCCATTCTAATGTTTTTAGCAGTTATCAGAAATATTCCTTCTGAAGATTTTATCGGAGTTTTCCCTCTATAGTCTACATAATCACATACTTTCCCCAATGGTTTCCATTCAACTTGGTCTTCTGTAAAGGTTAAGAGTTGGTCGCGGTAGTAGGTGTATTGCTTTTTACGTGCCGTTAACTCCGCCGGGTGTTAGTTCTCGGCCCGTTAGCTCGG
>JADJVW010000020.1 GCA_016710365.1 Candidatus Caldilinea saccharophila | reverse complement strand
CGGCGGCGATTTTGCACTGCTGTGTAACTTTTCCGATTGTGTCTGCCATGTGAATTCCTGCTTCTCCTGAATTGTAAAAGTGAATGAGATTGGGAGGATTAGGAGCGTCTGCGGTCAATCTCCTAATCCCCCAATCTCTACTCCCCTACTCCCCACTGCATCGCCGGCCACTTGGCGAGCCGCATGTCGTCCTTAAGCAGCGCAACCATTTCGCCGGCGGCGAGCGGCTGCCAGTAGAGTTGGTCGATCTGCTCGTCTGGCTCACGAAAATGCTTGAGCAGTGCGCCGCTGCCATCGGGCGCCAGGATGCCAAAGTGGGGGCCGTCGAGCATCTTCAGCCAGTGCACTTCGCCCGTGTCGAGCCGCACTTCGGCGATGCCAAACTCGTCCCCTTCCGATATCATCGCCAGCACGAGCCAGCGCCCGTCGTCGGTGCGCACCAGATCAAGCGCCAGCGGTGTATTCGGGCTGGTGCGCCAGCTTTCGTTCAAAAGGTGGCTCTCCAGCGTGGTGGCATCGACCTTGGTCAAAATCCACGGCGTCACCAAGAAGCTGCCGCCGCTGCTCCACACTGCGCCGGCATTGGGTGGATAAGGCATGTCGCCCTTCGGTGCGCGAACCTCGCCACTGTCCAGATCAAGCAGCGCACCGGCGTTGATTGAGCCATAGCTGTACATGGATATCCATAGCTTTGTTCCATCTGGCGACCAACCTGGAGTTGGTGCAACAAAGGTGCTCATCAATCTGGATTCAAACGGTTCAATTGTATCGGGCAGCACGGTTCGATACTGAAGCGCCTCGCCTCTCTCGATTAAATTAATCCCTTTAAACCTGAATGCAATCTGACTGCCGTCGGGCGAGAAAACAGGTGCTTCCACGCGCAGTTTGGCTGGATCAACTCCTATCTCCTGGGTGTCTGATTCCCCCTTCACCTTGACAATCCGATTGTCGCCCCACGCGTCACTCTGGATCAGCGTGTCATCGCTGATGTAGGCGACCGCGCCGCCCACCGGCGAGACGGCGAACTCGTCGATGCGCCGTCTCGTGCGTCACCTGCCGGATCGTAGCGCCATCGCGTTCCATGCGCATCAACTGCCCGCTGTCGGCCTCGATAAAATAAAGCGGCGCCGGCAGCAGCGGCGCGGGCATAGACGTGGGCTCAGGTAAAGGCGCCGGCGCTTCTACGGCTGACTGGCAGCCGCTCACCCCGATCATCACAAAGAACAGAACAAGCATCCAGCGCATCGCCAATCTCCTAATCTCCCAATCTCTCAGTCTCTACATCTCCACCAACACCTTCATCGCCCGCTGTGTGCGCATCAGTTCGACGCCGCGTTCCAACTCCATCAGCGGCAGGCGATGCGTGATCAGCACCGACGGCTGCACGCGGCGGCTCTCCAGCAACTGGATCGTCTGCGCAAAGGGGTACAGCCCGACAAACGTGCCATGCACGGTAAGGTCGTAGCGCGTGATCGTGTACTGGTTGACCGGCGGGTTGTCGTGCGGGCGGATACCGAAGAGAATCACCTGCCCGCCACGCCGCGCAAGCTGGATCGCCTGGTTGATCTGGTTGCCCACGGCATCGACCACGATGTCGGCGCCGAGACCGGTCAGCCGCTTGACCTCGGCCGGCGCATCGACCTGCGTGACATTGAGCGCAGCGTCTATCCCCATCTCGTGCGCAAAGTCCAGCCGGTAGGGCGCCATGTCGAGCACGATCACCTTGCCCGCGCCCATCGACCGGTAGAGCAGCGCAAAGAGCAGCCCCATCGGCCCCGCACCGATGATCGCCACGTTGTCGCCCGGCTGGAACGGCGCGCGCTTGATTGAGCCGACCGCGCACGCCAGCGGCTCGAAGAGCGCGGCGTCGTCGCGCGGCACGGACGGGTCGATTTTCCACAGCGCACGCGCCGTCGCGCGCAGCGTCGGTGCAAACGCGCCGTCGATCGTCGTGCCGATGGTCTGGTAATTCGTGCACTGGTTGTCTAGGCCGCGGCGGCAGTAAGCGCACTGGCCGCAGGTCAGCCGGTTGGCGATGACCACGCGGTCGCCTGGCTGCAAGCCCTGCACCGCCGGCCCCATTGCTTCGACAATGCCCACGCCCTCATGACCGATGACGATGCCGGGCGTCGCCTTGTGCGCGGGCGGCGTCGCCAGGATGTTGAGGTCGGTGCCGCAGATGCCACACGCCTCGATGCGCACGATCACGTCGTCGTCGGCCATGAGCTGTGGTTTCTGGCGTTCGACGTACTCCAACACGCCATTGCCGCGAAAGATGGGGACGAGTTCAGACTCCAACATGTTGCTTCTCCGTAGATGCCGCTTCCACAAGCACGGCTGCTGCCGTATCGAGATCGGTGCAGAAGACGTCGATTGCGCCGGTGCGTAGCGCTCCCAGGATCGACCGCACCTTTGCGTCGCCGATCGCGATGGACATGACGGTTGGGATGGCGCGCAGGTCATCCAGCCGCAGGCCGATCACACGATCATTGAAGCCGCCGGTGTAGGCCGAACCGTCGAGGGCGAAGATCTGGGCGGACATATCGCCGATGCCGCCTGACTGCTCGATCCGCGCCAGGTCGTCGACAGAAAGATAACCGGCCTTGGTAAACTCCGACGTGGCCGGGTCGAGGTTGCCGACGCCGACAAGCGCAACGTCGGCCTGGCGCGCCATTTCCAACGCCCGGTGCACGTCGCGCTGGCTGCGCAACATTTCGGCAGCCTCGGCGCTATCCACCACCATCGGCGCCGACAAGTAGTGCGCGGCGCCGCCTAGCTTGGCCGCCAGTTCGCGCGTCAGCGACGCGCTGTCCAGTTCCGGCGTGGCCAAGGCCAGGCTGCCCACCGCCTGCACCACATTGACGTGGCCCTGAAAACCGGGGCGTACAGCGTGGATCACCTCGTAGGTGGAACGGCCAAGACAGACGGTCATTGTCATGCCGTCGCGCAGAGACTGCTCCAGGAAGCGCGCACCGAGTTGGCCCACGCGTGCCAGTGCGTGGGTGCGGTCGCTGCTGCCCGGCTTGAGCACGAGTGCTTCACGCAGGCCAAAGGTGGCGCAGAGTTGCGTCTCGATGTTTGGCGTGCGCTGCACGGGCCAGTTGATCGTAAATTGGATGACCTGCTCGCTGCGCGCCTGCTTCAGCAACCGGTAGACCTTGACGCGAGAGAGGCCCAACTCCGCTGCAATCGCGTCTTGGGTCAATTCGTCTTCGTAATAGAGGGCGGCGACCTGCGCCAGCAGGTCATGTGTAGCGTCGTCAAGCATTGCGAGAATACACCTTATGTGCAAATGCACAGTATTCGTGCGATTGCACATATCGTAGCATAAAGAAAAAAACTGTCAACCGCGGCGCTATTGGATTTAGATTAAATCCCACTTCAGAAATCCTACAAGTTGATTTACAATATCCAAAGCGCACGCTCCTGCATGGCAAGCATATCTCGGGCAAACTCGATGAATATGTTCGCAACCCTTGCCGGCTGCGAGGTGGTTTTATGCTTCTCGAACTGCTCCAAAATGTTGCTCTCTTGGTGGCCTTATCAGTTGGCCTGCAATTGCTGGCGCAACGGCTCAATCGTCCTGGACGGCTCTATCCGATTGTGGCCGGCATTTTGTTTGGCAGTGTGGGCATCATCTCTATGCTCACGCCGCTGCGTTTTGCGCCAGGGGTATTTTTTGACGGCCGATCGATTGTACTGAGTCTGGCAGGTTTCTATGGCGGACCGCTGACCGCGCTGGTCGCTGCGTTGATGTGCATCGCCTATCGAAGCTATGCCGGCGGCGTCGGTGCTGTGGTTGGGGTGCTCGTCATTCTTCAATCCTCTTTGTTTGGAGTCATTTATTATTACCTGCGCCGTCGCAACCGGCGCTGGGAACATCCTTTGCTGTTGTGGACGTTTGCTCTCCTCGTGCACGTGACCATGCTGATGCTGCAACTTCTCCTTCCCAACAATATGGGCTGGGAAGTGGTCAGGCATATCGGGCCGACTGTCATCCTGCTTTATCCGTTAGGCTTCCTGGTGATTGCGTTGGTGATGCTCGAAAACGAACGCCGCCGCGGGTTGGAGGAGATGCTGAGCGCGCAAAATCGCATTTTAGAGATGATTGCCGCCAGTGCACCTCTGACCGCCACATTAGAGTCACTGGCGCGCGAAATCGAAATGCAGGCGCCCGGCATGATGGCTTCCATCTTGCTGCTGGACGAGGAGGGGATGCATCTGCGGCACGTGGCTGCTCCGAGCTTACCTGCGGCTTATCTGCAGGCCATTGATGGGCAGCCGATCGGGGAGAAGGCTGGCTCCTGTGGCACAGCCGTCTGGCGCAAGACGCAGGTGATCGTAGAGGACATCGCGACGGATCCGCTCTGGGCAAACTATCGAGAGGTGGCGCTGCGCCACCGGCTGCGCGCGTGCTGGTCCGCGCCGATCCAGGATAATGCCGGCGCGATGCTAGGCTCCTTTGCGCTCTACTATCACACCGTGGCAAAGCCGACTGATTTTCAACTGCGCCTGATCGACATGTCCACCCATACGGCCGCCATCGCCATCATGCATTACCGCCAGGAAGAGGCGCTGCGCGCCGAACGCGACTTTGCACGCCAGGTGATGGATGCCATGAACGAGGGACTTTGTGTCACCGACCAGGACGGGCGCTTCACCTACGTCAATCTCGCATTTGCCGCGATGGTCGGGACGCCGCTGGCGGAGGTGCTTGGGCATACGCCACGAGACTTTGTGGTCGAGGCCGATCACCCCTTGGTTGACCAATCCTTTGTCGATTTTCGTGACAACGAGCATATTCTCTTTGAGGCGCGCCTGATCAACCGCGGTGTATGCGAGGTGCCGGCGCAGGTTTCGGCTGTATCGCGTCGACATAAAGACGAGTATTTGGGGACAATTACCGTCATTACGGACCTGACCGAGCGCAAGCGTGCCGAAGAGACGCTGCGCGAAAGCGAAGCGAGGTATCGCCTTCTGGTCGACACCTCGCCTTATGCGATCGGGATTTACCAGGACAGCAGGTTAGTTTTTGTCAATCAGAGTGCGGCGCGCCTGCTCGGCGCAAGTGAGCCGGACGTCTTGATCGGCAAATCAATATTTGATACGGTTGCTCCCAAAGAACAGGCCGCCGCGGAGGAGCGTTTCCGTACAATGAGTGCGGGCGAATCAGCCGGCTACACCACAGAAACCGTTTATCTGCGGCTGGATGGCAGCACCGTACCGGTCGAAGTCACTGCCGTTCCTTTTGTTTTTCAGGGCCGGGAGGCTGTACAGATCATTGCTGCGGACATTACCGAACGCAAGCGACGGCAGCGTGAACTGGAAGCCCAGGCAAAGTTGACGCAAGCGATCAGCGAGACGGCGGATCTGCAGGTTCTGCTGGAGCGGATTCTTGACGCCGCTGTGCACGCGGTGGCCGCGGCACAGAAAGGCACGATTTTGTTGCTCGACAGCAGCGGGCAGTTGAGAGTTCAGGCGTGGATCGGCTATCAGGATCCGCGCATGCGCAACATTGCATTTTCGCCTGAACAAAGTTATGGCGGGCGCAGTCTTCGCTCGAGGAAGGCGCTACTCGTCCCTGATGTGTCGGTCGAGGCGTCTGCATCGCGCTCGAGCGGCATCGATGAACTCGGTGCAGTCAAGAGCGCCATCGTGGCGCCGCTGATCGTGCAGGGCGAGGCGATCGGGGTGATTGCGTTGGATAGTGTTGAACGAACCGCCGCCTTTGTGGAAGAAGATATGCGCGCTCTCCAATATCGCGGTGACGGCTGGGTTAGTGCTCGAACGCGCACGCCTGTTTGAGGAAATGAAAAAAAATGCACGTCAGATGGAACAGGTGATGCAGACGACGCCGCAGGGATTGTTGCTGCTGGATGTCACAGGTAAGGTTGTGATGGCGAACCGCACAGGTATTCGCGATCTGGCCATCTTGACGAATGCACGCGTGGGCGACATGATCACGCAGCTTGGCGATCTCAAAGTGAGCGAGTTGCTGCTCATCCCGCCGGTCGGCCCGTGGCATGATGTCCATGCGGATGGCCGCATCTTCGAGATCATCGCGCGCCCCATCTCCAATCACGAAGACTTTGCGCAGTGGGTTGTGCTGATCGACGATGTGACGCGCTCGCGGCAGGCGGAAATGGAAGCGCGGCAGCAGGAGCGCCTGGCGACGGTCGGTCAACTCGCCGCGGGCATCGCCCACGACTTTAACAATATCCTCACCGTGATTCTGCTCCACGCACAGATGGCGGGCATGTCCGCTGAGATGCTGGATGCCGACCGGCGCCGCATGGCTGTGATTGTAGAGCAGACCCAATACGCCACCGAGCTGGTTCGTCAAATCCTGGACTTCAGCCGCCAGTCTTTGCTGCAGCGTCGAGACATGGACTTGCGGGCGCTGGTGAATGAGCAGGTTTCTCTGCTGCAACGGACATTTCCCGAGACGATCAAAGTTGCACTGGTGCACGGGGAGAATCGCTGTCTGGTTCACGCCGACCCGACGCGCCTGCGCCAGGTAGTCGTTAACCTGGCAATCAACGCGCGCGACGCCATGCCACACGGGGGGGCGCTCTTGTTCGAGTTGAGCAAGCTCTCCGTTGCGGCGGAGGCAGCCGCGCCCACGCCTGGGCTAGCGGTGGGCGAATGGATTCGGTTGACCGTCGCCGACACCGGCACAGGGATCGCGCCGGATGTGCTTCCTCATATTTTCGACCCGTTCTTTACGACCAAAGAACCTGGCAAAGGAACAGGGCTTGGCCTGGCGCAGGTGCATGGCATCATTGCTCAGCACGAAGGCCATCTGAGCGTCGATACACTGCCGGACAGCGGAACAACGTTCACGATCTATCTTAGCGCCGTCGAGACCAAGCAACCCGCGCCGCAAACAGTGGCGGCCGGGGTGCTGCCGCGCGGCAGAGGCGAGCGCATCTTGCTGGTTGAGGACAACCCAACGCTGCGTTACGCCATAATCGAGATGCTTAAATCGCTCGACTATGCAGTCCTCGACGCCCCCAATGGGCGGGTTGCGCTCGATCTGTTGGCAAGTCCACACAGCAATGTCGCCTTGGTGCTCAGCGATGTAGTAATGCCTGACATGGGCGGCATGGCCTTGGTTGATGCCATGCGCACCGACCATTCCAACTTGCCTGTCGTTTTGATGAGCGGTCACCCCTCGACGAAGATCAAGAGAACCTGCGCGCTCTCGGCGTTACGGCCTGGCTGCTGAAGCCGTGTTCCATGACCGAACTGGCTCACATGCTGGCCAGAACCCTGCGCCGCTAAAGCTGACAATGCAGATCGGCCAGTAGCGGGTAAAGCTGGCGGTGCAAGGTGTAGCGCTGCGCGTAGGCATCGACCGCCGGTTTATCGGGCGTGACGTGTGCACCCCAGCGAACGGCCTGTTGCACCGCCGCCGAGACATTGGCAAAGAGTCCCGCGCCGACCCCCGCCAGCAGCGCTGCCCCCAGACACGCCGCATCCGTCACCGCCGGCACCCGCAGCGGCGTGTTGCAGATATCCGCTTTCAGGTGCAGCCAGAGATCGCTGCGTGCGCCGCCGCCGACCGCATGAAGCTCGGCGATCTCCACGCCACTCTGGCGCAGCAGATCGAGGTTGGTGCGCAACTCCAAGGTCAATCCTTCTAGCACAGCTTTTGCGATCTCCGCTTTGGTGGTGGCAAAGGTCAGCCCCAGGATGGCGCCCTTGGAATGGACATCGAGCGTCGGCGTGCCGCTGCCGGCGAAGTGGGGCAGCAGCAGCAGGCTGGTCGGGCCGGCGGGCGCGTCCTGGAGCAGCAGGTCATAGGCGTCAGCGCCGGTCGCGGCGGCCTGCTGCATCTCCCACTGCCCCAGTGTATCGCGCAGCCAGCGCAGCAGCAGCCCGCCGCTGTGGTTGAGCGTCATCGCCACATAGAGGCCGGGCACAACGTGGCGGTAGACGGAGATGCCGCCCTCCGCCAGTGCAGGCGCCAGCGCCGGCGAATCCATCGCCACCTCCACCACCTCCGCCGTGCCCGTCGAGACCATCGCCAGCCCGGGCGCGATGACGCCGCTGCCCAGCGCAGCGCACGCCTGATCATGGCCGCCGCTGACGAGCAGCAAGTCGCGTACAAGCCCCAGCTCCGCCGCCAGTGTGGGGCGCAGCTTCCCCACGACGCCGCCTGCTGCCGGCGCCAGACGCGCCAGCCGCGCCCGCTCGATGGCGCAGCTTTCCAGAATCTCGTCGTCCCAGTCGCCGCTTGCCAGGCCCATCATCTGCGTGCGCGAGGCGAGGCAAACGCTGATCACCGCTTCGCCCCCCAGCCGGCGCAGAAAGAAGTCCTCGTAGAGCAGGAATTGATGCGCGTCGCGCCAGATCGCCGCTTCGTGGCGCTGGAGCCAGAGCAGCTTGGGCAGCGTGTTGATCGTGTGGACGGGCATGCCGGTGCGGCGAAAAAGCTCGTCAGCGCCAAAGGTTTCGACGAGCCACGCATTTTCGTCGCTCGTGCGCGTGTCCATGCCCAGGATCGCCGGGCGCAGTGCGCGTCCTTCTCGATCCACCGGAATGACGGCCTCGCCCTGGCAGGAGAGCGCCAGCGCCACCGGCGGGTCGGCGCGCGTGGCCGCGATCGCTTCGCGCAAACACTGCCACGCCAGCGCCCAGAGCTGCTCGGCGTCCTGTTCGGCCCAGGTAGGGTGCGGCGTTTGGATGGCGTACTCGCGGCGCGCCTCGCTGAGCACGCTGCCGTCCGCCGCAAAGACCATCGCCTTGCAGCCGGTGGTGCCGATGTCCAGTCCGAGAATCGACATAAATTTACTCCTGTGGTTGCACCAGCACTTTGAGCCCAACGCCGCTGTTGGCAGTCTCAAAGGCCACGTCGATGGCGTCAAGCGGGAAACGGTGGGTGATCAATTGCTCGACGGGGATGACCTGGCGCGCAAAGAGATCGAGCGCCTGGGCGTGAGCGGTGGGGTGGTAGGAGAAAGCGCCGATGACCTCAATCTCGCCGTAGTGGATGCGGTTGCTGTCGAGCGTCGTCATGGGCGTGGCTTTGGGCAGGCCACCAAAGAGCACGACCTTGCCGCCCTTGCGCACCATGCGCACCGCGGCTTCCTGCGTGGAGGCGTCGGGGTTGGCGCAGATCGCAATGTCGACGCCCAGCCCGCCGGTCAGTTCGCGCGCCCGCGCGACCATATCCTCCTGGCTGCTGTCGATGATCTCATCGGGCGCAAAGAGTTCGACAAGGGCGCGGCGGCGGTCGCTGCGCACCACGATGAAGGCGCGCGCGCCGCGCGCCTTGGCCGTCGCCACCAGCAGTGCGCCGATCGGCCCGGCGCCGATTACCACCACCGTGTCGTTGAGGCTGGTGTTGGTCTTGAGATGCGAGGCCAGCACCGAGGAGCACGGTTCGGCCAGCGCGGCGATCTCGTCGGGCAGCCCGGCCGGGATCGGGTGGACAATGCCGTTGGCGAGCACGTCGCCGCTGACGGCCAGTCGCTCGGCAAAGCCGCCGGGCAGGCCGGGGGTGATGCCCAGAAAACGCGTGTTGTCGCAGAGATTGTAGAGGCCGCGCTGGCAATACCAGCAGTGGCCGCAGTGGATGTCCGGGCCAAAGGCCAGGCGATCGCCGACGGCCACGTGCGTTGTTTGCGAGCCGACCGCGATCACCTCGCCGGCGATCTCGTGGCCGGGGATGATGCCGTCCACACCCGCGGGCAGCCCCTCGCGCCAGCGCCGCAGGTCGGAACCGCAGACGCCGCACGCTGTCACTTTCAGAATCAGTCCATCGTCCGGCAACGTTGGGTCGGGAACCTCGCGCACCTCAAACTGCCGGATGCCTGTCTGTACTGCTGCTTTCATCGTCAAAGTCCATTCTCAAAGAGGAGAAGAATGGAACGCGGATAACGCGGATTTGGCGGATTCTCGCGGATTTTTTCTTGATCCGCGCGTATCCGCTCAATCCGCGTCATCCGCGTTCTATTCCGCTCCAGGCTTGCCAAAATCCGCCGCCGCGTCGTCGAGCACCAGCACCCAGTCCGGCCCATCGACCGGCGGCATGAAGGTCAGTTGACCCGTCGCGGCAAAGCGACCGATCTCCGTGGCCCCGCCGGTGCGCGGGTTGTACCACCAAGCGCGCACGGCGTTGCCCGCGGCCCAGCCAAGCTGCACTGTGACCGGCTGCACCAGCGGCGTGTAGACCAGCGCGTAGCTGCCCGCTTCGTCGCGCGTCGAACGCATGTGGCTGCCGCGCTCGGCGGGGTTATCGACCACGATGATTTGATCAGGGATGCGGCTGAAGTAGGGTCGCGATTCCATCAGCCGGCGCAGATGCACCATCTGCGTTGCGCCGAGGCGGTCGAGTGCATCGGTCCACGGGCGGTCGGCGTGGTTGACGACAGGGTCGCGTGTGCCGCAGAACTGCCAGACCGCATGATGGCCGTAGGTGACGCCGCAGCCGCCGGCGAAGACCGAGCGATAGCTCTGCTGGCGCACGTCGTGGTCGCGGAAGTAGCCGTTGGCCTCGTTCCACTGCGGCCACGGGTTGATCGGATGATCCTCGTAGTTGGGTTCGGCGTCGAGCGTCGGCTTGACCGGCGTCATCGCGTAGTCGCGCTCGATCATCTCCCAGACCGGCACGCTGCGCCCGCTGCCATGGCCGGACTGCATCAGATTGAAGTCGAGCCAGGCCTCTTCGTGCAGCTCTTCCGCGGTGGAGTGGCCGCCCCACGGGTGGTAGGTTTTGAGCGGGTGCACGCCAGCGCCCTCGTCGATGCCGGCGGCCATTTCCCGCCAAATGGCTCGGAAGTCGGCGTCGTCCTTGTACGAGGGCCGGTCGCCGCCCAGGATCCACAGGATGTTGGTGCGATCACGATAGCGATCACCAAGCCAGCGACCGTAGCTGCGCGCGTTTTCCGGCGTAAAGATCACCGGGCCGGCGCCCCACTGCGCCGTTACCTTGTCGCCCCACGTCGGCAGCAGGCCGATGTAGAGCCCCTTCTCGGCGGCCAGATTTACGATAAAGTCGACGTGGCCGAAGTAGGCTTCGTTGGGCCGTGTGGGGTCGTCGTCGACCAGCGCGTAGTCGCCGTAGGCATTGGGTGTGTGCAACCCGTCGAACTCAGCCAGCGCGACGGCCTGGATTACATTCATGCCCTTGCGCCGGCGGTTTTCCAGGAACAGCTCGGCTTCCTCGCGCGTCAGGCGATGAAAAAGCTCCCAGGCGGTGTCGCCCAGCCAGAAAAAAGGCGCGCCGCTTTCGGTCTGCAAAAAGCGCCGGTTGTCGCTGACGGTAATATGAGGTAGGTTGTTCATGTTTTCTCCTTTTGTAATTGCAACATCCTTGACGCAGAGGCGCAGAGATGGAGAGAAAACGCAGAGAAATGCCTGCGGCAGGTTCTTTGTCGGCTCAACCGGAATTCATGGGGTCGGGCCTTACGTGCCGGGGACGGGCTTGCGGTGCTGCAGTCGAGCAGAGAACGATCAGCCCGTCCCCGGCACGTAATCACACGAGATCCGGTTGACCCTCTTTGTCTTTTCTCTGCGAACCTCTGCCGCTCCGCGTCTCTGCGTCAAAGTGAGTGGCTTTCCAAAGATATTCTAGCGTTCGCGCAGGCGTGCCAGGCTTTGAAAATCTTCTTTGACGTGCGCATAGAGCTGTTTGTAGAGCGCAAAGTACTCCATATAGCGTGCGTGATTGGCCGGGTCCGGCGCCATCGGCTCTATGTATTCGACCCACTGCTTCGTCACGCCGAAGTCGGGGAAGACGCCGGTCGCCACGCCGGCCAGCACGGCATCGCCGTAGGGCGCACCCGTGCGCCGCTTGACCAGCACCAGCGGCACGTTGAAGACATCGGCGATGATGCGCCGCCACAGCTTGCTGACCGCGCCGCTTTCGTTGAGCACCATCGGTAGCCTGACCGCCAGCCCCGCCTGCTGGATAAGCTGGTACGAATCGTACAGGGCGTAGGCGACCGCCTCCATCATGGCGCGCACAATGTGGCCCTTGGTGTGGTTGAGCGACAGGCCGAAGATCACGCCGCGCGCCTGCACATCCCAGATCGGCGTGCGTTCGCCCATCAGGTAGGGCAGGATGATCAGCCCGTCGGCGCCGGGCGGCGTTTTCTCGGCCTGCAGGTTGAGCAGGTCGTAGGCGGAGACGCCGAGTACGCGCTCGGTCTCCACCTCCCATTGCGAGAAGGCGTCGCGCAGATAGCGGATCGACTGGCCGCCGGTGGTCGTGGTCGGGATGGTGACGTAGGTCTCCGCCGAATCGACCGTGTACGCGCAGTGAATCATGGAACGGCCGACCTCAGAAAAGATGAAGTCGGTGTTTTTATGGATGATGCCAAAGTTGCCCACCGTGCCCAGATTGCTCTGGATGTCGCCGGCCTCGATCGCGCCGGCGCCCACCCAGCCGGCGTTGCAGTCGACCTGCCCGGCCGCCACCGGAATGCCCGGCGCCAGCCCGGTTTCCGCCGCGGCTTCACGCGTCACCTCGCCGACAATCGCCTCGCAGGCGTAGAGGTCGGGCAGGATGGCGGGGTCGATACCGATCGCTGTCAGCATCTCCGTGTCAAAGCGGCGCTTGCGCAGGTCGTAGGCGACGCCATAGAAGGCCGCGCCGGAGTAGTGCAGCGTGGCCTTGCCGGTGAGCTTGAGCGTGATGTAGCCATCGATCGTCAGCGCCTTGTGGATGCGGCGGAAACTCTCCGGCCCCGGTTGCGCTGCTCCCAGAGCAGGTTGACCAGTGCCGGATGATCCTCCAGCCGGTTGCCGCTGACCTGGAAGATACGCTCCTCGCCGATGGTCTCTTTCAGCCGGGCGACCTCGGCGGTGGCGCGGCGATCCATCAGGTTGTAGGCGCGCTCGATCGGCCGGTGCTCGGCATCCACCATCACCAGCGAGGGCAGCGCCGACGAGACGGCAATGCCACGCAGTGCGGCCGGCTTGATCCCGGCCTCGCTGACCGCGGCGCGGATCAACCGGCAGGCGACCTGCCAGTAGCGCTCGGCGTCATGCTCCGACCAGCCCGGCTGCTCGTGGATGAACGGGTATTCTTCAAACGCAAAACCCAGCACCGCGCCGCCGTCGTCGATCACGCACACCTTGGCGCCGCCCGTTCCGTAGTCAATCCCCAACAGATACGCTGTCATCGTCCACCTCTCTGGATAGACCACGGATTGAACGGATTTGGCGGATTTTCACGGATTTCAAAATGATCCGCTTTGATCCGTCTAATCCGTTCAATCCGTGGTCTATTTCTTCACCAATTCTGCGGTCGCGCCGGAAGGGTGCGTCTGTGTGAGCGTGGCCAGGTCGAAGCCGCGCATTGTTTTGACTGCCAGGCAGAGCGCATCGCAGAGCGCGCCGGCGGCCAGCGTGCTGCCAAAGGGCAGGACGCCCTCACCTTCGGCCTCCACCGCGTTGGGCTGCACCAGCACCACGTCGCTCAATTCCGCCAGCTCAGAGTCCGGCTTCCAGGTCAGGCTGATCACCTGGCCGCCGCGTTGGCGCGCGACGCGCGCAAAGTGGTTGATCTCGGCGCTCTTGCCCGCTTTGGAGAGCGCGATCAGCACGTCGCCGGGCGCGACTGCCGCCGACGGGCCATGCAGCGCGTCGGCCGGGTGCACGAAGAAGGCGTGCATGCCACAGGTGGCGAGCAGATGCGCCAGCCGCCGTGCGATCGTGCCGGAGGTGCCGGAGCCGGTGGTCAGGATGACGCCCGGACAACCGGCAACAAGGCGGGCAGTGGCGACAAAGGCCGGGTCAAGTTGCTCTGCCACTGCCTCGATTGCTGCGGCTTCGGCGCGCACCACCTCGCGCCCAAGCTCCAGCATCTCATGATCGGTCATGGTCTAGCTTCCTTTCAATCAGGTCTGTTCTTTGCCGCCACCCTTGCGCTTTGCGCAAGGGTGGCGGCATCAAAAGGAGAACCCTGGCTTTATCCACCAAAGAGCGCGCGGCGCAGCATGGCCTGGGCCTGCATGGCGTCGCCGCTGGCGAAGATTGCTTCCGCCTCCTGTTTGTCGATGCGCTCGGCGGCTTTGGCGAAGGTTTCCAGCCAGGCCAGCGCCTCGCGCCCGACCGCAACCTTGTCGCGCTCGCGATAGGCGAAGATGTCGAGCGAGAGCCAGCCGTCGTAGCCGGTGCGCTCCAGCCAGTAGAAGAACTCGACCCACTCCAGCGTATGCACGGAGCCGGGGATCATATCGTCGTCGGTGGCGCGGTAGTTGTCGTTGAGGTGCAGATGCAGCAGGCGGTTGCCAAAGCGCTTCATCAGCGCCACGGCTTCGGCCAGCGTCTCGCCGCCCATGTTGGCGTGGCCCACGTCGAGGTTGATGCCCAGGTTGGGTTTGTTGATTGTGTTGACAAAGAGCAGCGCCTTGGCTGTGCTGTCGATCATGATGTGCATGCGCGGCTCTTTGGGCTTGAACTCGAGCGAAATCTTGACGTTGGGATTGTGGTTGGCGCACGCTTCCAGCCCCTCGAGCATCCAGTCATACATCTTGAGGTAGTCGGCCTGGAAGACATAGTCCCAGCCGTCGTGGCCGGGCCACGGGCTGACGTGGTTGCAGCCGGTGCTGGCGGCCAGATCCATCGCCACCTTGATGCGGTCGATGGCGTCGCGGCGGATGCCGGGGTCGGTGGCGGCCAGTGTGCCCCAGCCCCACTTCGGGTTAGCCCAGATTTCGGGGATGACGCAGGCAAGCTGGAAGCCGGCGTCGTGGATCTGCTTGACGACGGCGTGCTGGTTCTGGTCGTTGATGTGCCAGCCGCCGATCACCTCGATGCCGGTCAGCCCCTCGACCTGCTGCGCGTCGGCCAGCATCTGGTCGAAGGTGCGCGACTCGGTGTAGCCTTGCAGGACGTAGCGGTCGGCGCAGTTGGCAAAGACGACGGCGACGGCGGAATATTTGCGATTCATGTTCGTGATCTCCATTTGCTTCTGTACACGGTTCAGACATTGGTAAAACGACCGATCATTGTTTCCTCTGCTTGTTGCCATGCGGCAATCACCCGATCTTCGAGGTCAGCCCCGCTGCTCGGCTCAACGCGCTGATGATCGTCGAGCCAGGCGACGGTGCGCCGCACGCCCTCGACCCACGGGATGGTGTATCGAAACCCGATCTCCTGGCGTGCGGCCTGATTGTCAAAGATGTTGTCAAACTGAAAGTTCAGACGGCACCAATTGGCCTCCGGCACAGCGCGCGCCAGCAGGTCGCTGGGAATATGCACGAAGGTGGGTGGCGGCGCAGACAAGGCCTCTGCCACGCGCTGATGGTACTGGTTCCAGCTCTGCCACGCTTCGCCGGCAACATGATAGGCCTTGCCCTGCGTCGTTGGCCGGCCGGCAGTGTTGACAAACGCGGCGGCCACATCGTCGACATGACAGGATGCCCACAACGATGTTCCGTCGCCATGCACCAGGATCGGCCGACCCCGGCGAATCCGGTCGATGTAGTGCGTTGCCCAGCCAAGCGAGTGCAGGATCGCGCCGCCTTCGCCGTAGGTGTGCGCCGGGCGAATGATGGTGACGGGCAGTTCGCCGCGTGCGTGGGCTGCAAAGAGCACGGCTTCACAGGCAGCCTTGTCGAAGGCATAGCCAAAGGCCGGGTCCGGTTGTCGTTCGGCATCTTCGCGGATCGGGTAGTGTGCAGCCGGCTTTGTATAAACATCCACCGTGCTGCAGAAGATGTAGTGCCCGGTGCGCCCGGCAAAGGTGCGCACCGCGCTTTCTGCTTCGTCCGGGTGGTAGCAGACCATGTCGATCACGCAGTCGAAGGCGCCGGCGGCCGCAATCTGCGACTCGAACGCGGCAAAGTCGGTGCGGTCGCCGGTCATGCTGCGCACAGGGCCATCGACGCGCAGCGGCGTCTGTCCACGGTTGTAGAGCGTCACCGCATCGCCACGGGCAAGCAACTGGCGCGTGATGGCTGTGCTGATCAGACCGGTGCCGCCAATGATGAGAATCTTCATGAGAATCCTGCCTGTGCTGCGAGCTTCCTGGAAGCTCGCAGCTTCCTGGAAGGTTGGATGACCTACTGCTCTACTCGCCTCAACACCAGCGCATGATACGCCTTGCCCGGCATTGCAATCTCTGCCTGGCCGCCGTAGAGTTCGCCGGGCGTCACGCTCATGCCCCAGGTGTCGATCACCTCGGCGCGGTATTCTTCGTCTTCCGGCAGCGTGACTTCGAGCAGGGCGGGCTGCGCGACGCCGGTGTAGATCAGGTAGTACGCGTGCATCTTGCCAGCGCAGGGCAGCGCATTCACCACCCCGCCGATCGGGTCGAGGCCGGATGGCGGCCCGGCTTCCAGCAGCTCGCGCAGGAAAGCCAGGCGCGGCGCGCTCTTGCCGTGCAGCACGCCGCCCTTCGACCACCACAGGATCGCGTCCGGGTGAAGGTAGGTCTCGCCGTGGCCGACATAGCCGCCCGCCGCCGTTCCCTGCCAGAAGCGGTGCACCATCTCCCGCGCCGAGATATTGCCCCAGCCGTTCGGGATGTCCCCTTCGTAGCAGCATTCGTCCACCACCACCGGCTTCTTCACCTGACTGCGCCATAGCACCGCCTGTCCGGGATCGGGGCGCTGGATGCTCTGGTGCGTGACCCACGGCTTGCTGTGGTCGTAAAATTCGCGACAGTTGTGGATCGAGCGCAGATGCTGATAGGGATCACTCTCCTGCACCACACGGAAAAAGCGATCCCAGTCAGCCATCGACTTGTGCGGCATCAGGTCGTATTCGTTCGCCATCGACCACCAGACATTACGATACGCTGCCAGCCGCGCCACCACATAGCGCAGATAGCGGTCGTCCTGCTCGGCGCGCATCGTGGCGAAGCCCCAGCGGTCGTAGGGGTGGAAGAGAATGATGTCGGCCTCGATCCCCAGCTCACACAGCTTGGCGACGCAATCTTCCAGGTGCTGAAAATAGGCCGGCACAAAGCGCTCGAAGTCAAAGCGCCAGCCCTCCTTGATGTCGACCTGATAGCTGCCCGTCCATGCGCTGCTGCCCTGGGCGAGACAGGGAAAGGGATAGTGTTCCGGCTCGTTCTCGTTGTAGCGATAGTGTTTGGGGAAGACGCAGAAGCGAATCTTGTTGAAGGGCGCCTGCGCCAGCGTCGCCAGCGTCTGCGCCTCCAGTTCTGTCCCTTGCAGATTCCACACATAGCAGGTCGTGCCGATCTGTTTGTAGGGCGTGCCATCGGCGTAGGCAAAGTGATAGGTGTTGGCGACGCGCACCGGCCCGTGGTTCCCCGCGCCGGGCGCCATGCAGGTAAAGCTCCCCTCCACGCCATCCAGCGCGTCCAGGTTGCTCTGCGTGCGATAGCGCCACTCGCCTTGCACGTCGGGCATGAAGCTCACGCAATAGACGCCGTCGCCGTCGTAGAAGCCATCCACCGCGACCGTGCGGTGTTTGTATGCAAAGTGCGCCACAAGCTGGACATCCTGGAAGGGATTGCCCGCCGCGCTGCCGTCAAGCGCCAACTCAAATATACCCCATTGTTCGATCTGCTGATTGGTCGTCATGATTCTTCCTGTCATCTGCCAAAGTCAATCGCGGTGAACCTCACCGCAATGGGCCACGGATTTGACGGATTAGGCGGATTGACACGGATGCTCTTGATAAATCCGTGAACATCCGTCAAATCCGCCGAATCTGCGGTCTATTCTTTTTCACTAAACCGCGTCGTTGTCATTCATTCTTTCTGTCATCTGCCAGAGTCAGTCGCGATTGAGCCTGGACGCAATGGGCCACAGATTTGACGGATTTGGCGGATTGACACGGATGTTTTTTGGATGAATCCGTGAATATCCGTCAAATCCGCTGAATCCGTGGTCGATTCTTCCGCCTTAAGCCACATCGTTCTCAATATCGGCAAAGATCACCACGCGCGGTGCGCCGGACTCGATGGCAATGCCGTCGTGCCCTTCGCCGCTGGCAAGCACGGCGCCCGTGGTCGGGTCGATCACCCGATAGCGCCTGGGCAGATCCACGCTGCGCACCGGCTCGATCTGCAGCAGGCCGCCGTCGGGCAGGTAGACGATGAAGAGCTTGCCCGGTGCGATCAGCGCGGCGCGGCCATAGGTATGGCGATAATCGGGCGCCATGCCGGCAAAGGGCAGACCGTCGAAGATTTTCGCGATCACGCCGACGTAGCGGGCGCCTTCAAAGTCAAGCGCCTCGCGCCAGCCCGCGTCGCGCGCCATGCACCACGGTTCGTGCGGCTCCTGCGCGTCGAGCCGCCACTGCCACAGGCTGCCCGCACCGTAGACGACGCCCATCGTGCCGCCGGCGGTCAGGTTGCTCCACGCCTCATGGCCTTGCCACCAACCTGCGGCCCGCCCCGGCTCACCGATATGCTCGTAGGTCGGCTCGCCGTTGGCGACGGCCTTGATCGGACGCTGTTCCCACATCACCGCCACGCGCTGCGGCCGGTGTTCGCCGCTGTGTCCGGTCTGACACCACTGAAAGTCGAGCCAGGCGCGATCCTGGTAGGCCCATGGATCCTGGTGCGGCGCGTAGTGGATGCCGGTCGGCTGCTGGTACGCATCCCAGCGCTCGATCTCCCAGCCGCCCGGATCGACGCCCGTCGCAAGTCCGTCGCCGTCAGCCGCCACCAGCCAGACGGCAGGCTGCGCGCCGTAGCGTGCGACCAGATAGCGGCAGTAGCGCGCATACTCGACGGGCGGGATCACCGGCCCGGCCACATCCAATCCCTTCCAGCCGTAGCCGTGAAAGACCGGGTTCCAGACCGGCACGATTTCATGGCGGCGCAGAATGCCGGCCAGCCCATCCAAATACTGGAAATAGGCGATGTTGATCTGGTTGAGGTGGCCGTCCGGTAGATCTTCAAAACCGACGTCAAAGCCGTCATGCTCGGTGCGGCTGCGCGGGCCGCGCGCACGGCGGTCGGGCTGCACCGACATCAGGAGGGTCGCGTTGAAACCCTGCGCCTGGCGCTGCTGGGCGTAGAGCTCGCACTGTTCGTGCGTGGCGCGCCAGGGCAGCGCCCAGGCCGTGTCAGCGACGAGCAGCGCCGTCGCGCCGTCGGCATAGTGCAGGTTGCGCTCGCCCGGCAGGATGCGCCAGAAACCGTGGCGCTCGAAGCGGTTGGCAGACGCTGCGGCTTCGACGCGCAGCGTTCCGCGCTGCCCGCTCAGCCCCTCATCGCGCGGCGCGCTAAAGCTCTGCCACTGCCAGCTTCCGGTCTCCAGCGGCGAGGCAAAGCGCACCTTCCACGTGTTGCCGCCATCCCAAAAGGCCGGGCGCACCAGCTCGACGCCGCTTTCATGGCGAAACTGGACAAAGAGTTCCACGTCCGTGTACGGGTTGTCGTAGCGCTGCACGGCGGTGAAGGTCAGTTCGGTCGCCTGCCAGGGATGGATGCTGTCGTGCATAGATCGTTCAGCTTTCTGAGATGGGCTGCTTGACAGCCAGGAACAGGGTGTCGGCGTTGACGCGCGACATGCCGATGCGCGAGCGCTCGCTCGCCTGCACCTCCGGCGTCATGACGCGCCGCGTCGCCAGGTCGATCAGCACGCAGCGATAGCCGGTCAAATCCACCGCCACGTCGATGTCAAAGGCATAGGGGCTGTAGATCGCAATCGTCGCCAGGTCGGCGCTGGCCGCGGCGCGGATTTCTTTGTCCTCACCAAGCACGATCGCGGTCGGATCGGTGGCGAAGAGGTTGTAGCGCTCAAAGAGCCAGCGGGCAAAGCCGACATCCCAGCTGCCGTCGAGCAGCAGCGCCTCTTCCCAGGTGAAGGGTTCAAAGGAGCGGTGCGCGTTGAGAAAATTCATGCCGCGCTTGTGGCAGCTCCACACACCGTGCGCGCCGTAGGTGATGCCCATCTTGGCGCCGGAAAGCAGGCTCTGCCAGGTCGCTTTGCGGATGTCAAAGGCGTTGAAGCGCGTGCGCGTGCCGATGCGACCGTGCCCTTCGTAGGGCGGCTCGCTGTTGAGGACCGGCCGCTTGACCGCATAGGCGGCGAATTTCTCGGCGAAGGTGTAGGGCTGGTGCTGGGTGTTTGCGTCGTGGCCAGACTGGTACATGTAAAAGTCGACGGCGTCGATAAATTCGCGCGGCAGGTCGCCCTGCGGGTGCAGGTGCATCGTCAGCAGCGCGTCGGGGCAGACGGCGCGCACTGCTGCGAGCGCGGCCATGTAGTAGGGCGCTTCCTGCGGCGATTCGAAGCGCGTGTCGCCGCTGATAAAGAAGATGGGGTTGAAGCGCTTGAAGCGTTCGGCGGCAAACGCAGCGAAGGGCGCGACCGCGTCGAAAGGCATGGCCGACGCCACCGGGCTGTGCTCCGAACAGCGCGTCCCCGGTGCGTAGCTGCACCAGAGCACGCCCAGCACCGGCGTAAATCCCTGATCAACCGCCATCTCCACCATGGTTTCGGCCTTGGCAAAATAAGCTTCGTTGTAGGCGCTGAAATCCCAATTGCCATCCGCATCGGGCAGGAAGGGGTCGATGTTCTGCGGCGACATGCTCGTGTCGTGCGTCACCGGCAGGATACTGATCTGCAGCGCGTTGAAGCCCTGCAGCCGGCGCTGCGCCAGATAGCGCGCCCATTCGTCGAGCGTCAGGTTGGGGAAGGCCATCCACACTGTGTCGGCGAGATAGAAGAAGGGCTGGCCATCGCGGTGACGAGATAGCCGTTCGGATGGACGGCAAGTTTGGGCGGCTGGTCGTGCATTTGCTGTGACATCATGCTTGGTGAGTCCTTTTGCTTTACGTGCCGGGGACGGGCTACAAACCGCGTGGTTAAGCAGAAGTCTTGTAGCCCGTCCCCGGCACGTAACTAATGATATCTTATTCCTTGAGCGCGCCGGCGGTGAGACCGGCGACCATGTAGCGCTGCAAGAAGACGTAGAGCAAAATAATCGGCGTGATCGAGATGAGGACGCCGGCCATCAACTGTGTGTACTGCGACGAGAACTGTCCCTGAAACTGGAGTAGACCGACCGGCACCGTGCGCGACTCGTTGGAACTGATCAGCACCAGGGCCATCAGCAGCTCGTTCCAGGTGCTCAGCGCGTCGATGATAAAGAGCGTGGCCAGCGCCGGCGCCGAAAGCGGCATCAGGATGCGCCAGAAGTTGCCCCATTCGGTGGCGCCATCGAGCCGCGCCGCCTCCAGTAGTTCCGACGGCACGGTGCGGAAAAAGCCGCGCATCACGAAGATCTGAAAGGGCAGGCCAAAAACTACATACGGCGGGATCAGCGCGGCCAGCGTGCCCTGAATGCCAAGCTGCTTCATCATCACCAGCAGCGGCGTCAGCGTGACGTGCACTGGAATGGCAAGGCCGATCAGAAAGAAAACAAAGATGAAGCCGCTGAAGCGGAACTGCATCTTTGCCAGCGGAAAGGCCGCCAGCGACGCGATCACGATGCCCAGCGGCACCTTGAGAATGATCAGGATCAAGCTGTTGCGGAAGTAGGTGGAGAAGTTGCCGATATTCCACGCCCGCTCGAAGTTGGCGAAGACAAACTCCTTCGGCCAGGCAAAAACGCCGTTGCTAATGAGATCACCCATGCTACGCACCGAGGTGAGCGCAATAATGATGAAGGGCACCAGCCAGACGACGGCCATGCCGATCAACAAAACATAGAGTAGCGTGTTGGTCAGGCGTTCCTGCGCCTTCATACTGGTCGATTTCTGTGTCATGCTTGTACCTGTTCTGCCGTGGTCATCCGCCACACTCCCTGCCAAATCTTCCATGTCTGTCCCGATTCCTTCCCTGTCAATCCCTGATGCGCTGCCAGCTGCATGACTTCGTGATCGCCTTCTTCTCAATCGCGCGACATGCGCTGGATGTACGGGATCGCCATGACTAGCGTGATCATTGCGATCACCCAGGCGATCGCCGCGCCATAGCCGGCGTTGTAATACTGAAAGGCGTGGAAGTACATCCACGTCCCCAGCACCTGCGTCGAGCGGCCAGGACCGCCGTAGGTCATGGTGTAGATCAGGTCGAAGGTCTTGAAGGAGTTGATCACCGCTAGCGAGAAGACGATTACAGTGGCCTCGCGCAGGCAGGGCAGGGTGATCCTCCAGAAAAGCTGATTGCCATTGGCGCCATCCATCTTGGCCGCCTCGTACTGCTCCTGCGGGATGGCTTGCAGCGCGGCCAGGTAGAGCACCATCGGGAAGCCGACGCCGCCCCACACCGCGGTGAGAAAGGTGGCGGGCAGCGCGGTCTCAAAGACCGAGAGCCAGCCGCGCGCCAGAAAGCCCAGCCCGACCGCCTTGAGCACATAGTTGATAAAGCCGAACTGCGGGTTGTACATCCACGCCCAGATCATGCCCACCGCGACCATCGGCAGCACGGCCGGGCCGTAGAAGAGCGCGCGTAACACCGTGCGCCCGCGCAGCTTGCGGTCGAGCGCCACCGCCAGCCCCAGCCCGATCGTGGTCGGAATCAGCAGCGTGCCCAGCGTCCACAGAATGTTGTTCCACAGCGCGCGCCGCGCTGTCTCATCCTCAAAGAAGATGCGCCGGTAGTTCTCCAGCCCGATAAAGCGGATATTGGCTGATAGGCCGTCCCAGTCCATGAAGCTGATCGTCAGTGACTGGTACATGGGATAGACGAGAAAGGCCAGATACCAGACCAGCGCCGGCGCCAGAAACAGGTAGGGGGTGAAGCGAAAGCGCGGCCGCCGCTGCTTGGGCTTGCGGCGCGTCCCGGCCTGCGGATTGATTGCTGTAGCCATTGGTGATGTTCTTCCCCTTCTCGTCTAAACGAATTGCTCAATCTCCTAATCCCCTAATCTCGTTGAGAAAGAGATTAGGGGATCAAGAGAGTAGAGATTACAACTAACTTACCTGCGTTACTGCTGCGCCTGCCACTCCTCGACGCGCTGCTGCATCAATGCGGCGCCCTCTTCCGGGGTGAAGCGCTTGGCAACGATCGAGTCCTGCACTTCAAAGAAGCCATCCATCAGCTCCTTGACAAAGGCCTGATCCGTCGGCGGATGCGTATCCGTGGCGGTCAAGATGATGTCACGCCATCGGCAGCTCAGCGGCCACTCGTTGCAGTCCGGGTTGACGCCTACGGTCGCCGAATTGGCGAAGTTGTCCGGGAACTGCTTCTGTGTTTCGGCGCTGGTGATGAAATTGATGAACTCGGCGGCTTCGTCGGGATGGGCTGCACTGGCCGGGATCATCCATTGTTCGGGGAAGGCCGAGAAGCGTAGCGGTTCCTGGTCGGTGGGCGGCAGGTAGAAGTCGAAGTTGGCGACATCCTGCTCGTTGTTCTTGAGCACGCCTTCATACCACACACCTTCGAGGACCAGGCCGGCATCCCCAGCGAAGAAGGGGAAGCGCGAGTCATCAGGCGAGACGGTCAGGAAGTCCGGCACGACCCAGCCGTTGTCGATCCACGTCTGGAAGATCGTATAGGCATCGATGACGCACTGCTGGTCCCAGCTCTCTTCGAGACGGTTCAGTTTGTCATGCAGTTCCGGGCCACAAGTGTGTTCGATGAAGTAGTCAAGGACACGCATTGTGTGCCAGCCGAACTTGCCGCCCAGACTCACGCAGTACATGCCGGCATCCTTCATCTTGCCGCAGAGTTCTTCCTGCTCGGCGAAGGTGGTCGGGACCGTCCAGCCATTTTCTGCGAAGATGTCGGTGCGATACCAGAAGCCCATACCGAGGGCATTGAAGGGAACGCCATAGGTTTTGCCGTCATATGAAATTCGGTCGACGACCCACGGTGCGAACTTTCCGTTCCACTCAAATTTCTCATAGTACGGACCCAAGTCCATTACCTGCCCGGCGTCGATGAAGGGCTGTGCAATCGAGCCACCCCACATGAAGAAGACATCTGGCGGGCTGCCGGAGGCCATGGAAGTCTTCAGCAGATCGGGGTAGACGGCAGCGCCGCTGCCGGCGGTCGACTCACTGGAAATCTCGATGTTGGGATACTTCGCCTCGAAGGCGTCGACAATGGGCTGCCATTTCTCCACGCCTGTCGCGTCGAAGATGTTGGCCCAGCGCAGAACGACCTTTTCGCCGCTGGCAGCCGGCTGTTCGGCAGCCGCGCCGCTGTCCGCGGCCGGTTGCTCGCCTGCTGCTGGCGCGGCCGCGGGCGGCGTCGCCACACAGGCGCTGGCAACCATGGCGAAGAGCAGCGCCACGGTCAAAAACTTCACAATGTTGCTATGGTTACGCATTGGATCTTTCTTCTCCTTACTAGTAGTTGGTGTGAAACACGAACGTCGGCAACACATCCTCTTGTCTGGTTTCATCTCATCCATTTCTCTCCTTGGCTATCTCGAACTACCCTCTGCTTGTGCTGGCCGCGGTGAGGCGGCATTGCCCGCAAACTGCAACTGGCCGGGCGCAGGTGTACACGTGAAAGGGGGGGATGGTGAATCCTTGCTGCGGCAGTTGCCTGCTCCAGCAGCCAGAAACCGAGTTTCTTGGAGAAACTCGGTTTCTCCGTGCCGTACCAACCAGCGGCTCATCTACACCCGGCGGTGCTAATCGCCGGCGCCGGCCGTCGATGTGGCGCCCTTCTCGACGCGGATGTTGCGCCGAGCAGCAGCCTGCCGAATGTGGCGCCGCCGGCCGACACTTCTTCGACAGCAAACGCCATCGGCGCACGGACAACAACTGCCTTCATCCCTGGACTCTTTCGAGATTCACCATGCTTCAGGCTGGTTTTCATAGACCACAGATGAGACGGATTTGGCGGATGACTGCAAATTTTACTCAAAAACTATCCGGCCTTTTCCGTCAAATCCGAGACCTATCGAAGAATAGGTCGCCTATGCCAGCGTCTCCTGCATCTGCCGTAGCGTGTAGATCAACGAGGTGGTATCCGGCGCAAAATTCTCCGCCGTCAGCAGCTCGCCCCGGCCAATATCTTTGGTCACGCGACCGCCCGCAGTCAGCCCCATGGAAATGCCGTGTAGCGCCTGCGCCTCGGCGCGGGTGTAGATGCGACTGAAGAAGTCGGCGCTGCCAATGCCGCCCAATCGTTCGCCGGCCTTGAGGTCGCGCTTGGCGACGCTGACCAGCTCGGCCACCAGCGCCTGCGGTTTGAGCACGGCCTCCCCGTAGATCACGGCCTCGGCTACGGCCTGCGGCGTCTCGATGCTGCACAGGTGGAAGGGGCGGTAGAGCGTGTAGTAGGGTCCCTCGCCCATCGAGTAGAACTTGAGGTCGGCGCGGATGTGCGCGTCGGGCGTGGCGATGACGGCGAAGACGCCGGGCGCCACCTTGCCCACCGAGTAATCGACGCAGCCGCGCCGGCTCAGAATGCCTCCATCTGCGGCGGGGACAAAGACCTTGTTTAGATCGGCGACATCGACCTTGGCGCCGTGTGCGCCCGGCACATCGGGCACGAGACCGGTGGCGTTCGCCATCGCCGCCAGCTCGACCATCGTCTTGGTGCCATCCTTGAAGGCCGCCAGCATCTTGGGGTTCATATTCTTGGCTTCGGCTTCGGCGCGGCAGCTTTCGGGCGTGGCGTAGTAGTTGATGACGTTATTCTTGCCCTTGCCCAGACATACCACCTCAAAGCCGAGGCCGGTGGCAAAGTCGTAGAGCTGTTTGCAGACGCCGGGTTCGTCGCCGGTGGAGGCGGTGTAGACGCAACCCACCTTTTCGGCCAGCCGGCTGAGGATGAGACCGACCGTCACATCCGTCTCGACGTTGAGCATGACGACATGCTTCTTCTGCATGATGGCGTGCCACGCCACCTGTGCGCCGACCTCGGCCACGCCGGTCGCTTCGACCAGCGCATCAAGGCTCTCCAGTTGGGGCAGCAGCAGCGCGTCCGGCGTGACGACATAGTCGCCGCGGCGCAGCGCGTCCTCGGCCGCGCCCACCTGCTCGGTTACGCAAATGGCCGACTCCGCGATGCCCAGCGTCTGCAGGGTGCGCAGCGGGCGCTGCACATCGATGTCGGCAATGGCGAATGTCTCCAGCCCTGCCATCTGCCGAGTGACATGCACCATGCCCGATCCTTCCTGACCACAGCCGACCAACCCCACCCGAATCGGGTGGCCGTCCGCCTGGCGTTTCCGCAAGTGGTCCAACAGCTGCATACAAGCGCTCTCTTTCAATGAACCTATTTGAGGCTTGAAACTATGTGGTTGTTGCGGCCACCAGGTTGTTACAGGAAGGGAAGTGAGGCGATCAACTCGCCATGAGCATCTCCGGTATGGTTTCCTGTAGCAAACGAGTGGCCGTCATTTCATCGGTAATCAGCACATCGACAAGGCGCCCGCGCACGGCCCCGCGGATGACCTCGTATTTGCCGTCGCCGCCAGCAACCCCGATGACGCGTGGGATGCGCCGGATCTGCGCCAGGTCAAGACCGATGATGCGGTCGTTGATCGCGTGATCAATGGCGCGCCCCTCGGCGTCAAAGAAACGCAGGGCAATATCTCCCACCGCGCCCATCGCCTTCAGCTCTGCCAGCTCCGCCGTGTTGAGGATGCCGGCTTCCACGATCACCGAGTCGCTCATCGGGGCGCCGATGCCGACTAGCGCCAGATCAGCGCGTGCAGCCAGCGCCAGCGTCTCAGCAATATTGACATCTTGCAGCAACGCATCGCGCACCAGCTTGCTCGCCACGATGCCGGGTGAAGGCAACAGCCGCATCCTCGCCCCCAGCGTCTGCGCCATGCGCATGGTCAGGTCGGCGCCGTAAGTCTCCGACTCCAACCGGCCCAGACCACCGAGCATCTGCACCACGCGCAGGTCGGGCAGACTCTGCGACGCCAGCGCATCGATCACCGCCAGCAATGTCGTGCCCCAACTCAGGTCGAGCACCTGCTGGTCGCTGAGGCTGCGCGCCAGATAACCGGCCGCGGCCACCCCTAATTGGGTGACAATATCTTCTGCATCGTCGCTGTACTGGACGACGACCACCTCATCCAGCCCATATGCCTTTTCCAGCTCGCGCTCGACATCGCCAAAGGAGTCAGCCGGCGGCAGGATTGTGATCTGGACAACCCGGCTCTGCCGTGCCAACTGCAACAGGCGCGACACCTTGATGCGCGACAGGCCGAAGCGTTTGCCGATCTGGTCCTGCGTGAGCGCATCTTCGTAATAAGCTTTGGCGATTTTATAGAGCAGCGTGCTGTCCGTCACTGTGGTGCTTCCTTCTGTTCATGTGAACACCACCGAGCAAACGACCGCGTTTAGTGTAGCACGGCTTTGGGGTGGTGTCAAGTGTTCATTTGCGTTCATATGTTCAGTGCTTGCTCGTCGTTTGTGCTACGGCGGACAAGCAGCAGTGTTCTGTCATACCATCAGCACCAAACGCGTGCAAAGGCAACATGCTGTAAAACGGTTTTCATTGCCAGCGAAACCATCGATCTTCTGTGGTCGTTTGGAGATAGCGGCGGAAGTAAATTGTCGGTAGCTGTCATGCGTGAGGAAGAATATGCTGCTCACCCATTTGGTCCCTGGCTATTTTCTGGCGCAATCTGCCCAGACACGCTACCCAACTGAGGTGCGCCGGTGGCGGCGCGGGCTGATGTGGGCCACCGCCTTTACCTTCACCGTTCTGCCCGACAGCGATGTCATCTACAACATCGTCTGGCGTGGATTTGCCAACCATAGCTGGCTTTGGACCCACAGCCTGTTCGGCTATCTGGGACTGCTGGCGCTAGGGATGGGACTACGCGGCCTGCGCCGTCTGCCGTTCTGTAGCCTGCCGCTGATGTTGGCGGGCGGTGCCGGGCTTTCGCACCTGCTGCTGGATGTGATCGCGCATGGCACGCCGCTCTTTTACCCATTCAGTCGCGCCATGATCGGTTTTCCGCCGCCGCGCGTGGTCGAAGGCGGGCTGTGGGCCTATCTCACCGACCCAATCTTCCTCCTCGAACCGCTCCTCTTTGGGCTGGCCGCGCTCCACTGGCTTGTGCGCAAGGCTATGCCAAGGCGACGTAAGCGCATCGCCTTGGCTACGCTTAGCATCATGCTTCTCCTGGTGTTTATAAGTTACTGGGCGTGGCTGCCGGTGTTGCAAAATTGGGCAGCCGCATAGATCAAACCTGCCAAGAGGCCGTTGTCTCTTTGTGCTGCTTTGTGCACTTGGTATCTTCGTGGTTGCTTTCCCGCTAGAACAACAGCCGTAGCCCGGCGACCAGCGTCAGCGCCAGCGCCAGCAGTTCGAAGACCTGCTGGTTGATGTGGCGGATCAGCACGCGGCCGGTCAGCGCGCCGGCCACCGCCACCGGCGCCAGCAGCAGGCTGATCTGGAGCGAGTCAAAGTTGATCAGCCCCAGACTGTAGGAAAAGGGCACTTTGAAGAGGTTGAGGATAAAGAAATACCAGGCCGCGGCCCATGAAGATGTACTTGGGTAGACGCATGGCGAGCAGATAGATGATCATGATCGGGCCGGCCGCGTTGGCGACCATCGTCGTAAAGCCGGCGCTGACGCCGGTGAGCGCCGCCAGCAGTGGGTGGGGCTTGGCTTCAGCTTCCAGCGCGACCAGTGTCTGCGTCTGCATCCGCCGCCAGAAGTGGACGATCACGATTACCACCAGGATCACACCGATCAGCCGCTGCGTCGTCGCGCTGTCGATGCGGCCCATAACCAGATAGCCGAGGATGATGCCCGCTGCGGCCCACGGAAAGAGACGCAACAGATGCGGCCAACTGGCCTGCCGCCGGTAGGTGATAACGGCCACGACGTCGGCTGCGATCAGGATCACCAGCACGACGCCGGTCGATTCGCGTGCGGGCAGCGCGCTCGCAAAAAGCGCCACCGCAAAGACGCCCAGACCGGCGATGCCGGTTTTGGAGATGCCGACGAGATAGGCGCCCAGGGCAGCCAGCGCCCATTGCCAGGGAGTGAGTGCAGAGAATAGATCAGCCATGATGTACTCGTTTTGTGTGAGAGATTGAAGATTAGGAGATTAGGAGATTAAAGAGTAAGCATTCTCGTTTGGGCAACCTGAGTCCACAAAGATCAAATTCCCAATCGCCTAATCTCCAATCTCTAATCTCTAATCTTTGCTAACTGGGCATAGACCGGCGCCAACGCCAGGTAGCTTTCGGTGAACAGGCCCAGCAGTTCGTCATAACGCTGCCGGTTGGCGGGATTCGGCGCAACTATTTTCACCACCTGCGACCGCTCCGCCGCAATCGACCAGTCGTACAGCCCTACGCCGACTCCTGCGGTCACGGCGGCGCCCCAACTGGTCGCCTCACCTTTTAACTCCAGCAGGTGGATCGGCAAATCAAAGACATCGGCCAGAATTTGCGGCCAGAGCTGACTTTTGCCGCCGCCGCCGATCAGCCGCAGCGCGTCGATGTCCGGCGCGTGCTCGCGCAGACTGTCGAGAATCTGCCGCAGCCCAAAGGCCACGCCTTCGAACACGGCGCGCGCCATTTGCGGCTTGCTGTGCTGCA
Organism: Candidatus Caldilinea saccharophila; assembly: GCA_016710365.1. Taxonomy (GTDB): domain Bacteria; phylum Chloroflexota; class Anaerolineae; order Caldilineales; family Caldilineaceae; genus Caldilinea; species Caldilinea saccharophila. Next base: position 76,481 of record JADJVW010000020.1, on the reverse strand, counting down.
TGGACAGGCCGACAAACGCGCCGCGCGCGTGCGGATTCCACCACGGGCTGCGTTCGCCCATCAAATAAGGCAGAAAGATCAGCCCGCCTGCGCCTGGTGCAACCGTGGCAGCCGCGGCGTCGAGGTCGAGATCGCCGTCGGCCAGCGCCTGCCATGCCCATTCGCGCGCGCCGCCCGCCAGTTGCATCACGCCCATCGGTGCGTAGCGCTGCGGGTGAACGTGGTGGAAAGTCATGGTGCGTTGCTGCGGGTCGGAAATGGGCGCCAGCGTGCTAACGCTGATCCACGCCGAGGTGCCGATGACGCAGTAGGCCGACCCTGGCTCGACCACACCCGCGCCGATGCCGGCGCAGCTCCCGTCGCCGCCGCCGATCACGACGGGCGTGCCCGCGGCCAGACCGGTGGCTTCCGCTGCCTGCGCCGTGACGCGCCCGACGATGGTTGGCGAGGCATAAGGCGTGGGCAACTGGTCAACAGACAGATCAAGCGCGTCCAGGAAAGGTTGATGCCACGTGCGCGCGGTCAGGTCAAAGAGCAGCGTACCCGACGCATCCGAATAGTCGGTGGCAAATTCCCCCGTGAGCCGATGGACGATGTAATCTTTGGGCACAAGAAACTTGGCTGCTTTTGCGTAAATTTCCGGCTGATGGGTGCGCACCCACAAAATCTTGGGTGCACAGTACGCGGGACTGGTGCGATGGCCGCAGCGCAAATAAACTTCGTCAGCGCCACAGCGCGCAGCCACAAAATCCGCCTCCGCCTGCGCACGCTGGTCGGCCCAGATGATGCACGAACGCAGCGGCGTTCCAGCCGCGTCGACCGGCAGACAGCCCATCATCATGCCGCTGAAGCCAACCGCGGCGATCTGGGTGGCAGGGATGCCGGTCGCAGCAAGCAGCGTTTGCGACGTTGCACAGACCGCCTGCCACCATGCCTCCGGCTCCTGCTCAGCCCAGTTGGGATGAGGAAAAGCCGTGGCATAAGGGGCAAAGGCGCTGTCCACCAGGCGGCCCTGGGCATCGAAAAGTGTGGCCTTATTGCCGGATGTGCCTAGGTCGTGGGCAAGGATGAATGCACCGGTCATAATTGTCTCCTCACTGAATTCTACTCCTGTCCTCTGTCTCCGCAAAATAAGCGTAATCTGGACTTTCGGTTTTGGTTTTGGAATCGGCGATTGCTCTTGTTTTGTCCTTGCAATACATGTGTTTGTATGGTAAAGTGTGGGCAATTTGTAGTCTTCGCCATCCCCAATCAACAGCGAGAACCTATGATGATTCAAACCGGAGCGGACGTGCAACTGAAGCATGCTCTCAATCACTTCGATGCAGCCGTCCGGCGCGCTGCTCTGGCTGAGTTGTTGAAACAACCGGCCGCGCCCTCCACGCTGCGTGACGTTGCCAACATGCATTGTCACACCTTCTTCTCGTTCAATGCTTATGGCTATTCTCCAACCGGATTGGCCTGGCTGGCGCGCCAACAAGCTATCGAGTTGATGGGCATCGTCGATTTCGACGTGTTGGACGCGGCCTCGGAATTTCTCGACGCCTGTGACGTGACCGAGGTGCGCGGCAGCGCCGGCATCGAAACGCGCGTCTATGTGCCGGAATTTGCCACACGCGAGATCAACTCACCCGGCGAACCTGGCGTCCTTTACCACATGGCGATCGGCTTCACCGCCACCGAGGTCTCTCCGGCCGCGCAGGCGATCCTGGACGAACTGCGCACGCAGTCGACGGATCGCAACCGGGCGCTGATTGATCGCGTCAATGCCTATCTTGACCCGGTCGGCATCGACTACGCGGCCGATGTGCTGCCGCTCACCCCTTCAGGCAACGCTACCGAGCGGCATATTGTGGCCGCCTACATCAAGGCCGCGGAACGAAATTTCGACCAATCCGCGCCATTTTGGGCTGGCCGGCTGGGCATGGACGCTGCCGCCGTCGAGCAGGCCATGCACGACCAGGCCGGCTTCCAGAACAGGGTGCGCAGCAAGCTGATGAAGCGTGGCGGCCCCGGCTACATGCAGCCCGACGCGGGCACCTTCCCGCGCGTGGAGCGGCTGCACGAACTCGCCCTGCTCTGCCACGCTTTGCCGTGCGCCGCGTGGCTCGACGGTCTGTCGGAAGGCGAGCAGGCGATGGACGAGTTGCTGACGCTGCTGGTGGGCAAGGGCGTGGTTGCGCTCAACATCGTGCCCGACCGCAACTGGAACCTGTCCGATCCGCAGGCGGCTGCTAAGAAGCAGCAAAAATTGTATGAAGTGGTGGCGCTGGCAAAGGAATTTGATCTCCCTCTCAACGTCGGCACGGAAATGAACAGCTTTGGCCAGCCGACCGTCGACGACTTCGCCGCGCCGGCGCTTGCGCCCGTGCGCGATGCATTTATGGATGGCGCCTACTTTATCTACGGGCACACGTTGCTGGAGCGCTGGCTTGGCATGGGATATCAGAGCGACTGGGCGCGGATGCTTTGCCGGCGCGCGGCGCGTAACGAGGTTCTACGCCACGATCGGACGCCACGTCCCGCCGGGGAGAGAAAAGGGCGCCCTGCTCTCTGAGATACAATTAGAAATGCGCCCTGACGAAATAATGCAGCGATTGGTGATTTGATAGTAGCACGGAGAGATTTGACATGACGAGGGACCCGATCGAATCTAAACTTGGACAATATCGAAAAAGTGAAGAGCCGCTGTCCGCAACCAACCGGCTGTGGCCGCTTTATGGCGCGGGCTGGGAGAATCTCGGCAAGGAGGGCGGCGCGATGGATCTACCCATGCCGCATCCTGGGCCGGATGAGCTGTTGGTGCGCCACGATGCGGTCGGCATCTGCTTTTCCGACATCAAGGTGATCCGCGCCGGCGAGAAGCATCCGCGCATCCATCGCAGCATGAAAGAGCAGCCGGTCGTGCTCGGCCATGAAGTGGCGTTGACTGTGGTCGTTGTGGGTGAGAACCTACAAGAGCAATATCAACCCGGCGACCGTTTCATCGTCCAGGCGGACATTTATATCGGCGGCAAAGCCTACGCGTACGGCTACGAACTTCAGGGGTGGCTTCTCCAAATACAGCATCGTCGATTGGCGTGCTCAATGGCGATCACGGCAATTATCTGATCCCGGTCAAGCCGGAGGATGGCTATGCCGAGGTGGCGCTTTGCGAGCCGTGGGCGTGCGTCGAGGCCTCCTACACGGTGGTCTATCGCACGCAGTGGCAGGAAGGCGGCGGCGTCTGGCTGGTGGGCGATGGCCATGACGTGAGCCTGGGCGCGGCTGTAGACTGGCGACCGGCGAAGGTCGTGCTCGACGTGACAGACTCTGCGTTCGCCGCGCAGGTGCGCACGTGGGCGGCGGACGCCGGCGTGGAAATCCAGGAGGGCGACGACGGCGTAGCGCGCTACGACGACATCGTCGTGCTGGGCGCCGACGCGGCGTTGTGCGAGCGCGCCTTCCCGCGCATGGCGAACGGCGCCATCCTCAACCTCGTGTTGGATCGCCCGTTGGAGCGCGCCGTGGCAGTGGACATCGGACGCATGCACTACGATCATCTGCTGGTCGTCGGCACGGACACGCAGGATCTGGCCGCAAGCTACACGCCGGTGCGGACGCAACTCAAAGCCGGCGGTCGCTGTTGGATTTTGGGCGCGGCCGGGCCGATGGGACAGATGCATCTGCTGCGTGCGCTGTCGATGCCGGGCAAACCGGCCAAAGTGGTCGCCACCAATCTGCATACCGTGCGGATGAAACCGGTGCGCAAGCAATTTGCACGCCAGGCCGCCGAATTGGGCGTGGAGATCGTGTTTCTCTCGCGCGATGCGATTACCGACGAAGAAGCATTCTTGCAGCAGAAATGGACCGAGTCGGACGGCCAGGGCTATGACGACGTCGTGGTCATGGCGCCGACGACGGAGGCCGTGCAACAGGCCGCGCTGGTCGTGGCCGACAACGCCGTGATCAATGTATTTGCCGGACTTGCTCGCGGCACGCTGGTCGAGCTGGATCTCAACCCGGTGGCGCAGCGCGGCGTGCGTTACACCGGCACGAGCGGCTCATCGATCGAGGATCTGCGCCACATGCGCGACCTGGTCGAGAGCAAGCAATTGCCCACCAACCATTCCGTGGCGGCGATTGCAGGGCTGGAAGGGGTTGGCGATGGGTTGCGCGCAGTGGCCGAAGGGCAGTTTGCCGGCAAAGTGGTTATCTATCCGAATTTGAATCGACCCCTGCCGTTGACGCCCTTGACGCAGTTGGAGACGGTGCTGCCCCAAGTGGCCGCTAAACTCGATGCGGACGGCATGTGGACGCGCGCGGCCGAAAACGGATTGTTGCGCGTGATGTTGTAAACGAAATGAGAACTGAATTGCGGAGGTGTTTATGTCTCAATTGACAGGACGCGTAGCACTTGTCACCGGCGGCGCGCAGGGATTGGGCGCCGCGCTTTGTTTGCGCCTGGCGCGTGAGGGATGCGACGTGATGGTCGCCGACCTCAACGGCGAGCAGGCAACGCAGACGGCCGACGCAGTTGCCCAGGAGACGGGGCGGCGGTGCATGGCCGTAACGGTGAATGTCGCCAACGAAGAGCAGGTGCGCGCGATGGTTGAAGCTACAGTCGAGGTGTTTGGCCGGCTCGATATTCTGGTGGCCAATGCCGGCGTTGTCCGGGCAGGGCCGGTGGACGAGATGAGTCTGCGCGACTGGCAACTCGTGATGGATGTCAACCTGACCGGTTATTTTCTATGCGCCAAGCACGTCGCCGCCGTGATGAAACGTCAGCACAGCGGCGCCATTGTGCAGATCAACTCGAAGTCAGGCAAAAAGGGCAGTTTCAAGAACGGCGCCTACGCGGCCAGCAAATTTGGAGGCGTAGGTTTGACGCAGAGCATAGCGCTTGAACTGGCCGAACATGGCGTGCGCGTCAATGCGGTCTGTCCTGGCAACCTGCTCGATTCCCCGCTGTGGGTGGAGTCACTGTACAGCCAGTACAGCAAGCGCCTCGGTATTTCAGAGGAGGAAGTCCGCCAGCGTTACATCGATCAGGTGCCGATGAGGCGCGGCTGCACCTATGAGGATGTCGCCAACGCGGTGGTTTTTCTGGCGTCCGATCAATCCAGTTACATGACCGGCCAGGCTATCAACGTCACCGGTGGGCAAGAGATGCGCTGATGACGACCTTCGTCGGGTTTGGCTTCGGCCCCATCCAGGCTGGATTGTTCCTGGCGGAAGCCTTCAGTTCAGGCAATTTTACGCGGCTGGTCGTCGCCGAGATCGTGCCGGAAGTCGTGAGGGCGGTGCGACGGGCCGGCGCTTTCACAGTCAACATTGGCCATGCCGACCGCATCAGCGCGCTGACCGTCGGCCCGGTCGAAATCTATGCACCCGGCGTGCCGGTCGACCGCGAACAACTTGTGCAAGCTGTGGCCGCAGCGAGTGAAATCGCTACAGCGCTGCCAAGCGTCATGCACTATGTCACGGGCGGCGACAGCGGCGTGCATGCGATCCTGGCGGAAGGATTTCTGCACAAGCTGGCGTGCGACGGCCCTCCGGCCGTAGTCTATGCCGCAGAAAACCACACGCGCGCCGCGGAGCTGCTTGCCGAGGCTGTGTTTGCCGAAGCGCCGGCCAACCAGCGCGACCCGATGCGCCGCCGCGTGCAATTTCTCGACACGATCATCGGCAAGATGAGCGGTGCGCCCGAGGAGACGGCGGATCTCCAGCCCGTTGCCGCCGGGCTAAAACAGGCCTTTCTGGTGGAAGCCTTCAATCGCATCTACATCTCCCAAATCCAGCGCCCCAGCCACGGTGTGGAGCTCGATCCGGCCTGGGCGGATTATCGCCGCGGCATCGAAGTCTTTGTCGAGCAGCCGGATTTGACGCCTTTTGCCGAAGCCAAGCTCTATTGTCACAACGCGGGGCACGCGCTGGCCGCGTATCTGGCGCATCGTCTCGGCTTGCGGCGCATCGACGAGCTGCGCCAGCGTCCCGACGTGCTCGAGTTTGTGCGCAGCGCCATGCTGGAGGAATCAGGCGCGCCCCTGCTGGCGCGCTTTGGCCGCGTCGATCCGATCTTCACGCCGGCAGGGATGCGCGCTTACGCCAACGACCTGGTCGAGCGCATGGTCAACCCCTGCGTGCGCGACACCGTGGCGCGAGTCGGGCGCGACCCGGCGCGCAAGCTGGGCTGGGAGGATCGACTGGTCGGCGCGATGCGGCTGGCGCTCCACGCCGGCGTGACGCCGCGGCGTTATGCACTGGGCGTGGCGGCCGCGCTGCACTGGCTGGAACTGGAGCCGGTGCGCGCCAATGCCTATCTGTGCGACCTGTGGGGGCCGCTTGACGCACCGCAGGACGAGCAGGACACGGTCTTAGCCTGTGTCGCGCAAGCCTGTGAGGTGTTGCAAGATTGGGAGCGCCGGAACTATCCCAACCTGGTATAATGATGCGGTTGCACTCATTCCCGAAACGTGCTTGATTGCTGCAATGCGGATTTCCAAAGAAAGCTGAAAAATGAGTGAAGAAGATGGACTTCCTGGGCGCCCCTATGAGGAATTTGCAACATTTAATCTGACCAGTGAGGAGCGCCGCGAACGCATTATCCAGGTGCTGCGCGAGCAGGATGAGGTGTCCGTCGCCGAATTGAGCCAGCGGCTGGGCGTGTCGGAAGTGACGACGCGCAAGGATCTTCAGCAACTGGAAGAACAAGGCTACCTCACCCGCGTGCGCGGCGGCGCGGTGGTGTCGGGGCGCGGACAACTGGAACTACGCTTTGCCGCACGCCAACAGGTGAATCTGGACGAAAAACGCCGGATCGCCAGCCGCGCGGTGCACCTGATCCAGCCTGGCGCGACCGTCTTTCTCGACGGCAGCACGACGGCTTTTCAGATGACGCGCCTGCTGCGGGATATGCAGAACCTCACTGTGATCACCACCGGCCTGTACGCCGCGCTGGAGCTGAGCTTTGCGCCCGATGTGACGACGATCGTGGCCGGCGGCATTTTGCGCCGACGCACCAGCAGCCTGGTGGATACGCTCAGCCCCAAGTTGCTGCGCCGGTTGCATGTGGACATTGCGTTTTTGAGTTGCCGCGGCTTTACGGCGGAGAGCGGCATGATGGAGTCCGACCTGCGCGAGGCGCAGACGAAACGCGCCATGGCCGAGACGGCCGCACGCAAGATTGCGCTGGTCGACAATGCCAAGTTTGGCGATATTTTTGTCGCCACCTCGTTGTTGCCAGAAGAGATCGACCTGCTGATCGTGGACAGTAGCTTGCCGGATTCCCTGCGCAAGTCGCTGGAAGCGGCCCAGATTCCGACGGAATATGTATAAATGGGGCGAGTTGCGAGTTGCGAGGGGCGAGTATGGGATCCTATCAGATGCGTCACCTTTGTGTGCTGCATCGTAACGATAAGAAAGGTGATGGATGATGCGTGAAACGGCGAATTTTCTAGCCGCCGATCTTGGGGCGTCGAATGGCCGCGTGCTGCTTGGCCGGTGGGACGGCGAACGCTTCGAGCTGGAGGTGCTCCATCGCTTCGAGAACGGGCCGACCAATGTGCTTGGCCGGCTTTACTGGGATGTGCTGGCGTTATGGCGTGAAGTCAAAGTGGGCATGGCGCGCTATGCGGCTGCGTATGGACAACCGCTGGCCGGCATCGGCATCGATACCTGGGGCGTGGATTACGGGTTGCTCGACGCAGCCGGTCGTCTGCTCGGCAACCCTGTACATTACCGCGACAGCCGGACGCACGGCATGGTCGATCGCCTTTTTACTCAGGTTCCCAAAGCGGAGCTTTTCGGCCTCACCGGGATCCAATTCTTAGAATTGAACACGTTATTTCAACTGTACAGTATGCGCGTGCAGAACGACCCACAGCTCGATGCGGCGCGCCGTCTGCTGTTGATGCCCGATCTGTTTCACTCCTGGCTGTCGGGCGAGCAGGTGGCGGAATACACCATCGCCTCGACGACCCAGATGCTGCTGGCGCAGGATCGTCAGTGGGCCGCGGCGCTGCTGGCGCGGCTGGATTTACCCGCTGCGATCCTGCCGAACATCGTCCAGCCCGGCACGGTGCTCGGTCCGCTGCTGACGCAGGTGGCTGAGGAAACAGGCATCCCCACGGGCGCGCCGGTTGTCGCCAGCGCGGCGCACGACACGGGCAGCGCGGTGGCCGCTATTCCCGGGTTGGACGCGCACAGCGTCTACCTGAGCAGCGGCACGTGGAGCCTGATGGGGATCGAGGTGCGCCAGCCGATCATCAACGCCAAGATGCTTGACCTGAACTTCACCAACGAAGGCGGCGTCGATGGCACGATCCGGCTGCTCAAGAACATTTCCGGGTTGTGGCTGCTGCAAGAGTCGCGCCGGCAGTGGGAGCGCGAGGGACACACCTACACCTGGGAAGGGCTGATGATGGAGGCGCAGAAGGCGCCTCCCTTCCGCTCGATCATCAATTCGGATGCGGCGGACTTCAACACGCCGGCCGCAATGGTCGATGCGATCCGCGCCTTCTGCCGGCGCACGCAGCAGCCCGAACCGCAGACGCCCGGCGAAGTGGTGCGCTGCTGTCTGGAAAGTCTGGCGCTGCGTTACCGCTGGGTGGTCGAAGCGCTGGAGGAAATTCTGGCGTCCGCCGGGTTGTCGCACGGGCGCCAGCTCGACACGATCCGCGTCGTGGGTGGCGGCAGCCAGAATCGTTTGCTCAATCAATTGACCGCCGATGCGTGCGGCCGCACGGTTGTCACCGGCCCGGTGGAGGCGGCGGCGCTCGGCGTGATCATGATGCAGGCGGTGGCGACGGGTCATTTTGCCAGCGTCGCCGAAGGGCGCGCGGCCATCGCCGCGTCGATCGAGCAGGAAGTTTTCACCCCGCGCGCCCAGACGGGCTGGGATGAAGCCTACGCATACTTCCTGCACATGATCGAGTAGCGCGCCACGATCATCTGCTCAGAGGTGACGGTCACTTAAGAAAGCAGCATAATCTGCCAGGTTTACGCAGATAAGTGCATTCTGTGATACACTGCCAAGTCTATGGCGTCCGTGAGCTATTACCAGACCCTGCAAGTCAAGCACGATGCATCGCAGGCGGAAGTGGCGGCGGCCTATCGACGGCTGGCGCGACGGTTTCATCCCGATCTGAACGCTGCGCCCGACGCGCACCGGCAGATGCAGACCATCAACGAAGCCTACAACATCCTGCGACACCCAGAGCGACGTCGACGCTACGATGCGACGTTGGCGCCGCCAGTCAGCGCCGCGCAGGCATCGCCTCCCCATCCCGCCCGCACTGCTACAGCCACTGCTTCGACGCCTGGCTCCCCAGGCTCGGCCGCCTCGGCAGGCTTCACCGCTGCTGCAAACCGACCGCGCCCGTCCGCGGCGTGGCTGAGCTATCAAAAACGCATTGGCGCCGAGATCGTCTTTACCATCGGCCATGCCGACGCGATGGCCGTGTTGCTGGCCGACTTGCAACGGCGCATCCCGCCTGCCGGCCGTCGTTATAACATTGCGCACAACCGCTGGCATGTCGCCGCAGATTATGAGGATGTGCTGCGCACGCTCTTTCGCAATTATGCACCGGTGGTGCAGACCGCGGCCTCCACCTATGCGCCGGGGCGGCCGCCCTCCGTCGCTGCACGCCGCGCGCCCAGCCCAGACACGCGCACACGACGCGTATCTGACCGCAGGGCGTGGGGCGGCATGGGGTTGGCTGTAGCTGCCGCGCTGATGGTCTACGCGCTGATTTTCAGCCGTGTGGTGCTGCCCGATGTTACAGCCGCGCCAGCCGAAGCGACCAGGGTGACGCCTGCCTCGCGCGTCGCGCGCGACGCCGCCAATTTGTCGGGGGATGCAGCCGCGCAGGACGACGCTATCGTGTTTCCGGGCGATTGCACCTCCGCACAAATAGCGACAGCGCCCACCTATTTTCAGGAAGCGTGCAAAACGCTGCAAGATCGGCCGCGCGCGGCTACGCCGTCGCCGTCGCGTCAATTCGCCTTGACCACCACGCGCGTGGCTTCCAACATCCGCAGCGGCCCGGATACCCGCTTCCCTGTGCTGACGACAGCGCCACCAGGCACGCGCCTCCAACTGGTCGGCTATACGGTCAGCCGGAACTATGTCTGGTATATCACCAATTTTGGCGGTTGGATCCGCAGCGATCTGTTGACGGACGCGCCGGAATTTTTACCGATGGTGGGGATGTAAAATTGGTGCGAATTCTGAGTGCTTGCTGAGATTTCGCGCTAGCGCTGCCGGCGCTGGGCAAGTTTCACCAATCCAAGGTTCAGGAGTTTTGGCGTGAATGATTACATCGTGCGCGTGCTGGCCCGACATAGCGGCATCCGCGGGCTTGCGTGCCTCACCACAGGCGTTGTCGCCGAGGTCGCACGCCGGCATCAGACGTCGCCGGCCGGCAAAGCGGTGCTGGGCTACGGATTGACCGGCGCTGCACTGTTGGGCGCCTTGCTCAAGGCCAAGCAGCAGGTTGCCATCAAGGTTGAAGGCAGCAGTTCGTTGCGCAAACTGGTTGCCGAAGCCAGTCATGACGGTCATGTGCGCGGTTATATTTCCTTTTTTGATGATCCTGCTTCGCATTGGCTCGATCCGGCCGATGTGGCGACGATCATCGGCCGGCAGGGGCGGCTAATTGTCGTCAAGGATTTGCGCTACAAAGATCTGTATGAAAGTGTTGTGCCGTTGCAAACCGGGCGGCTGGATGCGGATTTGACCTACTATTTGATGATGTCCGAGCAAACGCCATCGTTTGTGGAGATCGATGCACTGGTCAATGGGCAGGGTGAGTTACATGCCGCGGGTGGGGCGCTGCTACAGATCTTGCCCGGCGGCGACCTGGCTACGCTCGCACGCATGGCCGAGCATCTTGATGATCTCCCGCCCATCGGCGAGTTGCTGGCGAACGGCGAAACTCCAGAAGACGTGCTGGCCAGCCTGTTTCGCGGGCAAGCGTATGACGTGCTCGAAACGCATCCACTCGAATTCCGGTGTACATGCAGCCGGGAACGCTCGCGGCAGGCGCTGAAACTAATTGGGCGCGCTGAAATCGAGTCGCTGATCGCAGAGGGAGAGGCCATCATCGACTGTCATTTCTGCCATGAACGCTACCAGTTCGACCGCGCTGATCTGAAAGCAGTCCTTACCGAAGTGACCGAAGCGGCCTAGTGCCGAATAAGGTAACGTCCCCGGCACGCCGCAGGTGAATACACTGGTCAGCTCTGTTGTGCGGCGTGCCGGGGACGTTGTCTGCGGTAGCACTAGTCCAGGTGGGCGTAATTCTGCCCGTAGATTTGGTAGGGACAGGCCCCCGTGCCTGTCCGGCTTCCGGGCGCACACGGGGGTGCGCCCCTACCAGGCAACCAATGAGGTATTTTAGCCCGTGTGTACTAGTGCTTGGCCGCCTTGTGCGCCCTGTCAGCCGCATCAAAAGTCTGCGACGCTCGGTGAAATTTGTTGTAACCAGCACGGCGCGGTATACTGCTCACTTGGAGTTGAACCAACCAGACGTCCACGTCTGATGCTGAAGACAGCAGGTGCGAGTGTAAATGTCCGGTGCGCCGGGCAGCCCGCCGAGGCAGATGAGTCGAAATGACGGCATGCTGGCAACAGTGCGTCTGTGATTGATTGCTCACGCCCTTCTGCATCGTCAGAGGGGCGTTTTGATTGGAAAAACCATATCCCTAACAGAAAGGAGGGATGTCGCTTGGCTATCAATCGCCAGAAAAAGGAAGAACTGGTTGCTCAGTACAAGGAACTGATCGCAAATTCGCCTGCGTTGGTCTTTACGAACTACCAGGGCACGAAGGTCAGTCAGGTGCGTTCGCTGCGCGCAAAGCTCAAGGATTCAAATTCGACCTATGTCGTCGTCAAGAATACCTTGCTTGGCTTGGCGCTGCGCGAGAGCGACCGCGTATCACCGGATGTGCTGCTCAAAGGCGCCAACGCCGTGATGTTCTGCGGTGAGGATATCGGCAAGAGCGTCACCGCGCTCAAAGCATGGATCAAGGACGCCAAGGCGCTCGAAATCACCGGCGCGTTGCTTGAGGATTCTGTGTTGGACGGCAAAGGCGCGGAATCACTTTCCGACCTGCCGACCAAGGATCAGACGCGCGCCATGTTGCTCGGCGTACTCAGCGCACCGGCGCGTCAGTTGGTGCAGATCGTCAACGCCCCAGGCTCCAGCCTGGCGCGCGTGATAAACGCCCACGCCGAAAAGCAGCAGGAAGCCGCCTGACGGTAATCTGTAGCGTAGCTTGTGAAGTAGCCTGGGTGATGTGGCTGCGCCGACATCCCCCAGAGAAAAATAACGGCGCAACCGTTACCTGAATACAACGAATTCAATTTGGAGGATATCAATCATGGCCGATTTGCAAGCCATTGCTGAACAGTTGGACACCCTGACCCTGCTCGAGGCGTCACAGCTTGTCAAGATGTTGGAAGAGAAGTGGGGCGTCAGCGCCGCCGCACCGATGGCGATGGCCGCCATGCCTGGCGCCGCCGCTGCAGAAGCCGCCCCGGTGGAAGAACAGACCGAGTTCGACGTCATCCTCAAGGGCGCCGGCGAGAAGAAGATCAACGTCATTAAGGTCGTGCGTGCGTTGACCAACCTGGGTCTGAAAGAGGCCAAGGATGTGGTCGAGACCTCCGGCTCGACGATTCTGTCCGCGGTCAGCAAGGATGCCGCACAGGATGCCAAGGCCAAGCTCGAGGCCGAGGGCGCGCAGGTCGAAGTCAAGTAGGCTGCGCATTGTTCTGCAAAGCAAAAGGGAGGAGCACACGTTGTGTGCTCCTCCCTTTTTTTGTTGTATCTCCACCTTTGGTCACAAGACGACCGCCGATCCAGGATATGCTGCCACACCTCGAAATGAGACCCTTGCGGGGGGCTTGACAGACGGGGGGCTTGTGAAAAAGTAGATCGCGAACCGACGTGTGACGCATGCCCGAACTGCCCGATGAGCGCCCTTGCCGCAAAGCTTATGCCGCCACTCTTACTGAACTAGCCAACGCAGAAGATCGTCTTCTGTATATACTGATCCGTTCAAGCATCGTTCACTTGCCAAACCAAGGAGAGAATCGTATGCGCGTAACGTCAAAGGCGACGCTTGCTCTGTCGATGCTGATGGTGCTTGGCTTTCTGCTTGTCTGCGCCGGATTGTTCAGCGCCCGCTATGCTGCGGATGCCCGGCGCCCCTCCACAGCGTCGTCGCTGCAGGCGCCCGCCCAGGCTGAGGTCGATTCCCCGCTGCCGACGCCTTCAGCTCGTCCCACCGAAGAGATCATCGTCATCACGCCGCCGCTCGATGGGGGGTAATCGTGTTGCCGCCGGCCACTCCCGGCCAGGTTTACGCCTTTCCCTCGCCGACGCCATTACCTACTTGGACACCGCGCCCAACCCCTACTCGCCGACCCGGACCTACGGCAACCCCGTTTCCAACACGTCAGCCTGCACTTAGTGTGGCCAGCGTTATTCTGTTCACAACTTCAACAGATTCAGCAGGGGAAGCGATCAGAAAGCTTCCTGTCAATGCCCAAGGGGAGAAGCTTGCAGAAGCAATATCTATACCCCTATCAATTGACTTTGATCCTTATCTTATCGCTCCTTCACCCGATGACTGGCATTTGCTCTTGATACGTCCGATGATGCCTGGGGGTCTTCCCTACATCTTGGATACGAAAAGCGAACAGATCCGACCGCTATTTTCAGAAAGTTCCTTTTCATCAGGCAGATTCTTCGGTTGGCATCCAGACAGCCAACAAGTTCTATTTTGGCCAAGCAATTCTGAACTACAGTTGATCGATATCGAAACCAGCGAACAAACGATATTGACGTTAGTGGTCGCCCGATGGTTCTATGCTGGCTTTTCTTTCCAGTCAGAGTGGTGCAAGCGAGATTTGGAGTGTGCGTAGTGGGGCTATCCACCCTACACACTTTGTGTGAGGTAAAATCGTGAACCGACATCGTCCCTCGCAACTCGCCAGTTTCTTACAGTTTCCCGTAGGTCGGGCTACTAGCCCGACGATGTTGCGTCAACGCTCCGGGTGGCAGCAACCGGCAGTAGATCGGGCCGAAAGCGGCCCGACGGCGGGACGGCAACACTCAACAAGATGATGGAAACACCGTCGGGCTGATAGCCCGACCTACTATCTTGACATCGCCCCTCGCCAGCTTCCCGTAGGTCGGGCTATCAGCCCGACGATGTTGCGTCAACGCTCCGGGTGGCAGCAACCGGCAGTAGATCGGGCCGAAAGCGGCCCGACGGCGGGACGGCAACACTCAACAAGATGATGGAAACACCGTCGGGCTGATAGCCCGACCTACTATCTTGACATTGCCTCTCGCCCCTCGCCAGCTTCCCACAGACCCGACAAATGAACATAATTTGGCGCGGCATTCGCTCTGTGCTACAATCGCGACGCTATGACGACGACACCCCCTCACCAAACGCCGGGCGTATGGCCCATCTATGGTCACACGTGGGCTTCCCAATATCTCCAACGCGCTTTGCAACCCAGCGGCGATGTGGAACGCACCGTGCGGCTCAGCCACGCGTATCTGTTCCTGGGGCCGCCGCAAGTGGGCAAGACGACTTTTGCACGCGCGTTGGCGACGGCGCTGCTTTGCCATGCGACCACCGCCGCGCCCTGTTATGGCTGTCGAGCCTGCCGGCTGATGGCGCTCGACAGCCATCCCGACTTTCGCATGGTGCAGCCGACGGCCAGGGTCGATAAAGAGTTTGTCGTCGACCGGCAAAAGGGTGAACTGCGGGCGGAACAGGCCGAGCAATTGATTCGCGACGCCGCGCTGCGCCCGATGGAAGGACGGCGCAAAGTTTTTCTGATTCAGGATATGCAGCTTGCCAACCCGGCGTTCGCCAACAAAATCCTGAAGACGCTGGAAGAACCACCCGCGCATGTGGTGCTCTTGGTCACGGCGCACCATCGCGCCGCGTTGTTGCCCACCATCGTTAGCCGCTGCCAGGTGTTCGAACTGCGGCCGCTGGATCCAATACTTGTCAGGCAAGCGCTGCAAGAGGGGTGGCAGGCGCCGCCTAACGAAGCAGATTTGCTGGCGCGGCTCTCGGCGGGCCGCCTGGGGTGGGCGGTGGATCAGCTCCGTCACCCCGAACGCAGCGAAGAACGCAGCCGGCAGTTGGCGTCGCTGTGGCGGTTGATGAGCGCCGACCGCGTGGATCGCCTGAACTTCTCCGGCGAGTTGGCGGCGCAGCGCGACCCGCAGAGCTTGTTTAGCCTGCTTGAAGTCTGGACGAGTTGGTGGCGCGACGTGCTGCTGGCGCAGGCTGGTTGCCACGACGCGTGCAGCAACGTCGATCAGCAAGAGCGCATTACTCACCATGCCGGGCAAATCGAAGGGCGCGCCGTGCAGGACTATCTGGCCACGCTCAGGCGCATCGAAGGCTATCTCCGTCACACGGTGAATGTCCGGCTCGCGCTCGACGTGTTGCTACTCAAGTTGCCGGAGGCGTAACAAATCACGAGTCATGCGTAATTTTGCAATGGCGCATCACGCGCTTACGCATCATGCTCTTACACATCACATTCTTACGCATTACGTTTTGATGTATCACGCATCACGAAACAAGCAAGTGCGGGCCCCGTCCGCCGCTTGTCTACATAGATTG
Source organism: Candidatus Caldilinea saccharophila (assembly GCA_016710365.1). Lineage (GTDB taxonomy): Bacteria > Chloroflexota > Anaerolineae > Caldilineales > Caldilineaceae > Caldilinea > Caldilinea saccharophila. The sequence continues at coordinate 60,836 of JADJVW010000020.1, read as the reverse complement.
ACCGGCGTCACTTTGCAAGGGCGCTGGTCGTGCCAGAAGGAGAAGTACGAAATGCCAGTTGTGGTAGGAGTTCAGTTCAAGTCCGTCACCAAAGTCTATCATTTCGACCCCGATGGGCAGATCGATCTCGGTGCAGAGGATTTCGTCATCGTCGATACGGCGCGCGGCCCAGAAGTGGCGCAGGTAGTGCAGGCGCCCCATCTGATCGGCGCCGCCGAAGTGGTGGGCGAAATGAAAAAAGTGGTGCGCCGTGCATCGGCGTGGGATCTTGTGCAGCGCGACCAGTGGCTGCACAAGGAGCAGGAGGCGCTGGCGCTTTGCAAAGTCAAAGCCAAAGAGCACAACCTCCACATCAAGTTGGTGCGCTGCGAATACAGTTTTGACGGGGGCCGGCTGCTGATCTACTTTGCTTCCGAGGAGCGGGTGGATTTTCGTGCGCTGGTGCGCGACCTGGCGCGAGTGTTCCGCACCCGCATCGAGATGCGTCAGATCGGCGTGCGCGATGAGGCCAAATTGCTCGATGGCGTGGGCAAATGCGGCCGGCAGTTATGTTGTACGAGCTGGCTGCGTGAGTTTACGCCGGTCAGCATCCGCATGGCGAAGAGCCAGCAATTGCCGCTCAACCCGGATGAAATCAGCGGCGTCTGTGGCCGTCTGCTCTGCTGCCTCTCCTATGAGGACGATCTCTACCGGGAGCAGAACAAGAAGATGCCGAAGCTGGGCGCCGAAGTGATCACGCCGCACGGCGCCGCTCGCGTACGTCACGTCCACCCACTCAAGGAGTCCGTGACGGTGATGCTGGAAAACCACGCGCTGGTGGAAGTGCTGGTCGCCGAGTTGATCAGCACGAAATCGGCCAGCGGGCACAGTTGCAGCACCTGCGGCGGCTGTACGACCAAGCGGCGCGCCGGTGCGGAGGAAGACAACGCGCGCGCACGCGCCGAAAGCGACCGCCGTAAGCCCAGAAAAGGCAGCGAACCGGCTGAGACAGCAACGTCTGTAGAAGCGCCAGCCAGCCAGCGCGACAGCGAAGAGCAAGACGGGCGCCGCAAGCGCAAACGGCGCCGCCCGCGCAACCGTTCTGAGAAAGACAATTAACAGAAAGGGGATGAAGCAAGCTTCATCCCCTTTCTGTTAACCAAGTACAGGCGTCAGACGCTTGACCGCCTTGTTCTTATCTGCGCGGATTTGGGTGTATCTGCGCTCATCTGCGTTCCCTTGGCGCCAGCCTCTCTCCAGCTTTACGTTCGACAGGGTGCTAGACGCTGGCGGCCTCGGCGACTTTGCCATTCGGCGGCGGCATGAGGGCCGGCGGCCGCTGGAAAACGGCAAAACGCACGGCGGTCCGCTCGTTGCCCTCGATCTCCACCTCAGTGAAGCTCGGCGCCACCACCAGATCGATGCCATCCTGCTCCAAATAGCCCCGTGCGATCGTGACGGCCTTGATCGCTTGGTTGATAGCACTGGCGCCGATGGCCTGGACTTCGGCGTAACCGTGTTCGCGCATCACACCTGCAATCGCCCCCGCCACTGCCGTTGAACGAGATTGTGCAGAGACCTTGATGAGTTCTGCCATGTTGTCGAGCCTCCTGTGGGTCAATGATCTGCCATGTTTGAGCTGTACTGGGCGACGGCCAAGGGGGGACGCCGGCTGCTGTTAGCTGTGATGACGCACAGGTGCAGAAAAAGTTACGCGCAATGTGAGGAAAAGAGTTGCGAGAGGCGAGGGGCGAGGGGCGAGGGGCGAGGGGCGTATCATGTCCAGCTTGGGAGGCTGGATTTACCAGGCTGGAAAATCTTCTGGCAAATAAGGAAATATCGCCAGGGCAAGCGGCAAAAACCAAGGGTAAATCTGTTGTTTCCCTTGCCTCTATTATATGCTTTAACGCAAAGTCAGTAGTTCACCACTTTGCCTCACACAAAGTCACAAAGAACACAAAGAGCGCCATCTTCAACTTTGTGTCTTTGCGTCTTTGTGTGAGTTTTGTGAAGTACTGAAAGTTGGTGAACGAGTCGACTGAAGCGCCACATTGCCGCGCTCCAGCCGACCACGAGGAGTGATTTACTTGGCGTATTCAACCGCGCGCGTCTCGCGTACGACGGTTACACGAATCTGACCAGGATATTGCAGGTTGTCTTCGATGCGCTTGGCGATGTCCCGGCTGAGCTGGATGGCCGCCAGATCGTCCACATCTTCGGGACGCACCAGCACGCGAATCTCACGCCCGGCCTGGATGGCATAGGTCTGGCTGACGCCCTTGAAGCTGTTGCCGATGTCTTCGAGTTCGGTCACACGCTTGATGTACGTCTCCAGCGACTCGCGGCGTGCGCCGGGACGTGCGCCAGAGATGGCGTCGGCCGCGGCCACGATGACGGCCTCGATCGACTCCGGCTCCACCTCGCCGTGATGTGAAGCAATCGCATTGACCACGACGTCGGGCACGTTGTAGCGCTTGGCAATTTCGGCGCCGACAATGGCGTGGGGACCGTCGATTTCATGCGTGACGGCTTTGCCCAGGTCGTGCAACAGCCCGCCCATTCTGGCGACTTTGACGTTGGCGTGGAGTTCCGCCGCGATCAGCCCGGCCAGTTTGGCGGTTTCAACCACGTGGGCAAGCTGATTCTGCCCGTAGCTGGTGCGGAACTTGAGTCTTCCCAGCAATTTCTGCACCTCACGATGCAGGCCGGAAACGCCAGCCTCGATCATGGCCTGCTCGCCCGACTCGACGACGATGCGGTCGATTTCCTGCTGCGCCTTCTCCACTTCCTTCTCGATGCGCGCCGGGTGGATGCGCCCATCGGCCACCAGTTTGCTCATCGTCATGCGCGCGACTTCGCGGCGGATGGGGTCAAAGCTGCTGATGATGATGGCTTCGGGCGTGTCGTCCACCACGAGATCCACGCCCAACGCCTGTTCGATGGCGCGGATATTGCGTCCCTGCCGCCCGATGATGCGCCCCTTCATTTCGTCGGAGGGCAGGTCGACCGTGCTGACAGCAAATTCGCTGACATGGTCGCTGGCGATGCGTTCGAGCGCCAGGGTGATGATCTCGCGTGCGCGGCGATCAGCCTCTTCCGCGGTCTGCGCCTCCACCTCGCGGATCTTGCGTGACATTTCCTGGCGCGTCTGTTCTTCGACGCGTTCAAGGAGCACTTTTTGCGCCTCTTCCGTCGACATGTTGGCAACGCGCTGGAGTTCGGCCATCCATTCGTCTTCCGCCGTCGTCAGCTTGGCCTCGCGCTCGTTGCAACGGCTTTCCCGTTGATTCAGCTTGCGTTCGCGGCTTTCGATCTGTTGCAGCCGGCGTTCGGCGGTGTCGAGCCGATCTTGCAGCCGCTCCTCGATCTTCTCCAGTTCGGTGCGCCGGCGGGTGGATTCGGTGTCCATCTCCTTGCGCCGCTGCACCTCCTCTTCCTTGATCGCCAACTGGGCCTGTTTGGCCGCGGTCTCGGCTTCAGCAATAATGCGCGCGGCCTGCTCTTCAGCGCCCTGTCGCATTGCCTCCTGACGTACATTTTCTGCTTTGATGCCAGCTTCACGCCCTCGGGAATATGCTAAATAACCGGCGATGCCGGCGCCGATCAGGGTGAAGAGGACCACCAACGCAATCGTCAATATGACGTTTTCCATAGGGTGATAACCTCATGATACTGTTCGATATGCTTATTGGATAGGGCCGGCTTTGGTCTGCAGATAGCTGCTATGTGGCCTTGACCACTCACCGCCGCCGACATAGGAAACAAATCATCGAAAACAAAGACATAAAAACAAAGATATAGAAAACAAAAATGCGCCGCAGCCTATCGCTACAGCGCAACTGTGCAGGATCGAGCACACCAATCTAAAGCAAAACGACTTTGAAAACAGAGTTTCTATCTGGCATAACCCGCTTGAGACGGGGCGACAAGAAACTCGATTTTTTGATCGTGCACCACTTTAGCGTGCGCCGGATGTGGAAACTGCCTTGCGAAACGTGTGACAGGAATCTTGTGTGCTTCTGCACAATGTTCCTGGTGACGGAATTACTCGCCGTTCGTGCTGGCGATGACTTCTTTACGCACGGGAAGACCAGCTTTCTCACGAATCAGCGCGTCGATCTCGGAAGCGATCGCGGGGTTCTGGCGCAAATACTCTTTGGTTGTCTCGCGCCCTTGCCCGATCAATTCTTCGTTGTAACGATAGAACGCACCACGCTTGGTCAAGATATCATAGGTCACACCGAGATCGAGCAGATCGCCCACCGTGCTGATGCCTTCGTTGTACATGATGTCGAACTCGGCCTCGCGGAAGGGCGGCGCCACCTTGTTCTTCTTCACCGTCACGCGCGTCCGATTGCCGACTACAACATCGCCCTGCTTGATCGACTCGATGCGCCGGATGTCCAGGCGGACGCTGGCGTAGAACTTGAGCGCCATGCCGCCGGTCGTCGTCTCCGGGTTGCCAAACATCACGCCGATCTTCTGGCGCAACTGGTTGGTAAAGATCATGCACGTGTTACTGGACTTGATGACGCCGGTGAGCTTGCGCAGCGCCTGGCTCATCAAGCGCGCCTGCAAGCCGACGTGGCTGTCGCCCATTTCGCCCTCGATCTCAGCGCGCGGCACCAACGCGGCCACGCTGTCGATGACGACCACGTCCATCGCGTTGGAGCGCACCAGCGCTTCGGCGATCTCCAGCGCCTGCTCGCCGGTGTCCGGCTGGCTGACGTAGAGATTGGTGACATCCACGCCGATCTTGGCCGCGTAAGCGGGATCCAGCGCGTGCTCGACATCCACAAAGCCAGCAATGCCGCCGTTGCGCTGCGCTTCGGCAATGGCATGAAGACAGATGGTGGTCTTGCCTGAACTCTCCGGCCCGTAAACTTCTATGATGCGCCCGCGCGGCAACCCGCCGACGCCGAGCGCAATATCCAGGCTCAGGCTGCCGGTGGGAATCGACTCGACTTGCAGACGCGTAGCATCTCCCAGCCGCATGACGACGCCATCTCCGTACCGTTTGTTCAGACCAGCCAGGGTCGTCTCGAGGGCTTTCTGGCGACCATCTGCGCCCATGCATGACTCCAATTATGACACTTAGCGGCGCAAAATTTGTCAATGAGGCGGAACCTACGAAGCAATTACACGTTTCACAGTTGTTATAGCGTTACTCTATAGTTTACCGAATCGCTGGCAAACACGCAAACGTCCTATACGGAAAATTACATGCGCTTTCATTTCCCGTCACGCCACATTTTCTGCACTACGCATCACGGCAGATAAAGCTGTTCGCGCAGCTTTGTGATGGCTTGTCGCAGCATCTCGTCATTTTGCATGTCGCTGGTAATCTTCTCGACGCCGTGGCTGACGGTGCTATGGTCGCGCCCTCCCAAATGGTCGCCAATCGCTGGCAGCGAGAGCGCGTTTTCTGTGCGCAACAAGAACATGGCAACTTGACGGGCGCGCGCTACGTCCGCGGTGCGTCTTCGCCCCGTCAAGTCAGCAACCGTCATGCCAAAATAGGTTGCGACCCGTTCCACAGTGTGAGTAGGCGTGCACACCGCGCGCCGCGGCGTCAAGGAGCCTAACACCGTTTCCGCCAGGGCGACATCGATCGCTTGTGCGTGACTCTGCGCGTAGAGCCACACCCTGTTGAGGGCGCCCTCCAACTCGCGCACATTGCTCTTGACGCGGTCGGCGATCAGCATGAGCACGTCGTAGTTCACCTGCATGCCCTGGCGCTCGACTTTTGTCTGCAGAATCGCCACGCGCGTTTCGAAATCGGGCGCCACGATGTCGGTGGTCAAGCCACCCTCGAAGCGGCTGCGCAGGCGCTCCTCGAGGCGGGGCATATCGCGCGGAGGGCAGTCACTGGTGAAGATGACTTGTTTGCCCGCCGCGTGCAAGTAGTTAAAGGTGTGAAAAAGTTCTTCCTGCGTGCTTTCTTTGCCGACAATAAACTGGATATCGTCCAGCAGCAGCACATCGATCTCGCGGTATTTGGTGCGAAAGAGGTCGGTGGATCGATCCCGAATGGCGTTCACCAGATCGTTGGTGAACTGCTCGGTGGAACAGTAGAGCACCGAGAAGCCGCGTTCGACAAGGCGATTGGCGATGGCGTTGAGCAGGTGCGTCTTGCCCAATCCCACGCCACCGTAAATATAGAGTGGGTTGAAGTGCTGGCCAGGCGCACGAGCGATGTCCTCCGCGGCGGCAAAGGCGATGCGGTTGTGTTTGCCGATGACAAAGGAGTCGAACGTATATTTGTGATTGATCGGCCCGATCGCACGCGCTGCAGGCGTCATGCCTGCCGCCGATGGAGTTGGCAACAGATGAGGAGGCGCCGGTTTTTCGCTTTCCTGGACGCCTGCCTTGGGCGCCTCGTACAGCGGCGCCAGTTTGGTCTGCGGCGTCTGGCGCGGCGCAGGCGCGGCGGTCACCACGCGAAAAGAGACATCGATCGAGCTGCGCTGCATGATGCTTGCCAGCTTGCGCTTGATATGGGGACGCAGCCGGTCTTGCGCCCAATCCAGATAGTAGGCGTTGGGCAGGCCGACGATGAAGTGCCCATCTTCGTAATGCAGCACCTGGCTGGCTTGGATCCAGGCGTCAAGTTGGTTGGAAGGCATTTCCAAAGCAAACTCACCTAACAATTGCTGCCAGACGGCATGGGGATCGATGGGGCGCCGGTTGCTTTCCGTAACGGGCCGCGGCGCCAGCGCATCGGCCAGCAAGGCGTCGGCCTCGCTGCGCGCCACAGCAGAGGAATCCTGGCTCCAATCCTCGAACAATGGACGAGCAAGACGCTCCTCTGGACAGGGCGTCTGCGCGGGACGTGGGTCGGATGCTTGATTTTCCATAAAAGATACCTGATAGTATTGGCGTGGCTGAACACCCTGTGTTCGCGGCATTGATTGCTGCAAACTATCCATGCGATTTCCGCCAAACGTGCGACCTGGCGCCGTTCTCAATTTTGTATTACCTCCTTGCCGTCCTCTAGGCTTTGCGTCGTTTTCTTTGCCGCGACGAATCAAGCCCAGATACGGCGTGTATATCCAGGGACAAATAAAGCGCATGCTGACTTGGCAATACGCTTCAAGTTTGCTATAGATTTGGTGCGCAATGTTCCATGTAGGCAGCGAACCCACAGCGATCCACTCGCCCACATTCGAAGATGCAATGAGGCGCATCCATTGGCGAAGTCAGCGCCGGCTACGATGAATCGTGCAATGGGCGCTGGTAACCGTGGGGCTAACTTCGTTTCAGTGTTGACGTGAGTCTACCAGAATCACGGGAAATTGACAACGCCGGTTGCAGCCAATTTAGGCTGGCTTTCTATCCATTATTGTCAAAATGCCAGGGGGGAACGTTTGTGCTACGCTAAATGTAGCGTAGTGATAACTTCCAATCGCTAATTACCATTTGAGACGCTTCCCCATCGGCGCAGAACTTTAAGGAAGGAATCTTCGTTGCAAATTGCCTGTTAACCTTCTGTTATAATTGTCCCCAGCCTTACTTTTGCGCTCCCAGAGGGCGCTGGACTTATCCGCAGAGTTGTCCACAAGTGGGGATAACTCTGGCAAGGGCGGCGGCGATTGTTAGGGAATCGGGCGTACTATTGGCGTTTCGTATTTTGATGAACAACTGATCAATAACCTGTGCGCGTAGGGAAAGTAGCAGGCTCTGAAAACGAGCGCGTGCTTTTCTGGCGCATCCTGTTCTACATTCTCATCGTGGCGTATTTTAATTATTCCACAGTATGGCCAACTGATTGGTGGGCGCGGCGGTCGTTCGTGGGCGCGTGGTGGAAGCTCTATGCCGACGACCCGTACTGGTCGCCGCCCGATTACGCTGCCTGGCATCGGCTTGTGGTGCGGATGGATGCACCCTACTGGCAACGCATTGATGCCCAGCCCGTCTACATGGAAGCGCTGCCGCAGCGACGTCAATCCGCGCAAGCGCCGGCGGCCCAGCCGCTCCTGGCCGGCGCCGTGTTTGAGGAGGCGGTCGCCGCGGCTGTGTTGCTGTGCGCACCGCAGTCGCAAGGTGCGGCCTATCTCGGGATGCTGCGCTGCACCAACGATGAAGAGTCCTTGGATCGCCTCCTGGCCGCGGCGATGGAGCGCGCGGCGGAGTCTGGGTGTACGCGCCTCATCGGGCCGGCTGGATTGGTCCCGGCGTGGGGCGGCGGCGCGCTGACCAACCATTTCGACCAAACGCCGCCGATCCACACGCCGTACAATCCGCCCTATCTTGCCGACTTGTTGGCGACGAGTATGAGCGTGTGCCAGGAGAGCGTGGTGCTCAGCTTGCCGGTGATCAGCCCGCTTCCGCAATCGCAGGGGCCAGCCGTGCTCACCTCGCTGCAACTTGACGAGCTGGTTGGCGCCCATTGGCCTTTGCTGCAGGCCGCCCTGGCGCCCCATGCGCCGACGCCGTCTATCGAACGCGATGAGGCGTCGCTTTTACTACAATGGATCGCCACCGCGCCAACGCTGGGCTGGCTGGCGCAAGTTGAGGGCGCGCCCGTAGGGTTTGTCGTAGTGCAGCCCGACCTGGCGCCGTTGCTGCGGCGCACCGGCGGTGGCCGTCTGCTGCCGTTGCGCTGGTTTGCAGCGTGGGCCAGGCGACGCCCTGTCCGGCGTGGGCGTCTGCTCTTTGGCGCGGTCGCCCCGGCATGGCGCCGCCAAGGGATCGGTTCCCAGTTGCTGGCGCAGGCGTTGCACCATGCCGCGGGCGCAGGCTGGACAGAACTGGCCTGCGGGCCGTACGCAGTGGCAACGCCGGCTGTTTCCTTTTTGCAACGAGTCGGCGCTTACGCCAAACAACGCTATGCCCTGTTTGAATGGAATGGATATTGAACGCCATGGATGAGGCTGCTATGTCAACAGAATCACGACCCCAGGAATTCACCATCGACCGCGCCGCCGGTGTGATGTACGTCATCTGGCTGGATGATCATCACAGTGAGTATTTACTGACCTGGCTGCGCGGGAACTGTCCCTGCGCCACCTGCCGGGAGGAGCGCCGCACCGCGGCGCTTGCCACCGACTTGCTGCGGCTGAGCGCCACCCCGCCGCCGAGCGCCGCGATCGCCGGCGCCGAGTTTGTCGGCCATTATGCGATCCGTTTCACCTGGACGGATGGGCATGGCGCGGGCATCTTTCCGTTTAGCGCGCTGCGCGCCGCGTGCCCGTGTCTCGACTGCAATCCCGACGGCGCGCCGCCATTGGTGATTGACTGATGCGATTTGTAGATCACTGTCGGGCTGATAGCCCGACCTACGCATCACCGTCGGGCTGATAGCCCGACCTACGCATCACTGTCGGGCTGGTAGCCCGACCTACGCATCACTGTCGGGCTGGTAGCCCGACCTACGCATCACTGGCTGCACCGGACGGTCGTTTTGTGCGGAGGAAAATGTCGTGAATGTAAATCTAGCGGAATTCAAGCTGTTGGGCATCGAGGTCAAGGTGCATTGGTCGTTTGTGTTGGTGCTGGCCTTCGGCGCGTTCATCTATGGCGCGGGGCCGGCGGGATGGCTGATTGGCGGGCTGTACGGCGTGCTGACGATGCTGCTGCTGTTTCTCTGCGTCACCCTGCATGAGTATGGCCACGCGCTCACGGCGCGGCGCTTTGGCATCAGCACGCGCAGCATCTTGCTGCTGCCGATCGGGGGCGTGGCGAATCTGGAGCGCATCCCAGAGAAACCCGCGCAGGAGATCGCGATTGTGGCGGCCGGCCCGCTTGTCAATCTGGTGCTCGCCATGCTGTTGACGCCCTTGGCGCTGCTGGTCAACGGCGGCAGCGGCGACGGTCTTTTCAACATGAATGCGATGGGCGTCAGCATCCAGAATCCTGGCCTGCTCAACCTGTTGATCTTCCTGATTTCCACCAATCTTCTGCTGGCGCTTTTCAATCTGTTGCCGGCGTTTCCGTTGGATGGTGGGCGCTTGCTGCGTGCGTTGCTGGCCTATGTGCTCCCCTACACACGCGCCACGCAGATGGCGGTCGTAGCCGGCCGCTTGCTGGCCGTCTTGATGGCGATCTACGGCATCTTCACCGGCGCCATTGGGTTGTTGCTCGTCGCTTTTTTTGTCTACGTGGGCGGCTCGGCCGAGCTGGAGGCGGTGAGCAGTCGCGCGGTGCTACGTCGCTTCCGCGCCGGCGACGCGCTGACCTCCAACGCAATTGTCGTCTATACGAGTGAACGGCTGGCGCGCGTGACGGAACTGATCATGAATTCGTATCAAACCGACTACCCGGTTCATGATCTAGCCGGACAATTTGTCGGCGTGTTGACCCGACCGCGCTTGATCGCTGCGCTGCGCGAAGTGGGAACCGAGGCGCGTATCGTCGATGTCATGCAGCCAGCCTCGACCATTCCACGCTGCACGCGCGATGCCGACCTCGCCACCGTGTGGGAGAAAATGGGGCAGAGCGGCAGCCGCGTCGTGGCAGTTGTGGAGCAGGAGCAGACGCTGGGTATTATCACCAGCGACGACATCGCCGAGGTGTTCCATGTCATGGGAGCTGTGCTGGAAGGACGGATGCAGCGGCCAGGCCCGCCCGCCGGCAGCGCCGATACGCAGGAGACCCAACCCTATGCCTGAGCCATCTATGCGCACATTTGCCACCGAAACCGGCGTGATTGCCTACGAATTGCTGGAAGCGAACACTCCTCTTGCGTCGCCAACGGTGACGCCCACTATCGTGCTGCTCCACAATTTCATGAGCACGGGCCGGGCGGCCTGGGGGGCGTTGCTGGACGCGCTGACGGAGCACTTCAGGGTGCTTCTGCCCGATTTGCCTGGACATGGGCAATCGGTCGGACACCCGATTGGCTTTCACCACCGCCATATTGCACAGCAGCTTGCCGCGCTGCTGGCGCATGAGGATGTCCTGGACGCCCATCTTGCCGGTTGCAGCAGCGGCGGCATGATCGCACAGTTGCTGGTGGCCGATGGGTGGATGCAGCCAGCCAGTCTTGCCCTGGTCAGCACGACATACAGCACCAACCCGGCGACGACAGGCCAGCTTGCGCGCCTGGAGCCGGCGCGCTTTCAAGCCGGTCGCCGCTGGATGGCAGCGACCGCGCGCCTGCACGATCCCTTCCATTATGAAGGCTACTACGAAGATGTCGTGCTGGCTGGTTTTCGGCGGCTGCGCCCGGAGACGGCCATCGATCTACACCTGAGCGACCTGGCGCGCTTTGCACTGCCGGTCTGTCTCATTCACGGCGCTGACGACGAGTTTTTCCCCGTCGCGATTCCGCAGGCCATGGCCGCGGCGCTGCCTGATGCGACGCTGCATATCATCCCCGGCCAGACGCATGGGTTGATCTTTCGGCAGCCCTGGCGCGTGGCCGAACTTATGGTACAATTCCTGGACGCACACAGTTTGATTTCATCACCCATAATTGACCGGACAGGTGAGGCGGAGAATGAAAACGAAGAAAATCGTAAAGCTGGCGCCGTCCATTTTGACGGCTGATTTTGGTCATCTTGCCGAACAGATTGCCGCCGCCGACCGCGGGGGGGCCGACTACATCCATCTGGATGTGATGGATGGCTGTTTTGTGCCGAACATCTCCTTTGGCCCGCTGCTGGTCAAGGCGGTGCGCGGCATGACGACGCTGCCGCTTGACGTGCATTTGATGATCACCGACCCCGACCGCTATCTTCAAGACTTTGCCGGCGCGGGCGCGGACATCATTACCGTGCATACAGAGGCCACGCTTCATCTTCACCGCACGTTGCAACTGATCACTGCGCTTGGCTGCAAAGCCGGCGTTGCACTCAATCCGGCTACCTCGGTAGAGGCGATTCATGAAGTGTTGCCACTGCTCGACCAGGTGTTGGTGATGACCGTGAATCCTGGCTTTGGTTCGCAGCGTTTTATCGAGACTATGACCGCCAAGATTCGCCGCATGGCGCGGCTCATGGACGAACTCTGTCCGCTGGCCGACCTTCAGGTCGATGGCGGCATCCATCCTGACAACATTGCCGATGTAGTGGATTCGGGCGCCAATGTGATTGTGGTGGGCAGTTCGGTTTTTAACGACAAAGGGACGCCGGCAGCAAACCTGGCGTTGCTGCGCGAGCACTTGTTAGAGAGCGTCTGATCGCAAAGGCAGCAGGATAACGGCTCACGTGAAGAAGCGTTCGTAGAAGAGCATCGACTGGTGGATAAAGGGCAGCGTAAAGAGCAGGCTGTCGAGCCGGTCGAGCATGCCGCCGTGGCCTCGAAAGAAAGTGCCGCTGTCTTTGACGCCGAACTGGCGTTTGATCATGCTGATCGACAGATCGCCAAAATAGGCGAGCACCCCGGCGATCACGCCGATAAACGCCCCAAAGATCGGGCCGTTGCGCACGGGCAAGACGGTAGCCAGGAATGCGCCCGCGGCTGCGGCCGCGATCCAGCCTCCAATCGTCCCCTCCCATGTCTTCTTGGGGCTGAGCCTCGGAAAAATTTTGTGCTTTCCAATCGTGATGCCAACGAAAAATGCAGCAGAATCATTGGCCCAGGTCACCAGAAGACCGAAAGCCACATACGCAAAGCCATTGTCAAAAAATCGCAGCGAAACAATCTGGCCGAGCATGACGCCGAGATAAATGGCAACGACGCTGGTGGATATCCACGTATTGACGGGGTTATCGTGGATGAAGAGACAGTAAGTCAACGTGACCAGAAAACCGGCGACAAGGATGCTGCTGGTTGGGAAGGAAACGATCTTGAGCAGTTGTAGCGTCGGCACAGTCAGCCAGCCGGTGACCGAGACGGACGATCGTTGCACCTGCACGGGATCCCAACCGGAGAGAAAAAGCAACACAGCCCACGGCACCCCAATCAGGCGCGAGGGATGATACCCGCCGCGCTCAAACATATGGTACATCTCTAGAGCACTGATTACCGTAACGCCGACGCCCAGCAACAGCCCCCAGAAGCCGCCAAGGTAAATGGGGATGAGCACGATGGGGATAGCGATAGCTGCGGCAATAATGCGAGTGCGCAATAGAATCTCTCGTTGCAGGAGGCGCGCGCCGTTTGGCACGGTGGCGGGATTATTGGTTGAGCACGCGACCAAAGCGGCGCTCGCGCTGGTTGTATTCGATGAGCGCTTTATCGAGTTCGTTTTCGTCGAAATCCGGCCAGTAGGTTGGGGTGGTGTAATACTCGGCGTAGGCAGCTTGCCAGATCAGAAAATTACTCAGCCGCCATCCCCCGCCGGTGCGGATGATCAGGTCAGGGTCGGGGATGCCGCCGATGTACATGTAGCTGCTGAGCATTTCTTCTGTCAGCGTTTCTGGAGGGATGCCGTCCTGCATGATATGGCGGACGGCATCGAGGATTTCGGCGCGTCCGCCGTAGTTGAAAGCGACGTTGAGAATGATGCGGTCATTGTCTTTCGTGACTTCGAGGGCGTTCAAGATCTGCTTTTGCAGATGCTTGTTGATGCCTTCCATGCGCCCACTGTGTAAGATACGCACCCCATTGCGGTTCAGCTCGTTCAACTGGCGTTGAATCGTCAAGCCAAGCAACCGCATCAGACCACTGACTTCATCCGGGGGGCGTCGCCAATTTTCGGTCGAAAATGCATAGATGGTGAGCACTTTCACACCCCGCTGCACGCAGTGCTCCAGGATGCGGCGGATATTGTCGACGCCTGCCTGATGACCGGCGATCCTCGGCATCCCGCGCGCCTGCGCCCACCGGCCATTGCCATCCATGATGATGCCGATATGGTGCGGCACTGCGGTAATAGAAGAAGTAGGTTCGGCGTCGTGCTGGATAAAATCAGCCTGAGTGGTCACAGACAGGAATCTCCTCGGTCACACTGTCATGATCTCGGCGTCTTTTTCTTTGACAGTCTCATCCACCCGCTTGGTGTGCAGGTCTGTCATCTCCTGGATCTTCTCTTCGGCGCGTTTTTTCTCGTCTTCGGAAATCATACTTTCCTTTTCGAGATCGGTCAGGTCCTTGTTTGCGTCGCGCCGGATATTGCGCACCGCGACGCGCGCTTCCTCGCCACGCCTGTTGACGACTTTCGTCAACTCACGACGGCGCTCCTCATTCAGCGCAGGAATGGTCAGCCGGATCGCCTGTCCGTCGTTGGAGGGCGCCAGGCCGAGGTCGGATTTGGCGATTGCTTTTTCAATGCCCTGGATGTCACCGCGTGTAGGGGCGGATCAGGATCTGTTGAGCTTCTGGGATGCTGATGATGGCAAGTTGTTGCAGCGGCGTCGGGGTGCCATAGTAATCCACCATTAGATGTTCCACGAGCGCCGGGGTGGCGCGGCCGTGCGGATCGTCATCAGATCTTGGCGCAACGACTCGATGGCTTTGTCCATCCGATCTTTGGCGTCGGCAATGACTTCGTTGATCATATACATACTCCTTTTTGGGAGGCTTATTGATCGGTCAACTGGTTATGAGCCGAATGGCAGGAATGACAATGACGTTATTGTAACAAATAATGGTGGATGTGAAAATAGTCAGGGATGAGTTGTAAACGGCAAGGGGCTTGCTGCACAAATCCAACAGCCCCTTCTACTCCATGCAGCAGACAGGCTGCCGGGAGGTTAGCCTGTAATCATCGTGCCGACTGATTCGCCTTGGACGACGCGGTCCAGGGTGCCATCTTCCCAGAGATTGACGACGCAGATCGGCAGATCGTTGTCCATGCACATCGCCATCGCCGTGCTGTCCATGACGCCGAGGCGCATATTGAGCGCCTGGATGTAAGTCAGGTGTTCAAATCGTTTGGCGTCACGATTTTTCTTAGGGTCGCTGTCGTAGACGGCATCGACTTTGGTGGCTTTGATCAGCACCTCAGCGTCGATCTCCATCGCACGCAGCGAGGCGGCGGTGTCGGTTGTGAAATAAGGGTTGCCGGTGCCGGCGCCAAAGATGATGGCGCGCCCCTTTTCCAGGTGACGGACGGCGCGGCGCTGGATGTAAGGCTCTGCCACGGCGCGCACCTCGATGCCGGTCATGACACGCGTGGGGACGCCCATGCGCTCCAGCGCGTCTTGCAGAGCAAGCGAGTTCATAACCGTTGCCAACATGCCCATGTGGTCGGCCGTGACGCGCTCCATGCCGTGGTCGAGACCATCCTGCTTGCCGCGCCAGAGGTTGCCGCCGCCG
Source organism: Candidatus Caldilinea saccharophila (assembly GCA_016710365.1). Taxonomy (GTDB): domain Bacteria; phylum Chloroflexota; class Anaerolineae; order Caldilineales; family Caldilineaceae; genus Caldilinea; species Caldilinea saccharophila. The sequence goes on along the minus strand of JADJVW010000020.1, from coordinate 45,713 downwards.
ATCACGATGGCGACCTGCACGCCCAGGTTGACGACATTGCAGACTGTGCGCGCCACGAATTCCGCCTGACGGGGATTGATGCCAAAACCACCCTCACCCGCCAGCGCTTCCCCGCCCAGTTTGAGCAAAATGCGCCGATATTTAACTTCCGCCATCTCTGCTCCTTTGTTGCGTGCTATTGACAAAGAAATGCCCAGCCATTTTGCTAGGCTGGGCACGGTGGATCATTCTGCGCCGACTTCGAGACGGCTGAAGCGTCTCACTTTGATGTTCTCACCAAGCGAGGCGATACGGTTCGTCAGCAACTCTTGGATGGTGATGTCTGCATCCTTGACGAAAGGCTGCTCCAGCAGACAGACTTCACTGTACCACTTGTCGAGTTTGCCCTCGACGATGCGCTCGACGACCTGGGCAGGCTTGCCGCTGGTCGCCATCTGCTCGCCATATACTTCGCGCTCTTTGGCGATGATGTCCGCGGGAACGTCCTCACGCGCCACCCACGTCGGGCGCGCGGCCGTCACATGCATGGCCAGGTCGCGGGAGAGCTGTTGGAATTCATCGGTGCGCGCCACAAAATCCGTTTCGCAATTAACCTCGACGACGGACGCCACCTTGCTGCCAGGATGTACGTAGACGCCGATCAGACCTTCGTTGGCCTCGCGGCTGGCTTTTTTGGCCGCGGAGGCCAATCCCTTCTTGCGCAAGATTTCGACAGCGCCCTCAAAGTCGCCGCTTGTTTCGGTCAGCGCCTTTTTACAATCGAGCACGCCGGCGCTGGTCGCCTCGCGCAGCAGTTTCACCATTTCGGCGGTAATCTCAGCCATTGTCGGTTCCTCTTATTCTGCTTCGTCTTTTACTTCTTCTTCTAGCGCTTCTTCTTCTAGTTCTGCTTCTACTGCTTCTGCACTCTCGCCCAAGACCTCATCGATCGCGGCTTCGCCTTCGACTTCTTCTACGGCTGCATCGTCACTTACGGCTGCGTCGTCCTCTTCGTATGCTTCGAAGTCTTCGTCGTCCAGGCTCTGGAGTTTGGCGAGCACGCTCGGCCCAAGATACTGCTCCATCTCCGCCAGGTCCTCACGGCTGACCTGACCGGTTTCGGCCATTTCGACCTCGCGGATGCGCATCCCTTCTTCGGCCGCGTCCGCAATGGCGCCGACGATGAGCTTAATGGCGCGGATGGCGTCGTCATTGGTGGGGATGACGTGCGAAATGAGTTCAGGATTGGAGTTGGTGTCCACCATCCCCAGGATCGGGATGTGCACCTTGTTGGCCTCGCTGACCGCCAACTCCTCGACATTGGTGTCGACAATGAAGAGCATATCCGGCAAGCTGCGCATGGTCTTCAAGCCGCCGATGCGCCGGTTGAGTTTTTCGACCTCGCGCTGCAGGCTCAGACGCTCTTTCTTGGGCAGGTTGCGAAATTCGCCCGCGTCCATGCGCCGTTCAAGCTGAAGCAGATACTGGATGCGCTGGCGAATAGTGACCCAGTTGGTAAGCGTGCCGCCCAGCCAACGCTGGTTGATGTACGGCATCCCGCAGCGCAACGCTTCCGATTCAATGGTGGCCTGCGCCTGGCGTTTGGTGCCGACGAAGAGCACAGTGCCGCCCTTGGCGACGCTATCCCGCACGATGGTGATCGCTTTGGCAAGCGACTGCACGGTCTGCTGCAGGTCGATGATGTGAATTCCACTGCGCTCCGTAAAGATGTAGGGGCGCATTTTGGGATTCCAGCGGCGCGTCCGATGTCCGAAGTGGACGCCTGCCTCCAAGAGCTGCTTCATAGTAACGTTAGCCATACCATCTCCTTTTGGGTTGATCTTCCGCCCCCTTCACCCCGGGAGTTGACTACCTGCATCCGTGCAAGTAGCACCCAGCTCGCCGGTCAAGAGGCGTGTTGAATTCTGTCGGCGCTGAACACGCGCCAAGCGAAGATAATATCACAGAAAGGGGGTTGAGTTCAAACGCGGAGCAGGTAAAATTGAACCAATTCGTGAGAGAGTTGGCTAGGGTGCGTTGTCCAGTTTGTGGCGCTCTTTGAAGTCGACAAAGCGATAGCCGAGCCCGCGCTCTGTAAAGATGTATTGCGGATGGCTGGCGTCAGGTTCGATCTTCTGGCGCAGATAGGTGATGTAAAGACGGAGGAGATGGTTATCGTTGACGTACTCGTGCCCCCAGACCTTTGTCAGCAACGTCTCGTGGGGCATGACCCACCCGGCATTCTGAATGAGATGATAGAGCAGCCGATACTCCGTGGGACGCAAGCTGAGCCGCTCCCCTTCCACGATCACCTGGCGGCGCTGCAGGTCAACCTGCAGGCGGTCGTCGATGGTAATGATCTGGTCTTCGGGACGGCTTTGTGGCTCGAAGCGGCGCAAGACGGCGCGGATGCGGCTGGAAAGTTCGCGCGGGCTGAAAGGCTTCGTCACATAGTCGTCGGCGCCCAGGTCAAGCCCCTTGATGCGGTCGTCCTCATCCGCACGCACCGTGAGCATGATGACCGGCGCTTCGCTGATCTCCCGGAGACGGCGCAACGTCTCGAAGCCATCCATCCCCGGCATCTCAACATCGAGAAGGATGAGGTCCGGTTGGTGGTCGCGCACCTTCTCCAGCGCCTGAAAGCCGTTGTTGGCTTCGAGCGTGATGTAGCCCTCAAGGTCAAGGTTCATCTTGACAAAACGCACCATGCGCGACTCGTCATCGGCGATCAGGATGGTCTTGGGTGTTTGAGTGGTCATGATTGTTCTCTATACTTGGATGGAGACAGGCTTGATCGTATCTCGATTATATCATCTGCGCGTTGCCCGTCCCGATCCGCGCACGGCGATGGATGGCGTGTCAAACCCCACTGCGCCAATGACGCCAGATGCGTTGTCCAGCCAGATTCCCGTGGGCGCGCTGATGCACTACGGACAGGCGCCGCGCTGATGCTGGGGGCGGTGGAATCACCGGCAGCATGATGCTCTCTAATCGATCCAGACGTACTGCGCCAGTGCGCCGATCTCGAGCGTGACGCCGCCGTTGACCGCCGAGACGATCTTTTTGTTGCCGCCGTCGCGATCCAGCACGCGCGCCTGGACAGTTGCCGGGAAAGCGATGCTTTGTGCGCCGCTATTCGACCAGAGGATATAGAGCGTTTTCCCCTGTGCGTTCTTGAAACGGTACGCTTCTACATCCGCCGGCAGGTTCGACGCCCGACCCTGGCAGGTCGCCCCCGCCAGTTGTTCCGCGTAGGCTTTATAGGTGAGGTAGCCCTGATCTGGCTGATGCTGACGATTGATCAACCAGCGCTGTAGCGGGGGATCAAACGGCTCTTGGCGAATGGCAAACCAGAAAAGGGTATCGACGCCGGCGCAGAAGGCGCGGGTCTGTTCCTGCACGACAAAATTCTTTTGCCCTTCCAACCCTTGCGGGCCATTGCTCCACATCGACGTTTCGGTGATCCAAATTTGTTTGTCCCATAGCAGGAAGCGTCCGAGGATGCTGCGGATTTTATTGACCTTGTCTGCAACCGTCGGAAACTCGACCGGGTTGATTGGGTAGAAATGCAAGCTCACACCGTCAAAATAGGGGCCGGCGCCGCTTTGAAGGGTGTTGGCTAGAAATTCCCGATCAAACTTGGCCCAGCTATCGTGGGCAAGACCGCCGAAGAAGACCAACCCATCCGGCTGGCGCTGTTTGATAAAAGCGTAGAAGCGCGCAAGCTGCTCGGCATATTGCTCAGGATAGGGCGCCCAGCAGCCGATGGTCGGCCCTAGGGGATGCGGTGCAAAACCGTCCGGCTCGTTGATAAATTCCCACGCTGTGGCGATGTCGCCGTAGCGGTCGACGGCCTCGTTGAGAAACATCTCGAACGCCGCCCAGTCGGTGATCGGGCCACAGCCTTTATCTTTGGGATCAGAAGCCCACTCTGGAATGCTGTGAATGAGCACCAGCGGCTTGACGCCCAGCTCGCGCAGCCGTGCAAAAACTGCATCGTACGGCGCCCAGACATATTCGCCGCGATTCGGCTCGATTTTAAGCCAGGGCAGCTCGATGCGCGTCCAGGCTGTCCCCATTTCGGCTGCCAGGGCGAAATCCTGCGAAATCACTGCGGTCTCGGTGATCATGTTGCCAAAATCCGCGCCGAATTTGACGGGGATCGGCGCTGCTGGAAGGCGAATCAGCGGCAACAAAAGCTCAAATGTATCTGTGAGCGCGCTAGACGGCGATGCCTGCGGCAGCGTCGCGCCATCGGGTATGGAAGAAGCGCGGGTGGGTTGCTGAAGCCCTGCGCCCGCCACGGCGGCGAACGTCAACAGGAGCGCGCACAGCAACGCTGTGACGCCAGAGAACAATGCTAGCTGGGGACGCATAGACTATCTCCTTTATTTTTTGACCAATGCGAAAATCGTGACGCCATCCTGATCGTATATTTTTGTCGCCAGATCTGATTGGGCAATGATTTCCGGGTTAAATCCGCCTCCATCATAATTGCCGAGCGCCCCAATGTAAAGATAACGATAGCCGCGCGCATAGAGCGCCGCCAGCGCGGATGGATCGCTTTCGGCTTGTTTGACGAGCGTCGAGTCGGCGATGATCTGCTTGACCAATTCAACCCCGCCCAGGCTGGAGATCATGACTCCGGTGTTCGTCACGCGGTTGGTGAAATAGGGAATCCAGTAGCCAGCATCGACGCCGTGTGGCGAAGTAGGCAACCAGAATGTCGTGTTGATCGCTACCTTCGCGTCGGGATCGGCAGTGGAATCGATGTTGGCGGTGAGCCATTCCATTCCCGCTACATCTGCCGGGGTCACAAAATAGCGGAATGCCTCGAAGTCATGGCTGCGTATCCACACAAACGGCAGCGCAACCAGAAGCGCGGCAATCGCACCGTAGCGTCGTATGGTGTGCGCCCATTGCGCAGGCAGGGAGTCGACAAGATCCTGGCAGGCGGCGCCAATGACCAACGCAATCAGCATATACAGCATGATGAGGATTGCCCCTAAGTTGGTAAGATTCAGCTCGGCCACGCCTAACAAATAGAGATTGCCTACTAACATGAGCAGTGTGAACCAGAGCACGGACAACCAGACAATACGATTGCGCCGCCAGGCGCCGTAAAGCGCGCATATTCCTGCCAGGGCCAGCAGCCAGGTTCGAGCCGCCAGCAGCGGGAAATGCGTCACATCGAACGCAAAGAAGCCCGCTTCATTTTGCTGAAGCTGTTCGGGTGAGGCAACCGGCATCTCCGCTGCCGCCTGATTCAGTTGCAGCCAGGTATGTATGGCCGGCCAGACGACCGGCATAATGGTTATCAGCGCGACGGCGCCGATCAGGATCGTACTGATCAATGCGCCTGTGAAGCGGCGGGGGCGGGCGGCGCGCAACCAAATATATGCGATGCTCGGCGCCAACAAAGCAATATAGAAAATTGAAACACGGAAATGATAAAGAAAGACAGCAGCCGACGCCACGCCGGCAATGACGATTTGCGCACCGATACGCCTTTTCTGATGCGGATAGAGGGTCTGCCAGCTCTGGATTGTATCTATAGTCATCACCCAGGCGATCAGCATCAGTGTTTGTGAAGACAACTGGGTAAAGCGTCCCCAATTGACGTAAAAGGCAGGCTGATGGCTGAGGAGGCCGACCACCAGCATGCCGATGATGGCGCCGGTGCGTCCAGCATAACGGTCAAGGACGAGAAATACACCCACGACAGATAGGGCATTGAGCGTCTGCGCCGTCCAGAGCAGCGCGGTGTGCGCCGGCAGCGCCAGCATCTGCGCGACCAAACCCGTCAGTGTGTACAGACCAAGATGATACATCGCCAACGGTATATCAAAATAGGGTTGCAGGCTGATAGGAAGTTGGCCTTGTTCTGCGGTCAGTTTTGTCAACAGGGTGTGATGCAGCGAATCAGTCCAGGCTGGATAGGGTTGGTCCCAGACGATCCAGATGCGCGAAAAAATGGTTAGCAGCACAATAATCGCCACTAGCCAGAGATCGGGGCGACGGAGCGAGCATCGCCAGTGCCTCAAGTCGCTCAACGCAACCGCGCTGCTCAAAGCCAGCAGCCCCCATCCCATCCACGCCTGAACATGAAAGTCCGGCGCAAGCAAACGCAAGAAGTAAAAAAGAGCCGGATAGAGCGAGAGTCCAATCCCGAACGCCAGCGCGATCTGTTGCAACCGTCGCCAATCGGCCCAGGCTCCGCTTAGCCGGAGCAATGCCAGCCCCGGCAGTAGCAGCAGCGCGATAATCAACAGAATGGTGGCTAGGATGGTTACCATGCGATCGCACCATGCACGAATTGGCAAACTGTAAGCTGGGGTGGGTAAACAGTAGCGAGTGACGAACAAAAATAATAAACTATGCAGGCTTCCTGAAATTAAATTTTCAAGAAGCCCACATAGTCAAGCAATTCCCACGAAATCCTATTGGAAACCTGGAATCGGCAGCGATGGGTAGCGCAGTTCGCCGAGCTCGACAATCTCGTCCGCTTTGACTTCAACCAGAATCGTATCCCCGGTTTCAGCTTCATCCAACTGATATTGTGTCACTACTGCGTCCAAAATCAGCGTATATGCACCGGGTTTCAGGTTGTCAAACACAAATCGGCCGTAGTCGTCGGTGGTCGCTTTCGGGGCGGTCGACGCCTCATATCCACTGGCCTTGGGCAAACCATCATCTCCTAAAATCACTTCGGGCAAGGCCGATGACAAGCCCCGAAACCGCAACATCACCTGTTGGTCTAACCACGACGATCTGTCCGGCAAGCCCACCTTCTACGCCAGAGATCACTGGCGTAGGCGCGGGTGAGGGAGGCGTCAACGGTGAAGACGGCGCGTCCAGCGGAGAATCAGGCGCGGCCAGTGGGGATTCAGCTTGACTCGCTTCGACCTCCGGATCGACTTCCTCGGTAGCCGCCTCGACTGGGGCTTCAGTTGCAACTGGCTCGGCGGTTGGCGGTGTTGTCGGTTCTTCCACCGGTGTGGGCGGCACGGTGGGGATGAATGTTGCAGGCAGAGGTGTTGCGGTTGGATCCTCACCGCCGCCGCACGCAGCCAAGGTAAGCGCAGCAACAATCAGCAGAGCGGCCAGGATCATTCTTGAAAAATGTATGCGTAATCGCTTCATGGTTCCGTCTCGATCTAAACTCAATAACTGCGTATTCATCGATGGTAGATTAGCTTATTTAGCGTTCTGTGCCAACAAGTCAATCCATAAAAAGAGAGGGAGATGCTCATCTCCCTCTCTTCGCAAATCCGATTGTCAAGAAGAGTACTTACTGCTTGACGCCTTCGTAGACCAGGAATTTGTCAACCGTACCGCTCTTCAACTGATTGACCACAGCCACCAACTGGGCGCCGGCGCCACCAGCGCAGGTCGCTGAGCCGATGTAGCCAGCGGCGAGCTGATTGAGCTGCAAATCGTTCAATGCCTCACCCGGGGCCAGGCTCTTGGTGACGACGCGAGCATTGTTCTGGAAGGTGCAGTTTACCGTCACCGTGCTGCCGCCCACGTTCTGCACGTTGAAGCCGGTGAAGTAACCACTGTTGCGATCCATGATGAGCGGCATCACAACGGTCTCGCCTGCGTCGACCGCAGCGCTGAAGGAGACATACGCCTCGCCGTTCACGTTGGGGAGGAGCTGGTTGCCGATGCCGACGAGCGGCTGGCTGGTCGAGTTGGCCGTGACCTGCGCTGAGCCGATGAATTTCGCGCCCTTTGCACAGTTGGTGCCAGGAGAAGGGGCCGTGGCATTGAAGGCGGCCAGGGCGAAGGTGGCGGAGCCACTTGGCTGAATCGTCTGCGTTTCGGTGCAGGCTGCGCCGTTGCCCGGGGTCGGCGTGTAGCTCAACGTGACGTCGGTCGCTGCGGCGCCCGCATTCTGGATCTGGATACCCGTGATGTAGTTCGCATTGTTGGCATTCACCAGCGGGAAGACCGGGGTGGTCGAAGCGTCAGTGTCGCGGAAACCGGTGTAAGCAAAGATGATCTTGTTGCTCTCCTGGATGACCGCCGCCACTACCGGCTGATCGCTCGTGATCGTACCGGCGAATACTGCATTTGGATGTGCTTCCTGCGACTGGTACACGACTTTGGCCGCGCCCGGCTTGATGGTGAAGGGGCCAGCCGTGACGCCGTTGCTGTACGCCACGTTGACAGTGGCATTTTGGGAGCCAGCATTCTGGATGCTGTACCAAGTGGTGAAACCACTGTTGTTCTTGTTCAGCAGCGGGAGCAGAACTTTTGTGCCACCTTGCGAACGGCCGACATACGAGGCGCCAGCCTTGAAGTCAGAGGAGAGAATGTTCACGATGCCGGCGACATTCTTGTCCGAGCCAACGACGATCGAGCCGCTGAAGCCGGCCGATACGTTGCTGATCGGAAAGTATGTTTTGGAGCTGTTGCCCGGAATCGTGTCATTCAGCGGCGAACCATTCTGGTTGCCATCCGAGCTGTTGTAGGCGGTCAACGACACAATTGCCGACGTAGCAGTGAGGTTGGCAATTTGAACGCCCGCTGTGTAACCAGGGAACTGCGTCTGCGCAGCGGCAGACTGCGCGGTCAGGCCGAATCCGCCCGCCAGCACAATGGCCAGCACCAGGGTCAATCGACCCAATACCTGAAGTGTGTTTCGCATAATCTTAGTCTCCATTTGTCATTACAAATTGTGTATTGATTGTCTTACCACTAGCCATCTCACCTATCAGCCGAACTGCCTGTTTGCATTGCAATCACACCGTTCAGGCTACACCGCCAAAGTACTAAAATTGATGAATACATGCAATACACCGTTGGTAGTATCTTGTAATCCTCTCTGGAGAAGGCGGCTGATGAGCCTCAAAACGCCCCATCATCCTTCAAGCGTTGGCGGCTGCGTCGCATCTCTTCTGACGTAGATTTTCCGCCAAACGGCTTCACTGCCAAACCATAGACCGACAGCCAGCAAATCAAAAACGGTCAATGTAACGCGCACAGCCAGCGCCACAATGACGGCAACCGAGGCAGGCATGACCGCGCTCATCAAAAGGCTGAGGCCGATCTCCGTAAACCCGAAATTGCTGGGCAAGAACAACACGAGAGTCGAAAGTGCGCCGATCAGCGCCCACGATCCGACCGCATACAGCATATGCTCTGTCCCCAGACCTGCAAACGCGTGGGCGAGCAGATAGAAGATCATACCGCTTCCAAACCAGGCGACGATATACGCCAGCAGCCAGCACGACAGTTGGCTGTAGCGCAGTGGCGGCGCATCGACCTTGCCGACGCGCCGCAATAACCACTGGCTCGAAGCTGGCTGCATGATCAACGCCGATCAGCACCGCAGCAATCAGCACCCAAAGATAGCCGCCTGGCAACTGCCGAAACTCAGTCCCCCACAAGATCAGGGCAAGCAATGACGCCCCCAATGTTAGCAGCACCAATTCCAGGCTGCTCACCACGGCCACCAGCCGCGCCGATTCCCCCTGCTGTCGGTACAGATAGCCCCGCCCGGCAATGTACCAGACAGTGCCGGGCAGCCGGCGGATCAGATGGGAGGCAATGTAATGGCTGAGATGCACCGCGGCGGGCAGCCGGCTGCCGACGGCGCGCATTTCGGCCACCCACACCACCGCCACGATCGCAAAGGTGGCTAGCATTACGACGAAAGCCAGCAGGATGGACCACCAGTTGATCTGCCAGTCATAGGCCCACAGGGTGTCTCGTCCCTGGTAGATCATGTAGCCCAAGATGGCTAAGGTGACAGCGACGCTGAAAAGAGCGAGCAGTCTGATACGAAAAGAATGTAGCACGGCGCCTTCCGTCAGTAAGACAACATCGGGTAGTGAAGCGTGGGCGTGCTCGCAGTGGGTCTACACAGAAACACAAAATGGTTTGCCAGATTGAGTGGTGCGAGCTTGGCAAGCGCGCCTTTGATATATTTTGTGGCTTTACTGCGCTCCATATCAGATCGCTGACCGTACGCGGCCGGTTGAACTCTCCGTAGGGCACGATGCGGTCGATGTGCACCCCCCCTTTTTGCAGCATCATCTCCCAGGTGCGCCGGGTTGCATAGCGCTGGATGGGCTGTTCGTCGTCAAAAACCTCGCCACTGCGCAGCACATGCCGGATATTGCCCAGCGCACCAAACGCGTTAGGCAACAGCACGCAGATCAGACCATCGGGCTTGGCAATGCGCGCCAGTTGAACCACGCCCTCGGTGGGGTTGGCATAATGCTCCAAACTGCCAATACTCATCACGACGTCGGCGCATCCATCTGGGATTGGCAAGCATTGCCCGTCGCCGACGATCCACTGTGCGTGCTGACTCGCACGCGCCGCATCGACGATACCTGCCAGCGCCAGATCCAACCCGACGGCGCGCACGCCGCGCGCCGCGGCGAGTTGCACCAACCGGCCATTGCCACACGCCACATCCACCAGCAAATCCCCTGGGCGCGCGCCGGAAACTTCGAGCAGCCACAGATAAAATGAGTCACGCATCAACAATTTGCGTTCTCGATAGAGATCGTTATAGGCGTGCTCAATCGAACCGCCGTCAACTACTGCGCGATGTCGAATTTCAATCATATAAATCTACCCTCATTAAATGGACGCTTGCGTGCGGTGACAACCATAAGCGCCGCGCTTGATTACAACACTGGGGATCCAGAAGAACGGCGCACTCGCCAGCCGCGCCGCCGGATGATAGAGCATTCGCGTGATGCGCTGCTTGGTCGCTTCCGAAACATTGCGCGCCGTCATCCAGAAGCGCAGACTCAGCACAAAGGTGACATACCCGCCAATGTCGCAGCTTAAGTCGACTGTCTCGAAGCGCGCCTGCGCCAGCAGCGCCGCCAAAGTCTCTGGCGAAAAAACGTACAGGTGTCGTGGCGCGTCCAGGCCGGCCCAGGTCTCGCCAAAGAGGCGCGCATCCCAACTTGCCAGGTTGGGCACGCGCAGGACGAGCATGCCGTCATCTTTCAGGATGCGGTTGATCTCGCGCAGCGTTGCCAGCGGGTCGTGGACGTGCTCCAACACATCCCACATCGTCACGCAGTCGAACGCACCCGCCGGAAAGCTGGCTTCTTCCAGTGTGCCGGGAAAGACATCGAGCTTGTGTTCCGTTCGCGCATATTCGGCGATCTGCTTGCTGGGTTCGACGCCCTGCACGTTCCAGCGCTTCATGCCGCGCATCCCGAGCAGAAAGGTTCCTGTCGCACACCCGATATCAAGCAGCCGGCCGCCTGACTTGCGCCGCGTGACAAAGCGAGTGCGTTTCCGTGTGCCGTACGCAAACGCGCGTTTCAACAGCGGGTTAGGTTCTTTACTCGCCGTGTGATCGGCGTAAGGCTCGTATTCAGGCGGGTAATGTGCATCCATCTCCGCCAGCGTCGGCCGTGGATTTTGGTAGATGAGACCACACGCCCGGCAACGCACCAGTTGCGCGACAACCTGTGTACGTTCCAGCAGGTAATCAGGGATCAGTCTCACATCTTCAGAGGATGTACTGCCACAAAGATTGCAATTTGTTGTTTCCATAATTATATTCTTGTGAATTGAGCCGGCATTAGTTGACGCAATGCGCTGCTCGCGGATTCACGCACGCGCATGATCGTGTAATTTGCTGCGCCAGCCGTCCAGCCAGGCGCGCCAGTTTATACGCACCAGCCCCAGACGCCCAGCCCATGTATCCTTGCCGGAAAGGAGAAGGGTGCGCAGGAGGGTAAAGCTGAACAGAAACCATGCATGCCAGGCTTGGCTGTGGCTGCGATAAAACACAATCTGGTTGCGGATGCGCCAATAACGACTCTGCGGATGATGCACGCCTGTGCTGCGTGAAACCTTGTGCCACATGCGTGCACGCGTGGCGACGCCCAGTTGAAAACCGGCCTGGCGCGCACGCCAGCAAAAATCCGCGTCCTCTGCGTACATAAAATAAGTTTCGTCAAAGAGGCCAATCTGCTCAAACACGTCACGCTGCACCAGCATGGCGCAGGCATTCAGGCTGTCTGCGGCCAGATAAGCGGGCAGATCCGCCGGCGCCGGCTCGTCCCGCAGGATCGGGCGCGTGAGCAACGTTGGCCCGATGCGCCGGTCGCCCATCGACCAGATCAGATCGGGTTCGTCGGCGTAAAGGATCAAGGGGGAAATGAGACGCCAGCTTGGTCTCGCCTCGATCGTGACTGTCAATGCCTGGAAAAACGCCGGATGGACCACGGTGTCGTTGTTGATGAGCAGCACCCACTGCGCGCCGGCGTCGAGCGCGTAGCGGATGCCAACATTGACGCCGCCCGCAAATCCGAGATTCTCTGTCAATGGTGCATACTTGATGCTGTGGCCGAAAACTTGGATCAAGCGCGCGAGCGAACCATCGGTGGAATTATTGTCGACCAGGATGATCTGCGCCAACGGAAGCCCAGCAGCTTCCAACGATTTGATGCATTCCTCCGTGTCGGGCGCTAGATTCCAATTCAATACGACAGCGTACGTAGACGCCAGGCTCATGCGGTTGCGTCAACTTTCTGCACAGTAGCTCTTACAACGTTGCAGCCCAGTATAGCGTATGCGTCGTGCAGTTCAGGAAAAGCGGCGGGCGATAAAGCGCTACAACGGATGCAGGGAAACAATGGCAGCGAGCACCTCTTTAGACAGCAAAGATCAACGTCGGCGGCTACTATTTGTTGCCGGACGCGAATTGACCTATACGCGCAATGATGTCCTGGTTCGTGCTCTTCGCCGCAATGGGTGGCGGGTCGACGTGATCGGGTCACATGAATCGGTGCGCTCGATCAGCCGCGCGACGGCCAGCCTGCTGCCCGCGCTTGCCGGCAAGCTGTTGTCGCAGCGTTATGACCTGGTCGTGGTTGGCTTCTATGGCTATCTCCTGCTGCCTGTCGTCAGAATGCTGACCCGGAAGCCCATCCTGTTCGACGCCTTTGTGTCCAACTATGACACGCTCTGTTTCGACCGGCAGGTTGTCAAACCGGCCTCCTTTCTGGAAAAGCGATCTATCACTTCGACAGGTTGATCTGCCGGTGGGCCAATCATCTTCTGCTCGACACACCACAACATGCCGCATACTTTGTTGATACATTTAACCTGGCAGCAGCCCGAGTTTCCTCTGTGCCAGTTGGCTGCAACGAAGAGATCTTTTACAAGCGACCCGCTGTTCCGCGTCGCGACAAGACGATCGTTCTGCACTACAGCACTTTTCTGCCGCTTCACGGCGTCGATGTTATCTTACAGGCCGCCGACCGCTTGCGCAGCGTCCCCGTTCACTTTCGGCTCATCGGCGATGGCCCACTCCACGCAGCGATGTTGGCGCTTGCCGAGACGCTGAAGTTGACTAACGTAGAATTCCTGCCGCCGGTCCCGCTTGCCAACCTGGCCGAAGAGATTGCCAGTGCGCAGATCTGTCTTGGCGGTCACTTCGGCAGCAGCGACAAATCGCAGCGCGTGGTTCCCGGCAAGATCTATCAAATGATGGCCATGCAACGCGCCATCATTGCGGCGGATTCGCCGGCAAACCGCGCTCTCCTGCGGCATGGCGCCTCTGCGCTGCTGTCGCCGGCCGGCGACCCGCATCCGCTTGCCGCAGCGATCTTGCAACTGCACGAAGATCCGCCGTACTGTGACGCGCTTGCCGCGGCGGCTTATCAAGTTTTTCTAGAGAAATGCTCGGAACAGGTGATCGGTGCAAAGGTCGGGGAAGTCATCGCGACGATGCTTGCGTAAGCCCGTTTAGCACGCTTTCGAAGGTTGCCGCGGCTTTGTTCCACTCATAGGCAGCGGCGGCTTGTTGGCCATTGACCAGCAAGCGCGTCCGCAGCGCTGCGTCGTCCAGCAGTTGCAGCACCGCATTCGCCACCGCTTCCGCATCTTGGGCAGGGACGATCAGGGCATTGACGCCGTGCTCGGCGTAATCGTACACGCCGCCGGAATCAGTCACGACGACCGGCTTGCCAAACGCCATGGCTTGTAGCGCGGGATAGCCAAGCCCCTCACCCCACGATGTCGAGACGAACAAATCGCACGCACGGTATAGCTTTGCCAGGTCTGCATCGCTTGGACGAAGATGCAACTCGTGATTAATATTATAGCCGATTTGGCAAGGATTTTTGCAGACAATCACGGCGCGCACGTCGGGATGGATGGATTGCACCTTTTGCATCGCCTGCAAGAATTCGTCCAGCCCCTTGCGCGCCCGGTCATCGCCTACGTAGAGGATGCGGGGCGCGTCGCAGGGTGTCGCCCAGTCGGGTTGCGCCTGACTTTCGATAGATAAACCGAGGCCTGGGCGCATCACTGCAACCTGGCCACCGGCGCGCGACTGAACTTCATCTGCCAGCGGCTTCGAGATGGCGACGATGGTTGAAAACCACCTGGGCGCATGTTTGAGCAAAAATTTTTCCACCGCGCAGGAAACATCTCCGGGTAATCCATCAAGAGCCAGAGCCGTTTTTGTCGTTTCAGCCACGAACTTAGCAGCACCGGGAGCGTGGTGGGCGTGTGGGTGGCCACGAGCACGGCGTCGGCCGGCGCACGCCATGCCAGCGACGCCACCAGATAAGCCAGGCCAAAAGGATTAAAGCTGGCCGGCAATCCGGCGTGGCTTTCGAGCACAGTGATGGTGGGTTGTAGCTTCTGACGCATCTCGGCGTCGATAGTCTGGCGTGGCGTCACCAGGGTGACAATATGGCCGTGCGTGGCCAAGCGGTTGGCAAGCTCGACCACCAAAATGACGCCGCCGGAAAGCCGCAGCGAGGACAAAATAAAAGCGATATGCATTATTCTGAATCGGACAGCAGGGCGAGAGACTCCGGCTTGACTTGCTGAAGTTCGGACGCCGCCGCAGCCTGTACAGCGTCTCCTCCATGATCTTGCGGTTGGCGCCGATCAGATCGGCCACAAATCCGATCAGCAGCGTCTGAAAGCCGGCGATCAGCAGCACCGCGGAGAGGATCAGCGACTGGATGTGGCCGGCGCCTGTGCCGCTCAAGTAAGCGGCGAGAAAGCGGAGGCCGATCGCACTGCCCGCCAGCAGGGCGATCACGCCGATGGTGGTGAAGACGCGCAGCGGGCGATAAAACGTGTAGGCGCGCACGATGGTGGTGGTCGAATTGGCCAGGTAGTGCGGCAGGTTGTTCATCAGCCGCGAGGGGCGCGTCGGCAGGTTGGTGCGCACAGGCGCGTAGCGAATCGCCCGCCGTTGCGCCCCCGCCTGGATCAGCGTCTCCAGCGTGTAGGAATAGGAGCTGAGCACCAGCGTATGCAGCGCTGCATCACGCGTCAGCGCGCGGAAGCCGCTCGTCGCATCGGGCACAGGCATCCCAGCAGCCCGCGAGATCACCCAACTTCCCAGCCGTTGCAGCCCGCGCTTTAGCGGCGAAAAGTGCGCAAGCTGGGCAACGCCACGATCGCCGATGACCAGCTCCGCCTGGCCGGCGACGATGGGCGCCACCAGCAGCGCCATGTCGGCGGCGACGTATTGGTTGTCGGCGTCGGTATTGACGATGATGTCCGCGCCGAGTCGCAGACTGTTGTCGAGACCGGTCATGAACGCCCGCGCCAGCCCAAGGTTGCGCGGATGACGCACCACGTGGTGTACGCCCAGCTCCAGCGCCAGCTTTGCCGTGTCATCGCGGCTGCCGTCGTCGATCACGAGGAACTCCACCATGTCGATGCCCGGCAAGGTGCGCGGCAGTGCAGCCACAGTGTCAGGCAGCGTTTTTGCTTCGTTATAACAAGGGATCTGGATGATGCACTTCAAGCGATTCTCATCTTCATCCGTATAGATTCACCGTTAGATTCACTGCTACAAGTACTGCCGGATTCACCGTTTATCCGCGTCCCCGGATTTCTTGCCACCACCAAACAAGCCGCCAAAGAACAATTGGCGCAACATTCCGGTGTTTTCCTCCTGAGCAGACGGCGTGGGCGAAGCGTCCCACGTGTGGGTCAGCGCATGGCCCTCCCAATTGAGGCGCGCGGTCTCCACCGTGGAAAGCGCCACCCGCAGCGGATGTGCGTCGTCGTCAGGCGCGTCCGTGGCCAGCCATTGACGCCAGGCCGCGAGTTCGGCGGTCAACTGATCCAGGCGCTGCAATACGTTGCTGCGATTGGCGGTCAACTCGGCGTAAAGCCCCTGCGCACTGCGATCCGGCTGCGTCGTGCGTGCGAAGGCGACGCCGGCGATGCGCTGCGCCTCGGCCCAACCGGGCGAACTGGCAGCCATGTGAAAGAGCGCCGCGCCCAGCAGCCGTGGCAGCGCGTCCACCGCGGCGGTGATGCCGTCGTGTTCGTCCGGGTCGACATAGAGCGGCTGTGCACCGGCGCTCTCGGCGAAATCGCTGGCTAACTGAAGCGCCTCTGGGTTGGTGGCCGGGCCGGGCGCCAGGCAGAAGATCGCTTTCTGGAAGAGGTCGGCGCGCGGCGTCAGTTCGCCGCCCACGCCGTTAAGGATCGGATGCGCGACGACGGCGTTGGCGTGGTTGGGCAACGTTTCGCTCAGCAATTTCAGCACGGGGCCAAAGACGCCGTTGAGCACGAGCACCATCGTCGTGGGCGAAATGTCTTCGCGCAACAGTTCCAGGGTCGCACCGACTTCGCTCAGTGGGATCGCCAGCACGATCATCGATGCGCCTTCGCACGCTTTGTAGAGATTCCACTCGACGCGATGCACGGCGTTGCGTTTGCGCGCTTCTTGGGCGACAGTCGGCTCCTTGTCGTGCCCGACGAGCTCCAGCGCCGAGCCGCTCTGCATGAGCGCCAGCCCTAGACTGCCGCCAGTCAACCCCAAACCGATAAGCGTGATGCGTGGATTTGTCATAGTTCCTCTGTTTGGTTTGATCAATTCATGTCGTCGGCTGTCTGCAAGCGCGCCAGCAAGACGGTTTCTGGCGTATCGGCCAGCCAAGACTTATTTTGGTGTTCAGCGATCAGCCAGCAGGTCAGCGCGCTGGCCCCTGCTTCTTTCGCCCATGCCGCACCGATCGCAGGGTGGTGCATCTGCACATACAGCGCATAGCGCAGGCTCGGTGACGGCCGTGCGTCGGCAAGCCGGGCGAGCCACTGGGGTGCGCACGCCTCGGCTAACACGATGGGGCCACGCAGCCATAGCCCCAAATACGCGCCCGCGTCGCGCGCCGCATTCTTGCCGATATCGTGCAGCAGCGCGGCCACTGCCAGCTCGATCGGGACGGGCGCCCCTTGCCGAAGCGTTTGCAGCACGCGCAGGCTGTGGCGTTGTGCGTCCGCCTGCATCCGCTGGAAGAGCAACAATTCTTGCGCCGAAAGCAGTTCGTCCGCAAACGGCTCATTCTCGCCAACCTACCTGGGCGCAAGCCGCAAAAACTCGACTGAGGCGATAGCGGATCTTGCGCCACCAGGCGTAGCGTACACTGGTGGTTGCAACTGTCGAAGGTTCGGGCATCATTCCTCAAGCCGCACCTAGCCGCCCACTATCCCCACAAGCAAGTTCATGATCAGGGCAGTCGGTCCCCGGATGAGACCAGGCGCGATAAAGACCACAGCAAAGACGATCAACATCCCATATTGCATCAAGAAAAATTGGATCCGGCGCGTATCACCAGGCAATAGGGCAAAGAGCACGTGCGATCCATCAAGCGGCGGAATCGGCAGCAAATTGAACACGAAGAGCAGGACATTGATCGAGGCAAAGGTCGTCAGAAAGGCAGCAAGAACAGCGTTATTCTTACCAAGCAATTGCCAGAGTAGAAGGCTGACAAAGGCCAACAGCAGGTTGCTCAGCGGACCCGCCACCGAGACCAGGATCGAGGCAAGCCGCGGATCGATATCGACGTTGCGCGGGTTCCACTGCACGGGCTTCGCCCAACCAAAACCAACCAGCAAGATCAGGATCGCACCGATCGGATCGATGTGCGGTAAAGGATTGAGCGTGTACCGTCCTTGGTTGCGCGGCGTCGGGTCGCCCAACTGAACGGCAACAAACGCATGGGCAAATTCATGCAAGGGCAGCGCCACTAGAATGATGCCAGCCACGGCCAATAGCCACGCCGGATTGGTCAACCTGCCACCGCTGCCAAGCGTCACAAACAGACCCATGACCAGCAGCACACCCAGCACGCCGATAAAAATCTGCTGTCCCTGGCCGAGTGTTTTCCATCGATAGCGCAATGAATCGAACAAATCTGCCTCGTGCTTTCTTGAAACGCCAGCAGGGAGCCGCTCTTGCACTCCCTGGGCGACCATCGCAAGCACATATTTTAGCACGCTGCGTCATTCTGCCGCGAACCCGCACCGCGCGCAGAAACCGAGTTTCTTGAAGAAACTCGGTTTCTGAAACAGGCTACGGCGGCAAGCGTCTCTTTCTGGCTTAGCGCTCCTGCGCCTCGATCACGGCAAGCGTGGTGACGTTGACGATGTCGCGCACGTCCGCGCCGGTCGCCAGCACGTGAATCGGCTTCTCCATGCCGACGAGGATCGGGCCGATCGCCTCGGCGCCGCCCAGCTCGCGCAGCAACTTGTACGATGTGTTCGCCGAACCGAGGTCGGGAAAGACGAGCACGTTCGCATCGTTGACGCGGCTGAAGGGGTAATGGCGCTTCATCAACGCCGGCGACACCGCGATGTCGGCCTGCATCTCGCCATCGACTTCCAGGTCGGGGCGTTGCTGGCGCACCAATGCGGTGGCGCGTTGCACCTTGTCCTGCTGCGGGTGTGGCGTGCTGCCAAAGTTGGAGAAGCTCAACATGGCGATGCGCGGCGTCACGCCAAAGCGCTCGGCCAGGTCGGCGGCGTTGAGCGCAATCGTCGCCAGTTCCTCGGCGTTCGGGTCGATGATGACGGTGGCGTCGGTGAAGAAGACCATCTTGTCCTGCACCAGCATCATGTAGACGCCACTGACCCGACGTCCTTCCTGTGCGCCGACGCAGAGCAACGCGGGGCGCAGCACTTCAGGATAGTTGTAGGCAACGCCCGCAATAAAGGCGTCGGCGTCGCCGCACTCCACCATCATCGGCCCAAAATACATTTTCTGACGCATCAATTCGCGCGCACGCGAGAGCGTCACCCCCTTGCGCTGGCGTTTGGTGTAGAAACGTTCGGCGTATTCCGTCTGTTTTGGCGCGTTGATGGGATCGATGATCTCCGGCGCCCAGTCCAGCCCAAGCTCCTGGATCTGCCGCCGCACTTCTTCCACATGGCCCAGCAGGATCGGCGTAGCGACGCCATTCACCGCCACCTCGTGCGCGGCGCGGATGACGCGCGGCTCGCGACCTTCGCCGTAGACCACGCGTTTGGGGTCTCTGCGCGCCTTGTGCTCCAGGATATACATGGTCTGCGCGCCCTTGCCCAGCCGCGCGGTCAGCAGGTTGAGATACTCTTCCATGTCGAGGGTGCGCCGTGCGACGCCGCTCTCTATGGCAGCCTGGGCGACGGCCGGCGCCACCCACATCAGCACACGCGGGTCGAGCGGTTTGGGAATGATATATTCGCGGCTGAAATGCAGCTCGGTCAGCCCGTAGGCGCGGATCACAGCGTCGGGCACATCTTCCTTTGTCAGTGCAGCCAGCGCTTTGGTGGCCGCCATCTTCATCTCCATATTGACCTTGCGCGCCCGCACATCCAGCGCACCGCGGAAGATGAAGGGGAAGCCCAGCACGTTGTTTACCTGGTTGGGATAGTCGCTGCGTCCGGTGCCAAAGATCACATCGCCGCGCGCAGCCTGCACTTCTTCGTAGGTAATCTCGGGATCCGGGTTGGCCATGGCGAAGATGATCGGGTCGCGGCTCATGCTGCGCACCATCTCGCGCGTGACGCAGTTGGCGACCGACAGGCCGATAAAGACATCCGCGCCCTTGAGCGCGTCTTCCAACGTGCGTGCGTCGGTCTCGACTGCATATTTCTCCTTGAACTCGTTCATGCCTGCAGTGCGCCCCTGGTAAATGACGCCCTTGCTGTCGCACATGATGAAGTTTTCGCGCCTGGCCCCCAACGCCATGTACAGGTCGGCGGTGGCAATCGAAGCCGCGCCCGCGCCGTTGAGCACGATCTTGACCTCTTCGATACGCTTGCCGACCAGTTCCAGCGAGTTGAGCAGCCCGGCGCCCGAAATGATTGCGGTGCCGTGCTGGTCATCGTGGAAGACGGGAATGTCGAGGCGCTTCTGCAGCTCCGTCTCGATGTAGAAACATTCCGGCGCCTTGATGTCTTCCAGATTGATGCCGCCCACCGTCGGTGCAATCATCTCACCAAAGCGCACGATATCGTCGGGGTCTCTGGCATTGATTTCGATATCGAAGACATCGACGTCGGCAAAGCGCTTGAAAAGCACAGCCTTGCCCTCCATCACCGGCTTGGCGGCCAACGGCCCGCGGTCGCCAAGCCCGAGGATAGCGGTGCCGTTGGAGATGACGGCGACGAGGTTGCCTTTTGCCGTGTATTCGAACGCCAGCTCTGGGTCTCGGCGATGGCCAACACCGGATAGGCGACGCCCGGCGAATAGGCGAGGGACAGGTCGCGCTGGGTGTCCATCGGCTTGGTGGCGACAATTTTCAGCTTGCCAGGTCTGCCCTGGGCATGATAATCGAGGGAATCCTGTTTGAGGTTTGACATTTTTAACTCACTTTCTTGAACAACAATTCGTGCGTGGTTGAAACAGTACAGACTCATGGTACGCCTTTTGCCAGCCACTTACAACCGCAGATGTCAGCGAACATTGGGGATGGTTGTCATGCTTCGTGACGATGGCGTCAATCGTCTATAATGGTTTGGCCGCAATCAACTGGCACGCGGATGACGCGCATCAGGCGAATTTTCGCTGATCCGATCCGCAGATATCTGCCTGATCCGCGTCATCCACGTTCTATTCTTATCCGGCTGAATAGATACCAGCGAAGAAGGAAATCGTGCATGGATTTGCAACTGACTGACAAAGTCGCTCGTCACCGGCGCCAGCCAGGGCATTGGGCTGGCCGTGGCGCAGGGGCTGGCGCGGGAAGGCGTGCAGGTGACGCTCTGCGCCCGCAACGCGGCGCGCGTGGAGGCCGCGGCAAGGGCCATCCACACCGAGTTCGGCGTGAGGGCGATTGGCATTGCTGCGGATGTAACCGCGGCCGCCGACATTGAGCGGCTGGTGCAGATTGTTGAGGAGAGCTTGGGCGGCGTCGATATCCTGATCGACAACGCCGGCGCGGGCAGCGAAGAGACCATTCTGGAGGCGCCGGACGAACGTTGGCAGCACTACTGGGATCTGCACGTGATGGCGTCCGTGCGGCTGGCGCGCGGGGTGACGCCTTCCATGCGGCGGCGCGGCGGCGGTGTGATCCTGCACAACGCGTCGATCTGCGCCAAGCAACCGCTAGCGCACGAGCCGATCTACAACGTGACCAAGGCCGCGCTCGTGATGTTCTCCAAGTGCCTTTCCAACGAACTGATCGGCGACAATATTCGCGTCAACTGCATCAACCCCGGCCTGGTGATGACCGAAGGCTGGATCGAGCCGGTCAAACAGTGGACGGAAGGAACCGACACTACGTGGCAGCAATATCTGGACGGGGTCGCTCGGCAGTATGCGCCGATCGGTCGCTTTGCCACGCCGCAGGAAGTGGCGGATTTTTTGTGTTTCTCTGCTCGCCG
The DNA here is from genome assembly GCA_016710365.1 of Candidatus Caldilinea saccharophila. GTDB lineage: Bacteria > Chloroflexota > Anaerolineae > Caldilineales > Caldilineaceae > Caldilinea > Caldilinea saccharophila. The sequence goes on along the minus strand of JADJVW010000020.1, from coordinate 24,119 downwards.
CGCGCGGGCTACAGCGTCGGCTCCACCTATTACGTAGATGGCGGTTGGCTGGCCGGCGTTGCTTGAAAAGGAGCTTTCAAGTTGTCTTCAATGGCTTGAGATGCGCCTCAATGTCGGCGCGGTGCGGTTCGAGGAAGGGCGGCAACGCCAGTCGTTCACCCAACTGTTCGAGCGGCTCGTCCACGGTGAAGCCTGGCCCGTCGGTCGCCAGTTCGAAGAGGATGCCGTTCGGCTCGCGAAAGTAGATGCTGCGGAAGTAGTAGCGATCAATGATGCCGCTGGTTTGAATGCCTATGCTGCGCAGCCGCACGTCCCACGCGCTGTGTTCGGCCTGCGTCGGCACGCGCAAGGCCACGTGGTGGACGCCCCCGGCGCCAGGACGGGCCAGGCGCAGGTCGGGACGCACGGCAATGTGCACTTCGGCGGCCGGGCCGGCGCCTTCCATGCCAAACACATGCACGCGCTCCTGCGGCGATTCAGGATTCAGATAGGTGCGCAGCGCCTCCATGCCCATCACGCGGGTCAGCAGAACATTGGTGGGCGCCAGTTGGGTGAGAGTCATCGTCACCGGGCCGAGGCCGCGAATCTGATGATCGGTCGGGATCGGGCTTTCCGCCCACACCTCACCGTCGCCGAGACCGCCGTCATCCACCAGCGCAAGCCGCTGTCCCTCGAAGTCCTCGAAGTCAAGTACGCCGCGCCCATCGCGTTGGCTCACCCCGTCGTGCGGCACGCCCAGCGCCGTGAAGCGTTCCGTCCACCAATGCAGGCTGGACGCGCCGCCTACGCGCAACCCGGTGCGGGTGATGCTGTGGCTGCCGCGCACTTCCTGGGGCGTGGTGGGCCAGTCAAAGAAGGTCAAGTCACTGCCCGGTGACGCCAGACCATCCGCATAGAAAGATGATAGGCGCGCACGTCGTCCTGATTCACCGTCTTCTTGACCAGGCGCATGCCCAGCGTCTGGGTATAGAAAGCATAATTTTGGGCGGCGTGAGCGGTCACCGCGGTCAGGTGATGAATGCCGGTCAACTGTGGCGTCATGGTGCGCTTCCTTTCTAATCAAATCTATTCGTCGCCGATGTCTCTGCGCAGCGCTTTGTTCTGGCCGCGACGTTTTTCTGCGCCAGCCTCCGCTCTGCGCCTGGCGCGTCGGCTGGTGGGACGCCGCTTCTTGCGTTCGACGGTCACGCGCCGGAGCAGTTCCTGCAACTGTTGCAGCGCAAGCTCCTTGTTCCGCTCCTGGCTGCGCGATTGCTGCGCCTTGATCACGACGACGCCGGCCGCGGTAATGCGATGGTCGCGCAGGCGCAGCAGCCGATCTTTGTATAGATCGGGCAGCGATGAGGCGCGCACGTCAAAGCGTAGATGCACAGCACTCGCCACTTTGTTGACGTTTTGCCCGCCTGCGCCCTGGGCGCGCACCGCCTCCCAATCGATCTGTTGAGCGGAATCGTAACGGCGTCGGTGATCACAAGCGTGTCCATTGGCGAGACTCGTGTAAAAAATGATAAGCCACGGATGATCGTGCATTAAAAAGAATCCGCGATCATCCGTCTAATCCGTGGCCTATGCCTGCTTTCAACGCAGACGCTGCTTGGCGAATGGCCGTGTATTCATCTGTGGGTCTTCCCTTTTCGCACAATGATCAACATGTGCTCGCTCATGCCGACGACCGCGGGGTGGGTGCACGTCGCGTAGTGCGTCGCCAGCCAGCGCTGCCAGCGATCGGGATGCCTGGCCGTGCGGTTGGTCGCCTTGTTCAGACGCGAGCTAAGCCCTTCCAGCCCCACCAATGCCTCAACATCTACACCCCGGCCCTCAAATAACTGCGTCAATTCTTCCGGCAAAAGAAGTGACAGGCCGTAAAGCCGTTGCCGCCGAAATAGCTGCCGGCGTCGCGAATCTGAGCGTGAATCGGCATGTCGATCTCTTCGGGAAATTGCGCCAACTCCAACGCCAGCACGCTGAGCCGCCCCATGACCGAAACGGCGACCACCCCGCCCGGTTTGACGACGCGCAGGAGTTCGTCCACGGCCTGGGCACGCGCGCCGGCATCCAGCACATGCGACAACGGGCCGCCGAGACAGAGGGCAGCGTCAAAGCTTTCGTCATCAAAGTGCGCAAAGTCGACGATGGTCCCTTCGACGACGCCACGCACGCGCGTCTGCACCCTGGCGCGCTTGATCTGGCGCTGGGCAAAGACAAGGTTGGCCGGCGTCATGTCGAGCAGCACCATGTCGTAGCCGCGCCGCGCCAGCTCGATGGTGTAGCGTCCTGGCCCGCCGCCTGCGTCGAGGATCAGCCCGCTTTCTGGCAGCGACTGCGCCAGAAAGTGCAAGGTCGTCTCCATCTCCAACCGCTGCTTGGCGCCCTGGATCAGACGCCGCCACTCGCTGCGTACGCTCTCCGTGTAATAACTTTTGACCAACTCTGCGCTGGTTGCTCCGCCGTCCATCCGCTTACCTGCCACAATCTTTCGTCGCGTCGATCGTGGCAGTGTACCATAAACCCATGAATCACGGCGATCATGTCCGGCTGCTGCAACAGGGCGCGCCGCAAGCAAAGGGCGTCTGAATGTCGCTGGACGCAGGCGCGCCAGGTCATCGCCGTAGCAGGCATGTTAGGTCATTCGCCTGACTGGAATCGATGAAGGCGTGGAAGACAAAAGAGGTGTGAATGCCAAAACTGTCGCCTGCGCTATGACACGCTCCGAGCAGATTGGCGTTTTTTCATTTCGTTGTGGGTGGGGATACGTCCATCCGCCGACGCAACACACGCTTTGTCACGGATTGGACGAATTCGTGCAAATCCGCACAAATTCGTCCAATCCGTGACTCAAACAACCTGCGTTCGCTACTTCATGGCAGCCTGGACGGTCACCGTATACAACTGCTGCTCCGGCGTCAGCTCACAGGCGGAGATCGGCTGGTCGTCCGGGCAGTTGGCGGCCGGGTCGGACGACCACTCGGCGAGAATCAGCAACAGGGCCGCGTCGCGCGTCATGCCGATGCCCATGCCTGTCGGCCCACCTGCCGCGTACTGCATGTCTTCTTCCCAACCGATGAAGCCCGCCTTGAGCGCATCCACCACGGTCATCGGATCGGCGAAGTCTGCGCCCGTCCCTTGCGCCATCAACTGACAGCCGCTTCCGCCTTCCTGGCTGATGTAGTCGAAGAAAGGCGCTTCACTCATTGCAAAGTCAACACCCAGCGCGTTCTCGGCATCGGCCTTGAGCGTCTCGCACACATCGGTCGGAATCGGCATATACGCGCCGCCTGCCGCATCGGTTGTAGAGGCGGACGGCTCGATCACGTACCAGAAATCAGCGATGAAGCCCTGCGCGTCCGCCTGCACCATCTGCTCGCCAAGCACCGGCGCGCCGTCGGTACAGCTCCATGCAAAGACCGTGGCGCGTCCTGCTGCGGCGGCCGGCACAACATCGGCGTCAGGGTTTTCCTGGCAGAAGGCGACAGTGCCTTCGTTGGGCGTCTCGCTCAGGTCAGCTTTGGTCTCGCAGGGCAGGTTGGCGCCTACAAAACACGCCTTCACCTGGCCGTCGGCACAGCGCCAGAGAGTTCCATTATTGTAGAAGTCATCCGGCGTGTCCGCAGGCGCGTCGAACAGGGTGCGCAGTCCCTGGATCACGGCAGCCGGCGGCTGCGCACCGGTATAGCGACTGTCCGGGGCGTCGAGCGTGCCGACGGCAGCGCAGTAGGCGAACGGGTCATCGAAGGTCGCCAGACTCTGGCCTGGCGCGCACTCGCCGCGCATCAGCGCCCATTCCTCGCACTCGCTGCCGTCGGCGAAGATGCAGTAGCCAACCTCACCCCCATCGCCCTGGCGGATCTCCAGCGTCCCGCCCTGCGCCACACAATTTTCGGAGGCAGGATTGGCGATACCGGCATCCGTCGTAGGCGCAGTCACTGGCGCACACGCTGCCATCAGACTCATGGCGAGCAAGGCTGCAAAAATCAGTAGATACGGTTTCATACTTCCTCCTTATGAATGTTTCTGTAATTCGTCCACGCATTGAACGTATTGAAACAAAAAAACTCATTGGAAAAACTTACAATATCGTCGTTTAATATATCAACAATATACACTGATCTGTCGGTTACCTGAAAATTACGACAGTTTTGTAGTGTGAAATAAGTCTCCAGATAATTGTGGAAGAGTAATACAGTGTGGCCTACAGAGCAGCGCTTTTCAAAGAGTGACTCGAAGCGGAAAGATGCTAAATCAGTTGGCATCAAGGATAGGCATTTATCCAACGTAACCGAAAGGATGGGAGGAAATCATGCTGATGGAAGCGTCGGAGTTACCAACCGCAAGCTGGCAATGCTTCTGGAGAGGGCGCGGCCGAAGAATGGGCAAAATCAGCCCGCAAGCGCGATAATTACTCCAGACAGCCCGGTGGCGTTGAAATGATGAAAGCGCGGGGGAAGATCTCTGGCGCTTTCAATTTGCCCATCTATGGATGAAAGCGAGCAAATCATGCAGGACATTGTAAAGATCGTACAACAAATGACCCTCGAGGAAAAGGCTGCCCTTGTGACCGGCGCCAGTGCATGGACGACGACGCCGATCGAGCGCCTGGACGCACCCGAACTCTTCATGGCCGACGGGCCGCACGGGGTGCGCCGTGTGCCGGACGTTCATGCGTTGGGTGGGTCCCAGCCTCCCGGCCACTTGCTTCCCAACTGCGGCTTTGCTGGCCGCCACGTGGAACGCTGATTTGCTGCACGTCATGGGGCAGGCGCTGGCCGCAGAAGCGCTGGCGCTCGGCGTCGGCGTGTTGTTGGGGCCGGGCGTCAACATGAAACGTTCACCCCTGTGCGGGCGCAATTTCGAGTATTTCTCTGAGGATCCCTATCTCGCCGGCGAATTGGCCGCCAGCCTGATCGAAGGCATCCAGAGCCGCAGCGTCGGCGCATCGCTCAAGCATTTTGCTGCAAATAATCAAGAATACCAGCGTTTTGGCATCGATGCGCGCATAGACGAACGTACGCTGCGCGAAATCTACCTGCCCGCCTTCGAGCGCGCGGTCAAGCGTGCGCAACCGTGGACGGTGATGTGCGCGTACAACAAACTCAACGGCGCCTACTGCTCGGAACATTATGAACTCCTCACCGAGATTCTCAAACAGGAGTGGGGCTTTGAAGGCTTCGTCGTCTCAGACTGGGGCGCGGTGCACGATCGCGTCAAGGCGCTGCAAGGCGGGCTGGATCTGGAGATGCCTGGCCCCAAGCCTTATCGCACGCAACAGGTGATCGAAAGTGTGCGCGCGGGCGAACTCGATGCGGCCGTGCTCGACGAAGCAGCACGCCGCGTCCTGACCATCGCTGTGCGCGCGGCCGAGGCGCCCAAAAGCAGCACGTTCGACGCGGACGCCGATCACACGCTGGCGCGCCAGGTGGCCGCGGAAGGGATGGTGCTGCTCAAAAATGACGGCATCCTGCCGCTGCTGAATCCGGCGCGTGGCGGTGATCGGCCGGGCCGCGCAGGAGCCACATTTCCAGGGCGGCGGCAGCTCGCACATCAACCCCACGCGCGTTGCCATTCCTTTCGACGAGATCAAAAAGCGTGCAGGCAACGCCGTGCTCACCTACAGTGAGGGCTATCCTGCGGGCGACGACATGCAACAGCCGCTCATTGATGCGGCGGTGGGGACAGCTCGCGACGCCGACGTCGCCCTGGTCTTTGTGGCGCTCCCCGCCTCCAAGGAATCCGAAGGCTACGACCGCACCGATCTGGACTTGACCGCGCAACAGGTGGCGCTGATCAAGGCCGTCAGTGCGGTGCAGCCGCGCACGGTCGTCATCCTTCACAACAGTTCGGCCGTGGCGATGGTCGAGTGGATCGACGGCGTGGCCGCGGTGCTTGAGGCGTGGCTGATGGGGCAGGCCGGTGGCGGCGCCATCGCCGATATTCTCTACGGTGTGGTCAATCCTTCGGGCAAACTGGCCGAAACCTTCCCGCTGCGGCTGGAAGACACGCCCGCGTTCATCAATTTTCCCGGCGAACATGGTCAGGTGCGCTACGGTGAGGGGCTGTTTATCGGCTATCGCTATTACGACGCCAAGCAGGCGCCGGTGCTTTTCCCCTTTGGCTACGGACTCAGCTATACGACCTTCGCCTACCACAACGCGCACGTCTCAGCGGCTAGTTTCCGCGATGTCGAGGGCGTCACCGTGAGTGTGGATGTCACGAATACGGGCATGGTCGCCGGCAAGGAGATCGTGCAGATTTATGTGCACGACCGCCAGTGCAAATTTGTGCGCCCGCAAAAAGAACTCAAAGGCTTTGCCAAGGTTGAGCTACAGCCTGGCGCAACGAAGAGTGTTTCCGTCGATCTCGACTTCCGCGCCTTTGCCTTCTGGCATCCAGGGCACAAACAGTGGGTGGCGGAGGATGGCGACTTTGACATTCTGATCGGCGCGTCGTCGGCTGACATCCGCGCCACGGCGTCGGTTACGCTGCAGGCCACGCACACGCTGCCCAGCCTGCTCGACGCCACGTCCACGGTGCGGGAATGGATCGAGGATCCACGGGGCCGCGCTGTTTCCGCAGGTCTGTTTCAACAGATGATGACGCAGATGGGCGCCAATTTTGGCGGCGATAGCGACGCGTCCATCGGCATGGATATGATGGGGTTTATTATGGAAATGCCGATGGCAAGCGTGCTCGGCTTCCAGGAAGCGGCGCTGCCCGCACCGGCGGAGATGATTGTCGCCGACCTGCTGCGCCAGGTGCATCAAGCCTAGTGCAGAATCAGGTGACGTCTCCGCTAAATTTGGTAGGGCCAGGCTCCCGTGCCTGTCCGGCTTCCGGGCGCACACAGGGGTGCGCCCTACCACCAAGCAACCAATGAGGTATTTTAGCCCGTATGTACTAGATAGCCCGCGCCCTGAGAGCGGACGCGCTGTCCTCGCTCCCAGGGCGCGGGGCTTCGCCACCCTCCCTCACCGTGGCTTTGGCGTCTCACTGGGTTGCGCCCTATAATACCGAGGCGTGCGACGTGTGCGTGAGGAACTATGAGTCAACATTTATATCAATACTGTCCACGTTGCGCACACGCGCTCGAAGATCGCCCGTTCGAGGGCAAAGTGCGCCGGAGCTGTCCGGCCTGCAATTTTATCCATTTCCCTGACCCCAAAGTGGCCGTCGTGGCTTTAATCGAAGCGCACGACCGCGTGCTGTTGATTCGCCGTGCGGTCAACCCGGCGCGCGGCCAATGGGCCTTGCCCGGCGGTTATATGGACGCCGGCGAGTTGCCGATCTCCGCGCTGCATCGCGAGGTGCGTGAAGAGGTGGGTCTCGAAATTGCAATAGGCGACTTGCTGGAAATTTTCCCGATGGTTAACGGCAACGGCGCCAGCCTCGGCATTGTCCTCGCCTACCACGCTCGACCGCTCGACGTGCACGTAGAACCGCTTGCCTGCGACGACGTCGACGAAGCCAGTTGGTTTGGTCCAGAGGCGCTGCCGGCTGAGTTGGCCTTTGAATCCACGCAGCGCCTGCTGGCCAATTGGCGGGCGCGCGTTCATCCCGCTTGAAAATCGGCGGGCCAAGGAGATTACATATTTATGGTATTGGAAACACAACCCCACCTTGCGCCGTCAAGCGACCTGACCACGGCGCCGGCAGTGGGCGTCAAGACCTTTCTCATTACCGGCGGCGCCGGCTTTCTAGGCATCAATCTGGCGCGGTGCTTGTTGGCGCGCGGCCACAAGGTCGTCACGCTCGATATTGCCGATTTCACTTACCCAGAGCGCACTCAGATCGCCGAGATCAAGGGTGATATTCGCGACAAAACCGTCGTTGATCGCGCCATGCAAGGCGTTGAGATTGTCATCCACACCGCCGCAGCGCTGCCTCTCTATGCGCCGGAAGATATCTACACAACCGACATCGACGGCAGCCGCAACGTGCTGCAATCGGCTTTCGAGCACAAGGTCGAGCGCTGCATCCACATCTCTTCGACGGCGGTCTACGGGATTCCCGACCACCATCCTCTGTACGAAACCGATCAAATGCTGGGCGTTGGGCCTTATGGCGAGGCTAAAGTGCTGGTCGAAGAAATCTGCCAGTCCTACCGCGACAAGGGGATGTGCATCCCGATCATCCGCCCCAAATCGTTTGTCGGCCCCGAGCGGCTGGGCGTTTTTGCGCTCTTCTACGACTGGGCCAAGGATGGCAAGAACTTCCCCGTGCTTGGCTCGGGCAACAATCGCTATCAATTGCTGGATGTCGAAGATTTATGCGACGCGATCTATCTGACCGCCACGCTGCCTTGTGACAAAGCCAACGACGTCTTCAATATCGGCGCCAAAGAATTCACGACGCTCAAAGAAGATTACCAGGCTGTGCTCGATTATGCCGGTCACGGCGGCAAGATCGTGTCACTTCCGGCCGCGCCCGCCATCTGGACGCTGCGCGCGCTGGAAAAAGTGAATCTGTCCCCCCTCTACAAATGGGTGTACGAAACTGTTACCGAAGATTCGTTTGTATCGATCGAGAAGGCCGAACGTTTGTTGGGGTATCGCCCGCGCTATTCCAACAAGCAGGCGCTGATCCGCAACTATCAGTGGTATATCGACCACTTACAGGATTTCGAGGGTCAGTCCGGCGTCTCGCATCGCGTGCCGTGGAAGCAAGGCGCGCTGGCTGTGGCCAAGCTCTTTTTCTAAAAATCTCAAAAGAAAAGCGAGCGCTGCGGCGCAGGCAGGTAAATCCTGCTCTGGCTACAGTGCTCGCTTTGGAAGGGAACACAGATAAACGCCGATAGCCTCAGATGCTTTGCGCTTATCTGCGCTTATCCGATTTTATCTGCGACTATCTGCGTTCACTTGCTGTCGCTCTAACCCAAACTCTGACGCTTGACAGTCCTCTAACGTGGGTCGATTGGGATATCGTGCATCCCCGGATCGGCCGGCGTCTCATCTTCCGCCTTGTGCTCTGCGGCGCTCTTGGTTTCGATATCCTTGGCCACCTTGTCGAGCTGCTGGCTGAGTGACTGCAGGCCGGTCTTCAACGCCGTTGCCAGCTCTGTCACAAATTTGCTGCTGGACACTTTCTCGCCGACTTCGCCGGCTTTCGCCTGCACTTCCTTGGCCTCCGTCGAGGAGGCAACCTGATGGACGCTGCTCTCCAGCGAGGCGCCCAGACTGTCAATGCCGCTGCGCAGGTCGTGCTCGATCTGCTTGCGCTGGTCGCTGTTCCACCAGGATTTGCCCAGGTTGGTGATGCTACCGGCCAGCTCGGCCAGCTCGTCCATCAATTCATTCGTGGCCTCGCGGGCGCGTTCCTCGCTGGCAGTGGTGGACGCGTTGGGGTCGGCGCCGATAAATTCTTCCGTCGCTTCAGGGTTGAACTTGCTCTGGTCGCTGCTTTGCATAGAAAATCTCCTTGGTAAATGTGCTATCTCTGCGCTGCGTGTTTGATCATAGCACGGCGCAGCCTTTCTCATCCGCATCATACACTACGGCGCGTAGGGCGTAAAGGTTGCCACTTTTGGCAAAAAACTGCCAGCACGCTCACTCTTCGCGCAGGATTACGCTGTCGCCGGCCGCCACGCCGTCAATCGTCACCGGCAGACGCACCAGCGTTACCGGGTCGTACAAGCCCACCTTGATAGTTGTGCCTGTCGGCGCCTGGATGATGTGTTCCGTGATCAGAAATTCACCCGGCTGCCAACTGCCACTGGGCGCGGGTCCCGCCGCAGTGACTGGCGGTCCGTCTTGCTGGGCAAGCGTGACGCCGTCCACCGTATCGGCATGCACGAAGATGTGGTGCGGCGGCAGCAGCGGCTGGACAATCTCCCAGTAGAGCCGCACCCTGGCGCCGTCCCCGTCCGGCTCGTAGCCATAGCCGTAGAGGCGGGCGTGCGTGCCAAATTGCGCCGGCGTCGCCAAGCTGACGGCCGGCGCGCCGCGCTCGAAGCTGGCGCGCCGCTGCTCGATGCGAACCGTGCCGAGCGTCACTGCCGGGCTTTGGGCGCCGCTTTCCTCGTCCTGGAAGCCAGCCACCAACCGATAGTCGCCGCTTGCGAGTGCACCCGGCGCAAAGAAGCGCACCGGCACGCGCAGCAGCTCGCCCTGCGTCAGCAAGGAAAGGGGGTAGTTGGGCAAGGGCCACCCCGTGTAACCGGCCACGCCGGCACCCTGCGCGTCGAGCAGGCTCACGTAGAGCGACCGCGCGGCCGGCGTATCCGCTGTCGATTGCAGGAAAAGCGTAAGCCCAAGCTCGCTCCCCGCCAGCATCGGCGGCGCTGCATCCGGCCCTGTGAAGCCAAGCAACGCGACGCCCTCTTGCTCGCTTGGCGTCGCCAGTGGCGTGCGGATAGGAAGGCGCGCCGCCGATTGCACCTCCACCGGCGCCACGACCGTGACGCGACGGATCGGCGCATCGACCTTGTCGCTGCCGGTCAGCGTCAGCGCGTCGCCGCGCTCGCCTCGGTCGTCTTGCCGCGCCACACTGACCGCCACCGTGTACGCGCCTGGCGGCAGCCCGACCGGGGCAATCAGTCCGACCCGGTGTGTTTCCTGTGCACCCGGCGTCAGGGACGACCAATCCACCGCGTAGTCGCGGCTGCTCCAGATAGAACCGGCGTCGTCGAGCAAGCGCAGGCTGATGTTCAGCTTGGTTGGCTCGGCAACCTGCCACGTGAGCTGCGCGGAGATGGGTTGATTGGCGGCCTCCACGCTCTCCGGCGTCGTGGCTGCCACAAGCAGTTGCACCGCGCCGAAATCCGCCTGCTGCGACGCGCCAGCTTCGGGAGTGGGCAAATCCGCCCAGGCGGTCAGCCGCGTCGCGCCATACCAGCGATTTTCCAGATTAGAGGCGTTTTCTTCCAGATAGGCTTCGATCTCCGCTGGCAACGTGCTGCCGAAGGTGAGCGGCTCCGGGAACCAGAGCGCGCCCGCGGCCAACGCCGCATCGACGCTGGCTTGCACGGCTGGCGACCATGTCACCGCGCCGTCGGAGAGCAGGCGCGGCGTCGGCCCGGTCAGCAGCGGATCGTCCTGGGGCGTGTAGGCGCGCCAATAGCCAACCTGCCACGGAAAAATGGCAAGCAGCGCGTCCTCGTTGCGCCCTTGCTGGACGATCTCACGCAGCAGAGCGCGATAGTCGTGCTCGCTGTAGCGCGGCGTCGTGTAAAAGGTGAAGACGCCGCCTGCCGCAGCCGTCAGCAACAAGATCAACGCCACGCGACCCGCGTATGCATATTTCCAGGTGCGGTCGATGCCTGCCGCCAACAGCAAGGAGCCGTAGGGCAGCGCAAAGATCAACAGGCGCTCGCCGCCTTCTGGAAAAAACGGGAAACGCAGATTGACCAACCAACCGCCCACCACCGCCACGCCTGTCAGCACGCCCAGCAGCAGTAGCGCAGAGCGTTCGTCGTGCGTCATCGGTGGCTCTGCATGGCGCTCGCCAGCAGGCGATCTGGCGCCGCGCCGCCGCGCCAACGCCGCCACCATGATGGTCACAGCCGCGCCGCCCAGCAGGAACGCCCACGGCAACGTCATATTGGGCCAGGGCAGATGGCCGCCGCTGAAGGCCGCAAAATGACGTTCCAGATAGCGCAAAGGCCCCAGGGCGACATCCTGGTCGGAGGTGACCTTGGCGCCGATATAGCCGATCAACCGGGGCGTGGCGTAGAGCAGCCAGGGCAGGTAGAGCACAACAATGACAGCCTGTCCCACCACAATCACAGCGAGCCGGCGTAACGCACGTCGATAGACAAGCGCCGCCCATAGAAGATGACCGGCCAGGAGAAAGGCGAAGTAGTAGAGCGTGTATAGCCCTGCGGTCATGACAACGGTATAGCCAAGCGCCGGCCACAGCCATCCCCGCCATCCCGCAGATGCGGCCAGCCGCCGCTGCCAGATCCAGAAAAATGCCGTGCCGGCCGTGCTGAGCGCCATGCCCAGCCCGTACATGCGCACTTCCTGGCTGTACAAGAGGTGCATGGGATTAACGGCCAGCAACAGCACAGCCACGATCAGCAGGCGTCGCCGTCCTGGAAAGAGGCGCCCGGCCAGCCATGCCTGCAGCGGCAGCGCAGCCGCGCCGAAGAGCACCGACAGGCTGCGATCGACCAGTGGCTGCGGACTTCCCCACCACGCGATCCAACCGTGCAGCAGGAGATAGTAAAGCGGCGGGTGAATGTCGTGCGCGGTGAGGTCAAACATGCGCGCCAGCGGCTCGGTGGCGAAGTAAACGCTATATCCCTCATCCCACCACAGCGGCTGCCACGCAAGCCGCAGCGCACGCAGTCCGACCCCGGCGACGATGAGCAGCAGCACGGCCCACCTGATGCGCGTGGTGCGCAGGCCAGTCGTCATCGGCGGGTTATTGCTTTTCGTAGCGAACGTACAACTCCCGGTTGGCGTCGGTGGCAGACATCGTAACCGTGGCCGGCGGGCCAACCTCTGCACCGCTGCCATCAACCAGTTGGATTTCCCACACCCCGCCCGGATTCACGCCAGGGAATTCGACTTTCAGGTTTTGGAAGCGCTGGCGTGGGCTGGCCGTCGGCCATGTCATCCCGGAAGCGTCGGAAGAGACGCCGTTGACCGGCATGGCCGCCCCATCTTTGCTGACGCGCAAGCTATAGCCCGGCAGCGCCTCTTCGCCCTGGTAGACGTACAGGAAGATGCGCACCAGGTCGTTATTTTCCGGAAACGATTCCTGCGCGGCGAGTGTAAAGGGAAATGCTGGCGCCGGCGGTTCGCTTGGCGGGGCTGCTTCCTCTGGCGCTGCTTCCTCCGGGCTGGCTTCCGGGGCAGTCTCCGCCGGGACTTCTGGTGCAGGCTGGCTCTGTTCCACCGGCGCCGGCAACGGGGTGGGTGCAATCACGACATCTTCCTGCGCAGCCGCATCGGGGTCAGCCACCGGGATGGCGTCGATGGGGCCATCGGCGTCGATGTACGTCTTGCTGATCCAGGCGGGCAACTCTTCGACGCAGCACACCTGCCACCAGAGATCGTCGGCGCTGCGCCCAATGATCGTAAACTCATCTCCCCGCATTCCCAGCTTGATGGGTGGATATTCCAACCCTGGCCCACGCCGGATATTGATGAGATCCTCGCTGATGACCGCCAGCGCAGTTTCTGCTTTGGGCGCGGCGTCCGGCGCGGCTTCCGCCTCTGGCTGCGTTGCGCTTGCTTGGGATGCCACATCGACCGCTGGCGCCGCCGAAGCCTCGGCTGCGGCAACGGCAAGCGCTGGCGCCGTTGGTGTGGCCGGCGTCGCTGGCGTCGGCGTGAAGGTCGGGTGAGGAGAGCGGAGGGGCGCCGTAACTTCTTCGTTGACCTGGCTGCCGCCAAAACATCCGGCGGCCAGCAGCCCTATCGTGATCATGGTGAGCAAAAATAATTGGTTACGTTTCATAGTCATCGACTTTCTGATGGGCGTCGCCCGCGCTATCGCATACGGACAAACCCCAGATAGATCTCGCGATTCGGATTGTTGCAATCCGTTGAGAACTCTACAACGTCGGAAAGCTGGTTGCCGGCTCCATCGCGCACCCAGACCTGCCACGCCCCTTGACCAAGCAGCTCGCATGGCCGCGGCGTCGCTACTTGATCGGGTGCCGGCGTCGGTTGGTTCGGCGGGCGGTATTCATACTTATAGTTGTACTTGACGCGGTTTCCAGAACCTTCGGCCGCGCTATATTGGATTACATTCGTGCTGGGGCGGTCGGTATTGGTATTGGGTCGTTCGACGCCCTTGAACCGCACATCGAGAAAGTACCCTTCGACCGGTTCTTCTGGCTGGAGCGTGTCGTTGAGCGCGCCGACGAAAAAATACGCCCAGATTGTGAGAAACTGATTTTCTGTGGGGAAAAACTGTGGGCCGATGGCGCGCTCAAAGGGGAAGAGGGTGGCAGTAGGCGTAAACGTGGCGGTGGGCGTCTCGGTTGGCGTGAATGTGGGCGTAAAGGTCGGCGGCGGCTGCGCCACCACCAATGCCACTTGTTGCGTTTCGTTGACGACGCGCACGTGTGAGGCCACCACCCAGACCGAGGCGCCGTTGACGCAGCACACCTCGTACCAATCGCCCTGGGTGTTGCGGCCAATGATCGCGATCGGGATGCCAGACCCCAACTGGGCTACCTGCGGATATTGCACGCCCGGCCCGGTGCGTAAGGCAACAAAGCCGCTATCGACGACGATAAAGGGCGTGGCGGTTGGGGCCTGGCGTCATGGTCTCCGTCGGAAGCGGCGTCGCGGTGGGAATGGGCAGCCCTGGAATAGGGGTGATCGGCGCCTCAGCCGTCATCTGCGCAATCAACGCGGCTGCGGTCGCGGTCTGCTCCAGCGGCGGCGCGGTCGGCGTTGGAGAGGGCGTCTCGGTCGGCGGCGGAACCGGCGTATCCGTGGGCGGGATGGCGATCACGATGCGATCGCCATCGATCGTTGGCTGGATCACAATGACCCCCGGTGTGCCATCGCGGGGGGGCGTCACCACGACCAACGGTTGCAGCGCTTCCGGGGTGGGCGTAAAGGTAGGTTCGAGCGTGCGCGTGGGCACAGGCGTAGACGTGGGCGGCGGGACGAGCAGTTCGGAAAATGCGCAGCCGGCGGTTGTGGTCAGCAAGAACAGCACCGCCCCAAGCCCCAACAGCCGCCGCTTCCAGCGGAGATGCAACGCCAGGTGGGATTCGGGAAGATGGAGTTGATTCGATTTGGGTGGAGGAAGATGAATCTCGACAGGTTGCGTCAACACTAGAGCCTCATGTTGCAGCGCCGGAAGGTCGTTAAATCTCAGAGGCGCCTTACCCTGACCCAGGATGTGCGCCGCCATCGATGCGAGGGCAGTATAGCACGACTCCCCAATCCTGTTGAATCATTTGAGTCACAAACAAATTGACCCAAAGCGATGCAGGGATTTGGATGAATGGCCGATTTTCAGTATGATGAGGGTCTGCCTGCCTGCAATGGCGGGCAATTGTCAAAGCAGCAAAATGCTGCGAAACTACGTATCGCCTGATGCGCTTGTTAAAGGAGAAAAAGATGGCGCGAGTCAAAGTTTTATTGGTCAAAGATATTCCTGAGCTAGGCCATGCCGGCGAAGTTTATGCCGTTGCGGGCGGCTATGCGCGCAACTATCTCATGCCCCGTGGGTTGGCAGTGCTCGCCACGCGCGGCGCGATGAAACAGGCTGAAGAAATCAAGGCCACTGCCACTCGCCGTCGCGCGCGTGAGCGCGCCAATGCCGAGGCGCAGGCGCAGATGATCGCAGGCAAGCGGTTGCTCTTTGCGGCCAATGCCGGTGATAACGACCGTCTGTACGGCTCGATCACCACCAGTGACATTGCTGAGAAGCTGAGTGAAGCTGTTGGCTTCGAAGTGGATCGCCGTCGCATCGAGATCGAGCATGGTCTTCGCGACCTGGGCATCCACGACGTGACGCTCCGTCTGATGCCGGAAGTCATCGCAAAGTTTCAGGTCGCCGTGGTGCGCGAGGGCGAAAGCTGGGCAGCCGCCGAAGCGCGCGCCATTGCTAAAGCCACTAAGGCGCAGAGCGACAATGCCGCCAAGGCGCAAGAAGCCGAAGCTGCGGCAGGCTGATTGGATCGGCGGGCGAGAATTAAATGGAGGCCAGGACATACGTCCTGGCCTCTTTGTTAACCCGTTATTATTCCTCTGAATGGCTCAGCGTCTCATTTCGCAGGCGTTCTGCCAGGTCGTCAAACTCCTCGCGCGTCAACCCGAAGATCAACCCGTCGTCGTAGCCACCGTCAGCAGGGCTGTTCATGCGTGACGCCAGCGCCGGCTTCGTCGCCGCGCACGTTGCGCAGCAGCACCACCGCCATCGTCAGGTTGAGCAGCGTGAGCAGCGGGAAGACGACCAGCTCCACCACACTCACCGCCGCGCCGACGCGCGCCATGTTCAGCCCCATCAGCGTCACCGCCAGCCCCAGCGTCACAAATTTGAGCAGCGCCACCGACGCCAGCAGATAGCCCCACGCGCTGCGCCGCAGCAGCAGTACGCCCGCCAGCCCGCAGAGCGGTGCGATCAGCGCCAGATCCAGCGCCTGGATAAAGAGGCTGGTAACGTTCTCCAGCGGCGGCAGTTGCTCCTGCGTGATCGTCGGCGCGATGCGTCCCAGCCACGCCAGCAGCAGAAAACCGCCGGCCAGAAAGAGTACGCCTGCTATCGCACGTCGAGGCAGCCGGTCGCTGAAGTGCTGCGGCAGCGTCTGCAGGTCAAAGGAGAGCATCGCCAGGATAAAGGCGTAGAGACTCAGGCCAAAGAGCGCCACGTAGACGAGAAAGAGCTGATTGTAGGCTGCGCCGAAACACATGCTCATGTAGGTGTAGAGCACAAAACCGAGCGTGCCGGTCAACAACAATCGCCCCCGCAGCGAGCCGCGCCGCGCCAGCCCAAAAGAGATTGCCAGCAGCGGCAGCCCCACCACCAACATCACCAGATCGTTGGCCTGCATCTGCGCGGCCGAACTGACCGTATCCCAGTAGTAGAGGCCGCGGGCATTGATCGTCACCGCCTCGCCGCGCAAGGTTGTCGCGGCAAAAGGTGCGCCCGGCGCCGGCCACAACCCAGCCAGCGCCGCGATCAATGCCAGCACGACGATCGGCGGCATCATCCATTTGAACACATTGGCATATCTCATCAGTTTCTCTCCTTCTGGGCGCACACAGGGGTGCGCCTTTACCACCAAGCAACCAATGCGGTATTTTAGTCCATGTGTACTAGTTTGGTGCACCGCAAGCGCAACGGACTACTTGCAATGAACTAGGATCGGCGCATGCGCACCACCATCACCGGCGGGATCTCGCTGTAGGCGCTGCTCCAACTCAGCGGCTGGTTGGCTGCCGGATCGTCGCCAGGCGGGAAGGCGCGTTCCTCTAACCCGTCGACGACGAAGCCGGCGCAAAAGCCGCTCTCCAGCAGGGTGCTCAGCGCACGGTGGAAATAGATGTGCGGCTGCGGCTGGTTGCGCAGCGCTGTGCCGTGAGCCGTCGCCGCCGTCATATAGCCATAAACTTTGACGGCATAGCGTGTGGTCGAGCCACCTTTGCCGTTGCTGGTTTCAGCGCTGTGAGTGGTGAACGGGTTATTGAAGCACGGATGCATCAGCGAAAAAACAAAGCTTCCGCCGGGACGCAACAACTGCGCCAGCGCCCGAAAAAGCGGGTCGATCTCAGCCATGTCGAAGAGCGCCATACTGCATAGAGCGGCGTCAAACGGTTTCCCGCCCAGCGCTGTCAGCGCGGCTTCATCCGTGGCGTCGAGCACCTGATAGGTGATGCGTGCGCTATAGCCAGCCGAACGCTGTCGGGCATGGTCGATCATCGTCTCGGCAAAGTCAGAGGCGACGACCGTGGCGCCCAGATCAGCCAGCCGCCGCGCCGTCAGCCCATTGCCGCACGCAATATCCAGCACGCGTGCGCCAGGCTGGATGTCGAGCAGACGCTGCACGGCCGGCCAGATCAGCACATTGACAAAATCGTTGCCCTCGCCCATGCGTTCGTCCCAAAAGGCGGCATTGGTGTTCCAGGCGCTTCGGGTCTCTTCATGAGCGGTGAGCGGTTGTGGCGATGATTGGTGCATGGGGTTCCCTGTACAATTGGAAAGGCCTCATTGCCCGCGCTGTCGCACCACTTCATACAGCAGCAGTGCGGTCGCCGTCGCCAGGTTGAGGCTGTCGGCCTGACCGAACATCGGAATCGTGACGCGCTCGTCTACAGACTCCGCCCACAGCGGACTGAGTCCCTCCGCCTCGCTGCCCATCACGATGGCGACGGGGCCGGTCAGATCCGCCGCAGTGTAACGCAGCGTAGCGTCGGGCATTGCGCCAACCAGACGCACGCCAGAGTGCCGCAGCCAGGCAAGTGCGGCTTCCTCGTTCGCTTCAGCCACCGGCGCGGTGAAGAGCGTGCCCAGGCTGGCGCGCACCACATTGGGATTGTGCAGGTCGGCGCCGCCGCAGACGATGACGCCGTCCACGCCCGCGGCGTCCGCGGTGCGCAGGATGGCGCCCAGGTTGCCCGGTTTCTCCGGCCGGTCGATCACAGCGAAGAAGGAGGGGGTGCGTTGCGGCAGATGTTCAAGGCTGGCATCGAGATAAGGAATCACCAGCACAATGCCGCCGCTCTCCTCGCGCACGGCCAACTTGGCGAAGAGCTCAGGCGTCACTGTGAAGAGGTGACAGCGTCGTTCGGCGTCAAGGTGCACAAGCTGCGCCACGACTTCGTTCAGCGCGGCCAAATCGACCAATGCCGGGCAGATAAACGCTTTGACAGGCACAATGCCGGCCGCCAACGCGCGACTCACCTCACGCACACCCTCCACCAGCGTCAACTGGCGTTGTGCACGTTCGCTGCGCTTCTCCAGCTTGAGCGCTTCCCTGAAGTGGAAGCTGTGGGGGTTGGTCAGATGAGTCGTCATGATCAGGTTGCTGCCAGCCAACGAGCATAAACGCCACTTGGCAACAGGCGCGCGCGGGCGGCGTTTGGCTGCTGCTCCGGGATGGTCATTTCGCCAGCTTCGACGACGCCGCCACGACCGCCGACGACGATATCCAGTTGGTTGCGCAGCGTGATAGGCGTAAAGCCGGGCGTGTGACAGCTATACAACACGAAAAGCGCATCGTCGGCCAGCAACGAGCGGCACGCCTGCAGCAGCGGCGCCAGATCGTCCTCGATCTTGAAGACCTCGCCTTTGGGCCCGCGGCCAAAGGAAGGCGGATCCAAAATGATCGCCTGATAAGTGTGGCCGCGGCGCTCCTCGCGCTTGACGAATTTGACTGCGTCGTCGACCAGCCAGCGGATCGGACGGTCGGTCAGCCCGCTCAGCTCGGCGTTCTTGCGCGCCCAGTCCACCACGCCACGCGCGGCGTCCAGATGTACACAATGCGCGCCCGCCTGGCTACATGCCAGTGTGCTGCCTCCCGTGTAGCCGAAAAGGTTGAGCACATAGAGGTTGCGGTCGTTCGTGTGCTTCATGCGCGCCCGGATCGCGTCGCGCATCCAGTTCCAGTTGTCGAGTTGCTCGGCAAAAAGACCCATGTGGCCGAAATTGGTCAGCTTAATGTGAAACTGGAGATTGCCGAAGAGCACTTCAAATTCGCGGTTGACCTTGTGGGAAAATTGCCAACGCCCGCCATCTTCGTCGGCGCCGCGTTCGTAGACGCCGTCAGCGCGCTGCCAGTCACTATCGATGAGGCGCGGCTGCCAGATTGCTTGCAGCGACGGACGCACCAGCAGGTACGGGCCGATGCGCTCCAGCTTACGCATGGCGCCGGAGTCCAGTAGTTGATAGTCGCCGCCTGATTGTACAGCCATTCGATCCGTTTCCCTTCTCATTTGTAATCATGCGCTCTTGCGCATTGCTCCGAGTGTAGCACAGCGATGGGGCGAGACCCAAGCGGAGCTATGGTATACTGTTGCCTGTTTCATGGTGCTTGAGAAAACACATACACGCACAACAATCCACCGGTCCATGACTGACCCAGCCACCATCCTCACTATCGAAACCATTGCCGCCAATGCCTGGCCCGCCGCGGAAAGCGCAGCGTGTGACGGCTGGCGACTGCGCAGCACTGCGGGCGTCACGCGTCGCGCCAACTCCGTCTGGCCGAATGGCGACGATGGCGCGCTGTCGCTGGCAGCCAAGCTGGCTCACGTCGAAGCCTTCTACGCTGCACGCAGCCTGCCCGCTGTCTACCAGATATGCGACGCCATGCGGCCGGCGCAGCTCGACGATGAACTAGCCGCGCGCGGCTACACGATCGAGGCGCTCACCCATGTCCAGACCGCGCCGCTCAAGACGATGCTGGAACGGCTGCCGTCGCTCCGCCATTATCCCACGTTTGAAGTCGAAGTGAGCGAGGAATTCGATGCGCTTTGGTTCGACCTGTACTGTGCTTCCGAGGCCGTCAGTGGGGCGGCCGCGCTTGTTCGCCGTGCGATTCTGGAGCGAATTACAGCGCCGCACGGACTCGTGGTGCTGCGTTGTGATGGGGAGCCGGCCGCGGTGGGCATGGGCGTCGTCGAAGCCGGCTGGCTGGGCATCTTCAGCATGACGACGCTGCCGGCCTTTCGTCGCCAGGGCGCGGCGCGAGCCATCCTGCGCACGCTGGCCGTCTGGGCGCAGCTTTACGAGGCGCGCCACGCTTATCTCCAGGTAATGGTGCACAACACCGCCGCACAACAACTCTATGCCGGCGCCGGCTTTGCCACGGCCTATAACTATCATTATCGAGTGAAGCAAAATGGTGATCTACAAAGAGCCAGGTGAATTCAGCCGATTTTTGCGTCGTTAGCGGGCGCGCGCGCCTGCGGCCAATTCGCTGCCCAGGGTTGCCACGCGCGCCAGCCCAGCGTCGGCGGCCTTTACAAGCGCCGACCCGACGATGACGCCGTCGGCGATCCTGGCGACGGCCGACGCCTGCTCGCCGGTGCCGATGCCAAATCCAACGGCCAACGGCAAGGTCGTGACTTTACGCACGCGCGCGACGAAGTCGGCCAGGTCGGGCGGCAAGTCGGTGCGCGCGCCGGTGATGCCGGTGACGCTGACCAGGTAGATGAAGCCGGTGCTGTGCGCGGCGACAAAACGGATGCGCGCGTCGGTGCTGGTCGGCGCGAGCAGATAGATCGTCGCCAGCCCGGCGCGACGGCAGGCCGCTTCCAACTCCTCGGCTTCTTCCGGCGGCAGGTCGGGCACGATCAGTCCATCGATGCCAGCCGCCACCGCGTCGGCGACAAAAGCCTCCACCCCGTAGGCAAAGAGCGGATTGTAGTAGGTCATGGCGCAGAAGGGCTGCGTCATGCCGGCGGCGCGCAACTCGCGCACCATCGCCAGACAGTCCGCCACGGTCGTGCCCTGGGTCAACGCAGTGTAGGTGGCGGTCTGGATTGTCGGGCCGTCGGCCAGCGGGTCGCTGTGCGGGATGCCGATCTCGAACAATTCGGCGCCGTTTTCGCCCAGCGTGCGGATGATTTCCAGCGTGCCGGCGCGATCGGGGTAGCCCATGGCGTGGTAGGGCATAAAGACCGCGCGGCGTTCGGCGCGTGCATGGTCAAAGAGGGCTTCGATGCGTTCCAGACCGGTCATAGGACGCCTAGCTCCTTTATGATGGCGCCGAGGTCCTTGTCGCCCCGACCGCTGAGGTTGACGAGGATGACCTCATCCTTGCCCATCTGTGGGGCGAGCTTGACGAGATGCGCCACCGCGTGTGCGCTCTCCAGCGCTGGGATGATGCCTTCCAGGCGGCTGAGGAGTTTGACGCCTTCCATCGCTTCGTCGTCGGTGGCGTAGGTGTATTCGGTGCGCCCCTGGTCGCGCAGCCAGGCATGTTCCGGCCCGACGCTGGCATAATCCAGCCCAGCGCTGATGCTGTGCGTCAGCGCGATCTGGCCGTCGGCGTCCTGCATGACAAAGCTCTTCGTGCCTTGCAGCACGCCCAGCCGGCCCAGCTTCGGGTCGGCAAAGCGCGCGGCGTGCTCGCCGCCTTCAATCCCGCGGCCGCCCGCCTCGACGCCGATCAGCCGCACGGTTTCGTATTCCAGGAAAGGGTGAAAGATGCCGATAGCGTTGCTGCCGCCGCCCACGCAGGCGACGATCGCATCGGGCAGCCGGCCTGGCCCATCCTCCGCATCCAGCATCTGGCGCAGCGCCTCGCGGCCGATCACGCTCTGGAAGTCGCGCACCATCGTCGGGTAGGGATGCGGGCCGAGCGCGCTGCCGAGCAAATAGTGCGTGTTGCGCACGTTCGTCACCCAGTCGCGGATGGCGTCGTTGATCGCATCCTTGAGCGTTTTACTGCCCGACTCGACGCTGCGCACCTCCGTGCCGAGCAGCCGCATCCGGTAGACATTGGGTTCCTGCCGCGCCATGTCCACAGTGCCCATGTAAACGACGCACTCGATGCCCAGCATGGCCGCTGCCGTAGCCGTGGCGACGCCGTGTTGACCTGCGCCGGTCTCCGCCACGATGCGCGTCTTCGCCATCTTGCGCTTCATCAGCAGCGCCTGGCCGAGCGCGTTGTTGATCTTGTGTGCGCCGGTGTGCGCCAGGTCTTCGCGCTTGATGTAGATGCGCGGCCCGCCGAAGTGTTCCGTCAGCCGTCGCGCATAGGTGATCGGTGTGGGACGCCCGACAAAAGTGCGCAGCAGATGGTCGAGTTCGGCCTGGAACTCCTTATCGTGTTTGGACTTGAGGTAGACCTCTTCCAGCTCATCTAACGCGGGCATGAGTGTTTCGGGCACAAACTTGCCGCCGTAGGGGCCAAAGTGGCCGGATTCGTCGGGCCAGGCCGCGTAGTTGAGCTTGGTCCGGGCCGTGTTGGCTATGGCTGTATCGGTCATCAAACAATCTCCAATCGTGATCAGGCGAGGTCGTCGTGTTGCTGGGCCAAACTATAGCATCTGAGGCGAGCAGCAAGCAAGCTGCGGCTTTGTGAACTTTGTACTTTCTGTTACGTCCCCGACGCCGGCCAAGGCTCACTGGCTGAACCGGTTTGCAGCCGGCCGGCGCCAGGAACGTTCTCACCAAGATTGTGAACTCATCTCAATCGGCGCAGGATGAAGATAAATGCAAACAGGCCGGGCAAATTTGCCCGGCCTGTAGAATATGCACTTGCAACGCCTACATCGTCGTAGGGTGATGCGTGGAAAGCCTGCCAAGCGGATGAGACATCCGCACGCCTGCGTGTTACTGAGCTGGGGGCAGAATCACAGCACTGATGGCGTGAATGACGCCGTTGGACGCTGGGATGTCGGTAATTGTGACTTTGGCGCCGTTGATGTAGACGCTGCCGTCCTTAATCTCAAAGGTCACTGGCTTGCCCTGCACGGTCGTAGCCTTCATCCCATTGGTTACATCTTCGGCCATGACCGCACCGCTCAACACATGATATTGCAGGATCTGAGAAAGCTCACTTGCCTGTAAGAGCTGATCAGCAGTCAGCCCGGTCGTGTCTAGCAAGACGTTGAAGGCAGCATCAGTCGGTGCGAAGACCGTATACTCGCCGCTGGAAAGCGTCGCGTCGAGGCCGGTCGCCTTCAATGCTTTCGACAGGATCGAGAAGTTCGGGTTGCTGGCGGCTACCTCTGCGATCGTGCCGGCGGCCGTACTGCCAGTGGAAGGGCGCGTGCCCGTCGTGCTGGTGGTCGTGCTCGTCGAAGTCACCGGCGTCGTCGTGGTGACAGTCGCGGTCTCCGTTGTGGTCGCCGTGGTTGTCGCGGTCGTGGCGGCAGTTGTCGCAACCGGCTCTGCGGCTGTCGTGGCGGCCGGGGTCGCGGCTGCCGTGGTCGTGGTGGCGCTCGCCCCAATCTCGGCGTTGGTCGGCAGCTTGATCACCTGACCAACTTCGATGATGTTACAGTCGGCGATGCTGTTGAAAGCGCACAACTGTTCGTACAGGCGGAAATCCCCGTAGATGTCGCGGGCAATCAACGCCAACGTGTCGCCAGATTGAACCGTGTATGTGCCGCCTGGCTCGCCTTCTCGCCCAGCGCCGGCAGTGGTCGTGGCAGTGGTAGTCGTCGTGGCGGCAACTGTTTCATCGCCCGTAGCAGCTACCGCGACCGTGCCGGTAACATTCTGCTGTGCGGTGATAGTCTGTTGCGCATCGTCAATCAACACACCACCCTCGACCGCTAGACCATAGGTCGCCGGGATGCGCGAGTTGTTGTAAACAATGACCGTATAGGAGCCAAATCCAGAGGCGTTGAAGCTGGCGGAGCGCACATTGTCTTCGCCGGGCGTGCTGACGCGATTGCCGGCAGCCACAGCCACGTCACCGGCATTTTCGCCGGCCTGGTAGCGACGGAAGCCCTGGTCGTCCAACACCCAGAAGCCCAGACGCCGTGCCAACTCCTGGTTATCGCGCGGGTCAAACGTCATGCGCAACGTAATGTCTGCATCGCGCTGCGTGGGTTCGAGGCCAAGGTAATGCTGCGCGTACTGCTCTGGCAGTTCGCCCTCGACGGCGGCGCCGCGGAAAGGCCCAGAGGCCACCACGGTGGTCGTTGTCGAGGTTGTCACATCTGTGGCGACGGCAGTGGCCTCAACCGTGGCTTCGGGCGTAGCTTCCGCAGGGGCAGCAGCAGGAGTTGTTTCAGCCGCGGTCTCTGCTTCGGCGG
>JADJVW010000019.1 GCA_016710365.1 Candidatus Caldilinea saccharophila | reverse complement strand
GCCGTGCGCAGTTCGTCGGCCAGCGCGGCGACTTCGCGACGGCTGTCTGCGTGTTGCGCCATCACTTCTTCCAGCAGCGCGGCCAGGGTGGCGGCGGCCGTGCGCCGCGGCGTGGCGTAAGCGCACCACGCTCGCTCGCACGCGGCTTGCGCTTCCGCTTCGAGATCACTTTCCAGCGCGGCAAGCGTGCGCTCGTCCGTCAAGCCTTCCGCCAGCAGCCACGCACGCATCCGCACGATCGGATCGTGCGCTTCTTCCCAGGCGAGACGAGCGGCCGGCTTGTAGCGCTTGTGGCTGCCCGAGGTGGAATGCCCCTGCGGCTGCGTCATCTCCGTGACGTGCACCAGGGCCGGGATGTGGTGGACGCGCGCGTTGTGCGCGGCCTGGGTATAAAGGTCTACCAGGTGCGCGTAATCCCAGCCGGGCGCGGTGTAGAGATCGTAACCAGGCCCATCATCGCGGCGCACAAAGCCTTGCAGCAGCGCCGACAGGTCGCCGCCCATGAGCGCCAGGTCGTTGGGCACGGAGATGCCGTAGCCATCATCCCAAATCGAGATGACCGCGGGCGCACGCAGCACACCGATGGCGTTGATCGCCTCCCAGAACAGTCCTTCGGCGCAACTGGCATTGCCGATCATGCCAAAGGCGATTTCATTGCCGCGGCTGGAAAATGTGGTCAACGCGTGAAGCGCCTCGATCTCGCGATAAATCACGGAGGCGTGGGCAAGTCCTACCAGGCGCGGCATCTGCCCGGCGGTTGGCGAGATGTCGGCCGCGATGTTAAAGGTGGAAACCTGCGGCTGAAATGCGCCGTCATTATCGAGCAGCCGGCTGGCGAAGTGGCCGAGCATGGCGCGTCCACCGCTGGCAGGGTCGGCCTGCACGTCGGTGTGCGCGTAGAGTTGTGCGAAGTAGCTTTCCGGCGTCAACAGGCCGAGGGCAAACATCAGCGTCTGGTCGCGATAGTAGCCGGAGCGCCAGTCGCCCGGTTGAAAGGCGTGCGCCAGCGCCACCTGGGCAACTTCTTTGCCGTCGCCAAACGCGCCAAACTTGGCGCGGCCCGCGTGCACCTCGCGGCGGCCGCGCAGGCTGAGCTGGCGGCTCATGTAAGCGATGCGATAATCTTCGACGCTATGCTGAGTGGAAATGGTGGGTTCCTCCTTGCCGGGCGCCGTCTACGACACGTCGTTGTGAAAAGGGAAGCACGCCAACCCGACCACGCGACTGTAGCACAGGTCAAGGCATTTTGGTGGAATCTACCAATTCCCGCGTAGATCTTGCTTTCCATCGTCGTGCAATAGCGTCGAATCGCTTCATCATCCAACAGCACTTTGTCGGAATCGCTGATGCATTGCGCTAACGTGCTGCGCGAGATCTTGATCTGATGCGCAGGCGTAAACAGCGTCTCCTGGCGCTGCGCGGCGGAGAGCAGCGTATGATAGGCGGGGAACAGACATAACAGCGATGCGCGACGATAGCCCACCACATGGTGCGGCAGGGCAAGCGTGTAATCGGCGGCGTCACGCAGGTCGTGCAGGACATCACTGATGATGCGCTCCTTCCAGGCGAGAGTAGCCCCGCGCAGTTCGAGCGGAGCATAGTCAGCGATGCGCAACCACACGTCGGGCAGATAACAGACGCCGCGGGTAACATCTTCGACAAAATCCTTGACGATGTTGGTTTTCTGCAGGCTACGACCACAACTATCGGCGCGCAGGCGCAGGATTGCCGACACGTCGACGCCAAGCTCATATTGCTGGACGACAAGCTCAGAGGCCAGCGCGCCGACGGTGCCGGCGACATAGTAGCAATATTCGTTGTAATCCTGTTCGGTCTCGAGGATGTCGATCCCCTTGCGCTGCACGAAGCATGGTTGCTCGTCCGGATCGCTGAGTTTGCTCATGCCCGCCACCATCACGCCGACCCATTGCCTGATCACGGCTTGTGCGTGGTCAGGGATCATGGCGTAAATTTGCCAAAGCGTCAGACCGTGGGCGACGCCCATGATTTGCCGCTCTTCCTGGCTCAATCCAGGCCATGCATCTTTTTCCCACGCAGCAAGCTGTCCAGGTGCGCGCCGCGGTTCTTGGAGAAGATCCACGAACGCTGTGAAGCGCGCCTGCTTCCAGGGGTTCGGTTGTCCACAGTCTTCGATATTATCTGCAACCCGGCACAGAAGGTAGGCGACTGCCAGATAGTGACGCAGCGGTGGTTCAATATAGGGAATCAAGATGGCAAAGGAGCGGGAGACTTTGTCCAGTTGTTTTCCAAGGTAACTCTTCTGCGTTGGCGTCAGCCGGAAACTCCCGCTGTAATCAATCATCATTTTCTCCCTAAAAGATAGAGTACCGCGCTTATGTCGCATCAACAAACCCGAAAATTCTAACGCGCCAAGCTACATCAACAGCTTAAAAGTGTAAAGGCGCACAATTGCAGACCCAGGAAGAGCTTATCTCGCAAACCGCGCGAGATCGCGAGCAGAGACAAGGACGAGTACAATAGAAGAGACAGCGTCAGCTTGGGCGCTGCGTCTATCGTTTCTACTCTTGAGGTGTTTGTATGCTCGCAGAACAAGGCATATCCGCCGGCGCCGGATGGGTCGCCGGCGCCAAGGTGCACAACTTCTTCTCTTGGTCCGCCCAGGACGCGGTCAATCCCATCGCCATGGTGCGCGGGGAAGGCTGCTATTTCTGGGATGCTGACGGCCGGCGTTATTTCGACCTCAACTCACAGTCGATGTGCATGAATATCGGCCACGGCGAGCGGCGCGTGATCGATGCCATCAAGGCGCAAGCTGAGGAGCTTGCCTACGCCGGGCCGGGCATGGTGACACGCGTGCGGGTGGAATTGGGCGAAGCGCTGGCAACGGTGACGCCGCCGGGGCTCGATCATTTCTTCTACGGCACGGGCGGCGCCGATGCCAACGAGAATGCCGTCAAGATGGCGCGCGCCGTCACGGGGCGGCACAAGATTCTGGCGCGCTATCGCTCCTATCACGGCGCGACCTACGGCGCGATGAGTTTGACCGGCGACCAGCGGCGGTGGGCGAGCGAGCCAGGCATGGCGGGCGTGGTGCGCTACTACGATCCGTACAAATATCGCAGCCTGCTCTACCGCGAGGGCGACAGCGACGACGAATTTACAGCGCGCTGTCTGGCTCAGATCGAAGAGACGTTGATGTTCGAGGGGCCGCACACCGTAGCCGCGATCCTGATGGAGACGGTGACGGGAACGAACGGCGTCATTGTGCCGCCCGACGGGTATCTGCAGGGCGTGCGCGCCCTGTGCGACCGCTATGGCATCCTGCTCATCTGCGACGAAGTGATGACCGGCTTTGGGCGCACCGGCGCCTGGTTCGGCGTCGATCACTGGGGCGTGGTTCCCGACATGATCACAATGGCAAAGGGGTTGACTTCAGCTTACCTGCCGCTGAGCGCGGTAGCGGTGAACGCACGCGTCTTCGACCACTTCCGCACGAACGTCTTCTACGGCGGCCTCACCTACAGCGCGCATCCGATCTGCCTGGCCGCCGCGTTGGCGACGCTGCGCGTCATCCAGGAAGATGGCCTAATCGGCAATGCCGCGGCGATGGGTCGCGTGCTGGCCGATCTGCTGGACGAACTCAAGGCTGAACATCCCGCGATCGGGGATGTGCGTTCGATCGGGCTGCTCGGCTGCATCGAGCTGGTCAAGAACCGGGAGAGTAAAGAGCCACTGGCGCCCTACACCGGCGGCGGCGAGGTGATGCCAAAGCTCGCCGCGTATCTGCGCGAGCACGGCGTCTACACCTATGTCTGGCGCAACCTGCTGCACACCAACCCGCCGCTCTGCGTGACTGAGGAGCAGTTGCGCGAAGTGATGGCAATTGTCAACGATGCGCTGACGATTGCAGATGGGGCAAGCGGGAATGTGTAATGCGTAATGCGTGACGGCATTACGCATTACGCAATTGGCGCAGTTCCTCGAAGAGCTTTTTCTCGTGCTCATTCAAATGGGTGGGCGTCTGCACATCCGCCACCGCCAGCAGATCGCCGCGCTGTTCCGGCTTTTTCAGATGCGGCATGCCCAGCCCGCGCAGGCGGAAGACTTTGCCGTTCTGCGTGCCGGCCGGAATGCGCAATGCGACGGTTTTATCCGGCGCGGGCACTTCGACCTCTCCGCCCAGCACCGCGGTGTAGAGATCGACCGGCACGTTGACGCGCAGATGGTCGCCCTCCCGCACATAGCGCGCGTCAGGCAGCACTTCGACGGTGAGAACGATGTCGCCCTGGCCAGACGCCCCGCGCATCCGCACCTTTGAGCCAGTTTGCACCCCGCGCGGAATATTGACTTCCAACCGTGTGCCGTCGCTGCGCTCCAACATGCGCGGCGCCGTGAAATGCTTCGTCCAGCGTCACCTTTACTGACGCCTCAAGCGGCGGCGACGGCATGTTCATCTCGCGCATCCCCCCCATGCCACCAGGGCTGCTGGCGCGCGCGCCTGGGCGTCCACCAAACAGGGTGTCGAAGAAGCTCGAAAAACCGCCCATGCCCCCACCGCCGCCAAAGAGCTGCTCAAACTCCTCCGGCGTCAGGGTGCGCGTGTAGCCGCCGCCCTGGTTGGGTGCAGCGCCGCCGCCGCCGCCCCACCGTCCCCAATCGAAGTCTTCGGGGCGCCCGCCGGTGCGCGAATATTGCTCCCACTGCGCGCCAAAGCGGTCATACTTGGCGCGTTTGTCTGGGTCGGAGAGCACGGTGTACGCTTCGTTGATCTCTTTGAAGCGTTGCTCGGCCGTTTTGTCCCCCGAATTTTTGTCGGGATGGTATTTTTGCGCCAGCTTGCGATACGCTTTCTTTATTTCCTTTCCATCAGCGCCGCGCGCGACGCCAAGCGTTGTATAGTAATCTTTGACATCCATTGGCTACTCCATTTCAGATCCACTCAGCCTGGATCGCGGACGTCTCGTCCGCCTTCTACCAGATGCGGACGAGATGTCCGCGCTCCACATACTCCAGGCAAGTTATGCGGTGGCCGGGCCGCTGCTGACGATCACGCGCGCCGGGCGCAAGATGCGATCACCCTCCGCATAGCCTGCCTGCGTCACCAGCGCAACGTGGTCAGCAGGCACATCCGCCGATGGCGTCTGACCGATCGCTTCGTGGCGCGTCGGGTCGAAAAGTTGATGGGTCGGCTCGATGCGCTCAACCCCGTAGCGCCGCAATGTTTCCAGGAAAGCGCGACGGGTGGCGTCGATGTTGCCGACAAAGTTGCGCACCTGCACATTATCTGACTGGGGTTGATGTTGCAACGCCAGGTCAAGGTGATCGGCAAGGGGCAGCATATCGGCCAGCACGCGCCGCCGGTTCTCCGCGGTTTCGTCGATCGACCGCTGTTCCCAGCGTTTGCGCAGGTTGTCCATCTCTGCCTGCAAGCGTGCGTAACGCTCCTGCCACGTCGCTCCCTCGGGATCGGCGGCAAGTCTTTCTTGTGCTTCGGCCAGCGCCGCGCGCACGAAGACAATTTCGGTCTCCAGTTGCTTTTGATGCTCGCTCTGCCTGCGCAGCGCCTCATCCTTAATTTCCACTTCCTGGCGCGTATGGTGCAGTTCTTTCGTCTGCTGATCGAGTCCAGCTTGCAGTTCTTTGTTTTTTGCAAGCTCCTGTTCCAAACGTGCGCCCAGCTCCTGGACGATCTGCTGCATCTTTTGAAATTCAGCAGGCGTGATCACTACGTTGCCCGACTGTCTGCCCCGTGGCCGCGACGCCCCAAACGGATCGTATGAATAGGTCATTCTCTATTTTTCCCTTCGGCGGGCTGGCTTCCAAGAAAACGGGCGAGGTCTTGACCCCGCCCGTTTTTTTCCAGATTCGACTTACGGTGTTCCGTGTTGTAGGAACCTGTTGGCTGCCGGCGTTTAGACGGTGCGGTATTCGCCTTCGACCACATCGTCGTCGCTGCTGCCGGTGGCTGGCCCGCCCGGTTGTCCGCCCGGCTGTCCATCAGCTGGGCCAGCGCCGTTGGCGCCGTCAGCGCCCGGTTGGGCGTACATCTGCTGAGCGAGCGCGTTGGTGGCCTGTTGGAGGCGTTCGGTCAGGCTGCGGATGCGGGCGAGATCGCCGCTGTCTTTCGCCTGCTTCAACTCTTCCGCCAGGTTTTCGACTGTTGCCCGGTCATTGGTGGGCACCTTGTCGCCCAGGTCGCGCAACGATTTCTCCGTCACGTAGACCAGGTTGTCGGCGGCGTTGCGCGCCTCGGCCAGTTCCTTCTGGCGCTTGTCCTCGTCTTCGTGCTGCTTAGCCTCGCGCACCAGGCGTTCGACCTCATCGTTCGCCAGGTTGGTCGATGCCGTGATCTTGACGCTTTGCTCCTTGCCCGTCGCCTTGTCCTTCGCCATCACGTGCAGAATGCCGTTCGCGTCGATGTCAAACGTGACTTCGATCTGCGGCACGCCACGCGGCGCCGGCGGCAGCCCATCCAGGCGGAAGTTGCCCAGGGTCTTGTTGCCGCTCGCCATCGGTCGCTCACCCTGCAAAATGTGGATGTCGACTGCGGTCTGGCTGTCGGCCGCGGTGCTGAAGATCTCCGTCTTTTTGGTCGGGATCGTGGTGTTGCGCGGGATGAGCACGGTCATCACGCTGCCCAGCGTTTCCAGGCCCAGGCTCAGCGGCGTCACGTCGAGCAGCAGCAGGTCGCTGACCTCACCGCCCAACACGCCGGCCTGCACCGCCGCACCGATCGCCACCACTTCATCCGGGTTGACGCCCTTGTGCGGCTCTTTGCCGGTCAACTGGCGCACCAACTCCTGCACCATCGGCATGCGGGTCGAACCACCGACCAGCACGACTTCGTCCAGACTCTTGGCGTTCAGACCTGCATCCTTCAACGCATTAAAGAAAGGCTGCTTGCAGCGCTCCAACAGGTCGGCCGTCAACTGCTCGAACTTGCTGCGGCTGAGCGTCACGACCAGATGTTTCGGGCCTGTGCTGTCCGCGGTGATAAAGGGCAGGTTAATCTCAGTCTGTGTGACGGTCGAAAGCTCGATCTTGGCCTTCTCCGCGGCCTCGCGTAGACGTTGCAGCGCCTGGCGGTCGCCGCTGAGATCGACGCCTTGCTCCTTGCGGAACTCGTCGTTCAGCCAGTGCACGATGCGCTCGTCCCAGTCGTCGCCACCTAACAAGGTGTCGCCGTTGGTGGATTTGACTTCGATCACGCCGTCGCCCACTTCGAGCACCGACACATCAAAAGTGCCACCGCCCAGGTCAAAGACCAAAATGGTCTCGTCGTTTTTCTTGTCCAGGCCATATGCCACAGCCGCGGCCGTCGGCTCGTTGATAATGCGCAGCACTTCCAGACCGGCAATCTGACCGGCGTCTTTGGTGGCCTGGCGTTGGCTGTCGTTGAAGTAAGCGGGCACTGTGATCACCGCCTGTTTGACTTCCTCGCCCAGGTAATTTTCGGCATCGCGCTTGAGCTTGCCCAGCACCATCGCGCTGATTTCCTGCGGGGTGTAGACCTTGCTCTTAATCGGGATGCTGACGCGCGCGTCGCCGTTTGGCCCATCGGCAATGGTATAAGAAACCATCTTGCGCGCCTTCTGCGTCTCGGCATCGTCGGAACGGCGTCCCATCAAGCGCTTGACCGAATAGACCGTATTTTCCGGGTTGACGACTGCCTGACGTTTGGCCGTAATGCCGACGAGGCGCTCGCCATTCTTGTTAAACGCCACCACAGAGGGCGTTGTACGATTGCCTTCGGCGTTGGCGATCACGGTGGGATTGCCGCCTTCCATCACAGCAACCACGCTATTGGTCGTTCCCAGGTCAATTCCAATAATTTTACCCATAATACTTTATGCCTCCCAGTAGTTTCGGGTTAATTTGCTCTTTAGAACAAGCTCTTTTTGCTGCTGCTTGCTCTATTCAATTGATGACTACAGTGTACCGAATCCATGTCAGCATGTCATTGCGTTTTCATTAGCGATTTGTATGAATATGAGGAAAGCGTAAATGCGCAAGGCGTGAGGCGTGAGGATGAGGCGGGCGATTGCGACGAGGGCGCAACTCGACGGGTTCGGCGTGGGGTGTGGTAGAATATTTCTAAAATGCCTGTGTAACACAGCGTTCCTCGCCCCGATTTTGTTATCTTATCCACCTGGTTGTCAATTTGGAGGAGACTCTTAATGAGTAACCAACTGGCAGTTTTTATGGATTTTGAAAATATCGCGCTTTGGGCCGAACAGGAGTTTCTCGATTTTGAACTCACGCCTTTGATGGAATACCTCGAAAACCGCGGCGCGATTGCTATCTTGCGGGCATACGGCGATTGGAGCCGATTTTCCCGCTACCGTGAAGATTTGATGAACCATGCCGTCGACCTGATCCAGATTTTCAGCATCCGCGCCGGCAAGAATCGCGCCGATATCCGGATGGCGCTCGACGCGCTCGAAGTGGCAATTCAACGCACGCACATCGACACCTTCATTATCATTTCAGGCGACAGTGATTTTGGCCCTTTGGTGACAAAGTTGCGCGAGTATGGCAAGTACACGCTCGGCATTGGCCCGCGCGAGGTGACGCATCCGCTCCTTGTGCGCGCCTGCGATGAGTTTATCTACCTGGAAGTGGCTTTGGGCGAACTTGCCGATGAAGATCGGCTGATCGAGCCATCCGCCTCGGAGCTTGAATCGGCGCGGCAATTGCTGCTCAAGGCGCTGCGCGTCCACGCCCAACGCAGCGAACTGCCCGTGCTGGCCGCCAAACTCAAGCAGACGATGCTGTTGCTCGACAGTACATTTAGCGAAGCGTCGATTGGGCATACTCAGTTCAAGACGTGGCTGGAGCAGAACACCGACATCCTGACGCTGTTTATCAAGGATCATCAGCTCTATGTGGCGCCGAGTGAATTCGATCCAACGCCGGAATGGGAGGATCGCCCCTGGCGCGCCGGTGGTCTTGGCAATAGCCAACAACTTACCGCCGGCACCGGCATTGCAGGAGTGGCGGCGGCAGAGGCGCCGGTCAAGCTTTCGCTGCGCCAACAGTACAATCAAATCTTCACGCGCCTCAAGATGACTTCGGTTGATTTTGCCACGCGGCGCGATGTGTTGCGCGACATCTATCGCGAATTGAGCGAACGCTCCGGCGAACGCACCACAGACGAATTGCTCGACGAGTTGTGTGATCGTTATGAAGCGCAAGGCTTGATTCGCAGCAAAACGACGCTGCGTCAGATCTGGCAGATGGGCTTTCGCCAACGCGCCTTCGACTATCACGAGCAGGTGGCCTCCGTGCATGTGCCGGTGTGGCTGGACGCTGAGATCGACAGCGAAGCCGCTTTTGTGCAGCGCGCCGAATCCGGCTTTGTCTATGCCGTGGTCAATGCCGGCCTTGAGATCGACAAGACCGAACTGGCGATCATTCTCCTCAACGACGGCGAGCATACCGAATATATCGACAGCTTGCTGGAAGATCTGGAGCAGCGTGGCCTTGTCATCCAAATCGAAGGGCGCTACATGCTGCCCGGCCACAGCTCCATCCCCTTTGCCGACGAGCCCGCTCTGCAGCCAATCATCTATGACATCGAAAATGTTCAGCTTCCCGACAGCATGCCTCGCGGCTTCGAGAAGGCGCGCTCGCTGTCCAAAACCGCCATGCTGCAACGTTCGCAGGATTTTGCCGCGTCGGCGCGCAGCTATTTGATGGCGTGTCGCCTGCAATGGGATGCCGTCGAAGCCGGCGAGCCGGGCGCCGTCCTCGAGGATCTGCGCTGGTACATGGCTTCCTATGCTTCGGTGCGCGCGGGGGAGCTTTCGCAGATTCACCGCGACTATGCCCATTCGCGCCCTACTATCTGGCCTTCTTTTTCCTGGTGCAGGAGGACGACCCGCTGTGGAGCCGGATGCGCGGGCTGATCAACCCGATGCTCTCGTATTACTGGGTCAATGCCTGGCGCGAGTTGGGTCTCAACGCGGGCAATCCGTCGCTCAGCGCCACGACGCCGGCCGAAATTGCCGTGCGCGCGGCCACACATGAGACGCCCGATCTGTGCGGCCTGTGGTATGCGATGAGCAACGCGCTGGCTGAAGTCAATCCCGGCCTGGTGCGCCGCGTGGCCAGCCAGATCCGCCTCAACCGCGGCGAATCGCCAACTTACGCGCAGGTCGCCGATACGCTCGAACAGATGTTGATGCAATAATGGAAACGCTGCGCACCCTCAGCCGCCGGCCGCTGTTAACCGTTGGGGATGGCCGCTTCCTGGTAGTGGAAAGCCACACAGTCGCCTTTCCTGACGGGCGCATCGTCGAAGATTGGGGCTGGGTCATTACGCCGGATTTCATCAACGTGGTCGCTGTCACCGCGGAGGAACGTTTTCTCTGTTTTCGCCAGCCCAAATATGCGGTGTCAGGGCTAAGCCTGAGCGTGACAGGCGGCTATATCGAAGCCGGCGAAGATCCGTTGGACGCGGCCCAGCGTGAACTGCTGGAGGAAACCGGCTATCGTGCGGAGACGTGGCGCACGCTCGGCAGCTATGCCGTCGATGGCAACCGGGGCGCCGGCGCCGCGCATTTTTTCCTGGCGACCGGCGCACGCTGGCAGCAGCAGATCGATGCCGACGACCTTGAGGAGCAGGCGTTGCTGTTGCTGAGCCGCAGCGAGGTGGAAGCTGCACTCCTTGCCGGCGAGTTCAAGGTGCTCCCTGGGCGGCCAACGTTGCGCTGGCGCTGCTCACGCTCGACCAAATCTTTTGACAGTAAAGCTGCGAAGCGTCACACCATCAACATGATTGTGCAGCTCCTCAGTCGCCATCTCCCTCGTCGATGCCGCCTGCCGGCATTTGGATATCGACGACGGCGCCCTGGTCGTCGATGACAATTTTGAAACCCAACATGCCCAGCCACTGGCGCGCATCTTCCGGGATGGGTTGGCCGACGGCATCCTCCATGCGGTCGATCGTCGATTCGACCGCAGCCTTCGTGAAAAGGTCGTCGCGCCCCATCATGTCCAACATCGCGCCGACCGCCAGGTCACGGCTTCCCTCCACCTGTTGGCGCATAAAGCGCAACACTTGGCGGTCAACCATTTCTGCGTCGATATGCCGTTTGAAGTCATCTTCATACACTACGTAACAGGCATTTTCGCCCACCCAGGTGACTTCGGCCACGTGGCCTTCTGGGTCGAAGACAAGTCCGGTAAACATCGCGGTATGCGCCATGCTGCTCCTTTTCACAGGGGAAAACCCAACCGGGAGCGCAGACATCTACGCTCCCGGTTGGCTGGTTACGCTTGCGGGGCGGACGGGACGCCCGCACGCTGGGTTACGCCTTGAGTTTTTCTGCCAGGAACGTCTGGCTCCGTTGGATGCTGGCCAGCGGGTCGGTGGGGAAGTCATGTTCCACAACCAACCATTCCGCCTGCGCCGCTTCGGCCGCCGGCAGGATGGCATCCCAGTCGAGGCGACCGCTTCCTACGTCGGCAAGCCCGTGTTCGGCTGCGTTGTCTCCCAGATCCTTCGCATGGACGCGTGGCACGCGGCCGCTGTATTGCTGGAGCAATCCCACGG
This sequence comes from Candidatus Caldilinea saccharophila, assembly GCA_016710365.1. Taxonomy (GTDB): domain Bacteria; phylum Chloroflexota; class Anaerolineae; order Caldilineales; family Caldilineaceae; genus Caldilinea; species Caldilinea saccharophila. The sequence continues at coordinate 140,426 of JADJVW010000019.1, read as the reverse complement.
CATCCTGTCCGCCAAACACAATCCACGCCAGATCCGGCTCGAAGCCGACATTCTCCGGCTTGGCGGCCTCCAACAGCCAACTGATCGCAGGTTTACCGTCGATCACGACCATTTCGAAGTCATGGTTGTGATAGAGCAGACGCATATTCGCCATGCGCAAACGCCGGCCCAGCCGATCGAGACGTTGCCCCAGGGCAGCCCAGCCGGCCGCTGTCGGCGAGCGATCTGACTCCGGCAGCCACGGCACAACCAAGGTATCATTGCCGATGGTTTTCTGGAAGCTTATGACCGCGGGCAGGTCGCTTTCCATGGCCTGAATCTGCACGTGTGCGGAGACGGCTTTAAGACCATGCTTGTCGAGTAGCTCGCGCAACCCTTCGGCGCTCTGTCCCAGATTGCCGGCCAGCTCCACGCCGCTGTACCCTGCCGCGGCCACGGCGCCAAGTAACTCGTCAGCATTCATGGGCAGGCTGCGCAGTGTGTACAATTGCAGCGCCAGCGGTAAACGTAATGTGGGCATTTTCGATTCCTTGCTGCTGGTAGATTTGGATTTTGCCATGATATTTTGTCCTTTCCGTTGATTGGTGGAATTGTTTTGTTTTATTGTACCATCGAATGCAGCACAAATGGGAAGAAAAGTAGGGGGTGTGTCCTGCATGTCCATCTACTCCAAATGGCGACAAGCATGAGGCTTAACGATGAGTGACCCGCAAATTATTTCCGGCTTCCAAGAACGCCGTCAGCTCGAAGAGGCGATTGATGCGCTTGGTCAGACAACCACCGAGGCTGAACTGATTGCGGCAACGCGCGAATTGGCCAGCCGCTTTCCTCCCGAGCGGCTGGCGGTTGCGATCCAAAGACATCTGGGTGATGCGAACAGCCAGTTGCGTGGTGTGCTGGGACATCTGAGCACCTTGCTGCCGCCAGAGATGATCACACCCATGTTGCGCGAGCTGGCTGCAAACCGCCAAAATACGCCGGTGGCACGCATGAGCGCCCTCTTGCTCCTCGAACGTTATTTGGGGGAAGTCGTCCCTCATGCGCTGACGAGCGATCTTTCCGGCAATGACGATATCGCCATGCAGAGCCTGCTGGAAGCAGTCGAGGAAGGACGCAATCATCGTCACGTCTTTCTCGAATATGTCACACAAATGCAGGATCACGGCGTCGATGTCGCCTTTATGGTGCTGGGGTTGATGAGCCGGCTGGCCCCGGACGATCAGATGGAACTGCTGCGTCTGATCGCACAGGATCAGCGCGCGCAAGTCGCCCGCAGCGCGTTGGATCGCCTGGTGGAGCTGGCCGCGGCGCATGAGCAGGCGGTGCGCGCACTCCACACGCTTTCCTTCACGTTGGCGCCGCCGCTGGTCGAGCAAGTGCAGCGCGCCGTACGCAAGTTGCAGTTCACCGGACGACGTTATCAACCACCTGTTGCGGACGCATGGCGCGCCTTAGTCAGTGCGACGGACACAGGCGGCTACTTCACACTCTGGCTCGTCAGAATGCCGACCCATCCCACGGATGTGGACGGCGCACTGTTGGGATTTACGTTGGCGCTGCATCACGGCATTCTCGAATGTTCTGGCGTCGAAAGCATGGAGGCAAGCCAACTTCCCCCGGCGCGGCGCGTGGGCGAGCTAGTCATGATCGGCGAGGGGCAGGAACGCCGCATGATCATGCTCGAGGCGCCGCTCGACGTGGGGCGCTGGCTGGTGCAGCAAGCGCTGGCCGCGCATTGGCGTCAAGCTGAACCTGCGGAACTTCCTGGCGAATACGTGCTCTACAACGATCTCTGCTGGCAGTTTGCCGCACCACACTTGCCAGATGTCTATGCGCACTTCTTCACGACGGCATCCGCCACCGGGCTGGAACAGCCGGATATGGCCGCTTTGACCAATGCCGCTGATGCAATGGTGCGTCACCCCGCCCTGCGCGGCTGGGTGGGATGGGCCGCCAACGTCTGGTCAATGCTCGAGTCCCAGCAAAATGATGCTGGCGTGGCACGCGTCCATGCCTTGATCGCGTATATTCTGCGCGAGCTTGACGCCTTGCCACAGCGCAATCAACTGCTCGACCACATGGCCACCGCACTTCGCACGCAGGCGCTGTGGTTTGCCCTCTGCGGCGAGGGCGACAATGCCGAACATGCGCTATTGCTGGCGCGCTGGATGCGTGCGCTCCCGATGCGCCAGAATCCTTTATTGGCAGGCTTGTTACAGGCGGGCCACAAGAAAGAAAGTTGACCCTTGCGTTCTACGCGGCAGATCTCCCAGCTTTCCACTGCACCTGATTTTTTTAAGCCATTAATTTTGCCATCGCCTGAAACAATACGAGATCCTGACGATAATCGGCAATCGATGTCTTGGGTGCACGCTGCTCCGTGATATTGGTATGCAGCGCTAACCACTCATTGACAAACGCATCGCCCCAACTTGGGTGCAGCATCTGCTCCACCAGGCCATGCTCGCCGTGCGCTTCACCGACGTACAGGCGAATCGGCAGGTTGAGCACGTAAGGCGTGTCGTACTGCACGCGCACGTATTTCTTCTCGCCAAACACTTCCAAATTGGCGTCAAAGCGGGGCAAGGTATCCACACCCGTGTCAAACTGGCAGACAAACTCGCCATAGTCAAAGGTTGCCGTCAGATACAGACCGCCGCGCTGTGTGGCGTGAAGCACGCGCTGCGGCATCCCCAGCATCTCACGCATGGCCGAAAGGTCGTGCGAGCTAAGCCCCAGCATCAGCATATACGCGTTCTGGACTTCTTTGGGGACGGGGCCGATCGCCCGGGCAATGGCTTCGGCTTCTGACCGCTTGCCTGCCGCCAACATTGCCTGGGGAATATCCTGACCGCGCACGACGCGCGACGTGGGTGTGATGATCTGAGCGTTGTGACCGATCACGTCGTGGACGCGCGCCAGCCGCACGTCGCCCTCTGCTCGCATCTTGCTCACAATCACACACGCCTGCTCAAACGCCGGGGCATAACGCCGCATATAGGCAACCTGGACAGTGACGCCAGCCTGCTCCTGCGCCGCCTGCACCGCGTCACATTCGGCCAGGTTCATGGCGGCCGGTTTTTCCACCAGCACATGTTTGCCCGTCGCAATCGCAGCCAGCGTCACCGGCGCGTGATAGACGTGCGGATTTGCCACCAGCACGATATCCACCTCAGAGTCATTGACCAGATCCTCATAGCGCAAGTAACGCCTGGACACATTCCACTGTGCGCCCACGGCGTCCAACACCACCTGGCTGGCGTCGCAGAGCGCCGTCACGCGAAACTTGTCCGCCAGACGATAGAGGCTGGGCAGGTGAATAATTTGCACGACCTCGCCGCAGCCGACGATCCCCACACGAAGTTGATCCATAGAGCGCCTCGAATTTAACATCTAACAATGACGATTTAGCTGGGACATAAACATCAATAGGATGCTGATCTGACGGATCACGCTAATTTTCTGCTAACGTTCTACGCTTTGAGCTGGGTGGATCCACGCCCTATTTTCCTCACGCCATCATAGTACCCGAAATTCCCAGATAAGACAGCAAGCGCACGAAAAAATGTTTGACAGCGTACGCGGAGAAGTGTTACACTGCCCACCATTGAAATCAATGCGTTGATGGAGACGAGTAGCCATCGAAACGTTCTGCAGCGAGTCCGGGAGGGTGGAAGCCGGGCGAACCCTTCGACAGCGAAAATCCCTCTGGAGCAGCGGCCCGAACGAACGAACCAGTAGGCGCCGCCGGTCACGTGGCCCGATATCGCCACGGCGAATTCGCAGGACGTTTTCTGTGGCTTTGCAGCGAGGCGCCTGACCTATAACGGTCAGGAACCAGGGTGGTATCGCGGACTATCTAGCCCGTCCCTGTTTGGGGGATGGGCTTTTTGTTTGGAGGTTTGCACGATGAATGGTGGAGTCTGAATAGTGAATTGCGAAGTGGCCGCTCGACTTCACCAATTCACGATGCACAACTTACCATTCACAAAGCAAACTAATTTGGAGCTTACCATGACTTGCCTGCTCTACTACAAAGATGCCTACACACAGGAATTTGCCGCCGTTGTGGCTGCCGTCGAAGCCGACCGGGTCGCCCTGGACAGGACGGCCTTCTATCCCGGCGGCGGCGGCCAACCCAATGATGTGGGCTGGCTGGAGCTTGGCGGCCAACGGCTGGCCGTCACCAAGGTAAAGAAAGAAGGCGACGCACTCTGGCACTGGCTGGCGACCGAGGGCGGGCTGCCGTTGCTTGCGCCCGGCGACGCGGTGCAGGGGACGGTCGACTGGACGCGTCGCTACCAACTGATGCGCACGCACACGGCCATGCACATCCTCTGCGGCGTGGTCTGGCGCGACTACGGCGCACAGGTGACGGGCGGCAATATGGAGCCGGGCGAAGGGCGCATGGATTTCGAGTTCGCCAACCTCAGCAAGGCGCTGATCCAGGAGATTGAGGCTAGGTGTAATGTCGAAGTCGCGGCGGCGCACCTGGTGCGCACGCAGATTCTGCCGCGTGAGAAAGCCTTCCAGATACCGGACCTGATTCGCACCAAGATCAATCTACTGCCGCAGGGCATCGAGGAGGTGCGCACGGTGGAGATCGTAGGGCTGGACCTGCAGGCGGATGGCGGCACGCATGTCGCCAACACGCAGGAAGTCGGGGCGATCAAGGTGGTGGATTATAAGAGCAAAGGGGCGATCAACAAGCGGATCTATATCGCGCTGGCGTAAGCGACTACGGCAGCTACATGTGACCGGGAATGGCTGCCAACACACCGGCCAGTTCTATGGCTGTGCAAGCGACGACAGTGCCGTCGGCCTCGTGCTTGTGCGCTGGATGTGGTGCGTTGTCCCAGCGAGCTATCAAGGCACCGTCGGCGCCTTGAAGGTGATAGCGGTACTTCGGGCGTTCGACAGCATCTGTCACAATGACGTATTCTGCGATAAAGAGTCGGCACCCATTTTTCAAGAGGAGCAAGCCGCTCACGTAGCAGCGAGTCGCATTAATCTCCTGATAGGTCAAGTCGCAAGTAGCGACAAAGGCCGGCGCCAGCGCCAGTTGTTGAAGTTCGAGAAAATAGCTGCGTGGCGTCAAAGCATAACCTTGCTGAGGAGCTGATAGCGCTGTGACCAGTAATCCAGCCCTTGCTTGGCGGCGTATCAGTCGAAGAGGTGTTGGTCATCGCCTAGTTCGCCAGCCTCAAAACGCTCAATGAACTCGGCGGAGGTCATTTGGTGTGTTACTTCAAGCTCACGACAAAGCCCGGCAAAGTAGGCCATCCGCACCTGTGCCTGGGCTGTCTCATCTTGAATGGCCTCGCCAAGGATGTCTCTGGCTTGTTCAACCGTCAGCCCGTTGGAGGGTAAAGTGAGCGAAATTTGCATAATGAATTTCCTTGAACGAGAAAGCACGCGCCAGAATTATACCGTAGATGATGGTGATAAACAATCACTTTTTTGATTTCCTATAGGTGTCATGATGACCAATCCACAGTTCAACGAAGTCAAACCAAGCGTCAATTACCCGGAGATGGAGGAGAAGATCCTACAGCTCTGGCGCCAGCGCAACGTTTTCCAGCGCAGCATGAGCGAGCGCGCGGGCGGGCCGGAGTATGTCTTTCACGAAGGGCCGCCCACGGCCAACGGCCGGCCTGGCATTCATCACGTGCTGGCGCGCGCGTTCAAGGACATCTTCCCACGCTACAAGACGATGCAGGGCTACTATGTCCAGCGCCGCGGCGGCTGGGACACGCACGGCCTGCCCGTCGAGATTGAGGTGGAGAAGAAGCTCGGCCTCACCGGCAAGCAGCAGATCGAGGCGTACGGCATCGCCAACTTCAATGAACTCTGCCGCGACTCGACGATGGAATACATCGCGGAGTGGGAAGAAGTTACCGAGCGCATGGGCTACTGGGTCGATCTCAGCACGGCCTACGTCACTTTCCGCAACGAATACATCGAGTCGTTGTGGTGGATCCTCAAGCGGTTCTGGGAGAAAGACCTGCTCTTTCAGGGCTACAAGATCGTGCCCTACTGCCCGCGCTGCGGCACGCCGCTGAGTAGCCATGAGCTGTCGCTGGGTTATAAGGAAGGCACGATCGATCCTAGCGTCTATGTCAAATTTCGCGTGAAACCCGGCGAGGGGCGAGGGGCGGGGGGCGAGGAAGAGTATCTGCTCGCCTGGACGACGACGCCGTGGACGCTGCCGGGCAATGTGGCGCTGGCGGTCGGCGCGGACATCGACTACGTGCGCGTGCGCGACGCAAGCGGTGACGTGCTGACGCTGGCCGCGGAGCTGGCCGAGCGCGTGCTGCGGCCTGGCTACGCAGTGCTGGAGCAGATGAAGGGTCGCGATCTGGCCGGCGTCTACTACGAGCCGCTCTATACTTTCTACCCGGTGGAGCAGGAGTACGCCTACGTCGTCACCGGCGACTTTGTCAGCACGGAAGATGGAACCGGCATCGTCCACATCGCGCCGGCCTTTGGCGCCGACGACATGGAGATCGGCAAGAAGTACAACCTGCCGGTGATCCTGACCATCGACGCCGCCGGCGCCTTCAAGCCCGAAGTGACGCCGTGGGCGGGCATCTTTGTCAAGGAGGCCGACCCGGCCATCCAGGAGGAGCTGGCGAGCCGCGCTCTGCTCTATAAGGCGGGCACGTATGAACACACCTACCCCTTCTGCTGGCGCTGCGACTCGCCGCTGCTCTACACCGCGCGCGAGACCTGGTACGTCCGCACCAGCGCCTATCGTGACCGGCTGGTGGCGCTCAACCAGGAGATCAACTGGTACCCGGAGCACATCAAGGACGGGCGTTTCGGCAACTGGCTGGAGAACAATGTCGACTGGGCGCTGGGCCGTGAACGTTATTGGGCCACCCCGATCCCGATCTGGCGCAGCGATGCGCCGGGCAGCAGCTACATGGAGTGCATTGGCTCCATCGCCGAACTGGAGGAAAAGGTTGGCCGCAAACTGAACGATGTCGACCTGCACCGGCCCTATGTCGATGACTTGACCTGGCCCGCGCCCGACGGTGGGACAATGCGCCGTATCAAGGAGGTAGCCGACGTCTGGTTTGACTCCGGCTCCATGCCCGTGGCGCAGTGGCATTATCCCTTCGAGAATCACGAAGTCTGGGCGCGGCAAGCGCAGGCCGACTATATCTGCGAAGCGATCGACCAGACGCGCGGCTGGTTCTACACGCTGCACGCGGTGAGCACGCTGCTCTTCGACCGGCCCGCGTACAAGAACGTCATCTGCCTGGGCCACATCCTGGCTGAAGATGGCAGCAAGATGAGCAAGAGCAAGGGCAATGTCGTCAACCCGTGGGAAGTCTTCAATACACACGGCGCCGACGCCACGCGCTGGTATATGTACACCGCCAGCCCACCCGGCAACAGCCGCCGCTTCTCGGTCAATCTCGTGGGCGAGACGGTGCGGAGGTTCCTGAATACATTATGGAACACCTATTCGTTCTTTGTGACCTATACAAACCTAAGTGATTACGAGATTGAGCGATTGAGCGATTGGGAAAATTCCCCTAATCTCCCAATCTCCCAGCCTCCCAATCTCCTTGACCGCTGGGTGCTCTCCGAGCTGAACCGCCTCGTGCGCGACGTGACTTCCGCCTACGAGAGCTACGATGTGCTGGGTGCGACGCGGCCCGTCGCCGACTTTGTCGAGAGCCTGAGCAACTGGTATGTGCGCCTGAGCCGCCGCCGCTTCTGGGACGGCGACCCAGCCGCACTGCAGACGCTCTACGACGTGCTGGTGACGGTGGCGAAATTGCTGGCGCCGGCCACGCCCTTTGTGGCGGAGGAACTGTATCAGAATCTGGTGGTCAATCTGGCGGGACAAGGAGACAAGGAGACAAGGAGACAAGGAGAGGGGGAGACAGGGAGAGGGGGAGACAGGGAGCATAAATCTCCAATCTCCAATCTCCAATCTCCCAATCGCTCATTCTCTGAATCTCCCGATTCTGTCCACTTGGCGCGCTGGCCGCAGGTGGCGCAAGCGTTGATCGACGAGCAGTTGAGCGCGGACATGGCAATGGTGCAACGCGTGACCAGCCTGGGGCACGCCGCGCGGCAGAATGCCAATCTCAAGGTGCGGCAGCCACTGGCGCAGGTCGTGGTGCGCACGCGCACCGGCGACGAGGAAGCCGCGCTGCGGCGTATGCAGCAACTCTTGCTCGACGAACTCAACGTCAAAGAGATGAGTTTCACCCATGCCAGCGGCGACCTGGTGGACGTGACAGTCTTCCCGTACCCGAAGCAACTCGGCCAGAAATATGGCAAGGGCTATCCGAAGATCCGCCAGGCCATGAGCACACTGGATCAGGCTGACCTTGCGGCGCGTTTGCAAGCCGGTGAAAGTGTGGACATCGAGGCGGAAGGCGAATCCTACGTCGTCGCGCCGGAAGATGTCGAGATGCGCGTGACCCCGCGCGCCGGCTTCAGCGTGGCGCAGGAGGCGGGCTATCTGGTGGCGGTCACGACGGAGCTGGACCAGGCGCTGGTGCAGGAAGGCTATGCGCGCGAGCTGGTGCGCCGCATTCAGCAACTGCGCAAGGACGCCGGGCTGGAGATCAGCGACCGCATCGTCACCTATCTCGCCGACTCCGAGCTGATGCATGAGGTGCTGGCGCACTTCGGCGCGTATGTGCGTGACGAGACGCTGAGCGTAGACCTGGTGCAGTTGCATCCCGGCCAGGGCGACGTCGTGCCGGAAAACCTGCCGCAGGCGACCTTCGATCTGGATGGCAAGTTGGTGACGGTGGCGATCGGCAAAAAGTAGAGGAGCTGCGAGGGGCGAGGGGCGAATCAGCGTTCTGATAGCAAACCGCCCTCCAACAGATTGCGAAGGGCAGTGTGCGGGGTCGGCTTTCTCGACATCAAGGCCGGCGTTATGAGGCGTAGAGTCGCGTGTAATGGTAGAGGTTGCTGAGGATATAGTATACGTAGGCGCGCGGCTCAGAAAAGGTGAGCTTCTCGACAAACAGCGCGTCGTCGGCGCCGGCTTGCTCGCGCCAGTTCTCGGAGTTGCCGGGGCCGGCGTTATAACCCACCAGCGCCGACAACAGGTTGCCGTCCAGATAATCACGCACCCAATCCAGATAATAGGCGCCAAAACGCAAATTGATCACCGGGCGATAGATGATGTCGTTGGTGTATTCAGGGTGCCCAAGCTGCTGAGCAACCCACTGGCCCGTGTCAGGAATGATCTGCGCCAATCCCTGCGCCGCGGCGGTGGAGCGCGCGCCCTCCTCGAAAAGGCTCTCCTGGCGGATCAGGCTGAAATAGATCAGCGGGTCGAAGCTATTGGCGGTTGCCTCACGCTCGATCAGGTCGGCAAAGGGTTGGGGGAAAGAGAGGCGCTGGATAAACGCAGGTGCACTCTCGACCAACCCCGCCGGGCTGAATTGCATCAGCCGCGCCGCGCTGAGAATGCTGAGCCGGTAAGCGCCCAGGCGGGCAAATTCCAGGCTCAGCGGATAAAGCGCGGCGGCATTATCTTGGTTGGTTTGATAGACGCGCTCCAATGCCGCCAGTGCGTCCCCACGTTGGTCAAGCTCCAACAGCAGCCGCCCTTTTGCCAGGTTCGCATCTTCGGCGATCTCTGGCGATAAGAGCGCGACCTGGTCGACCGGAAGCTCCAGCCAGCCGGCCAGCCATTGCTCGGCAAAGGCCTGGCTGCCGTCGTCGCCGCCGAGACGGCTCGCAGGCCCGGCCACGGCGCCGATGCGCGCCAGCATGGCGGCGTCGGTCATGGCGATATCCGCCAGGGCGTAGCTCGCCAGAATGCCGTAATAGATGTCCGGCGCCTGGTTCACGAGCGCCTGCCACGTCGCGCGCGCGGCCTCGTTTTGGCCGGCGACAGCCTGGCTGCGCCCCAGCCAGTAACCGACCGCGTCCCAGCGATAGTCGGGATAGCTTGTTTGCAGCCGCGCCAGCGCGTTCGCGGCCTGGTCGTAGAGTTTGACGTCGAACGCGCCGACGCCGAGTGTATAGAGCGCCTGCGGCGCGCGCTCGCTGGCGGGAAAGCTGTCAGCCAGCGTCAGAAAATCGACGGCAGCTTCAATCTGATTGCCCTCGGCCAGTGCGCGCCGGCCACTTTGCCACAGCGCTTCCGGCGCCAATGCATCTGCGGCAAAGTCGCGCGCAAAGGTGCGATAGGTGCGCCGCGCACCGGCGCTGTCGCCCAGGCTGGCTTGCGCCGTCCCCTTGTCCAGCCATGCCTGACCAAAACAATCACAGGACGGATACTCGGCGATCACCCGGTCAAACACGGTGAGCGCATCAGCGTAACTGCCGGCGCCGAGATAGGACTGGCCCAGCCCGTGCAACGCATTGCCCGCGCGCGCATCGGTCGGGTCGACGCTGTCGAGATAGGCTTGATAGGCATTGATGGCAGGCTGGTGCGCCTCCGCCACCAGGTCGATATAGCCGCGCTGGTAGAGGTCGAACTCGACATCCCGGTTGACCAGCTCCACCAACGCCAGATAGGCGTTGTAATTTTCGGGTGATTCGGCCGTGGCCGCGCGCCAGCGCTCGATCGCGCCCGGCGCATCGCCACCCGCGGCCAGCGCCTGGCCGGCTTTATAGAGGATTTGGGTGCGGTACCCCGCATTCTCCGCGACCGCGAGAATTTCATCATAGACGGCCGCGGCATCCGCAAACCTCCCCCCGTCGAGATAGACCTGGGCCAGATTCTCTAGCTTACCCACTTTGGCGACTCGATCTTCAGCGGCGTCGACGGCGCGACGCAGTGCAGTCGCTGCGCCGTCAACGTCGTTGCTCGCCAGATAGGCGCGTGCAATGCGCGGCTGGACCGACTCGCTCATCCACGGGTAGGCTTCGAGAAATTGCCGATAATCATTCACCGCTTCGGCATAGCGCCCCATGCCCAACAGCGCCTCGCCGCGCAAAAAATGTTCTTTTTGGCCAAACTGACCGGGGTCGCCGCCGGCGCTGGCGAGCAAAGCGTCAAGCCGGTCGAAGGTGGCAAGCGCCTCGCTGTAGAGATCTTCGCCAAGGTAAGCGCGCCCCAGGTCGTAGAGCGCCTCAGCCTGGCGTGCGGGCGAGGCGGCCGCGTCAGTCACCACCTGATTCAGTGCAGTGCGCGCCGCGGCGTAATCCCCATAGCGCTGCAGCCGTCGTCCGGCGTCAAGTGAGTTAGAAGACGCAGGCGCAGCGACGACGGCGGCGGCGGATGGGGCCGGCGCCTCGCTGCCAGGATCGTCCTGGCGGCTGCCTCCCGGCGCGTCCGCCAGCGAATTGGGCGTTGGCGTCAATGTGGGCAAGACCAGCGCTGCACCCGGCGCACCAGCCACGGCCGCCTCGGTAGGCGCAGAGGCCACCGCTTCAGCGGCGGCGGCCGTCGGCGTGAACGTCGGTGCGGCCTGTACGGCCGGTGTGGATGTCGGCGTTGGCGTCGGCGCGTCGGCGCCGCCGCAGCCCGCCACGAATAGCGGGATCAGGATAAGGCGTGTCCACTTCATACCCGTTGTCAACGATCTTTCCGTGGCTTCTGTTCCGGTCGGTTAGACGAATGGATAATCGCCTATAGGAGAGCCTACCCGCTGAAAAGACGCCCATGAAAGCTCTCCGTTTCAATTCGACTTGTCGCTATGGTATCATCGCTTGCAAGGTTCGCAAATGAAAACAATCGGAAGATTCGATAAGGTGTAATGCATGTCAACGCTTACCGTTGCCGCTAAAGATGTAGCGTCTTATGAATTGGTCGTCGGCATGGAAGTGCACGCGCAGGTGCTGACACAGTCGAAAATGTTTTGCCGCTGCGCCACCGATTACCAGGGGGCGCCGCCCAATACGCGCACGTGCCCGACCTGCCTGGCGTTGCCCGGCGCGCTGCCCGCGATCAACCGGGCGGCGGTGGAGGCGACGATCCGCACGGGACTTGCGCTCAATTGCCGCATCAATGAAAGTGCGGTCTTTGCGCGCAAAAATTACACTTATCCAGATTTGCCCAAAGGATACCAGGTCAGCCAATACGAGTTGCCCCTTTGTGAAGATGGCGAGTTGGAAATCGACCTGGAAGATGGCGCAACCAAGCGCGTGCGCATCCGGCGCGTCCATCTGGAGGAAGACACCGGCCGCTCCGCATGAGGGTGGCTACTCCTTGATCGACCTCAATCGCGCCGGCGTGCCGCTCATGGAGATCGTCACCGAGGCCGACATCCATAGCCCGGAGGAGGCCTACGCCTATCTGACCCGGCTGCGCGCCACGCTGCGCGCGCTGGGCGTCAACAGCGGCGACATGGAAAAGGGCGCGCTGCGCTGCGAGCCCAATATCAGTGTGCGCACGTTAGCGCAGAAAGCACGCGGCGAATTCGGCACGAAAGTCGAAGTCAAGAACCTCAACAGCTTCCGCGCGGTGCGCAGCTCCATCGCCTACGAACTGGAGCGTCAGGTCAGTGTGATCGAGGCCGGCGACGACGTCGTGCAGGTGAACATGGGCTGGGATGAAGACAAACAGCGCACCGTGCTCCAGCGCAGCAAGGAAGACGCCCATGATTACCGCTACTTCCCGGAGCCAGATTTGCCGCCTCTGCGCGTCAGCCGGGAGGAAGTGACCCGTCTGGCCGCCGCCCTGCCCGAATTGCCCGCGGCCAAACGCAACCGCTACGAACAGCGCTGGGGCGTGCGACGTAGTGAGGCGAACGTCCTGACCAGCGAAATGCAGGTGGCGCGCTTCTTCGAGGAGGCCGTGGCTGCTTATGGCGAAGAGGACGGCAAGGCGCAGCGTCTCGCCACGTGGATGACCGGCGAACTCTTCCGCCTGCTTTACGCCGACGGCGAAGGTCAGGATCTACGTCAGATCGCGGCGAGCAAAATTCAGCCGGCGCATTTTGCCGCGCTGCTCAAGTTGATCGACGACAAGGTAATCACCCCCAACACCGGCAAAAAAGTGCTCGAAACCATGTACGCCACTGGCGACGCGCCGCAAGCCATCGTCGCGCGCGAAGGGCTGGCGATGGTCTCTGACGCCAGCGTGATCGACGACGCGATCGCCGAAATCTTCGCGGCCAATGCCGCCGAGCTGATGCGCTATCGGGATGGGGAGGAAAAGCTCTTCGGCTTCTTCATGGGACAGGTGATGCGCGCCACCAAGGGCAAGGCGGATCCGGCCGCGGCAAAGGCGCGGCTGGCAGAATTGATCAAACAGTGAAAGAGTAATGACCGCCATCCGGAATGCTTGTTTGGGGTCGTGGATAGTCTGAGGGGAATTCTCCAATCTCAGCAGATGGCAATCAAACCGCGACATGTTTTGTCAATGCGGGGGGAAAAAGTCGCGGTGACCGGCGGGCAAGACGCGCCGGGGAGACTTCACAATGGACGATGCACCATCGCGAAGTCTCCCCGGTTTCTCTAATCCTTAGCAGTGTTATGTGCAGCGCGTACTGCTACAAAAAAATCTAACGCACGCGCCTGTTAGGGATTGCCGCCGGCCGCGATCTTTGCCTTTTCCTCTTCGACCAGTTGACGACGCAACACCTTGCCAACCTGGGTCTTCGGCAGTTCGGTGCGGAATTCAACAAAGGTGGGCACTTTGTAAGGAGCAAGGTTCTCCTTGCAGAAGTCGCGGATCTCTTCGACCGTCACACTCTGGTCCGGCTTCAACACCACAAACGCCTTGACGGTTTCGCCACGCTTGGCATCCGGGATGCCGGCCACCGCGGCTTCCATTACCTTGGGATGCATAAAGAGCACCTCTTCCACCTCGCGCGGGACAATGTTGAAGCCGCTGGCGATGATCAGGTCCTTCTTGCGGTCGACAATGTAGAAGTAGCCGTCCTCGTCCATCCTGGCGATGTCGCCGGTGTGCAGCCACCCATCAGCATCGATGGTTTTGGCGGTTTCTTCAGCGTTGTTGTAGTAGCCTTTCATCACCTGCGGCCCACGCACAACCAACTCGCCTTCCTCACCGGCGCCGAGAACTTTGTAGTTACCGCTCTCGTCCGGCTCAAGGGAAACAATCGAAACTTCGGTGCTGGGAATTGGAATGCCGATCGAACCAAACTTGACGCGCCCTGCAATGGGATTGGCGGTCGCCACCGGGGACGACTCGGACATGCCGAAGCCTTCCACCAGGTTGCCGCCCGTGATCTCGTCGAATTTTTGCGCCACTTCCACCGGCAGCGCGGAGCCGCCGCTGAGACATGCCTTGATCGAGCGCAGGTTGTACTCTGTCACGCGGGGGTGATTGATGATCGCGATATACATCGTCGGCACGCCAGGGTAAAGCGTGATGTGCTCTTTGGCAAGAATTTCCAGAATATGGTTGGTGTCGCGTGGGTCGGGGACTACCACCAACTCGCTGCAGATGGCGATGCAAAAGAGCATCCCCACCGTCATGCCGTAGACGTGAAACGCAGGCAGCGCCAACAGCACTTTCTCATTGCCTGGGGAAACGCCGGTGAACCAGGCGTTCATCTGCGTGGTGTTGGCAACCAGGTTGTGGTGCGTCAACTCGGCGGCTTTGGGCAGCCCGGTCGTCCCACCCGTGAATTGGAAAACGGCGGTGTCGGTTGCCGGGTCAAATTGCACCGCCGGCGGCTTGGCCGGATGGCGACCGACCAGCTCTTTGTAATAAAACACCCCTGGCCCGCCCGACATCTTCTTGTATAAACCCTTGGCGGCAAGCTGCTTGTTGACCGTGTTGCGGAAAAGCCCCGTTACATGGTCGGACATGTCGGTCAAAATGATCGTCTTGAGATTCGTGTTCGGCTGAATCTGTTTGACGCGGTCGTAGAGACCGGACAGGGTAATAATCGCCTCAGCGCCACTGCTGCTCATCAGCGGTTCAAGTTCGTGCGGAGGATAGGTCGGGTTCGTGTTGACGACGACGCCGCCGGCTTTGAGAACGCCAAAGTAGAAAACGGCCTGCTGGGGACAGTTGGGCAACATAATGGCGACGCGCGACCCCTTTTTGATGCCTTGCGCAGCAAGCGCGGCGGCAAAACGGTCGCTCAATTCATCCAATTCGCGATAGCTCAACTTTGCTTGCACTGCCAAACCCAGCGGCAGATAGCGCAACACCATGCGGATCGCTGTCTTGCTGGGGTATTGACGTGCGGCGTCTGCCAGAAATTGTTGCAACGTAATTGCGGGGATATCCACCGTCGCCGGCACTCCCTGCTCATAGCTGGAAAGCCAAGGATAGGTCGAAGACATGGTCGCTCCTTTTTTGTCGCGTTCGATTGTGATTTGCGGAACATATACAGAATGCGGCGGATGTCATTATATCACACCTGCTTTGACATCTGCATCTTGCAAGCATATACTCAGATGGTGATGGGCAGACATAAGTAATAGACAGCTTAATTCTGGCGATGTTACCATTGAGTTCTGCACAAGGCGCAATCTGATCAGCGCGCACGTCAAAGAACGACCTATCAGACCAACAAAATCGAGATGACAGAGATGACAACGACGCGAGTCAAATGGATAGAAGACAAAAGTTTTCTGGGCGTCGGCAATAACGGTCGTAGCGTCGTCATGAGTCCTGGCGATGGCCCAGGCGTCAGCCCGATGCAGATGTTGCTGTTGGGACTGGGCGGCTGTACAGCGATTGATATAGTCGATATTCTCGGCAAGCAACGCCAGCCGCTCGAAGACCTGCAGGTCGAAATCAGCGGCGAACGCGGAGAAGAATGGCCCAAACCGTGGACACGTATCCACATCCGGTACGTGATCGTCGGCGCGCAGCTTGACCCACACAAGGTGGCGCGCGCGGTCGAGTTGAGCGTACATAAATATTGCGGCGCCCATGCCACCCTGGCCGGTGTTGCCGAGATCACCCACGACTACACGCTTTGTGCATCGCTCGAAGCTGTGGTCGAAGCATAACGGGGGAGTCCGTGACCGAACATCCACTGTCCCACGAGGACGCCAACATGCTGGAATCGATTGTCGATCGCACGTTGCGCACAGTGAACGACGCTGACGCCTATGCCGCGGCGCAGCGCGTCGCTGAGATCAGCACACAACGCCGTCTGCACGATGATGCCCTGGTCGAGCACCTGATCCGGCAAAAGGCGCAACAGACCGGCGGCGTCGGCGCCGCCACTTCGGCGGCTGCGTTGATTCCTGGCTTCGGCAGCGTCGCCGCCTTCACAGTCGGCGTAGTGACGGATGTCGGCGTGACCCTGCGCCTGCAATCCGAGCTGGTGCTCGAAATCGCGGCCGCACGTGGCCGCACACTCACCCCATCAGAAGCGCAACGCGTTGCTGGTGGTGACAGGTCTCAACATGGGCGCGGAACGGCTGATCAACCAGGCCAGCCGCAAGCTGGCGGAAAGAACTGCCGAACGTTTCGCGGGCCGTGCACTCATCAAAGCCATTCCCTTTGTTGGGATCGCCATCTCCGCCGGCGCCAATATTTTGATGACTTACATTATCGGTCGCCGCGCCGACGCATATTTTCGCGTCGGGCCAGAGGCGGTGGGCGATTGGGGAGACAGTATACGCGCGGTGACCGGCGTGGACGAACGTAAGCTGGTGGGCTGGCTCGGCAACGTGATGGTGGATTTTGGCCGCTTGTTCGTCGGCGGCGCGCAACGGCTCGGCAGCGCCACGCAGAACGCGGCCCGCCGCGCCGGGGAAGTTGTGGCCGCGCAACTGGGCCGGCGCCCGCGTCGCAAAGATGAGTGAAATTACGCTGGAAACTGCTCTTGACACAGAGGCGCGGAGATGCAGAGATGCGCACAGAAGGGCAATTTCTACGATTCAGTATAGCTCAAACGAATATGACCTACGTGCTTGACAGCGCGACGGCCATGCAGCGCGATGATGGTTCGCCGCCTCAGTCCGTGGAGATGGGGATGTGTTTGATAAACTGAAGAAACGATTCGGCGGTCAAATTACTGTACCGCCGAGCACAGCGCCTGTTGTCCCCTCGCCCATTGTGGATGTCACCGACGCCGGCTTTGCCGCGACAGTGCAGACGCCACGTTTGGTGGTGGTCGACTTCTGGGCCGAATGGTGCCAGCCGTGCCAGATGATGTCGGCGTACGTTGGCTTCCTGGCCAAGGACTATGCCGAGCACGTCCTGGTGGCCGCGCTCGACGCCGACGAAAACCTGGAGACGCCGCAGCGCTTCCAAATTATGGGGCTGCCGACCCTGCTCTTTTTGCACGACGGCGAGGAAGTAGATCGCATCGTCGGCGTTGTTCCCTACGAAGAGATCAAAGCGCGGGTGGAGCATCTGCTTGCCAGCCTGTAAATCAATGATTCGGAGTCTTGTTCATGCGAGTATCGAAGTTATTTTTCCAGACATTCCGCGAGGGCGCCGGCTGACGCCGACATTGTCAGCCATCAGCTTATGTTGCGCGCCGGTCTGATCCACCAGATCGCCGCGGGCATCTTCGACTTCCTGCCGATGGCGTTGCGCACCAAGCACAAGATCGAGGATATTTTTCGCGAAGAGATGGACGCCATCGGCGGCCAAGAGGTGACGCTGCCGGTGGTGCACCCGGCGGAACTGTGGCAGAAGACCGGGCGCTGGTATCAGATCGGCAGCGATATGGCGCGCTTCAAGGATCGCAACGACCGCGACATGGTGCTCGCCATGACGCACGAGGAGATCATGGCGGATCTGGCGAAGAAGTACATCAAGAGCTACCGTCAGCTCCCGACCATGCTTTACCAGATCCAGACCAAGTTCCGCGACGAGCCGCGCCCGCGCGCCGGCCTGCTGCGCGTGCGCGAGTTCACGATGAAGGACGCCTACACCTTCGACCGCGACGAGGCGGGCATCGACGCCTATTACCCGCATTTCTACCAGGCCTATTTCAATATTTTCCGCCGCAGCGGCATCGACGTGGTGGCGGTCAAGAGCGACACCGGCATGATGGGCGGACGCATGGCGCACGAATTTATGGCGCTGACTGACATCGGTGAAGACACACTGGTGCTGTGCGACGCGTGTGGCTACAGCGCCAACCGGCAGGTGGCGACCTTCCGCAAGCCGGCGCCGCCCGCGACTGCGCCGGCGCCGCTGGAAGAAGTCGCCACACCCAACGTCACCACGATCGAGGCGCTGGCAAGTTTTCTGAACATCGCCGAAAGTGAGACCGCCAAGGCCGTCTTCATGGTGGCCGACATCGACCAACCCGACGGCGCGGTGAAAGAACAGTTCGTCTTCTGCGTCGTGCGCGGCGATATGGAGCTCAACGAGACCAAGTTGACCAACGTCATCAAGGCGCGGCGGCTGCGCCCGGCGACGACGCCGGAGATTCAGGCTGTCGGCGCCGAACCGGGCTATGGTTCGCCGATCGGCATCCGGCGCGAGCAGGTGTTGTTGCTGGTCGATGACCTGGTGGCGCGCACCCCGAATCTGGTGGCGGGCGCCAATCGCGCGGGGTATCATGCGCGCAATACGAACTATGGCCGCGACTACACCGCCGACTTGGTGGTCGATCTGGTGGCGGCGAGCGACGGCCACGCTTGCCCGCAGTGCGGCGAGGCGCTCTACAACGCGCGCGGGGTCGAAGTCGGCAACATCTTCAAGCTGGGCACCAAATATTCCAAGGCGATGGGCGCCACCTATCTGGATGAGAAGGGTGACGAGAAACCCATTGTGATGGGTTCGTACGGCATCGGGTCGGGGCGGCTGATGGCGGTGATCATCGAGATGCTGCATGACGACGCCGGCATCAAATGGCCGATCACCGTGGCGCCCTATCAGGTGCTGCTCGTCAGCCTGGCGACGGAGAAAACGCCCGAAGTGACCGCTGCGGCCGAACAGCTCTATGCCACGCTGCTCAAGGCTGGCGTCGAAGTGCTTTACGACGATCGCGAAGAGCGCGCCGGCGTCAAGTTCAATGACGCCGACCTGCTGGGCATCCCGATCCGCCTCACCGTAGGCGCCAAAGGGCTGAAAAATGGCATCGTCGAAGGCAAGCTGCGCCGCAACGGCGAGATGTTCGAGTTTGCGGTCGATGCCGTGGTCGAAGATGTGTGTGCGCTGGTGGCCGCCGAGATTGAGCGCATCAACGCCACGGCGGCGCCGGTTCCTTTTGAAGATAAATAAATGATGAAGGGTGAATACTGAATGGTGAATTGTGAAGTCATGCCTGCGAGCGCCTGCACCTCACAATTCACAACGCACAATTCACCCTTCATATTTCAGCTTTTTAAGACGCCAGCTTGTGCCTACATACAATTTTCCCTACTACAACACCGTCGACCAGATCTATCACGCCGAGTGGTCGATTGCGAAATTGGCGCGCCATGAACTGCTGCGCCGGTCGATTGCGACGCTCTGGCCCAACGGCCACCCCACGCGGTTGATTCACATCGCGGGCACCGGCGGCAAGGGTTCGACCTGCCGGTTTCTGGAGATGGGGTTCTCGAGCATCGGCAAGGCCGCGTCCTTTATGAGTCCCCATCTCTTCGACTACCGTGAGCGCTTCAGCATCGACGGCGAGTTTGTGAGTCAAGACGACATTATGGCCGCCTGGGAAAATCGCGTCCGGCCGCATTGCGTACAGTTGGCAACCGACCAGCCGGCAAATATCCACACGTTTCACGAAGCGTCGATCCTC
The DNA here is from genome assembly GCA_016710365.1 of Candidatus Caldilinea saccharophila. Lineage (GTDB taxonomy): Bacteria > Chloroflexota > Anaerolineae > Caldilineales > Caldilineaceae > Caldilinea > Caldilinea saccharophila. The sequence continues at coordinate 120,852 of JADJVW010000019.1, read as the reverse complement.
ATTGCGCTGAGCCTGTTCGAGCAGCACGGCGTCGACTGGGCCGCGCTGGAGACCGGCGTCGGCGGGCGCTACGACCAGACGCGCGCGCTCGACGTCGCGGCCACGGCGCTAACCAACGTGGGCAGCGACCACGCCCACATGCTCGGCGACGAACTCTGGCAGCGCGCGCTCGACAAGGCCGGCATTGCGCGGCCTGGCGTGCCCTTTTTCACGACGGACGCCGACCCCACTACACTGGAGATCGTGGGTCAGGTCTGCGCCGCGACGGGCGCGCCGCTCTATCCGGTGGATGCGGCTGCCATTGCGGAACTCGAAGTCCAACTGGCGCGGCATACACTCAACCCCACGCCCGACTCTCTGCTGCACGCCGATTACCAAAAGCGCAACGCGGCGCTGGCGCTGGCGGTGATTCGCCATCTGGCGCCGGCGATCGACGAGGGCGCGGTGCTGCGCGCCTTTGCCAATGCGCGGCTATTGGGGCGCTTCTGGAAAGTGGAAGAAAATGTGTACGCCGACATCGCCCACAACGCCGAAAAGATCGAGGCGCTGTCGGGCGAGATTCGCAGACAATTCGACGAGCGTGGCAAAATTCTGGTCGTTGGCATCTCTGGGCAGCGCATCTCCACCAAAGTTTTTCGCGCCCTGGCCGACATCGCGCAGACGATCATCGTTACCAGCGCCTCGTTCAAGGGGCAGGATCCGGCGCGCGTGCGCGAGGAGGTCAAGGGCATCGTTGGCGACATCCCGGTGCTGGTCGCGTTCGAGCCGCAACAGGCGCTGCGCACCGCGCGCTCGCTGCAACGCAACGGCGAGGTGATTATTCTCACCGGCTCGACCTACATGATCGAACAGGCGCTCAATCCTGACCCCTACCTGCGCTATATGAGCGCACACTTTGGCTGGCGTCAGCAGGAGCCGCACGAAGCGACTGGCGTGATCCAGCTCAATCTACCCAAGCCTGCGCCGCCGCTGCGCTGACTCCTTTTGCCAGCGAGGCTCAGGAACGCGAGGAAAGAAGGAAGTCCCTTATTCTAGATTTTTGAGGAGGAAATCATGAATCTTTCTGACATGTGGCAGACGTGGCTCAAAGCCACCACCAACCCGAATGAAGCGACCTACGAAGAGCTGCGTCACAGACCCGACGCCAACATCACGACCGCGATCGTCTACATGGCGATCTACGGCGTGGTGGCTGCGGTGGTCAGCGTGCTCAGCAGCCTGCTTTTTGCCGGCGCTATGAGTGCATGGATGCCTAATATGATGCAGCAGATGAATCTGCCGCCGGCCGAAACCGCACAGGCGGAGCAATTGATGCGTCTCTTGATGGGGGGCGGCATGTTGGGCATGGCCGGTTTTGCGGGTCTGATCAACATTGTGACTGTGCCACTCTTCTTTCTGATCGGCGTCGGCATCTACTACTTGATCGCCAAAGTGTTGGGCGGCGTCGGAGACTTTGGACGCTATGCCTATCTCAACGCCGCTTTTTCAGCGCCGCTGGGCATCTTGACGGCGCTGCTGAACATCGTGCCGCTTGCCGGCTGTATCACGCCCTTCATCTCGATCTACTCATTGGTGCTGCTCTACTTTGCCACCAAAACCGAACATCAACTGAGCAGCGGGCGTGCGATCTGGGTCGTCCTGATCCCCGTCCTGGTGGTGCTGACGCTGATGCTGTGCGTCATCTTTGGCGCGATTGGGCTGATCATGTCGTTGCAAAGTCAGTAGACAAAGGAACTCTCTTGGAAGACCTGAAAGATCTGACGGTGCAGCCGGAGCCGGAATTGCCGCCCGACCATCGCAGCGGCTTTGTCGCCGTGATCGGCCGCCCCAATGTCGGCAAATCGACGCTGCTCAATCGCGTCCTCGGCCAAAAGATCGCGATCACCAGCCCCAAGCCGCAGACGACCCGCGACCAGATGCTCGGCATCCTGACCTTATCGGACGCGCAGTTGCTCTTCCTCGACACGCCGGGCATCCACCGTCCGCTGCACAAGTTGGGCGAATACATGGTGCAGGTCGCGGCCGACACCATCGCCGACGCCGACGTGGTGCTGTGGCTGGTGGACGTCAACACGCCGCCCACGGAGGAGGATCAGGCCATCGCCGACCTGTTGCAGCAGTTGACCACGCGCCGGCGCAAGCGCGTCAAGCTGCCGCCGCTGATCCTGGGCTTCAACCAGGCCGATCGCTGGGGCGGTGACAGCGAAGCAACCGCAGTGCGTGTGCGCGAATATGAGGCGCTGCTCGGCTGGTTGGTGGGGACGCGACCTGACGCGCGCCCGGCGGTGAGCACGGCGCTCTTCAGCGCGACGACAGGCAGAGGCGCGGAAGAGTTGCTGGCGTTGGTGCGCAGTCTGTTGCCGCTGGGGCCGCGCTACTATCCAGAGGATCAGATTACCGATGTCGATCTGCGCTACATGACGGCGGAAATCATTCGGGAGAAGGCGCTTTACCTGCTGCAGGACGAAATTCCACACAGCCTGGCCGTCGAAGTCGACGAATTTATCGAGCGCAGCGAGCAACTCACTTACATCTCCGCCATTCTCTACATCGAGCGCGAGTCGCAGAAGCCGATTGTGCTGGGCAGCGGTGGCAGCATGATTAAGCGCATCGGTCAGACCGCGCGGCCGGAAATCGAAAACCTGGTGGGCACAAAAGTCTATCTGGAATTGTGGGTCAAAGTATGGGAACGCTGGCGCAAACGGCAGAATCTGCTCAAGCAACTGGGCTATGCCGTAGAGCGCTGATCTAGAGTTCAGGGCAATGACAGCCATGAAACCTTCCGCCCAGAAAGTACAAGATGTCCTGCACGCGCAGGGATTCACCAATCAGGTTGTCGAATTGCCCGACTCGACGCGCACCGCGGCGGAAGCGGCCGCGGCGGCCGGCTGTACGATCGGGCAGATCGCCAAGTCGCTGATCTTTGCGGGCAAGCGCAGCGGGCAGGCGCTCCTGATCATCGCATCGGGCAGCAACCGCGTCGACGAGAAGCAGTTGACCGCGCTGGTTGGTGAAAAAGTGGCGCGCCCTGACGCCGAGTTTGTGCGGTCACAGACCGGCTTTGTGATCGGCGGCGTCCCGCCCGTCGGCCATGTCCATCCGCTGCGCACCTTCATCGACGAAGATCTCTTGGGCTATGCCGAAATCTGGGCGGCGGCCGGCCACCCCAATGCCGTCTTCCGTCTGACGCCGGGCGAACTCGTGCAGATGACGGGCGGCGAGGTCGCGGCTCTCAAAATTGCACCGACCGGATGATCCTCCGTGCCTGTCCGGCTTCCGGGCGCACACGGGGGGGTGCGCCCCTACCAGGCAACCAATGAGGTATTTTAGCCCATGTGTACTAGACCCAATGTAAGTCGGGGTGCGCCTCGACTGCCTCGGCCAGTGCATCGGAAACCCAGATGGCGTCGAGGTGTAGCGTGTCGTTGATGCGCACCATGGCCGCACTCTCCCAATCCTCCCTGCCGGTGGTCAGCAGCGCGGCGCGCACTGCGTCATCGTGCGTCGGCAGCACGACCGGCAGGCGGCCACTTTCCGGCGTGCCGGAAGCGATGGCATTGGCGTAGGTCGCCTCGGCGTTGAAGTGATCGACCACCTGCTGCGTCGTGAAGTCGGCCTGGCCAATGCCGATGGCGTTGCCGCCGCCAGCCTCCGTCAGCCCGGCCACCACGATGCGCGCGATCGACGGGCCGGTGTAACCCGGCAGGATGCCTTTGGCCGTCCGCCCCACAATGTTGGGATCCATGCCCGCGCCGCTGATGTTCTTGCCAATTTCCTCGACGATCAGTACATCGATGTGGTCGAACAGGAGGCGCGGCATGTTGGCGTAGGCGATGCGCAACAGTTCGGCCTCACGCGTCAAAATTTGCGCGCGACCGATCGCTTCGACCAGGTAAGTCTCGTCGTAAGCGTTTTCCACAATCGCCATGCCAAAGGCAATGGGCGCTTTGTCCAGGATCACCGCCGCGGTTTCAGGCACGACTGCATGAAAGCGCGCAAAACCCTCCAGATGGACGCGCGTACAGCCTTCGTGGTTGGCAAAGCCGATGACCAGCATCTTGCACAGGCCGCTCTCGTGCGTGCCGGCAAAATCCGTGTGCGGCTTGACGCGGTTGACCGGCACGATAAAATCCGCCTCCAGCGCCGCCGTGTCAAAGTAGACCGGCATCCCCCAACTTGTCCGGCCAATCTGCGTCACATGGGTGGCGGAGACAATGGGTGCGCCGACGCTGGCCTCGGTGACGCCCAGGTGCGCCAGGACGTCGCGCTGCCCCTCGGCCGTGCCGCCGCCGTGGCTGCCCATCGCCGGTGTGACAAAGGGCGCAAACCCGGCATCGCGACACGCGGCGACCGTGGCCTTGACCACCGGGGCGACATCGCGAATCCCACGGCTGCCCGCGCCGATGGCGACGCGCGCACCGGGACGTGCGTTCAGTTCGCGCAGGCGAGCGGTGGCTTCCGCGTAGGCATGGGCATAGACATCGGCGAGACGCGGGCGGGGGAACACCTGCCGCACGGCGCGCAGGCGGGGCAAAGGGCGTTCGGCGATCGTGGGCGGCAAAACAGGCATAAAGTCACCTCATAGGGTTGGCGCTATTTTGAAATAGCCTTTAATGCAAAGGCGTTTTCAGGGTTGATCGTCATTTTCGATAGTTCAGCCTAGCGTAAAGGCGAGCTGCCTAGCGCAACCTCGACAAACCCAAACGCGGCGAGCCAATCCATGGCATCACCCTGCGAACCTCCTGCGCTGAGCTGCTTGCTTGTGCAGAGCCAGTATACACCGCTTTGCCCAATGCTGGAGGATCGCCTGTGCGGCTACGTCAGGCTGTGGAACGGGCAGAAGGTTAAAGGCAAGCCCTATGGTTGGGCACGCGTGGCAAGCGTCATCCCCCTTGTGTGACAAAAGTATACAGGATTCAGGCTATGGGCGAGCTTGAAGGATTTCGTCTTACTGCGGCATTCGCCACCCACCGCCCACGTAAAGCAACTGCCCCGTCAGCCAGCGCGCCTGGTCGGATGCCAGAAAGACCACCACATCCGCCACCTCTGCCGGCGCGCCGAGCCGGCCAAGCGGCGTGTCGGCATTGATCCTCGCCTCACTTTCCGGGGTGATGTAGCCCGTCTGGATCGGGCCGGGCGCGACGACGTTGACAGTAATGCCATATTTGCCCAACTCCGCGGCCGCCGAACGACTGTACGACTCGATGGCGTGCTTGCTCGCCGCATAGCTGATATTGGCGGGGTGCGCGTGCGCGGCGTCGGTGCTGATGTTGATGATGCGACCCCATTGTGCACCGTGGCGTAGATAGCGCTGGGTGTACTCGTGCATGAGCAACGCAACCGCGCGGCTGTTGACGGCAAAATGGCGATCAATGACGGCGGCGCTGGGCAGAAAAACGCCGCCCTCTGTATTGCTGACGAGTTCCGGGTCAAAGGTTTCGAGGACGCAGAAGGTGTGGTTGGCGATCAGAATATCGACTGCCCCGCACGCGGCTTCACAGCGATCAAACAACTGCGGGATCATGGCAGCGTCACCCAGGTCGGCCGACCACGCCGTCGCCGCGCCGCCAGCGGCGCGGATAGCACCCACCACGACCGCGGCCGGCTGTTGCTGCAGCGCCCGATAGAGCGCATCACCGCCGACGCTTGCCGCCCGCGCGCGGCTCAATTCTTCCGCTGTGTAAGTAACCGGCTCTTGGTAATAGGTCAGAAAGATGCGGACGCCTTGCGCGGCCAATGCTTGCGCGATGGCCGCGCCGATGCCGTGATTGGCGCCGGTGACGAGCGCAGTCTTGCCAGACAAACCAGGATCGATCATGCGCGCCTCCCTTGTGTGCAAGTCACGCTGGTACGTAATGTGCACGTTGAAAAGACACGTCGGGCTATTAGCCCGACCTACCGGAAGAATAACGACATCGCGCCAGGCGGCCCATTAGCCGAGGGCGGCCAGCGCCGTTTCGACGCTCACTTCCGGCTTGACCTTCACCTGAGCGTCGACAATGCGGCCTGCTTCGTCGATGACGAAATGGCTGCGTTCGATGCCCATGTATTGCTTGCCGTACATGCTTTTTTCCACCCACACGCCGTACGCTTCGGCGATGGTGTGGTCTTCGTCCACCAGCAGAGTGAAAGGTAAGTCGAATTTGGTTTTGAACTTTTGGTGCGACTTGGCGCTGTCCGGGCTGACGCCGAGCACGACCGCGTTCTTCTCCTCGATCACCGGATAGTTGTCGCGAAAGCCACACGCTTGCGTGGTGCAGCCAGGCGTATCATCCTTCGGGTAAAAGTAAAGGACGACGCGCTTGCCGCGATAATTGTTCAATGAGACGGTCTCGCCGTTGTCGGTGACGGCGGTGAACTCGGGCGCCATTTCGCCTGCGGTTAATTTGCTCATCATTTTATCTCCTTGAATCTATGATATGCTTTGAGCTGGAATGCCCAACGATAGGCAAACTGCCTTTCATTATTGCGAGATTCATGTGCCGTCAGTCAGCAACATGGCTCTCATTTCGGAGTGATAAGAACATTATGCGCATTACACTCACTATACGCCGCTTGATCGTGGCGACAGGCATCGTGGCGTTTCTGCTCGGCGCGCCACATGAACTCCTCGCCCAGACGGTGGAGCCATCTACGCCCGATCAGGCGAACGGCCAGACCAGGCTTGCACAGGCTTTGGCCGCGGAGCTGATGGCCGCGCCCTCCGATGTCTCGTTTCTTGTGATTCTGGACGACCAGCTTGACCCAGCGGTCGCAGTACAGGCGACGACGGTGCAGGCGACGGCCACCGCGGCCGAGGATGCAGCGGCCAGACGTGCGGCGATCTATACCGCTCTCAGCGCCCAGGCGCGGCAGACCCAGGCGCCGCTGCGCGCCTGGCTGAAAGAGCGGGGCATCCCCTATCGCGCGCACTACCTTGTCAACATGCTTGAAGTGCGCGGCGACCTGACGCTGGCACAGGCGCTGGCGCAGCAACCCGGCGTCAACCGGCTGGTGCGCAACCCCAAAGTGGCCGGCATCGAGGTCGCGGCCACGCATCGACCCACCTGGCAGACGCTTGCCATGTTGCCGCGGCTTGCCCCCGCCGCCACATTGCCGTGGGGGCTGACCTACACCAATGCCGACGATGTGTGGGCGTTGGGCTTTCGCGGCCAGCATATCATCGTCGCGGGGCAGGATACAGGCGTGATCTGGGAGCATCCGGCGTTGAAGCCCGCCTATCGCGGCTGGGACTCGGCCACCATGACCGTGACGCACGCCTACAACTGGTTTGACGCCTGGGGGCGCGATCCGATTGCCGACAGCGAATGTCCAGGCGACGCGCAGATTCCCTGCGACGACGACACCACCTTCTATCACGGCACGCACACGCTGGGCACCGTGGCTGGCGACGCCACCGTCATGGGCGACACGGTGATCGGCATGGCGCCGGACGCCACCTGGATCGCGTGTCGCAACATGCTCGACGGCTTTGGCACGCCGGCAAGCTATACAAGCTGCTTTGAATTTTTTCTGGCGCCCTATCCCCAGGGCGGCGATCCGCTGACGGACGGCAAGCCCGAACTGGCGCCGCACGTCATCAACAACTCCTGGGGCTGTCCGCCCTCAGAGGGGTGCGACGCCGCCAGTCTGCGCCAAGTCGTGGAGACGATGCGGGCCGCAGGCATCTTTGTCGTGGCGTCGGCGGGGAACGGCGGCTCCGGGTGCTCCACCATCAATGCGCCGATTGGGATGCACGACGCGGTCACCAGCGTGGGCGCTTACGCCAGCAACGGGGTCATCGCCAGCTTTAGCAGCCGCGGCCCGGTGACCGCCGACGGCAGTGGGCGGCTGAAACCCGATCTGAGCGCGCCGGGCGTGAGCGTGCGCTCGCTGGGCTGGAGCGGCGGCCAACCGGCGGTGAACAGCCTGTTGAGCGGCACCAGCATGGCGTCGCCCCACGTGGCGGGCGCGGTGGCGCTGCTGTGGTCGCTGGATCCGCAGTTGATCGGCAAAATCGACGAAACCGAGCAGATTCTCCTCAACAGCGCCACGCCTGTGATCGACGCAGGGTGCACCGGCGTAGCGCAAAGCCCCAATCCGGTTTACGGCTATGGCCGGTTGGATATGCTCAAAGCCGTTGAGATGGCTTTGGGCGATCGCATGGCGATCGCCGTCAACACGGCGCCGGCCAGGAGTGGCGTCGTCACGGGCGGCGGCGTTATTACTAGCGGCGCCACGATTACTGTGACAGCCGCCCCCCTCCCCGGTTATACTTTTATCAACTGGGCAGAAGGAGAAAACATCATTTCGATTGAGACCACCTATGTTTTTACAGCGACAAGCAATCGAAATCTGATTGCCAATTTCACGATTGCCTCTCCCAAGCTCTGGTTCCCATTCATCGCTCGTTAGCAGGCAACCAATGAATTCAACCGTGATCCCAGTTATCCTTGTTCCAGGCTGGCTGGATATTGCCAGCAAAATGAAGGCGCTGCAATCCTATCTGCACAAGGCAGGGTTCGACGCCCAAATTGTATCGCCGCAGCCCAGCGACGGCTCGGTGCCGCTGGAGACGCTGGCAACGCAGGCCCTGGCCGAGATCGACGCGCGCATCGGCGCTGAAACGGTTTTCGATTACGTGGGGTTCAGCATGGGCGGGCTGATCGGACGCGTGTTGCTGCATTGGTTGGTGCGCAAGGGGCGCGTGCGCCGCTTTGTCACGATCTCGACGCCACATCGTGGGGTGATGGGTGCGAAGTTTACCTGGCAGCCCGCGCTGCAGCAAATGCATACAGAGAGCCCTTTTATGCAGGCGATCAATGCGCACATTGCAGAACTGGAGGCGCTCCCCTTCCTTTCCATCTGGACGCCACTTGACCTCACGGTGATCCCGCCCGACAGTTCCCTGCTGCCGATCGGCCAATCGCTGCGCATTGTCAATCCTGCGCACGCGCTCATGGTCTATGACCCGCGTGTGCAGCAGGCGGTGGCTGATTTTTTGAGATAAACGAGACGCAGGGCGCGGAAAGCTTGGAGCAGGCGTCAGGCCAGATCCGCCATTTGATCCTCGATCGAGAAGACCTCGACGCTGTTGCGGCGTCCCTTGAACTGACGCAATCCAAGCGAGATAAAGCCAATCTGCGCAAACTCGGCGCCTGCCTTTTCCAGGCGGAGGCAGGTGTCGGCGGTCGTCAGAATCTGATGCGGGTCGCACGACTCTTCCAGCCGTTTCGCCAGATTCACCGTGTCGCCGATCGCCGTGTAATTCATAAACGCAGACGCGCCGATATTGCCGACCACCGCTTCGCCGGTATGAATTCCAATGCGGACCGCCAACCGATGGGAACGACTCTGGTTGCGCTTGATCATTTCACGCCGCATGGCGATGGCGCTGCGCACGGCGCGTGACGCATGATCGACGTAGGTGGAAGGAGCGTTGAAAAGCGCCATGAAGCCGTCGCCCATGATCTTGTCCATGAAACCGCCATGCTCGATGACGATATTGGGCAGGTAGGCGAAGTATTCGTTGAGAATCTGCACTACATCGTCAGGCGGCAAGTTTTCGGAAAAGGGCGTAAAGTCGGCGAAATCGAGGAAAAGCACGGTCACGGTTTCACGCACGCCGCCCAGTTGCGGAGGGAGCGGGCTGTTGAGCAACGTCTCGATCAGCGGCTTTGCCATGTACTGGCGCAGCCGTTGATTGGCGTCGATCAGTTGGGCTTGCAGGCTCTCATTGCGCCGGCGCAAGCGCACCTTGTCCATGACCTGTCGGATACTTAACCGGATCGCCTTGAGCCGAAACGGTTTATTGACGTAATCGTCAGCGCCACCCAACATTGATTTGACAGCCAACTGCTCGGAAGTCAGCGCGCTCACCATGATGATGCCCGCCATCTTATCGCGCTGACGCAACTCGACCAGCACCTCCAGCCCATCCTTTTTTGGGATCACGACATCCAGCAGCACCAGATCGGGGCGAATGGCGTCGAACGTCTGGATGGCCTGCTCGCCATCGATTGCCTCATAGATGTCGTGGCCGTCGGCTTGCAACAGGCGGCGCACTAACTGGAGCGTCGCAGGTTCGTCATCGACCAACAAAATTTTCAGGGGCTGTGAACCACTCAGCTTTGGTAAATCTAACAATCCATCGAATGACATACGATTCCTGGCAGGTAGTTTACAGGTTTGGTAAGATGTAATACCATGAATAGGTCTTTATTGAAACCGCGCCACGGAGGTTATCATTGGCTACTTCCGGTCTTGCATCATTGGCTGGATTGATTTCGGAGAGATTGGCGCAACTTGAGTCATCACTGAACGCCGCGGCATCATCCGGCCACACGCAGTCAACTGAAAAGGTTCCGCCGGTTGAATCTGGCAGTAAGCCGTTGCAAGAGCGCGCCGATGTGGTGGATAATGTAGCCGCGTTGACGCTCGTGCGCGATCTGCAACGCCAGCTCGATCGGGTTTTATTTCTACAAAACTGCGCATCGTTGTTTGCATCGCCTTTGGCGTTGCCGGCGCTCATTACACAATTGATGGACGAGGTTTGGCAACGCAATCAGTTGACCTTTGCCGCGCTTGTGCTTGGCGAATCTGAACTCGGCCCTTATTTCTACCAGGACTTGCGCGGCGTCGTCGATGCACGCCGTTACCTGAAAAAGCAGTGTCCATTGCCGCTGTGGGGCGAATTGGCGCACGCTCTGGTGCGCCGGCTCGATCCTGAGGAGCCGGACTACCTGCTGATCGACGATATTGCCGCCACCGGCCGGCCGGCTCCCGACGAATTTGCCTGGATGCCACGCAGTGGCTCGCTGATTATCTTACCATTACGTAAGCAAAGTATCGCAATTGGCGCATTGATTCTTGGACGAATGCGCGCCGATCACTTTGCCGATCTTGAACTACGGTTGGAGCTCATAGAATTTTCCGTCATCACAGCACGCGCGATTATCGGCGCCCAGATTCAGGGGGATCTCTATGCGCGTGCGGAGCAATTAGCTGGGTTGCAATTATTTTCACGTTCTATTGCAAGCCCAGCTTCATTTTCTGAGCTTTTGACGAACATCATCGAAGGCATCGCCGAACTCATGGGCGCCACCAGTGTTCTCCTGGCATTCAACCGTCAGCTTGTCACGCCTCAGTTGCTGCAGCTTCTGTTAGAAACACCCGCCGCGCGCGATTATCAAAACCTGATCGGCATCGGCATCCTTGCGACTGATGAACCGTCGGCGCTCTTTGCCCGACTTCACCGGCTCTGGATGTGGGCGGTTGACGCCGGGCAACCCTTGTTTTTCGATCCAGCCCAACAGGTCGATTCACCCGAAGATCCCTACTACAATGAAACGGGGAGGGCGCTGATGGCGCCTATCACCCTGGGGGACAGTCCACTCGGCGCATTGTATATTGAGTCCCCGCCCAACACACCCGGCTATGACGAGGAAGACATGGTAGTGCTGCGCACCGCTGCCAATGCGTTTGTCATCGCGTTGCAACAGCTCGGCTGACAGAGCTACGGCAACAACAAGCGGTTGAACCCAGCCAGCCTCTTCTCGCTCACCATACCTTCCGCATTCCGTTCTCATGGAATGCGGAACGCTCATCACTCATGCACAATGACCAGCGTCCCCAAGTTTTCCTTTGAACTCCTAAACCAGGTCGTCTTTCCATCCCACTTGGGCCCGGCCCAATCGAACAGCCATTTGGCGTCGGCGTTGGTCATATTGATACAGCCATGGCTCTTGGGGCGACCAAAATCACTGTGCCAGTAGGTGCCGTGAAAGCTGTAATCTGCATAAAAATATTGCACCCATTGTACATTGGGTAAATTATAGAAGCCCGCGCCGCTGCCTCCCGTCATCGTCTGTGCGCGCACTTTGGCGCCGATGCGGTATTTGCCCAGCACGGTGGGCGTGCGGGGTAAACCCGAAGAAATTACAAAGCCGCGAATGGCGCGCCCCTGTTCATACACAATGACCAACTGCTCGCTGAGGTCGACGCGAATCCAGCGATCTTCTGCGGGGATGTCGAGCGGCGTTAATTTGGCGAGTTGCCGACGCGTCGGCAAAAAGGCTGTGGTGCGATGCTCGATATCATCCATCGGCGTTCGCTTGATCAGCGGGCCAACTTGAGGGGCGGCAAACGGCAGCGGTGGCTTTTCCAGCGGACGCGGCAATGTAGCCGTGATGGGAAAAAGCGGCAGCGCTGACGCACTTACTTCGCTCCCTCCCAGCGGCGCCGTAGATGGCGCCTGGTCGTCTGCATAAGCCACTCTGCCCCCAGTCAAGAGCGAGGTCACGCCCAAAGTCAGGGCAAGGATGCCGAGCACGATCTTGCCGGCAAGATCGTGCTTATTTACATAGATGAACAAAGTCTTCCTCCTTGCGCTGTGACGAAGCTATTGACGATTGGGATGGGGATGGATCGGCCGTCCGTGTTCGACGTCGCCGGCTCCAACTCCACACCAGGTAAACTATCATGACCAAGTCAAGCACGTGCTCGATCGGTGCGAAAATTCCTGCGCCATAGCGCACATCCCAGTAACTGATCGGCGCGGCATAGCGCGTCTGCCAGTCGAAGGGAAACCACAACAGCGGGCCGTCATGATGATGCGTGAAAATATCGAGCACGGTGTGCAGCCCACACGCCGCCGCCAGCCAGAACAACCCGGCGCCCCAGCGCTTCCCCTGCCGCGCCGCCCAATACCCGATGCCCATCAAGGTCGCCAGGATCAGCGGAGCATGAAAAAAGTTGTGGCTGATCACCCACACCGGGTTGTGAAAGAAGAAGTCGTCGTAGACCTCGCCAAACAATGCACCGGTTGGGTAAGCATCCGGCGCCAGGATGCGATAGTAGCCGACAAATCCAATCGTCAACACCATCAACGCCACGTCGGGCAGCACTGCACCGAGCAGGAATGCCTTTGTGTTGACGGCCATGCCGCGTTTGGCAAGACCGGCGCCCGCCACCGCTGTAATCAGCAAATGCGAATATGTCTGCATGGTCGCCCATTTTACTGTCTGCGGCGTTGATGCGCCAACCAGCCTCAACGACTGATCTGAGCAACCCGCCGACGCAAACAACGGCTGCGCTGGAGAGCGCCGACCGGCGTCTTTGCCTGCCGCGCACTCCTGTTCGCAGCCGCCGTCACGTCAAAAACCCGTAATTTTACAGCGCTGGGAAAAATCGACCACGGATGCAACGGATGAGGCGGATGCTCACGGATGCACTCCGAAAATTATCCGGCTTTTTCCGTCAAATCCGTGGCCTATGAAAACCAGGCTGAACAGTTACAAAAATTCGATAAACCTTGTTGGGCAGGGGCAGAAAACTCAGTAATGCACGTAGACTTCTGTGCCTGCCGCCGCCCAATTGTAGAGCATCTCGGCTTCGTTCGACCGCATGTTGACGCAGCCGTGACTCATGGGTGCGCCGAAGTTGTTGTGCCAATAGGCGCCGTGGATCGCATAGCCTTGGTGGAAATACATGACCCAGGGCACATTCGGCAAGTCGTAGCCGGGGCCGGTCATGCGTTGCGCTTTGTATTTGTTGCCGATCGTGAAGCGCCCCGTCACCGTGGGCGTGTTGGCGCGCCCGCTGCTGATGGCAGTGAACATGACCGGCACATCCCCCTGCCACGCGGTCAAGGTCTGGTTGGTCAGATCGACCTCGACCCAGCGTTGGCCGTCCGCTGGCGCGGCCACCAGGCTGAGCGTCGTCTCCGGCTGCGTGTTCGCCCGCACGCGTAACTGCTGCCCCACCCAGACAAAGTTGGGATTGGGCAGCCCGTTGGCAGCCAACAAACCCTGCACCGTGGTCTGGTAGCGGGCAGCGATTTCCGCCAGCGTATCGCCGGCCTGCACCACGTAAATCTCGTCGGCGACGGTGGGTTGCGGCGCGTTGGCCGTGCTCGCCGCCACCGCGTCGACGCGCGCGGTCACTCGCAGTTGCTGCCCAAGCCAGATCATGTTGGCGTTGCTGATGCCGTTGAGCCGCATCAGATCGCCGGTGGTCATGCCGTAGGCTTTGGCAACCTCCGACAAGGTGTCGCCGCGCGCCACGACGTGATAGCCCTCATCGCCAGGCAACGTGAAGCTGTCGGCAGGCGCCAATGTCTGTGGGGCATAGCCGCTGGTTGGAATCTGAATCTGCTGTCCGACAAAAACCAGGTTGGGGTTGACAATGCCGTTGTAGGCGGCAAGCTCCTGCAGGGTCATGCCGTAGCCTTTGGCGATGGTGGAAAGATTCTCGCCGCCAGCCACAACATGCACAGCGTCCTGAGCGTGCACCGGCTGCATCAGCCAGATGCCCGCCGCGATGGCCACCGTGACTGCCGCCAGCCGCACGCTGGTGCGCAGTTGATGCGCCAAACTCGGCCACTGGGCCAAACTACGGAGAGTGGACGAGCCGGCCTGCGTCTCGTCCAGGTGTTGCTTGGGGTGCTGCATAGTATCCTCTTTGCTTCTTCATCAGGCCCTCCCCCAGGTAGGTCGGGTGGGATTCGAACCCACAAGAGTTGCCTCGGCGGATTTTAAGTCCGCTGCGTCTGCCATTCCGCCACCGACCCGCACCAACTCATTCTAACCGATTCGCCCCACAGCGCATCATTTCATTCATCTGTTCGCTTCGCCGAAGATGACATTTCCCACCGCGTTGGCGTGTTCCGACAAGTCTTGTCAAAACCCCAGAATCCTCCCAGAACCCTGGTTTGCCTTGCGAAGTGAGTGCGCTGATTAGGTCGAATTCCGAATCTTCCCTATCATATTCATTGAGACCCTTATTGTCAACCATTTTTATTACATTGAATCAACAATTTTCCCAGTAAGATTGCAGCAATGGTTCAAATGCTGATTTCGAAAACTGGCGGCCTGCAGGAGAATATGCCATGAGTCACCCGATTCCCGTTGATTTTCCACCGGCGCTGGAGGTGTTTGGGCGTCATCGTTCGGTGCGTTTCTTTCTGCCCGACCCGCTGGCGCGCGCGATCTCGACCTGATTGTCGAGGCGGGACGCCGCGCGCCGACCGATGCCCAGGGGCACATGTATGCGTGCGTGTGCATCACCGACGCGACGCTGCGCGACCGGCTGGCGACCCTTTGCGCCGATCAGCAGCATATTCGCGACGCTGCCGAATTCTTCGTCGTCTGTCTGGATGTGCATCGGCTGCGCCGGCTGATCGAATATCGGGGCCTGGAATGGGGCATGCGCGAGCGCATCGCTTTGCTCTACGGCGCCACCGACGCCACGATGGTCGCCCAAAACATGGTGGTGGCCGCGGAGTCGCTTGGCTACGGCGCCTGCTATATCGGCGCGGTCCAGAACAATGTGGATGTCATCGCACAAGAACTGAGCCTTCCGCCCGGCGTGCTGCCGATCTACGGCCTGTGCATTGGCGTCATCGACCCTGCACATTATCCGCCGCTCAAGCCGCGCATCCCGCGCGACCTCTGCTTCTTCGAGAACAGCTATCCGGCGGACTTCCCGGCGCAAGCACTGGAGGCGGCGTACGCGGCCATGCGCGTCAAGCGCGATTGGCTCGACAGCATCGGCGTCTACTTTGCTACGGACGGCACGATGGAGCACCGCGAACCGATCATGGCGCGCGCGTGGCGGCAGCAGGAACTCGACCCGCGGCCGGTGGAGTAAGCGACTATGCACTTCGACGCGCTGACGCTGGCCTGCATCACGGCCGAACTCAACACGACTATCTGCCCCGGACGCATTCAACAAGTGCTGCGCGTGGACGAACACGCGCTTGGCTGCGAGGTCTACACGCCCGGCACGCGCCATCAACTGCTGCTGGCGTTGGCGCCGAGCGCGGCGCGCGTCCAGCTAGTTTCGCACAAACTGCGGCGCGGCGTCGATGGCGAGACGCCGCTGCTTCTGTTGCTGCGCAAATATGCGCGCGGCGCGCTGATCGCGGCCATCGAACAGCCCGACCCGACCGAGCGCGTCCTGCGTTTTCAGCTCGAACATGCCGAAGTGGGGGCAACGATGCTCGTCATCGAATTGATCGGCCGCCAGCCCAATGCGATCTTGCTCAACCCCACCGGCAGAATCCTGGATTGTCTCCATCGTCTGCCGGCGACGGGGGAAGGCCGCGCTGCTGCCCGGACAGCAATATCGCACCAGCGCGCCGGACAAGCTGTCCCCGTTCGACAACGGCGCGGACGATTACTACGCGCGGCTTGCGCAGATTGTCGCACAGCCGGGGCCGTTGTGGAAGACGTTGGTGGCAGGCATCGCCGGCCTCAGCCCCACCGCGGCGCGCGAGATTGCCTGGCGCGTGCAAGGCGAGCCAGAGGCAGGCGGCGACACCGCAGAGAGCAACACCGCAGAGGGCAATCCAGCCAGCGTGCTTGCGGTGGCGCAGGCGTTGCAGGAACTGTGGGCGCCGGTGCAGACCGGCGCGTGGCAGCCCGGCCTGATCGAAGAGGACGCTACATTGGTCGGGTTTGCCGCTTATCCGGTCCATTTCCGCGGGCGCTTCAGCGCGCAGCCGTCGATGAGCGCGGCGTTGGCGCGCTACTTTGCCGAAAGCAATGTTACGCGTGCGGTGGATGCCTATGCCGCGCAACGCGCCCAGGTGCAGGCGCAGGTGAAGCGCGCCCAGGGTCAAGTCACCCGGCGCCTGGCCGCGCTGGCCGCGACGAGCCGGCGCCCGGTGCAGCGGATGTGCTGCGCACGCAAGCAAACTGGTTGCTGGCGTTGAGCAGCCAGGTGCAGTCGGGGCAGACGGTCTTGGAAGTGGATACAGGCGCCGAGCCGCTGCACATCGAACTTGACGCACTGTATACACCGATCGAGCAGGCGCAACGTATGTTCAAGCGTGCGGCGAAGTTGGAGCGTGCGGCGCTCGCCATTCCGCGGCGGCGCGCCGAGCTGCTTGCCGACCGTGCGCTGCTCGATCAACTGACGCTGGATGGCGAGCGCGCCGCCAATCAACCTGAACTCGCGGCGGTCGTCGATGAGCTTCAGCGCGCAGGCTTTGGGCGCGCTGCGGCTTCCCGTGCACAACGCCCGACCGCGCCCGCAGGCGGCCCATTGCGTTTTCGCACCCAACATGGCGCTGAAATTGTGGTGGGGCGCAACGCGCGCCAGAACGAGCAGGTCACTTTCAAGCTGGCGCGCCCGGACGATGCGTGGCTGCACGTGCGCGGGACGCCCGGCGCGCATGTCATCGTGCGCTCCCCGTCTCATCCGCCGGATGCGCGCGATCTGGAGGCGGCGGCGCAACTCGCGGCCTATCATTCCAGCGTGCGGGGCGAGCGCAGGGTGGATGTGATCGTGACGGAGCGTCGTTGGGTAAGCCGCGCGCCGGGCGGTCGTACAGGTCAGGTGATGGTGACGCGCGAGCGTGTGTTGAGCGTCCCCGCGGAGGAGCCGGAGACGCTTATTCCGCTCGCCGGTCAGAAGGAATGAGCGTCGCGTGACGTGGAAAGTTGTGCATCAAGCATCATGGCTTGACAAGGCTGTCTCAATGGCCTTGAGGAGGCAATTGGCGGTCAGCGGTTTATGGATGTAATTGGTGATGGCAAGCGATTTGAGGCGCAGGCTATCTCGTTCGGAGAAATACCCCGACATGACGATAATCTTTGCGCTCACGCTCCGCTTGCGGAGTTCGGTGCACAGCTCGATGCCTCCCATCTCCGGCATGACCAGGTCGCTCAAGATCAAGTCCACATCGGCGGCGCTTGATTCCAGCAACGCCAATGCTTCACGCCCATTTGAGGCAGCCACCACTCGATAGTTCAGCGCCTCCAGCAAATCAGACGCCGCCTGCCTGACGATCGCATTGTCCTCGACGACCAGAATGGATTGGAAATTACCAGGAGCCCGCAGGCTGGCTGGAATCTCAGCGCACTCCTCCTGCGCTGCCACAGGATCTAACGCTGAATCCGGCGTAGAATTCACCACGGGAAGAAAAATGGAAAACGTCGTCCCCTTCCCCACGGAGCTTTCGGCAGACACACACCCTTCATGTTGTCGCACGATGTTGTAGACCTGAGTCAACCCCAACCCTGCGCCTTTGCCGGATGCTTTTGTCGTAAAGAAAGGTTCGAATAGATGCGACAGGGCATCTGGCTGAATGCCGGTTCCGGTGTCACTCACCCGGATGACTGTCCATTGTTGATGTTGTTTGTGATCCTTTTGTGGAAGATCGGCCTCGGCGCAATTGGTCATTTCGATAGACAACTCGCCGCCATCCGGCATGGCGTCCCGTGCATTCAGATACAAGTTCATCAGCGCTTGCAGGAGCTGAGATGGATCGCCGTTTACCAGGTAGTCGCCTTCCTGATAGACCAGTTTGAGTTGGATATGCTCGGGCAGCAGACGCTCGAACATCCTGACCTGCTCTTTGAGCAAAGGCGTAAGTTTGATAATCTGCGCCTCTGTAATAGAAGCACGGCTGAAACCCAGGAGTTGTTTGACTAAATCGCTCGCATGTCTTGCCTGACGAGCAACGGTGTCCAGGTGTGCGCGACTCTTCTGCGAGATGTTCGATTCGGTCATGTACAATAGGTCGGTAAAGACGATGATGCTGGACATGATATTGTTGAAATCATGGGCGATGCCGGCGGCCAATTGGCCCACCGCGGCCAGGCGCTCATGCAAGCGAATGCGCTCCGCGCTCTGGCGCTCCGCAGTGACGTCCCGGATCACGAGCATCCAGCCGGATGGGGCCTCATCTACAGCCACCGGCAGCGGGTCAAGTTCTGTATTTAACGATGTAGCAATCGCTTCAAACGTGCGTTGGGGTGAATCGAGGCTGAGGATATCTTGCCATCCGCCAGTATCGCGCGCTTCCACGAAGGCGGCGATGGACAACTCCCCCAACCGCTCAACTGGATCGCCCATTGCCGCCCCGCTCAACATCAGTAGATAGGCTTGCGCTTTGGGGTTCGCCATCACAATGCGGTTGTCGGCGTCCAGCAGAACGACGCCTTCAGGAAAGGTCGAAATGGTGCGCTGCAGGCGCCTTGTTTGTTGCTGGACGCGCTTCTCCATCATGCTTTTGTAAAACGCCATTTCAATGGTGCTGTGCAATTCGCGTTCTTCAAAGGGTTTGATGAGAAACCCATAGGGTTCTGTCAGTTTGGCGCGCTGCAGCGTCGCATCATCTCCATACGCCGTGAGGTAAATCACCGCTACGTCAAACCGTGCGCGGAGTTGTTGGGCGGCTTCGATGCCATCCAGCTTGCCGCGCAGCCGAATGTCCATCAGCACCAGGTCGGGGCGTGTAGCCTCCACAGCCTTGATCGCGTCCTCGCCGGAACTGGTGACGCCGACCACTTCGTGGCCGAGATGCAGCAGCCGCGTCTTGATATCCAGCGCCACGATGGCTTCATCTTCGACGAGCAAGATCTTGGCGCGCCGGCGTTCGGCTGTTTCAGGGTCGGCATTCCGAACGAAGCGAGAATTCTCATCCGGCGCGTCGGGGGAAAGCGTAGTCTCTTGCGATGTGCTCGACATAGGTTATGCTCCTTTGGAATCATTCGGTTCGGAAAAATAAACGACGACCCTTGTTCCTGGACCCGGCGCCGTGTGAACTGTGATGACACCACCAAGTTGCCGCGCCAAGCTGCTGACCAATTGCAAGCCTAGCGATGTGGTATGCTCAATATCAACTTCGGGCGGAATGCCGACGCCATCATCCCACACCACCAGTTGATAGGCTGCGGTTGCCTCATCCCTGCCGATCTCGACGCCGATCTTGCCGCCGCCTCCGCTGGGAAAAGCATGTTTGAGCGCGTTGGAGACCAACTCGTTGACGATCAGACCACAAGGAGTGGCCTGGTCAATATCCAGCAGCACAGATTCTATCTTCATTTGAAGTGTAACGCCCTCGGCGTTGTGGCTGTACGTGCGCAGCAGCACATCAACCAGGTCGTGCAAATAAGTTGCGAAATCGATGCGCGCCAAGTCACCGGAGCGATAGAGACGTTCGTGAATCAACGCCATGGAGCGCACGCGACTCTGGCTGTCCCGAAACTGCGCCCAGGCATAGGGATCGCTGATCGAATCCGCTTGCAGACTGAGCAAGCTGGAGATGATTTGCAGATTATTCTTCACACGATGGTGAATCTCCTTCAACAGGGTTTCTTTTTCCTGCAAGGAAGCTCGGACCTGTGCCTCGGCTTGCGTGCGTTCTGTAATGTCCATCTGGATGCCATACATGCCGATGGGCTGTCCGGCCGCGTCGAGCGTGATATTGCCGACATGGTTGATCCAGCGCATACGGCCATCGGGCAACCGCACGCGGAACGAAATATCCAGGCTGGAGCGAGCCGTAATGGCTTGGGCGACTGCGTCGTGCGCTATTGGGCGGTCTTCCGCCACGATACAGTGTAGCCAGTTATTGTAACTTGCCTCATCCAGATCGGGAACCAGACCCAGCAAGCGGTAGTTTTCTTCCGACCAGGAAGCCTGATCGGTGCGGATGTTCCACTCCCAGGCGCCGGCGCGCGCGGCTTGCAACGCCAGGCGCAGGCGCTCCTCACTTGCATGGAGGGAAGCCTGCGCCGCCTGGCGTACTGTGATTTCCGCGCGCAGCGACGCATTGACAGACGCCAGTTGGTGCGTGCGCTCTGCCACACGCCGCTCTAAATCGGCATTTAACTGCTTGATCTCTTCTTCCGCCACCCTTCTTGACGTGATATCGCGCCCGACAGACTGAAACTCGAACAATTCATTTTGTGCATTAAAGATAGCGCGGTCAGTCCACTCCATCCAGCAAATGTCGCCATCATTCGTTAATACGCGGTGTTGATAGCTTACCATCGGCTTTTCCAGGCAGAGCGAAGCAAATTGTGCTTCCACAAATTTGTGATCTTCGTCGGGGATCAAAGGGATGAAGGTGTGTCCGATCAGATCTTCGCACTGCTTGTCGAAATAGCGGCAGTAGGCTTCGTTGACAAAGAGCAGCGTGCCATCGCGCTGGAAGCGACAAATCAACTCCGTTTGATCCTCAACAATGGCGCGATAGCGCGCCTCACTCTGGCGCAGTGATGCGGCGGTTTGCGTCTGTTCGGCAGTTTTCTCTGCCAGTTGTTGTCCACGTTCATGCAGGCTCTCAACCATCTGGTCAAATCCCGCCGCGACGATTCCCATCTCGTCGCGGCGGGAAAGGCCGAGCCGATAGTCGAGGTCCCCCCGATGACCCGATCCAATCCGTCTTTGATTTGTTCAAGCGGTTTGAGCACCGAATGCGCAACGAAGCGTTGCACCACCAAAATCGTTAACAGCAGATAGAGTATGCTAAAGCCAACCAGCATTCTCGCCGTGAGCCAACTGGTCGAATAGGCCTCTTCAGAAGGGAGTTCAGCGATCAGAATCCAGTCTGTCGCCTCGATCTGCGTGCTCACGCCGACCACCTGCACCCCTTCGAAGCCAACGTATTCGGCAAAGCGCAGTTCGTCAGGGTGTTGGAGTAAGCCGGCAGCTTGCGGCAGGCCGGCGATAGTTTGATTGGCGGCCATGACTGCACGATCTGTATGCACAATGAGCCGGCCGTCTCGATCGACGACGTAGACCTGTCCACGGTCGCTAAAACGGGTGTCATCCACCACTTTCCACAGCACATCTATTCTCAGGCGCGCGGCTATCACCCCTCCGTCCGAGATGGGCCGCGCCAGGATCAGATAGGACTTCCTGTCTGCGGAAATCTGAACATCTCCAAAATAATATTTTCCTGCCGATGCCTGCTGGAACCACTGTGACAAAGTGATCGCAAATTGGCTGGCGAGCAAGCTCTCGTCGCTGCCCCCATTCGCCAGTATGCGCCCCTGTGCGTCGAGGCGAACCACTTCCAACAATTCCCTATCTGGCGCAATCACTTGCTGGATGAGCATGGGATTTGTGCGCAACTGTTCGACGTCGATGAGAGCCAGATACACCATTGTTTCAATTGCGTGTCTGATCGGTTCTGACACGGCATAAGCGGCCATGCGCGCGACCTCGCCCTGGCGTTTGTGCCATGCTTCGGTCTCGAGTCGCGTCACAAGTATCAGCACGCTGGCGCCGATCAGAAGCATCACCATCACCAGGATCGAGACGAGTGGGATCATCAAACGCATACGCAGGCTTGGTCGCATGAGTCTGGCCATGAGTCTCGCGGTGCTCAGCATGGTGTTGCCCTCCCATCACCAGACAGTTTGTGCTCGTGGTTTGTGCTCGGCGCGGCAAACTCGATCGTGAAATGGGCGATCCCTTTAGTCTCTATGTGGATCAAACCGTCGATCTGATTCACCAGGCCATTGACCAACTGCAAACCGAGTGACGGCGAATTGTAAAAATCGAAGTTGGCCGGCAACCCGACGCCATCGTCGCTGATCTGTAGCTGCACTCGAGTGCAATTATGCACAGCAGCAGCGATGCGGATTTGACCTGGACGCTGGTTGGGGAAGGCGTGCTTAAACGCGTTGGAAACTAATTCATTGACAATCAACCCGCAAGGAATGGCCGTCTCGATATCCAGACTGAGTTCCTGAACGTCAACCTGGATCATCACTTGCTTTGACATCTCCCGATAGGATTGCGCCAGCGAAGTAGCCAAGCTGCGTAAATAAGCTGCGAAATCGATCTGAGACAGATCCATGGACTGATAGAGCTTTTCATGGATCAGGGACATCGTGCGCACGCGATTTTGGCTCTCGCGCAGCGCCTCCACGGTGTGTGCGTCGCCAGCTTGCAATGCCTGCAGATTTAGCATACTGGCGATTACCTGGAGGTTGTTTTGACGCGATGGTGAACTTCCTTCAGCATCGTTTCTTTTTCGCGGAGCAGCGCGGTTTTTTCGCCGAGTCTTTCCTCGGTTTCCTGAAGTAATCGTGCATTTTGAATCGAATAACTGGCTTTGTCAGCAACGGTGCGCAAGAATGCGATCTGATCCGGCGTCAATTGCATCTTATGGTTGTAGTCATGGAGTTCGACGAGACCGATGCGCTCGGCGCCTACTTTCAATGGAAAAGCAATCACAGATTCTGCAAACATCGCCGTCGTGGCATCGGCGCCAACTGTTACCTTCTTTGTCTGGGTGGAGCGCACAAACGCAGTATTTTCCGCCTGGTTGAGCACCAGGCTCCAGATGGTATCCTGGTCCGGTGTATAGGAAAGACCCTGGCCGCGCTTCCAGATGATGTCCGCCGCTACGGCGAGGGTCAACACGACCCCTGCCTTTTCGTCCCATTCCGAAATAGAACAGACCTCAGCGCCCGTTGCTTGTTTTAATTCATCTTCCAATCGGAACAAATCCGCGGGGTTATGGGAGGCGATTGGGTCGCTGATCCAGGCGGCGGCGCCCGCCAAAATAGCGATACATTGCTGTAGATCATGTGAATCAAACAGATGCTCCCGCTTGGTGGTCGCTACTTCCACCAGGGCAATGCTCTTACCCTGCACCTGCAGCGGCAGAATAATGACGCCCGTCCTGCCCAGCTCCGCCATCCAGCGCTTCTCTTCCGCCTCAAAATCACCTTGCAGAATAAGCGGGATGCCCGTGCGTAGGACTTCCTCGGTGCGTGGGTAGTCGCGCAACCGATAGAAAGCTCGCTTTTCTTGCTTCCACCTTACCCGGGAATGGTCCACGCGCGCCCAGATGCTGTTCGCTGCTTTGTCCCACTCCGAGATATAACAGGACTCGAACCCGCTAAACGCCGCCAGTTGAGTTGCCAATGTCAGCAACGCTTGATCGAGGTTAGAGGTCGCAGCGGTGGCTTGGGAAGCATCCAACAACAACCCCAGTTCTCTGCCCCGTCTGGCTTCCCGTTGGTATAACTGCGCATTCACAATCGCCGTCGCCAGTTGACTGGCAAACACGGTCAATGCGGGCGTGTCGCTTGGTTTGAGATTTGTCCCCCATACAGCCATTACCCCAATGACCTCGTCCTCGGTTGCCAAGGGAAGATAGCACAGCGGATCGTCCAGATGGATGCCCGCCATTTTCAAAGCTGCCCCGTGCAGATGTTTGGGAAGAATCGGGACATATTGAGCGTCCCCCTCATCAAGTTGGGGTCCCAATAGGCGGTTCTTTCTGCAATCACGACCTCGGTGGGCCAAAGATGACGTGGAATTACCAGATCGCTCAGGGCATGGCCGGTCATTTTCTCGGCCCAACGGATGACTTCTTGCTTGACCGACACATAACGGATTGACAGCGCCTGTTTGTTGTCCGTGAGGGCGCCGACCATACAGTCCAGACCCATTTTCTTGAGCTCCTGACCGAACGTGTCGACAATCTCATCGAAATTTGAACTTGTATCCAACCGGGCTGCCACTTTGGAGAGCGCTACGATTAACGCGTTGGCATGAGCCAGCTCGTTCGCACGGTGAATTTCATGTTCATAGGCCAGCGCATTCTTCAGGATGCTGGACACCTGGCTGGCAAAGGCCGCCAGAATTTGTCCATCCGCCGGCTGTAGGTCAGCGCCCCACACAGGCATGGCGCCAATCACGCGCTGACTCCTGATCAACGGCAGAATGCAGATCTGTCCGGCAGGATTGATGCGCAGAATTGGAAAGATGCGGTCGATGACGATGTCTGGTATCTGGGGAAACATCTTGCGCAAAATCTGTTTCGGGTTGTGATACCAGATGGGAACTTTCTCGTGTAAAATTCTATCACCAGGCCAATACCGCCTCGGGATGATGTAGTTGTTGACGCCAACCCCGGTGAGCCGCTTGAGCATTGCGAGTGTGCGAGGGGCATAGGGCAAATATATGATCTTTGCCTCTTGACCGGAGGCATCAATCGTGACCACCGCACAGTTCAAACCAATCCGCCCCATTTCAGCGCCAAGCGTCTCCAGCACCTGTTGCGGATCTGACGTATCCGCCAAACGCGCCGCCACCGCGGAAAGGATCGTCACCAGATGATTGGTGCGCTCCAATTCGTGGAGATGTCTCCGCAAGGCCTGTTCCACATCTTCCCGGCCAGATATAGGACAGACGGCCACCACGCGACCGATGCGTTTCTGGACAACATTGCAAAGTGGCGTGATTTTGACGGTGAAGGATTGTTCAATCCCGTCGACTTGCCATCTGCGTTCTGTTTCCACCGCATCGCCGGTCTGCTCACCGTTCAGAATATCTGCACCTTGCGGCCAGTAGTCGACTAGCGACCCGCCCACCACATCACTTCCCGCCAGGCCGCTTTCGGGTAGGCCGACGAGTCGTCTGGCCGGATTCAAGTCAAGCACACGATCCTGCTCGTCAAGCGCAAACAGGGCGGCCTGGGCAGAGGCGAAGGTGGATGCGCGCACCGCGGGCCAGACAAGCCCGGCGCGCGACCTCAACACTAACCCACTGGCGGCCAGGCCACCGATCGCCAGACTCATCTGTAGATTCGTCACCGGTGAAAAAGGAGTGAAACCCGCAACATCGGCAATTCCTGCGGCGACGTTCATCACGGTCATGACAGTTGCGCCGAGGACCGGTTTGCGATAATAGGCATACGTGTTAAACAACAAGCGCAGCAATAAAGTCGCAGAAAGCAACCCGGCGCCAAATACAAAAATGACAAAAAGCTTGCCGGCCATGCCAAAATCTCGCGCCAAGCTCATCAGCGCGCTGCTGGTTGACGTATGCTGTCCGTAAAAAGACGGGTCTGGGCCGTCCTGGAACAGCACCAGGCCTACTGTCAGCCCAGCCATGACGCAGATGAGGATCACCCAGCGCAGCCGCAGCCAGGGCAAGCATCCGGTGTAGACCAGCACGAAAGCAGCCAATAGGCGGCCAGCGCTAAACTTGCGAGGGTGCTGATGCGGAGCCAAAGCATGGCTGAGGGGAGGGTCGCCGCCACCAACAGCCAGGCATAGCTCGCCAGATTCACGGCAAGCACTCCCAGCAGGATTCCGCTCCAGCCAGCTTTCGCCGTTCGGGGGCTCGCCATCAGGCGCAACCCAGCAGCCATCGAAATGAACGCAGAGACGGGAAAGAGTATTTGAAGAGGCAGTCCGAGCTCGGGCATTCTTCACGATCTCCCCAAAGCGCTGGCGATGCAGGCCAGCGCAAAGGTAGGCTGTGGATGCAGGTGCATCGGAGGCCGAGTATAGAATTGCCCAAAACCGTAGAGGTTCGCTTAGGCGATTCCATTATCGCGCAACCTCTCTGCCTATATCAATACCCAATTCGCGAGACGAGTCTACTTCACGTTTGGGGCAAACAACGTCCCCGGCACTGTGCAGCAGCAGACGGGACGACCAAAATGTTCGTGCACAGTGCCGGGGACGTTTACTTCCTTTTGGCCGAGGCTGGCAAATCTTGTCAAAACAGGTATGATACATCTCAAACTGTATAGTAACTGGCACAGATTTCACAGATGAAAAAGCTGCACGTGCTGGCTTGCAATCAGTCATCGCCTGTAGCTCTCTTCAAAATCTGTGCCATCTGCATCATCTGTGGATACACTTGGGTTTGGTGCAGATGACGATGCGGAGGTGGGAGATGAAGCAATTCATGTTGAGCATCCTGTGTTGTTTCACAGCGGCCTGGATCGTTGGCTGCGCGCCGATCCAGCGTGCGCCGGCTGCGGAGGAAGGAAGCGCATCCGCAGCTGTCGATTGCACGCTGCAGGAAGTGGGCGCGGTGACAGGCGCGGTGGAAGTCGCCGGGAGAGAGGCGGCGACGGCGCCTTTGCCACCTTCATCTACGATAGCTCACCCATTCACGCCGTCAGGATTCGTGACGGCAGCTTTACGGCGCCGATGCTGGCCATGGCGTGCGGCGACGAGCTGCACTATCTCGGTTTCCAACTGACCGTCGGTGACTGGCGGCGCTACATCCAGCCGCAACAGCCAGACCTGGCGGTAACGGTCGAGCTGACCGTAGCACCGTTGGCGGTTGAGGAGGCAGCGGAGAAACAGGTGGTGCTTGGCGAGATTTCCGGGCGGATCACAGAGGAGGGCGATCCCGCGCCTGACGGGACCACAGTGCGAGTTGTCATCGCCGGCAGTGGCCTGGAGCAGACAGTGCACACGCAAGACGGCCGCTACCACGCCACGACAGTGGGTGTGCAGGAGGGGGAGACGGAACACTACTTTCCCATCGTCGTCGAAGTGAACGGTGCAGCACAGGACTTTGCGCCGTCCGTGCGCCAGGCCGTGCTGGATATCGATCTGGCCGCGCAGCAGGCCGTCTGGTGCTTTGATGTCGTGGAGGATAAGAGCGGCGCGCGCCATATCTTTGGTCATCCGCCCGGCACGCAGGCGCCCGGCGTTGCAGCGTCTGTTGAAGGGACGGCGGGCGAGCGGCGCTGCTTTGCGCGCTGGGCTGACGCTGCGGCCTACATCACCGACGGCGCGGTGCTCCTGCCCGATGACGCCACGGAGGAAGATTACGTGCGCGAGACGGATTGGTTTTTCCGTGCAGGTGTGACGCCCGCGGCTGCGCCGTAGGCATGGTTTGCACGACATAGACAGGCGTTGGTATGAGCGAGTCTGACGGCGCGTTGCTGCGCCAGTGCGTGGTCTTTTGCCGGCTGCTGCGCAGTGCCGGCCTGCCCGTAACGCCCGCGCACGCCGTCGAACTGGCGCAGGCATTGGCCTTCGTTGACATCGGCGTTCGGGAAGAGTTTCGTTGGTGCGCGCAGGCAATTCTCGTGAGCAGGCGGGAGCAGCGCGCCCTGTTCGACGAACTCTTTGATCGCTTCTGGCGGGCGCGTGAGCGAGGCGTCGCCTTGCCCCTGCGTCCATCGACGCGGCTGCGTTCTCTGCAAGAACCGGTCGGCTTGGGAGACCAGCGCTTCCTCAATGCTCCGGCGTCAGACGAAACCCGCGTCGACCGCACAGCCACTTACAGCGCGACCGAAGTGCTGCGTCACAAAGATTTCGCCGCACTCGACAACGATGAACGCGCCGCCATGGGTCGTTTGATGGCTCGCATGCGCTGGCAAATGTCCCTGCGCCGCAGTCGCCGCTTTATCAGCCATGACGCCGGTCGCCTGGTCGATCTGCGCCGCACGCTGCACAATAGTCTGCGGCGCGGCGGTGAGGCGCTGACCCTCGCACGCCGGCAGCCCAAGGACAAGCCGCGGCCGCTCGTCGTGCTGTGTGACGTAAGCGGATCGATGCAACGCTACAGCCGTGTGTTGCTCCAGTTTCTCTATGCGATGAGCCGGCAGCCGCGGCGCGTCGAGGTGTTTGTCTTCAGCACGCGCCTGTCGCGCATCACCCGGCAGTTGCGCGACCGCACAGTCGACGCGGCGCTCGACAAGGCCGTCGCAAGCGTCACCGACTGGGGCGGCGGCACGCGCATCGGCGCGGCGCTGCACTGCTTCAACCAGCGCTGGGCGCCGCGCGTGTTGCGCCAGAGTGCGGTCGTGCTGCTGGTGAGCGACGGCTGGGAACGGGCGACGCTGCGCCATTGGCGCGCGAAATGGCGCGGCTGCAACGTCACACTCACCGGCTGATTTGGCTCACCCCGCTGTTGGGTGCGCCGGACTATCAACCGTCCGTGCGCGGGATGCAGGCGGCGCTGCCGCACCTCGACGACTTCCTGCCCGTGCACAATCTGGCAAGCCTCGAACAGCTTGTGAGCGTTTTGAGGGATATTTGAGTACAATACAGCCTAAGTCTCACGCAGAGCCATAAAGTCACCAAGAACACAAAGAGCGCCCTCTTCAACTTTGTGACTTTGCGCCTTCGTGTGAGACCAAATCGTGAACTACTGACTTTACTTTCTCTGGGTTCTTTGCGTTCTTTGCGGCTAATCGCCCTTTTCACAATGAAGTCTACAGGGATTTCCGAAGGAACTGGATGAAGACGACGCCTGGCCGCTACCGACATTTCAAAGGTCGCGAATATGAAGTTCTGGGGGTGGCGCGGCACAGCGAAAGTGACGAGGCGCTGGTCGTCTACCGCCCTTTGTACGGCAGCTATCGTCTCATGGTCAGGCCGCAGACGATGTTCCTGGAAAAGGTCGCACGTGACGGCGCCTTCATGCCGCGCTTTGCCTATTTAGGACCGACGCTCATGAAAAAACTCAGCCCGCACCAATGGCAAGCCGCGCATGACTATCTGCTGCACGAGGCGCGACCGCTCGAGGCCGCGCGCTATCGCTTCCATTTAGAGCACGGCTCCGCCGGGGAGGTGCTGGCGGCATTGTCCGCGTTCAAGAATGATGACGGCGGCTTTGGGCGCGCCCTGGAGCCGGACGTGCGCACGCCTGCCTCTTCGGCGCTGGCGACCAGCGTCGCGCTCCAGATTATGCAGGAAGTGAGCGCGCCCGCCAGCCATCCGCTGGTGCAAGGCGCACTTGCCTATCTGCTTGCCTCCTATGACTCGGCGACGCAGCGCTGGTATATCATCCCACCGGAGGCGGAAAGCGCGCCGCGTGCATTCTGGTGGATGGCCGATGGCTTGGAGGAACGCTTCAGTCGCTTCTGGCTCAATCCGCGCGCCGAACTGTTCGGCGCCCTGTGGCGATTTGCCGGCCCGGAACGCATTCCCTGGTTGCGCGCTGTCACCGAATCCCTCGTGCACCAGATCGCGCAGCACAGCGAACCGCTCGCCGGCAACGACCTGCTCTGCGTACTGCGCCTGGCGGAGACGCCGCACCTGCCGGAGGCGCTGGTCGCACATCTTCAGCCGCGCTTGCTGCACGATGTAGCCGCCTCTGTGGTCACGGATCCCGCACGTTGGGGCGAGTATGGGTTGCGGCCGCTGGAAGTGGCGCCCGCGCCGGAAGCGCCCTATGCTACAGTTTTTCCTGAAGCGATCCAGGCCAATTTGGATTATCTGCTGGAAAGTCAAGGGGCCGACGGCGCCTGGCAGCCATCATGGTCGTGGGAGGCGCTCGACGCCGGGACCTGGCGCCAGGCGGAGCGTGAATGGAAGGGCGTGGTGACGCTCAATGCGCTGCGTGCAGTGCAGGCGTGGGGTCGAGTGGCGCGATAGAGGAGATAGAGAGAGGAAAGGTGAATGCGCGAACTGCTTCCCATCATTGACCGCTGGCGCAGCGAACACAAGCGCGTGGCGTTGGCGACTGTTGTCCGTCTGTATGGCTCTGCGCCGTTGCCGCTTGGCTCGAAAATGGCAGTCTCCTCTGCGGGTGAGATGGCCGGCTCGGTGAGCGGCGGCTGCGTCGAAGGCGCGGTGGTGCAGGAGGCGCTGGCGATGCTGGCGACGGGGCGCCCGAAGCTGCTCACCTACGGGATCGCCGACGAGCTGGCGCAGAGCGTGGGTCTGGCGTGCGGCGGCGTCATCGAAGTGTTTGTAGAGCCGATCTAGTGGATTGTTCTCTTTGCAGATAAAAATAACGGGATAGCCACTGTGTCACTCTTTGCACAATTTGAAGAAGCGGTTCGGACAGGCAGGCTGGCCGCAATGGCGACCGTGCTGACCGGGCCTGCGGTTGGCGCCAAGCTTCTGCTCTTTGCCGACGGCGCAACTGCCGGCGCGCTGGGTGACGCTGGGCTGGATGAAGCCGTGCGAGCACGCGCGCCCATTTGCTTGGCCAGCCTGCAATCCGAACGGTTGACCGTGGAAACTGCGGCGGGGCCGATCGATATTTTCATCGATGTGCAGCCGCCGCAGCCGCGTCTGTGGATGGTGGGCGCCGTTCACATTGCGGTGGCGCTGGCAACTTATGCCCGACCGCTGGGTTTTCGCACGATCGTGCTTGACCCACGCACCGCTTTTGCCACGCCGGCGCGCTTTGCGCACGCCGACGAACTGATCACCGGCTGGCCGGCCGACGTACTCGCCGCGGCCCAACTCGACGAAAGCGCGTGCGTGGTCGTGCTGACGCATGACGAAAAGATCGACAATCCCGCACTGGTCGCGGCCCTGCATAGTCCAGCGCGTTACATCGGCGCGTTGGGATCGCGCAAGACGCACGCCAAACGTGTGGCTGTGCTCCAGGCGCTGGGCGTGGACGAGGCCAAGCTCGCCCGCATCCACGCACCGATCGGTCTTCCTATCGGCGCGCAGCGACCGGAAGAGATCGCGTTGGCGATCATGGCGGAGATCGTGGCGGTGGTGAATGGCGTGAGGAGAAGGGGAGAAGGGGAGACAAGGAGACTTCTCAATTATGAATCGTGAAGTCTCCTTGTCTTCTTGTCTTCACATTTCATGGAGAGATTTATGGACACGCAGACGATTTTAGAAAAACAGCGCGCGTATTTATGGCCGAACCATATTCTGTATTACACCGAGCCGCTGCCCCTCGCACACGGTGACGGCCTCTATGTGTGGGATACCGATGGCAAGCAGTATCTCGACTTCTTTGGCGGCATTCTTACGACCAGCGTGGGGCACAATAACCCGCACGTGGTCGAGCGCGCGCGAGCAGGCAGCTAAGCTGATCCATTCGTCCACGCTCTACCCCAACGAAAATCATGTGAATCTTGCTGAAAAGCTGGCCACGATCACACCGGGGCGGCTGCAGATGTCCTACTTCACCAATTCCGGCAGCGAGGCGAACGAGACCGCCATCGTCGCCGCGCAGACCTACACCGACGCCCGCGAGATCGTGGCGCTGCGCCATGCCTACAGCGGCCGCACCTCGCTGACGATGAGCATCACCGCACACTCGACCTGGAAAGTAGGCAAGAGCTTCAGCCCGGACGTTAAGCACGCGCTCAATCCCTACTGCTACCGTTGCCCGCTCAAGCTGACTTACCCTGCGTGCGACGTCGCCTGTGCCCAGGACATCGAGGATGTGATCCGCACGACGACTTCAGGCCGGATCGCCGCGTTCATGGCGGAGCCGATCCAGGGCGTCGGCGGCTTCATTACCCCGCCCGACGAGTATTTCCAGATCGCAGTCGAGATTGCACGCCACTACGGCGGCGTCTTTATCTGCGACGAAGTGCAGACCGGCTTTGGCCGCACGGGCGCGCACTGGTTCGGCATCTCGCACTGGGGCGTCGAGCCGGAGATCATGACGATGGCCAAAGGCATCGCCAACGGGCTGCCGATGGGCAACACCGTCACCACGCCCGCAGTCGCCCAAGCCATGGTGGGCCAGGGCTTGACCATCAGCACCTTTGGCGGCAATCCGGTTTCGACCGCGGCGGCGCTCGGCACGCTTGAGGCAATGGAGGAAGCGGGCGGGCCGGATCGCTTTGCCGTGCTGGGCGCGCGGCTGCGTGGCGGGCTTGACCGGCTGGGCGAGAAGTATCCGCTGATCGGTGACGTGCGCGGCAAGGGGCTGATGCAAGGCATCGAGATGGTCACTGATCGCCAGAGGAAAGAGCCGGCGCCCAAAGCTGTGGCGCAACTCTTCGAGGAGACGCGCGAGCGGGGGCTGCTCATTGGCAAAGGCGGTCTCTACGGCAACGTTATTCGCATCTCGCCTGCGCTGACCGTGAGCGAGACGCAGATCGACGATGCACTGGAGATTCTGGATTATGCGCTCGGCGTTGTGCATGAAGCGCAGGGTGTGGGGTAAGTGCAATCTCTAATCTCCAATCTCTAATCTCGTACTGAGATTAGAGATTGGAGATTAGGTGATGGAAAACCATCGCTTACCCCACCACCCCCGCCAATCCTGGTGCAAATTGGGCAATCTGCTCACGCAGACGCAGCAACGCCAGATCCTTCGCCTTCGCTTCCAGCATCACATCGAAGGGGCGGACGCGCAGACGCTGTGCGATGTGGACGAGGTCGATGAACGTAAAGGGGTCGAGAAAGTCGCTGTGCTGATTGGGCAGCGGCGCCTGCAGCCGTTCACCCAGCGGGGTGCGGATCGTGCGCAGCGTGGTGCGCGGGCTGCTGAAGTGGAGCTTGGGGCGGCGATCCCCCGGCCACGTCGCCAACGCCGCGGGCAGCGCGTCCTCCAGCGGGCGGCCAGCGGGGTTCAGGCAGCGCAGATGCAGCGTATCGAGCACCAGCGGAATTCCGGTGCGACGGTGAATCCACAACACATCCTCGAACGAGTAACGCCGGTCGTCATGTTCGAGCACTAAGCGGCGGCGCACGGCTTCGGGCAAGGCCAGGAAGTGCACAGCAAAGCGTTCACGCCCTGCCAGCGGATCGCCGTAAACGCCCCCGACATGCACCACGATCACAGCATCAGCATCAAGCCCCATCGCATCCATCAGCGTGGCGGACGCGGCCAATTCCACGCGCGCACGCTGGACAAGCCAATCATCCGGTGCGTTCAGTTGCACGTAATGTGCAGGATGCATCGTCACGCGCAGCCCGTAGGCGCGGATCAGATCACCGGTGATCGCAAGGTCGGTGGCGCATTCCTCGATCTGGCGATGAAACGCCGGCAAGCCCGGATGGGTCAGATAGGGCGCAAGCTGCCCGGCAAGGCGGTAAACGCGAATCTGTTTGCGGTGCAGGTACTCGAAAATATCGCGCAGATAGGCGAGGCTGACGCTGAGGTGCGGTTCATTTTGCCAGCGGCGGCTGTCGTGCGAACGCAGCGGCTCGCCGATCACCTTGACGGGGAAGCCAAGCCGGATGGAGGAGGGGCGAGGGGTAAGGGGCGCAACGCGGCTGTCAGGGTCTCCGCTCATGTTCCTCTCTGGATCGGCGTCTGGGCTGTGCATAAAGAATCCGTCACGGCTCGACCAGACGCAGCGGCCAGACGATCACCTCCAGCCGGCGCGCAAAGTGGAGCAGCGGCGCCGCGTCGGGCAGGCGGATCGCGGCGGCGCCGGCCATCGTGTTGACGAGAAATTCGGCGGTTGCCGGTTGCAGCGGCCACGGCGCGTGATGGATCTCGCCGATCAAAGGATGCCCCTTCTGATC
Organism: Candidatus Caldilinea saccharophila; assembly: GCA_016710365.1. Classification (GTDB taxonomy): domain Bacteria; phylum Chloroflexota; class Anaerolineae; order Caldilineales; family Caldilineaceae; genus Caldilinea; species Caldilinea saccharophila. Next base: position 87,172 of record JADJVW010000019.1, on the reverse strand, counting down.
GACCGTGTAGAGACAGTAACGCTCAGTCAGCCAATGGTCGAGATCGCCGGACTGTGTGCGATAGCGGGGGCCGGTCGGTCGGTAACCGGCCACCAGATCAGCCGCCGGCGCGCCTCGATGGGTGCGTCGGCTGGCGTAATGCACCGTGCGGCCATCGTAGTGGGCGCGCATCGCGGCATCGAAGTAGGGCAAGTGAAAGGTGCGGCGGGCAATGCGCACCGCGACAGGATTGGCGGCGTCCAGGCTGAAGAAATAGACGCCGCTCTTCTCGAGCCCGCGGTCGCGCAGACGGACATAGGTGCGTACATTGAGCTCGGGAAAGGCTGAGAGCCACGGAACAGAGGGCGTCAGCCGCGGGCGCACGCCGCGCATCTGAAAAGGCACAATGCCCAGCCATGCCTGTCCCTCAAACGTGTCCAGCGTGAGCGCAGGCGGCAACAATGCCTGGAGTGCTGCGGCCGGCAACGGCCAGTGCGCAAAGAGCAGGTTGCACCACTCCTGCGCCATCACCCAGGGCGACGCAGGTCGCGGCCAGGGTCGGTGATGCGTAGCGGCGCTCAACGGGCGGTTCATAGCTGAAGCTTGCGCGGTTTCGGTGGCCATGGCTGTCGATTGTACCTATAGGTCAGCAATTTGTCACAAATTTGACGGGAACCTTGCAACCTTCTGCGCGATACTGCGTATTGATCGACAACAGCGCATTAGACACAGTCAAAAACGCCACACGGTGACGGTGCGCAAGCAAGAGAAGAGAGAAGAAGGTGAAACGATGAATAGCGACATGATGGATAAAAATACGGAGCAAAATACCGAGCGCGCACCAGGCGTGCTGCCGGAATGGATGGAAGCGAATGAACCCTCGCCAACCAATGGAGCGGAACGAAAGACGATGAACACCAAGCGAATGCTGTATCGCCACCCGACCGACAAAGTAATTGGCGGCGTCTGTGGTGGGATTGCCGAATATTTTGGCTGGGACCCGGTGCTGGTGCGCGTGCTGTGGGTGGTGGCGACTTTTGCCACCTGGGGCGGTGGCTTCCTGGCTTATATCTTGCTGGCGATCTTCCTGCCCACGGGCAACAACCAGGTGGGTCAATTGCGCCCGCCTGCTTTAGAATTGAGCCAGAAGGGCGTCACCTGGGCGGCAGGCATCCTGATGGGACTGGGAGCGCTCTGGCTGCTGGCCAACTTAGGGATTCTGCCCGGTTTGTGGGGCGCGTTCTGGACGATCGTCGCCGTGCTGTTCTGGCCGGCGGTGCTGATCGGGGCAGGCTATCTGTTGCTGCGGGCGAATAGCCAGCGCAATCTTGACCAGGAAGTGGCCGACGCGGCCCGCAAGGTCAAAGAGAGCGTCACCGGCGCGACGCCGACCAGCGACGAGTGGAAGGCCAGTTTCAGCCGCATGCAGTCGGGTATGCCATTGCAGCGCAGCCGCACCAATCGCATGGTGGCAGGCGTGTGCGGTGGTATGGGCGAGAAATTTGGCATCGACGCCAACCTGATCCGCCTGATCTGGGTGGCCTTCACCCTCGGCACGATGGGATTTGGCGCGCTGGTCTATGCGGGTATGGCGCTGCTAATGCCGAAAACGCAAAGCTTCGCCGGGTCAGCCGGCCGCACCCAGGAAATCCAGGTGGTCGATAGCTCGACGGCCCCTGTCAATTAGCCAATATCTGCAGCTTCTCCGCTGCGAGCAATTATCAACTGACTGAGCAAACAGGTGGCGCCGTGCCACCTGTTTGCTTTTCCGGCATCGTCAGGCGCCGGGTATAATTTTCTCCAATGGATGTGGACGGGGGACGTCCGCGATCCAAGCGTAACGCATCGCAACACGTGAGAAAGGATGATCCAATGTCACGAGGAACCTATTTGTTGATCGGCGCTGCGATTGGCGCCGGCATGGCGGCGGCGCTCAACTACTTTCTGGGTCCGGCGCCGGAAACCACCTACGATGCTCACTATCGATCTCGTCTGGATTTCGCCCTGGATGAGGGACGGCGCGCCGCGAGCGAGCGCGAGCAAGATCTGCGGTTACAAATTAAGCAGATGCGGCGGACAGCAGGAAGCATCGCTGACGACGCAACGTAAAAGCCTCTACGCGGTGGCAGATTTGGAAATGGATCCCATGTATGTCCCACATCGATCTGCTCAATCAACCTGATTTCCGCCGCAAACTGGATCAGTGCATCCACTGCGGCCTCTGTCTGTCCGCCTGTCCGACCTATACCGTCAACCAGTTGGAGATGGACAGCCCGCGCGGGCGCATCTCACTGATGCGCGCGGCCGCCGATGGGCGCATCGGGCTGGCCGGCGCATTTCAGGAGCATATTGACCTCTGTTTGGGCTGCCGCGCCTGCGAAACGGCCTGCCCCTCCGGCGTGCAGTACGGGCTGCTGCTGGAGACTGCCAAAGCCGCGCTGGCGCAGGAACAGCCAAGTTTTCGACGCAGAGGCGCAGAGGGAGGGAGAGGGGGAGACAAGGAGACAAGGAGACAAGGAGAGGGGAGATTGGCGCCCTTCACACTTCATAATTCACCCTTCACCATCCACTATTCACAATTTTTGAATCCGCCCCTCGCATCTCGCATCTCTTTAGCCGTCCAACGCTTTGGGCTGCGCGAGTTGATGCCGCATCGCGGCCGGCTGCGACTGCTGGCGCGCGCGGTGAAGCTCTATCAGCAGCTTGGCTTGACCGCGCTGGCGCGACGCGTGCTGCCCAAGCTGCCGCCTGCACTGACGACGATGGAAGGCATGGCGCCGCCGGTCGATCTGCGCTATCTCGACGAGTCGCGGCCGGCGCCGGCGCTCGGTCCCAAGCGCGGGCAGGTCGCTTTCTTCACCGGCTGTGTGCAGGATGCGTTTCTGGCTGGCGTCAACCGTGCGACGGTGCGCGTGCTGCAACGCAACGGCTATGAAGTCCACTTCGCGCCGGGGCAGACCTGCTGCAACGCGGCCGCGCTGCACAGCGGCGACACGGCGCAGGCGCACGCCCTCGCGCGCCAGAATATCGACGCCTTTAGCGGCGGCGATTTTGTGGCGATCGTCAACAACGCCGGCGGCTGCGGCGCCTCGCTCAAAGGCTACGACCATCTGCTAGCCGATGACCCCATCTATGCCGAACGCGCCCGCGCCTTTGTCGCCAAGGTGCAGGACATCAGCGAGTTTCTGGCCGATCATCTACACAAGCCGCCCACCGGCCACGTGCAGGCGCGCGTCACCTATGTCGATTCGTGTCACCTGCGCCACGGCCAGAAGATCAGCCAGCAGCCTCGCTCTCTGCTCAAATCGATTCCGGGCATCGAGCTGGTCGAACTCACACAGCCCGACATGTGCTGCGGCAGCGCCGGCATCTATAACCTGGTGCAGCCGGCGATGGCGAACCAGGTGCTCGACGCCAAGCTGGCCGACGTGCGCGCCATGCACGCCGGCATCATCGTCACCGCCAACACCGGCTGTTACATGCAGATGGTCTACGGCGTCAAGCGCGCCCATCTCAACGCCACCGTGATGCACGTGGTGGAAGTGCTGGAGAAATCGTATGCAAATGCAACATGACTTTCTCGCTGACCTACAGGCAAAGCTGGAAAATGATGCGCGCGTGCTGGCGGCGTGGCTCGAAGGCAGCTTTGGCCGCGGCAGCGCCGACCGCTATTCTGACATCGACCTGCATCTGCTGCTGCGCGAGGCCGGTGCATTCCACAGCGATGCCCGTGCCTGGCTGGAAGTGCTGCGTCCGCTGGTGCTCTACAAGTTGCTCTTCGATGGCCGGATGATCAACGCGCTGACCGACGCCGGGCTGCGCATCGACATCTGGCTGCACGAGGAGGCGCCTGTGCTCGACCCGGCCAAAGTCAAGGTGCTCCTCGACCGTGACGGGTTGCTGCGGCTGGACGCGTCTCCCACACCCGCGCCGGACACGGCCAAGATCGCCGCCGACCTGCTTGCTCAGATCGAGGAGTTCTGGCGCTGCATCGCGCTGCTGCCCACCGTCATCGGCCGGAACGAGTTACTGGTTTCCTTCACCGGCTTGAACGTGGAGTTGGGCTTGGTCACCGAGATCTTGATGACAGGATATGGTCGTCCGCGCGACCGTGGCGTCAAGGTGCTCAACGCTTATCTCGGCGACGCGCGCCGTGACGAGCTTGAAGCCGCGCTCGACCTGCACGGGCTAAACGCCGAGAGCCTGGTCATGGCGCACATGGCGCTGGCAGGCGTGATCCGCAAGCACGGGCCGCTGCTGGCCGCGCGCCACGGCTTTGCGTATCCCACCACCCTGGAGGAAGCAGTGCTGCGCTATGGTGAGCAGGAGTTGCACGCAATCGCCTGGGAACGCCCGCCTTTCTTTGCTGAGCATGGAGAGGGCAACTAGTCCAGGTGGGCGTAATTCTGCCCGTAGATTTGGTAGGGACAGGCCCCCGTGCCTGTCCGGCTTCCGGGCGCACACGGGGGTGCGCCCCTACCAGGCAACCAATGAGGTATTTTAGCCCGTGTGTACTAGTACAGAAGGGCGCAAATCATCCGCTAGCTGATGCTTTGCGGAGAAACCGAGTTTTTTGGAAAAACTCGGTTTCTAGTTGTCGGCCTATTTATGCCGCAGTGTACTAGCGTTAGGGTTATATGTCTTCCGGCCCGATGGCAAGCGACATCATCATGGGAGGTCGCCACCAGTGTGCTGTCAACCAAGAAGCTTTGGTTAGGCTGGTTAGAAGGGGACACAGATAAGCGCCGATAACCTCAGATAGACGCAGATGCTTTGCTCTTATCTGCGCTTATCCGATTTCATCTGCGACTATCTGCGTTCTCTTGCTGTCGCTCTATCCAAACTCTGACGTTTGACAGGCCATTAGACACCAGCGTCGGTCAAGTGTTGACTTTTGTGAGTGGGGATCGCACACTGCTGGCTGCCGCCGATGCCGAAGGGTGGGCGGTCGATAATCCTTTCGATCATGTGTCATCTCAAGATCTCCCTGCTGCCAGCAATTAATCTTCACGGTGCGTTTTTTTCTGGCAACCCATTTCTCGGAGTAGCTATGGCCAATCTCCTCAATGCCCAACTTTTTTCAGCCTCCCAGTTGATCACCAATCCCGCTGAATTGATCACCTTCGAGGTGGACGCCGGCTTCGACCGCGGCAAAGCCGATGCGGTCTTCTATCCAGAGTCCGCCGCCGATGTGAGCGAACTGGTGCAGTGGGCGCACGCCAACGGGCTGCCGGTGGTGGCGCGCGGGGCGGGCACGGGATTGTCGGGCGGCGCGGTGCCCGCACGCGGCGGCGTAATCATCGAATTTGCGCGCCTGAAGCGCATCGTCGAGCTGAACCCGAGCGGGCGCAACGGCATCGTGCAGAGCGGCGTGGTCAACCTGACGCTAGACGCCGCGGCCAAGCAGCTTGGCTTGTATTACCCGCCCGACCCGTCGAGCGGTCGTTCCTCGCTGCTCGGCGGCAATATCGGTGAAAACGCCGGTGGGCCGCACTGCTTCAAGTACGGCGTCACCACCAATTACATCACCGGCGTTGAAGCGGTGCTGGCCAATGGTCACATCATCCACACCGGCGGGCAGGCGTTCGACTATCCCGAACTTGACCTGACGGCGCTGCTTGTCGGCAGCGAAGGCACGCTGGCGCTCGTCACCGCGGCGTCGATCCGGCTGATCCGCAACCCGCCGGCGGTCAAGACGATGATGGTCTCCTTTCGCGCCGACGAAGCCGCCGGCGCCGCGGTCTCCGCCATCATTGCCGCCGGGTTGATGCCCGCCACACTGGAGATGATGGACCAGACCGTGATGCGCATGATCGAGGCGTATGTGCCGGTCGGCCTGCCCGTGAGCGCGCAGGCCGCGCTGATCGTGGAGGTCGATGGCTACGCCGACAGCCTCGACAGCCAGGTCGAAGAGATCGCCGACCTTCTCACTGCACATGGCGGCTACGATCTGCGCATCGCCCAGAGTGAGGCGGAGCGGCAGGCCATCTGGTACGGGCGCAAGAGCGCGGCTGGCGCGTTCTCGCGGCTGGCGCCGGCCTTCTATCTGGTCGATGTGACCGTGCCCCGCTCCTTGCTGGCGGAGACATTGCAGGAGATCGGCCAAGTGCTGGCGCGTTATAATCTGGAGACAGGCCACGTCTTTCACGCCGGCGACGGCAACCTGCATCCCTGCATCCTCTGCGACCCCAAAGACGCGGCGCAGATGGCGCGCGTCTTTGCCGCCACGCATGAGATCGTGGCGATCTGCATTGCCAAGGATGGCAGCATCACCGGCGAGCACGGCGTCGGCATCGAGAAGCGCGGCCACATGCCGGCCATGTACACCGCTGCGGAGTTGTCGGCGATGCGCGACATCAAGCTGGCGTTCGACCCCGGCGGGCTGCTCAACCCCGGCAAGGTGTTGCCCGACGAATTGCCCGATCCGGTGTACGCCGCACCGCTCGCGGTTCCGGCGGATGTTGCGGCGCCCCGCTCTGCCGAGGAAGCCGCCGCGATCCTGGCCGGTTGCACCGCAGCCGGTCGTCGCGTGCGGATCGCCTCATCGGTAGAGCGATCGGGCAAGTCGCTCGACGCCGTTGATCTGCTCCTTTCCACGCACGCGCTGCGCGGCATCCACGCCTTTGCGCCCGACGATCTCTATGTCACCGTGGGCGCGGGCACGCCCCTGGCCGAGTTGACCGAGGCGCTGGCCGGGCACAGCTTGCAGGCGCCCTTTGCTACGCCGTGGGCGGATGCCACCGTGGGCGGGCTGCTGGCGACGAACTGCAATGCGCCGCTGCGCATGCGCTACGGCGGCTGGCGCGACAACGTGCTGGCCGTCAACGCCGCGCTGGCCGACGGCCGCGTGATCCGCGCCGGGCGGCCGGTGGTCAAAAATGTGGCGGGCTATGACCTGGCCAAGCTCTTTGTCGGCTCTCAGGGCGCGCTGGGCGTGATGACGGAGATCACGCTCAAACTGACGCCGCGACCACGCCTGCGCCAGACGCTGCACGTGGCGGTGGATGATCTCCTGCAAGGCATTCAGTGGGCGCAGGCAACCGCGCCGTGCTGGCTAATGGCCGCGGGTGTGGTCGTGCAGCGCGACGCAGTCGGTCGTCACCGGCTGGCGATCACACTGGAAGGGCTGCCCGAAGATGTGCGCGCCGAGGCGGGCGAGATCACGGCCGCGCTGCGCAAGGCGGGTGCGCCGGCCATCGCAACGGAAGACGCGCCTACGGCCACCGCGCTGTGGTGCGACCATCTCGCCGCAGCGGGCGACGACATGGTACGGCTGCGCATCGGCGTGCCGCCACAGCATCTCGCGCGCTACTGGCAGATGCTGCCGGAGGCGCTGCGCGGCGCAGGGGCGTGGTTGGTCGATGTGGCGTCTGGGCTGCTCTATGCGCGCTGGCCGGTTAAGGATGAGGAGACGATCCGGCAATGGGTGGCGCAGGTGCGCGAGCCGGCGCTGGCCTTGCGCGGCTATGCGGTCGTGCAGGAGGGGCCGGCGGCGGTGATGGGGGAGATCGACCGGTGGGGGCATCGGGCGGATGGGGAGGAGATTGGGCGGGCCATTAAGAGCAGATGGGATCCGGCAGGAATTTTGGCAGTGTGATGGAGAGGTTTGGTGAGCTGCCTAACGGTTTGCGTTACCCGCGCTGGGGCGGGCGGCGGAACGCCGTCCGACTGGAAAAATGCTGAGGCGTAGAAAAATGCTTGGAATCGCGCCAGAATCCCCAGCGTCGGGTGCACGCTTTGTTAGGCAAAAACCGATGAATGCAAGACTCGCTGGCTGAAAAAAGATGACACCGCCAACCTGATGATATTTTGACATACTACTTTATCTTTGGCAATGACCCAAACACAACACGCAATTATTCTGACTTCAACGACTTTTCAATTAAAGACCAATTATCTCTGAACTTCTCAAGGTCTTTTGGAAGAATGGCACAGTGTAATGACTGCGGATTTTTTGAACAACGACCACCTTTATAAGACTTTGAAAAATATTCTTGTAAATCCTTTAATTGGAAGATAAAGAAGTCATCTTTTTCATCATCTGCCAACTGAACAAAAACACAAACAAGATTCAGATTCGCTAACTTATGTTTACCTTTGACATATTGAATTTCATCGACAATTTCCACATCTAAAAACTTGCTTATTGAGAATTGCCAAGACCCACCATTAATCGCTTTTACCTGAACAGGAATTGAATGTCCTTCACCGTCTGCAATGAGCAAATCAAAATCAGGAACATTTCCAGCAAATGGGGTTGCAATATATCCAAGCCTACCAAGTTTTGCCACAATGAGATGCTCGCCGATTTGCCGAGTGAGTTAGGTACTTCGTCCTGTTGCCATGAAAATATTTACCTTTTGAAAGATAATATGCTGAAAGAGAAAAAACGCAAGGTTTTGCCTAACTACTCATTATCGAGCAAGTAGGTGATTATTGCCGCCGGCGAGTATCATATCATGCTTTTGTAACACAATACTTCTCCAACTTCCCTGCTGCCAATCATCGCACTTTTGTCGGGCATACGCGGCTTACGCTGCTGCGTCAACACTTTCTTGAGCCTGCGAATAGACCTCAATCGCCTGCAACTGCTCCGCTTCCGCCTGCTGCACAGAATAGAGATCGCACCGTATCTGCACATTGAGCCAAAAATCCGCCGACATATCGCAGGTCAACCAACCCATTCAGTATGGGCCGCGGCTCAAAGCGCAAGCCAGCTATTTGAACAACTACCACTTCATTCCCATCACCCGCACTTGTGAAATCCTGGAGGGCTTCTATGGTCACGCGCCGGCCTGGACTTTTGTGGGGGAAGCCAATCAGAGGATGGCCGCCGGCTGCGAGCCCACATTGATCGAGATTCAGCGCCAATTGCAGCAGACGGCTGCCGTCCACTGTGGCGAAAGTGGATTCCGGGTGGAAGGAGAACTGCACTGGCTGCACAGCCCTAGCACGCAATGGCTGACCTTCTTTGCCTTGCATCACAAGCGCGGTCAGGCAGCCAGGCGACGGAAATTCCAGCGCCTACCAATCCGGCCCGCCAGCAGGATTGGGGCCGTCATAGCTATCAAAGGTGAAGTGGCGTTCGAAGTCTGCTACAGACCGGCCGTGTTGATGTTTGGATCCTAGCATTTCGACCTTCTCATCGCCCATCGCCACAAACCCGCCACCTCGTTCGCTCTACATGATTAATAAGCGTTTGGTCTGTGCAGCCACTGCTTGCCGCAGCCTTTCTCGCTGCACCTCGTCCAACGCAGCATACAAGTACGCCCGAAACAGGTGATGACGGAAACGGTAACGCGTGACCGCTACGCAGGCATGACGCCGCACACCGATGGCGTGCACCATGCAATAGCGCGTCGTGAGGTCGCCGCTGAGCCGTTCAATCGCCAATGTAGGATCGATGCCGCTGGCGGCGGCGGCCATCTCAGCAGTGAACTCGTCGCCTTCTACGCTGGCGGCGTTCAACAGCGCACGGTCGGCAGCCGACAGGCAATCGACGCACCGGCGGATGAGCGCTTCGATGCGTGGCGGTAGGATATCCCAGTCTATCTTGCCATCCACCCGCCAGCACCCGCTTTGATCGCGGCCGAAATGCCCGGATTCGCTTAGTGCGCGCAGCATCTCCACTGTAAACAGGGCATGACCTTCCGTGTGCTGAAGCAGGTCGGTGCGGAATTCTTCATCCAGCCGGTTCGGCTCACAGCCGAGCAGCGCATCCACGAACTGGCGACCGTCCGCCTGGTCAAGGTCGATCAGAACGGCGCCGGGTTGTTGGCGCAACTCTTGGACGATCTCGCTCAGTGGATAGCTGTACTCTGCACGGATCCGTGCAGAGGGCCGGTAAGCGCCGACGATCAGGATGCGGCTGTGCTCCAGGCGCTGCGCCAGGTGGAAGAGCAGGGACAGCGTTCCAGCATCTGCCCATTGCAGGTTGTCCAGTTCTAGCAGCAGCGGTCGAAGCAACGCCAGACGCTCCAGAAAGCGAACCAGTTGGTGATGGAGTGACGGCTGTGACGCAAACGCAGGCTGAGCGTCTGACGCGCCGGAGAAAGCGACATTGAGTGGCTGTGCTGTGGAAAGAGAGGCCGGGGCCACTCTCTCCCACAGGTCGATGCAGGTTTCTCCGTATCGTTCGATCTGGGCCAGATTGGCCCAATCGGGCGCTTCTGCCCGGAGCAAGCTGGCGACGGTGGCATGATCGGACGGCGGCTCGTTTTCGTGGCGTGTTCCGATCTCACAACCGGCAAGCATGCGTACGCTATCGATGAACGGTTGATAAGGGTCGCCGACCCCTAGCAGCGCCGTACAGGCGCCAAAGGCGGCCAACCAGGGTTGATCGCTCCGTCGAATTTGGCTGACGAACGTGCAAAGCAGTGATGTCTTGCCGCTGCCTGACTCACCCACCACAAACGCCGTACAACCGTGGCGCTGCTCAGTCTGCTTCGCGCAGCCGTAGAGAAGGGCAAGCTGCTCTGTCCGAGCGATGGCGACGCAGTCGGTTTCTCGCCCGGACGTCGGCCAACCGGCGTCAGACGCTGCTGTGTCCATCGGCGGTTGAGGTCTACTGACGATCATTGAGCGCCCTTGCCGGATGACTTCGGCTACTTCGATCGTCTGCGCTTCTGGCTCTGCGCCGAGGTCATCCAACAGCCGGCGACGGAAAGTCGCATACTGCAACAACGCCGCGGAACGTTGAGCGTTGTCAGCCAGCAGCCGCATCAACCCACGCAGCGCGGCTTCGTGATAGGGGTCGATGGCAAGGCAACGGCGGAAAAAGGGCAATGCCAGCGCGCCCTTTGCCCGGATCGCATGATGTTCAGCCAGCCAACAGAGTACAGTCGCGGCGGACAGCGCCAGTTCACTACGCGTGATGGTCATCCATTGTTCAAATTCCGGGCAGTCATTCACCGCGAACCCTTCCAGAAAAGGGCCGCGATAGAGCGCGGCTGCCTCCGCCAAATTTTCAGCCCAAGTAAGCTCGGTAATAGGTGTCTTGACCAGCGTCCGATAGCGTGCGATGTCGACAAACGCATCACCCTGCGGATTGAACTGGACTGTCTCATGCGTGATGAGAAGGCATGGCGGATGCGCTATCCTGTCGTCGATGACAGTGCGCAGGTTAGCCAGGGCGCGGCGAAAATTGCTGCGCACAGCAGGCGCCGGCTGTGCCGGCCAGAAAAGTTCAGCCAGGGCATGGCGCGGGTGAGGGCGATCACACTCGACCGTCAGGAATGCCAGCAGCGCGCGCACTTTGTTGGACTCGAAACGCGCGGCCACGCTGTGATCGAGAGTCAGTTGAAATGGGCCAAAGAGAAATAGTGACAGGCGGGCCATCGGAGTCACCTCCGGCGGGGATCGCTAGGAAAATCAACGCCAACATCCTCTGATCTCAGTATACCACAATAAATATCGCCGGGTTGGAGGATCCCCAGAATTTTGATGAGAACATTCCTGGCGCTGATCAGGCGCAACCCTGCTCAACCAAGTCTCGTTGACCAGTGCCGGTGGCGTAGCAAAAACTTGAGGCGCCCCACCCTGTTTGCCGCACCTTTTCCGCGCGTTCTGCGCGCGCAGCTCTGATACGCTTGGGTCAGCCCGATATCTTGGCGGTTCAGAGTCGGCAAATTCAATCAAGATGCAGGGCCGACTCGCTCTAAGCCGTGCGAATGGTCATCAGTTGTTTACTGGCGTCACGAAAAAGCCGCAGATGTTCTGTACAGTTGATGATTTAAGATCAGAAGGAGGCCCAACTATGTCGCACCTATCAAAATTTCGGCCAGTTCACGGTGCAAAGGCGAAGCTACTTATGTTGTTGCTCACAGTCGCCTTGATCGTGAACATGGTTGCACCAGCGGTTGCATTCTCCGCAGCGCCCGTGAAGACGATCCCCCCTGCGCCCCTCCAGACGCCGACCGGCTCGGATGCGGAAGTCGGCTGCAACAACGTGCGGACACTCGCCATGTACGACACGCTGGGAAGGAGCACCTTGCACCAATCGACCGGGCCGGAGTGGATCAAGTTCACTACGCACGCCCATGCTCGCTACCGGCTGGAGGCGACCGGTGGCGCGGCGTTGCAGCTTTCGCTGCATGCTGGCTGTGATGCGAGTGCGCCGGCAGTGCCACTGCGCAATGGTCAACTAGAGTTCACTGCACTGCGCGAGGGTGACTTCTATCTACTGGTCAAGTCGGACGGAAGCGCCGGCGCCTATGACTACTCGGTTACGCTTGCGCCTGCCGCACCCCATCGTGCAAACACGGTTGCGTTGAATGAGGTTCCAGAAGCCGTCCTGCGGCGCGCAACCGAGTTCCTGGAAGAGTTACGCGGCAGCGAGCTGACCCCGAGTGGAAAGAGGCGGATCAACCCCGATGCGCGCATCTTCTATCGCCCCGACATCCAGGCGGCTGCCTATTATGAGTTCACGGTGGAAAAACCTGTCGAGCAAGGCTATGCGCCGGCCGGTTACATCGAAATCGTCGGGCGAACATGACTACCCGGTGACAAGTTGGGGAGCGACCGGCATGTCTCCCGCACAGGAGTTGGTGGAGCTTGCCCCTCTCAACGCAACCCTGACCGAGTTCTACCGGCTTGACATGCAGACCTATGCGGCCGAGTACGAGGAACTGAGCGCCGTCGGCATCGCCACGCTTTCGGACAATGTGGTCACCCAGGGCACGCTGCCGGATCGCATCGAAGGGCTGGCGGCTATCCCCGAAGAACCGTTCGAACTGGTGACAGAGAGTGTTGACACCGAAGGCAACAAAAAGTACGAAGGGCCAACAGAACTCCCTTTGCTCGAGGAGAGCGCCTGGGATTCCTGGGCAGCCCTGAAAGCTGAGTACGAAGATGCCTTCGGCCCCTTGAACAAGTCCCTGAAAGAGCGCGCCCGCAGCGCCTGGGAACTGGACAACAACCTCCGCCAGTATGGCGAATCGCTGGTCAAGGGGGATGTGCGCACCGTGTTCGGATTGGCGGGTCAGTCCATCGATACGATCAACGTCGCCGGCGCCGGTGCGACCGCTCAGTATCTCCAACAGGAGGAATTGCGTCCTAACGGCGTGCTTGCCGGCCTCAAGTTGACTGTGCTTAATGAACCAGTGGACATGGCGACCCTGCTGCCCTTCGAGGTGGCGTTGCAGTATACGGGTGGCATGACCGAAACCCTCAAATATGCCATCGTCAACGCGGCGGCGCTGCAGAGCGCCGACATCTTCCTGCCGATCATTGCCACTGGCGGCGCCAGCGATCTGGTCGATGTCGCATCCGCCGCAATGCCGGCTGCGGTCGCTGGGTGGGGAGCCTGGAGCTACTGGTGGGCGAACGGGGATGCCGGCGCCATGACCTATGATCAGATTCCGGCGCACCAACGCGTCAACACTTCGGCCTGCTGGAGTGGTTGTGGCGCCACAGCCTGGGCCATGATCTTCGGATGGGTCGATCGACGTGCGGCGGAAGGGCATGCCCGCTGGGCCAATCACTGGGGTATCTACCGGGTAAACGGTGGGCTGGGCGCCAACGCGGTGGAGCCGCTCAATCAGGATGGCGGGGTCGACAACATGACCTGGGAGATCCGCAATCGCATGGGCACCTACTGCAGTGGCAGTGGGGGTGCAACCAAGTTCTCGCGCATGATCGACGCCATTGAGTATGTGCGGCCGCGTGCAACCGCCGCCGCCACCATGCGCACCCGCTATGATCCCACCAAGCTCTGTTGGTTTGGCGCCTGCAACGATGCACGCAACCTCGCCAAGGACCAAATCGTCTTGCGCCAGGCGCCGGCCATCGTCGGCTATGACAACCACTACGCCATGGCCTATGGCTACGCCCATCGTAGCAAGACAAGCTGCTTCCTCTGGTGGTGTTCGACGGATTGGTCGCGCTGGTTCTGGGTCAACCAGGGATGGGGCGGATCCGGGAACGACTGGATCAATTCGGATGACGTTCATTTCGCAGGAACGTACAACAATCCATGACCTTTGGTGCTTTCCGAAATTGGGCCGCAAAGGACTTGTCGGCTCTTTCGGATCTCATGAGGTGACGCGTTGGGGACGGGCTGTCAACATTCCATTCAGCCAGGCGACTTGTAGCCCGTCCCCTGCACGTAGGGACCTGCCGGCAACCGTAGTGTTCCGTGAGGAAAAGGGGATGCAGCGTGAACAAAATGAATATGTTGTGCAGTTTCCTGGTGCTGCTCTTTGGGGCAGCGGCGTGCATCTCCCTGCCCACAGGACTGAAGCAGCATCGCTTGCGCGTCGTAGACGAGAGTGGGGCACATCTCGCCGCTGCCGCCGTCACGCTGCACTATTTTCCCAGTTCCCCAGAGGCGCCTGAGCCGAATCCTCCCCGCGCGACAGCCGATGCGCAAGGTGTGGTGATCGTGCGAAGCAAGGCAGAACCTGCCATCTGGCAGGTGCAGGCCCCCGGCTACATCGAACAGCGTCTGGCGAGCAGCAAAGGCGAAGCACCCCCGCGCTATGCTGCCACGGCAACGGAGGAGGTGGACGGCGTCATCCACCTGTATCGAATGCCGATGCCGGCGCTGACCATCCAGATGGACGAAGCCTATACCGGGCCGCTGACGATCAATTTGCACCCCGCGCCGGGCTTTGATTTCTTGCTGGTTGATGAAATCAGCACGGTATTTGCCGCGGTGGATCCACAGGCAAACTACATCCAGGAGGCATCGGGCCGCCGCGCCTTCACAGCGACAGCTTCGACCGAAGGTCAGGTCGATCTGCTGGTGACGCCGTTATTGTTCGATATCCAGACGCACCAACTCCAGGTAGCCGACGATACGGACGTGCTGCCTTTTCGAGACATTGCCAACCCGCAGGATACGGCACGAGGTGTGTGGGGCATCGTCAATGAAGACGATAAGCGTATCCATCATCAGATACGGCTCTTTGTCGGCACGCTTGATGACTATCTGCGCGCGCTGAAAACGGAATAACCGTAAACCGGCTGTGGAAACCTCCCCAGCACTGGTCAGCCGCACCTCTGCGCAATCGAGTTCTGTTGACCAGTGCTGGAGAGGTGAATGCGCACGAGGATCGAAGAGACGCCAATGCCTCAAAGGAGGTGACGTCATGTCACAGATGCTATCCATGCTGCAATGGAAACTTGAGCGGTGGTTTGGATGGCGCCCCCGGTCGCCGGCCGACTGCGCCGCAGATTCACCTGACCCGCTACGACGCCGGCGCAGATCGCGCCGGCTGTTTACATGGCTTGCAGTGCTGGCGCTGGCCGGCCTGCTGGCAACCACCGTTCCGCTGTCGGCTGGTCAGCCTGGAGAAATTCTTCGTTACCAGGATAAACAGCCCCAGGCGCAAGGCCAGGCCGCACTGGTGATTACCAGCATCACGCTCACGCCGGCGGATCCTGGGGCAGGTGGGACAGCCGACATCGAAGTGTTCGTAAAGAACCAGGGCGATGCGGGAACCACCGCTGGCTTCAACCTCTATCTCTACGTTGAGCCTGTCGACGAACCGCCGACCCAGAGCACCGCCTACACGATCTTTGCCGGATATGCACTGCCGCTTCCGCCTGGTGGCAGCTTCAAATACACGCGGACAGGCCAGGTGTTCACGCGCACGCCGCCCAAGCTCTATGCCTGGGTTGACCCACCCTGGGAGGACAAGGTCGCAGAGTCCAACGAAGAAAACAATCTCTATCCACCGCTCGCAAACCAGGGTGACGCCTACGAGGATGACGACATTTGCGCCAATGCCAAAGCGATTGCACCGGACGGTGCGGTGCAAGATCGCAACCTGTATCGAGATCCGGGCAGTGATATAGATTGGATCAAGTTCGACGGTGTAGGCGGCGTCACCTACGTCGCCGCTGCGATCGCGTGGGGCAGACGCGTCGCTGGTCATCGAGTTGATGGATCGCTGCGATGGCCTGCCCAGCTTTGGCAGCGGCGCCAAGCTGGAGTTCACGGCGCCGGCCGACGCTGCGTTCTATGTCAAGATCTCGCACGTCAGCACCGACTATGGGCCGGACAATGCCTACCAGTTCAAGGTGACTAGCGACAGCGGCTGCACCGATCACTTTGAACCCAACGACGCCTGCCTGCTTGCCCGGCGACCTGCCACTGGACACAGTCCAGACGCACACCTCCTGCGCTGCCGGGGACGCTGACTGGATGCGCATCCCCGTCACGGCAGGGTCGCCCTACAAAGTGAGCGCTGCCGACGTTGGGCAGCAAGCCGACATACGGCTGGGACGGTACATGAGTTGCGCCGACGCCGACCCTGCATCTACAGGCAAGGTCGTGCAGTTCACCGCAGCAGAAAGCGGGTATGTCTACATCAAGGCCGAACCGCAGAACGCAACGGCGCACGGCCCCGGCAGCAACTACACGGTCAAAGCGGAACTCGCCGGCAATGCCGGCTGCGCGCCGGACAGCTTTGAGCAGGACGGCAACGCCGCCGCTGCCAAGCCAATCGGTGCGACCGGTGCGACGCAAGCGCGCACTTTCTGCCCGGCGGTGACAGTGATTGGGGCAAGTTCGCTGCCGTTACGGGCGCCACTTACAACATCGAGACCTTGAATCTGGCCGCAGCCGCCGACACCATTCTCTGTCTCCATGCGGCCGACGGCAGTCAGATCGTTTGTGACGACGACGGCGGCGCTGGCAAAGGCTCTCGCCTCATCTGGACGCCGCCCGTCACTGCCGACTATCTGCTCCACATCAAGGATGTTTCGCCCAATGTGGCAGGCGCCGCGACGCAGTACGACCTACGCATCGCGCAGGGGCTTTGCCAGAAGGATAGCCACGAGGATGACAGTACACTGGATCTGGCGAAAGTGATCATTCCCAATAACTCGGTGACCACGCACAACTTCTGTCCCGGCGATGATCAGGATTGGGTTGTCTTTAGCGCCGCGGCCGGCGCTTCCTATATCATCGAAACGATCGACCCCGGCCCCGACGCGGACTCAGTGATCGAGATCTACAATGCGACGGGCGCGCTGCTGGCGCAGAACGATGACCACACGCCCGGTACGGAATCGCGTGTGGTCATCGTTCTGACGAGCACGCTCAACCTCTTCGTAAAGGTGCGCCAATACAACCCCAGCACCTTTGGCGCCGGCACAGAGTACACGCTGCGCATTACCCAGGGCACGCCCGCACCGACGGCGACGCCCACCGTCACCCCCACGCCGACGCCCACACCGACGCCCAATCCGTCTGCGGTGCGTACGTTGATCTTGGTCAACCGGACGCAACTGGTGCAACTGCACGGCGAGTCCGCAGTGGCGCCGTTGATGAATAAGCTGGCTGAACTGGCGCAGCACCCCCAGGTGCGCGGTGAGATCATCCGGCTGGACAACAATACGGAGGTTAGCGCCGCCTATGCCGTCTGGCTCAGCGATCTGGGCAACGCGGACAAAGCCAACCAGCTCGCCAGTGCGATCCGCGCGGTGGTGGTGAATTATCTCAATCAGCGCAGCGGCGTCGAATACCTTGTCCTGGTCGGCGATGACCGCGCTTTGCCGATGCGGCGCATCCCTGACCAGACGCCGCGTGTTTCGGAGGCGAATTACAAGTACACCGACGCCGGCAATCCAACGGGCGCCGCGCTCAAGGCAAACTACTTTCTCTCTGATGACTATTTCAGCGACCAGGAACCGACGCTGCATCAGGGACGCGAGCTCTATATCCCCGATCTGGCGACCGGCCGCCTGATTGAAATGCCCGCCGAGATGATCGGCCAGATCAATGCCTTTTTGGCAAAGCCGGTCACCGTTGTGGAGAACATCCTGATCACCGGCTACGACTTTGTACAGGATGTAGCGACTGAGGACTGTAGCGACTGGTCGAACGACTTTGGCGCGTCTCAGGTAGACTGCACGCTGATCGGCGATGCCTGGGCCGGGCAGTCCTTCCGCGCGCTGCAATTGCGCGCGGCTGCTCCTTTCAAGATTCAGTCGATCAGCGGCCACGCCACCCATTACGCCGAGGGAGCGCCCGTCGGCGATGCGATCCAGGCACAGGAGGTTCTCAATGCCACACTGGATCTGAGCGGCGGCGTGCTCTACACGCCGGGCTGTCATGCCGGGCTGAACGTGCCCCCTGAAAACACAGTCAACCCTGTGGATTTACCGCAGGCCTTTGTGAGCAAGGGCGCCAACTACATCGGCAACACCGGCTACGGCTGGGGCATGCGCAATGCCGTCGGTCTCACTGAGAAAGTGATCCGCCTCTATACCCGGGCGCTGCTGCAGGGGACGAAGTCCAGCATGGGCAAGGCGTTGACCACCGCCAAGTCGCTCTATTTCCAACAAGACACGGACTTCTCCACCTATGACGAAAAGGTCATGCAGCAGGTCATTTTCTATGGGTTGCCTATGTACGAACTGGAGAGCGGCAGCGCGCTGCCGGGGTCGGAGAACCCGTTCCCTGGTGTGGCCTTCGCCCCTGCCTTGCCCGACAAGCCGCTGAGCGGCAGCGCTGTCGTGACCGGCGCCGTCACGATCGATTTCCGGCAGGCGCAGAATCTCACGCTTTCGGAAACCAATGAGGGCGATTACTTCAATCTCAACGGTTCGCTACACACTGTGCCGGAGCAGCCGCTGCAGCCGCTGCACTTTGGCGACGTGACCGCGCCTGAGCTGCCGGCGCGCGGCGTTTTGCTCCTCAACGCTTCATTCGAGACGATAAAAAACTTCGATCCGGTGATCGCGGCCCCCTACAACGAGTACGACGCGATCACCAGCGAACCTGCGCTGCCGAACGCACTTGGCCTCTACCCCCCTGTGCCTGTTTCCATCCAGCAGACCGCGGATCGCACGAGCTTGGTGACACAGCTTGGGCAGTACAACGCAGCCCAGCACGAGTTGCGCCTGTTCCAGAATGTCCAGGTGGAGATTTACTACAGCACGGACGCGGATAATTTAGCGCCAGAAGCTACGGTGATCGACGGCGTCACCCCGATCGGCAGCAATCGTGTGGAGGTGAAAGTAGGCGCGGTCGACGCGTCAGGCATCGACCGCGCCGTCGTCTCCTATATCCCGGATATTACGCAGAGTACAAGCGAACTGCGGTCGATGGATCTTCGCTTCGACAGCGCGGCGCAGAAATGGTATGGCTGGTTCGCGGGCAATACGAACTCGCGCTACCTGGTGCAGGTGGTGGACAGAGCCGGAAATGTGACTACAGCGACCAATAAGGGTCAGTACTACAAGCCAGGTCAGGTGGAAATTGCCGGGTATGGCGGATGTACGGGTCGCTGCGCGTACCTACCCGTAATCTTCCGGTGAGTGAGGGTTCTCTATCTTTACACTTTTTTGCGCCCAGAGGTAACGGTCACTTTCGAAGTGACCGTCACCTGAGAAAGCACAAGCGCGGGAGGGAATCATGTCCATACATGACGCAAAGATGCACCTGAAGCGAAGTCATCCCCTGCTGGGGGCGGTGTTGCTGGGGGCGGTGTTGCTGGGGGCGCTTTGGCCGGTTGCCTTTGGCGAATGGCGCCTTGGCGCCTCCCAGGTGCACGCGCAAAGCCTCAGCGAGGCCTATGTATCCATCAGCGGCAGCGACGTCAATACCTGTGCGACGCCACAAAGCCCATGCAGAACCATCCAGGCCGCCATCGGCAAGACCGCGGCGGGTGGCGCCGTTCACGTTGGCCCCGGCGCATACAATGAGAACATCCAGATGAAAAGTGGCGTCAGCGTCATCGGCGCAGGCCCGACGAACACGAGCATCGTGGGCGCCGCTTCCGTCTCCGGCGTCGTCCAGTTCTCCAATGTAACCAATGCGCTGCTCCAGGGCTTTCGCATCACCGTTGCCACCCCAATTCAGGGTACAGACCGTGGCGTCAACTTCACCGGCAGCACGGACAGAACGGCCATCCTTCGCAACAACATCATCCAGTTTACACAGTACGGCATCTTTATATGGACGCCTTCGGCGCCGACGATCGAGAACAACACCCTGGTGGGCGAGCCGGACGAGCAAGGCATCTACATCGGAAATTCAGCCACGACACCGCTGATCCGCAACAACATCATCACGGGGTATTCCATCGGCATCCACGTCGTGGCGGGTACGGCCGCGCCGACGCCGATCATTCTCTACAACGATCTGTGGAACAATACCGAGAACTACCGCAGCTACCCGAATCAGACGGGGACGGCCGGCAACATCTCCACTGATCCGGCCTTTGTCAACACAGCGGCGCGTGACTTTCATCTGCGCAACACGTCGCCGTCGTCGCCCGCCATCGATGCGGGCGATCCCAGCTCGCCGTACAACAGGGAGCCGGGGCCAAACGGCGGCCGCATCAACATGGGCGCGTATGGCAATACCGTTGAGGCGGCCACCACGCCCGTCGATACGAAGCTGATCACCTTCGAAACGCCCACATTGGGCGGGGATTCTAGCCGGGTGATCGATCCCTACGTGGATTCCGCCACAGGCGTCGTGTTTCAACGAGAGGGGAACCCAGGCGTCAACTATGTGGTCGGGCTGGTCAAGAACAGCGGAACCAGCGCCTGTGTAGACCCCGCGGATGCAAATCAGAAGTTGGGGATCGGCATCGACAACGGGGCGGTGGGCTTCGCCTCCACCGAGGTCAGGGCAACCTTTCCCACCCTTCTCAATCCGCCGGTCACCGTATCCGTCCTGTTTCAGACCGGCGCCGGTCAACCGCTGCGGATACGTCTGTTCGGCGCGACGGGGAACGAAGTGGCCTCCAATACGGAAACCTCAGGCCCAGCCAATGGAACTTGCGGCATGCCGGGCGATCCGAGAGCACGGACGGCTGTCACCGTCATTTCGGCGCAGCCGGTTGCTTATGCCGTCATCGATATGGCCGCAGCCACGGTGAGTCGCGTCTTCGTCCTGGATGATTTCCGCTTTGCGAGCGCGGGAACGCACTCGATCAGCCATGTGGGGCTGACGCCCGCCTCTCCTGCCAACCTTGTCTTCAACCAATATGTGAACCTCACCTTCGACTACTCGACCACCTGGGCGCCTGGGGTGTATATCTGGGCGCGCCCCATGAGCGGCGGTGCGCTGACGCCCAACTATGGCGCACACGCTTCACCACGTTACTCCGTCGGCAGCGGGAGCGGGAGCGGCTTCTTTACGATCAGCAGCGGCAACGCCATCGTCGACAGCATCCGCTTCGAGATGTGGGATCCCGATCAGACCCAACTGCTGCTGGAAACCTTTATCCCTGTCGACTACCGCTTCTCCAACGGCTGCTACCAATTGACCCGCGCCCACAGCGGCGCCGGCAGCGATCCCGTGGCGACGCCGGCAAAGTCGACCTATTGTGTAGGCGATGGGCAGTATCTTGCGGGCGATGCTGTCAACTTGAGCGCAAGCCCGGCTGCCGGCTGGCAAGTCGGAAGCTGGAGCGGAACCAGCAACGATGCCAGCACCGCCGCCGCCAATAGCCTCGTCATGCCTGCTCGCAATCACACGGCGAGCGTTGCGTATGTTCCGATCTGTTACGCGCTGACGCTGGCGCACAGCGGTGCGGGGAGCGATCCAGTGGCGACGCCGACTGGTTCCAGCGGCTGTCCTGCCGGTCGCTATCGCGCCAACGAGTCGATCAGCGTGAATGCTGTGGCTGCACCCGGATGGTGGATCGGCGGCTGGATCGGCGCCAGCGATGACGCCGCGACGACGCCCACCAATGTGCTCACCATGCCTGCAGCCGATCACAAGGTCATCGTCAAGTATCGCAGCATCTGCTATTCATTGACGCTCACCCACAGCGGGTCGGGCAGCGATCCGGCTGCATCACCGGCTCAGTCGGCCACCTGCCCGCCGGGGCAATATCTCGCCGGCGATCCGATCGGTCTGCACGCGGCGCCTGTGGTTGACTGGCGCGTAGCCGGTTGGAGCGGCGTCATTGAAACCACCAACACCTCCACCGATAACTCACTGTTCATGCCTGCCCAGAGCCATGTCGTGAATGTGACCTACGCGCAAATTTCTAGCGCGGTGACGGGCGACGCCTATGAGGAAGACAATCTCTGCACACAGGCGCGCACGATCAACGCGGACGGCGTTAGTCAGGAGCATAGCTTGCACCAAGCTGGCGACATGGACTGGGTGCGCTTCACGGCGGCGGCGAATGTACCCTATCGCATTGAGGTCAATATTCCCACCGGCTCGCTCGCAGATGTAGGGCTGTCGGTCTATGACCAGTGTGAAGGAGGGCCGCTCGACGAATTCGATGCCGCTTTTACGCCAGGCGCACGTCTTGACTTTACACCGGCCACGACCACGCCTGTCTATGTGCGGCTGAGCAATCAAGATCCACAAGTAGGAGGCGCCAACGTCACCTATCAGGTCGCGGTGCGCAGCCTGCAAGCCGAAACCGCGCAAACAAACCGGGCGATGATTCTGGTGGGCGGCGGTCTTGCGGCGCCTGACCGGCTGCAAAGCAACATCAACTATGTTACGGAGGCAGTCTATGCACACTTTCGGGCCAATGGTCTCGGGGCCGAGAATATCATCTTTCTGACCAACGACGCCAATATCGCCATGCGCACTGGCCCGGCAACTGTAGATGCTTTGCAGAGCGCAATCACGCAGTGGGCAAAGCAGCGGCTTACCGTGGGTGGAACGCTCACCCTCTACCTGATGGATCATGGAGAGAGTGACATCTTCTATCTGAACAATGCGAACGGGCATGTACTGACGCCGCCACAGCTCGACGGCTGGCTGGATGAACTGGAAACGGCGATCCCAGAGATCAAAATCACGGTCATCATCGAAGCATGTTACTCCGGCAGCTTTATCGAAGGGGAGCAGAGCATCAGCAAGGATGAGCCGGGCCGCCTGGTGCTTACGTCGACCGGTGCGAAGCTGCTGGCCTATGCATCCGCCAGCGGCGCCTACTTTTCCGACTTTATGCTGGCAAGTTTGGAGCAAGGGTACAGCATGCACAGCAGTTTCAAGGCAACCTATGCCGTTGTACGCGAAATGTCAAACCTGCGCCAAGAACCGCAACTCGACGGGAATGGCAATGGCATCGCCAATGAGAGTGCTGACATCGTGCTGGCGAGCCGAGGTGTTTCAGGCGCAGGCAGTGAGGGATGGGCGCCCTACATCGTCAGCGTTCAGGCGCCACAGACGATCGAGAATCACAGCGGCGCACTCCAGGCGGTTGTCCGCGATGACAAGAAGGTGCGACGCGTCTGGGCCATCATCACACCTCCTTCGTATCAGCCGCCACAGACGAGCGCCGAGTTGGTGGCCGAAACGCTGCCCACACTTCTGCTGCTCGAACAGGGCAACGACGCGTTTTCGGCACTCTACACCGGCTTTGATGAGCCTGGCCTCTATCGCATCGCCGTCTATGCCGAAGATGAGGACAACTTGGTGACCTTGCCCACATTTGTCGAAGTCACCACCGGCAGCCGCATGTTGATGCCCTTGGTCTTTCGGTAAGAGACTTTGGGGTCTTACATGCCAGGGACGGGCTGCAAACCACCTGGTTGAACGGAATGAGGCAGCCCGTCCCTGGCGCGTTTCCAGGATGCTGACTTGTCGTTCGACGCGAGTCATGCGATCATTACCAGACACATGACTTGGTCGATCAGCAATTCCCCGCGTGGCTGGCTGACCGCTCGGAGGTCAATTGCTACGTCGTCACCGAAAAAGGCGCCCTGTCACTCTTTGGAGAAAACCCAATGCGAGTCAGCTTACAACTTCCCTATTTCAACCCACCTCCTGACCAGCTCGGCCGCAAGCTGGCCGACATTGCCCGCTTTGCCGATGACCAGGGTTTCTACAGCCTGTGGGTCATGGATCACTTTTTCCAAATGGAGATGCTTGGCAAATCCGAAGATCCCATGCTCGAAGGCTACACGATGCTCGGCTACTTTGCCGCACTGACCGAACGCATCCATCTGGGCGCGCTCGTCACCGGTGTGATCTATCGTGCGCCTGGCCTGCTGATCAAAGAGGTGACGACGCTCGACGTGCTGAGCGGTGGTCGTATGTACCTGGGCATTGGCGCGGCGTGGTACGAACGCGAGGCGCTAGGGTTGGGCTTTGGCTTTCCGCCGCTCAAAGAACGCTTCGAACAGCTAACGGAAGCGTTGCAGATCGCGCACCAGATGTGGTCGCCCAACAACGGCCCCTTCCACGGCAAGCATTATCAGTTGGCCGAAACCATCTGCACGCCGCAGCCGCTGCAACAGCCCCATCCGCCTATCCTCATCGGCGGCGGCGGTGAGAAAAAGACCCTGCGTCTGCTGGCGCAATATGGCGATGCCTGCAACTTCTTCGAGGGAATCGGGCCGGCCGCGCTGCAACACAAGCTGGACGTGCTGCGCGGCCACTGCGATGAGGTGAGTCGGCCCTTCGCCGACATCGAACTGACGATACTGAGCTCGCTCACGCCGGGCCAGGACAGCGCGGCCGCCATCATCGCACGCTTGCGCGCCTTGCATGCGCTGGGCTTCACACACGTGATCTTCAACACGCCGAACGCCTACGAATTTACATCGCTGCGCACCCTCGCACAGGAAGTTATTCCCGCGGTGGCTGATTTGTAGAACCGGTAGAATTGCGCTGTCGAAGTTTCCTTTTTAGCAATCTCATCAGGTGTCCAGCGTGATAACCCCGCGCTCCAACGCCGTGGTGCCGATTATGCGCAGATCCATCAGCTTGCGTGGGCGGCGCGTTCGTCTCCACGGTCGTACTGTTGCACGCGCCGTTCGGCCTGACAATGCCAAAGATATCCCCGCGCGCGACGGTCAGGGAAATATCGTCGACGGCGAGCACATCGCCGTAGCGTTTTTTGTGCAGGTTGCTTACTTCGATGACAGATTGCATAATGTCTCAGTACTTCACGAAACTCACACAAAGCCACCAAGAGCACAAAGCACGCTATCTTCAACTTTGTGTCTTCGTGTGAGACCGATCGGTGGATGGCCCAGCGGGCATGTTCGCCGCCCTTCCCCACCAAATAGAACTTTACCCACATCTGGAACTATTCTAAAATAACCTATCCAGTCGACAGTTGGGCGCGCCTTTGATGCCGGTTACAATCAAGAGACTGGAAAGGGCAGACAACTATGTTGATATTGCACAACCTGTGGCGGCGCTTTACGCGTAGCTTTCTGACCGTGCTGGGCATCGCGGTGGGCGTGGCATCGGTCGTGGCGCTTGGGGCAATGGCGAGCGGGCTGGCCGACAACTACGGCAACGCGCTGGGATTGAACAACGATCTCCTCGTCACGCAAAAAAACGCCTACGATGTCGTCTTTAGCAGCCTGGACGAGACGCTGGGCGAGCGCATCGCGGCCCTCGCCGATGTGAGCAACGTCGATCCCGGCGTCTTCACCTGGATCGCCTTCGACGACGCGCCCTATTTCCTGATCTACGGCTATCCGGCCGGCAGCGTGGCGATGGATCATTACCGCATTGTCGAGGGCAAACGCGTCACCGCTCCTGGTCAGATCGCCATCGGACGCCGCGGCGCCGACGCGCTGAAGAAACGCGTGGACGACACGTTGCGCGTCAACGGCATCCCCTACCGCATCGTCGGCATCTACGAGACGGGGCAGGGCATGGAGGAATCGGGCGGCGTGGTGGTGTTGGAGGACGCGCAGACTATCGCCCAGAAAGAGCGCAAGGTCAGCCTTTTCCAGGTGGGGTTGCGTAAGGGCGGCAACGCCGACAACGTGATCGAACGCATCCAGTCACTGGACAAGGAAGTCACGGTGAGTAAGGCCAGCGGCTATGCCGGCGGCGAACAGTGGACCGACTATCTGCAAGGGTTTGCCTGGGGCGTCTCGGCGATTGCGATCCTGATCGGCGGCCTGGGCATGATGAGCGCGATGGTGATGAGCGTGATGGAGCGCACGCGCGAGATCGGCACGCTGCGCGCCGTAGGCTGGAGCCGCGGCCGCGTCCTGCGCATGATCCTGGGCGAGGCGATCCTGCTCAGCCTGATCGGCGGCGTGCTGGGCGTTGGGTTGGGCGCGTTGCTGGCATGGCTGGTCGGCCAGATGCCGGGACTGGGCGTGATGCTGGCCGGCGCCGTCGATGCGGAGCTGGTCATCCAGGGGATGGTGACGGCGCTGGCGTTGGGGCTGATCGGCGGCATCTATCCCGCCTGGACTGCGGCCAACCTGCAGCCGGTGGAGGCGCTGCGCTACGAGGGCGGCGGCGCCGCTGAGGTCAAGGGCGTGTTGGCGCGCGTTGGCAACCAGAGCTTTCGCAATCTGTGGCGGCGGCGCAACCGCACCCTCTTGTCCGCGGCCGGCATCGGCATCGGTGTGGGCACGCTAGTCATGCTGGGCGGGCTGGTGGAAGGGTTGACCGGGCAGCTCAACAGCCTGGCGGGCAGCGGCGGCGCCGGCAACATCACCGTCATGCAGCGCGAGGTGGCCGACATGAGCCTGAGCAGCCTCGACGAACGCATCGTGCGGCAGATCGGCGCCATGCCTGAAGTCAAGACGGTCAGCCCCTTTATGATCGCCTTTATCACTTCGCCCGAAATGCCGATGTTTCTGATTGGAGGTCTCGACCCCAACAGCCCGGCAATGCGCCATTACAAACTGGTGGAAGGCCGCTCCATAGAGCGCCCCAACGAAATGGTGCTGGGGCGTATCGCGGCCGACGCCTACAAAGTCGGCGTCGGCGACACGATGGCGCTCAACGACAACCGCTACCGCATCGTGGGCATCACCGCGACGGGGGTGGCCTACGAAGATGGCGGCGGCATGGTGGCTCTGCGCGAGGCGCAGCGCATCATGGGGCGGCCGCGCGCGGTTTCCTTTATCTTTGTCGACGTGAAAGACCCCGCCAGCGCCGAGCGAGTCGCAGCGACGCTCAACGCGCGCTTCCCGGAGGCGCGCGCGAGCATCAGCAGCGAATTTGCGCAGAGCACCAACGACATGCAGACCAGCATGGGAATGCTCAACGCCATCCGCCTGCTGGCGCTCTTTATCGGCGGCATCGTGGTCGCCAACACCATGATCATGTCGATCTTCGAGCGCACGCGCGAGATCGGCACGCTGCGGGCGGTGGGTTGGCCGCGGCGGCGCATCCTGAGCCAGGTGCTGCTGGAGAGCCTGTTGCTTTGCCTCGTGTCGGCGGTCTTTGGCACGGTGTTGGGGGTGGGCGTCGTCACCTTGATTGCGCGGGCGCCTTATGCCAGCCAGTTCGTCTCGGCTACGTGGCGCGTGGAAATTTTTGCGTCGGCCTTCGTCACGGCTGCGGCGCTGGGTGTGCTGGGCGGTTTGTATCCGGCCTGGCGCGCCGGCCAGCTTGAGCCGGCCGAGGCGCTTCGCTATGAGTAAACGAACTCTTTCTCTCTGCTTTTCCTCTGCGAACCTCTGCCGCTCGGCGTCTCTGCGTCAGAAGAAGGCTGGTCAAAAACTAGAAAGAAGCTGATTATGCGACGCGTTATCACCTGGGTGCTCGTCATTGCTGTGCTGGCGGCAGTAGGATGGTGGGGCTACACTTATTACCTGGAGCAGCAGGCAGCCACCCTCGAAGCGGAAGCTGCGGCCGCAGCAGCGCTGGAACAGACGCCGGAGCAAGTCATCTGGGCGTCAGGCAAGTTGACGCCGGTGACGTGGGCGAGTCTTGGACCAGCCACATCGGGCACAGTCACCGCCGTCCATGTCGCGAGCGGGGATTGGGTCGCGGCGGGTGATCTCCTGCTGGAGATGGAAAACAGCGTGCTGCAAGGACAAGTGGCGGTAGCAGAAGCCGCAGTGCAGGAGGCCACCGCCGCGCTTGCCAAGCTCAAGGCCGGCGCCACTCCAGCCGAGATCGCGGCCGTGCAGGCGGCCGTCGCAGCGGCCAGGGCGCAGGTCGCCGTGGCCGGCGCGGCCCTGCTGGAGGTGCAGTCGGCGGTGGAGACGGCGCAGGCGCAAGTTGCCCAGGCCCAGGCACAGTACGCCGAGGCGGCCAGCCATCCAAACGCACAGGAGCAGGTGGCGGCGCAGGCTGTCATTGCCCAGGCCGAAGCCGGGTTAAAAAACGCACAGGCCGCCTATAACATCGTGAAGGGCGATCCGGCCATCGGCGCCATGCCGCAGTCGCTGGCGCTGGCGCAGGCCACCGCCAACCTGGAGGCTGCCAACGCGCAGCAAGCCGCCATCCTGCAAGGCCCGTCCTCGGCGCAACTGGCGGTGGCTGCCCGCGCCATCGACGTAGCGCGGGCAGGCGTCAGCACGGCCGAAAGCCGGGCGCCCGGCGCCGAAGCCAACGTGCGTGCGGCCATGGCGCAAGTCGCCAGCGCCCAGGCCGCGCTGGATCGGCTGCTGGAAGGCGCTACTGCCGAAGATATTGACATGGCGGAGGCACGCATCGCTTCGGCGCAGGCAGCGCTGGCCTCTGTCACCGCCCAGGTGCGTTTGACGCAGGTGACCGCGCCTTTCGACGGGCAAGTAGGCGCCATCAACGTGCGGCCGGGCGAGATCATCAATCCTGGTGAAGCCGCCATCCTTTTCGGCGACACGCACCAGATGCATATCGAGACCACCGACCTGCGCGAGACCGACGTCATTTACGTCCAGGATGGGCAAACAGTGGAAGTCACTTTCGACGCGTTGCCCGACCGTGTCTTCACCGGCGTCGTCACGTCGGTGGCGCCGGTCAGTTCGGCGGTGCAGGGCAGCACCAATTACACCGTCGATGTCGACGTAGCCGACCTTGATCCCGCGCTGCGGTGGGGCATGACGGCTTTTGTCAATATCCAGCCGGAGTAGAACACTTTATCCCATGCACGATGCACTGATTGAGACGATTCAGCTTTCCAAGGTGTACGGCAGCGGCGAGACCGCCGTGCACGCGCTGGACGATGTCAACCTGACCGTCGGCGCTGGTGAGTTTGTCGCCATCATGGGGCCGAGCGGCTGCGGTAAAAGCACGCTGCTCAACTTGCTGGGCGCGCTCGACCAACCGTCCGCGGGCGAGGTCTGGGTCGCCGGGGAGAATCTGGCGCAGCTCAAAAACGTGGACGATTTCCGCGCACACACCGTGGGCTTTATCTTCCAGCTTCACAACTTGCTGCCGACGCTGACGGCGCTCGAAAATATCGAGACGCCGATGCAGGGTCGCGTCGCCAGCGCCAGAGAGCGCCACGCACGCGCCATGCACTTGCTGACGCTGGTGGGGCTGGCGCCGCGCGCAAAGCACCTGCCCAACCAGCTTTCCGGCGGCCAACGCCAGCGCGTCGCCATTGCCCGCGCGCTGGCGAACCATCCCAAGCTGGTGCTGGCCGACGAGCCGACCGGCGCGCTCGACAGCCAGAGCGGGGAGGAAATCCTACAATTGTTGGGCGAACTTCAACGCAGCGAGGGCGCAACGATCGCGGTGGTGACGCATGACCGCCGTGTGGCTCAGGCCACCCAACGCATCTTGCGGATGCAGGATGGCCGCATTGTCGAGGATCACCGCGTCAGCGACCCGCTGGAGGAGGACTTGCGTGCGCTGGCCTTCAGCAAGCTGGGCGAGACGATCCTTGACCCTCACGACGCCCCGATGCAGGACGTGACGCCGGAAGAGGAAGCCGTGCTGCGCAAGTTGATCGAGCGGCTGCGCCGTTGAAGATTTATCGTTGCCAAGTGTAACCTCTTGGCAACGAGGATCGAGCGTCGATGTAACGATGTCGGGCTAATAGCCCGACCTACGGCTGCGGCGCTGATATCAAAGCGGCGCGTATGGGTTGTCATCTGTGAAATCTGCGCAATCTGTGGATAATTTTTTACACTCGCCGTCAGTTTAACACCATTTTTCGTCGTTCAAACGCACCATGCATCCGCACGTCCCAGGAGGTTTTCATGTCTCAACCCATCACACCGGCCGACTTTTCGGAAATCCGCTGGCAGGGTCACTGGATCTGGGTTCCCGAAGAGCCGGTTCAACCTGGCGTCGGCCTATCTTCAGCCATCGATCCCCAGGCGGCAGAGGCGCACGGCCTTTTTCGCCGTCACTTCCAGCTTGACCGCGTGCCGGTGCGCGTCCCTGCACGCATCACGGCGGATTCGCGCTACGCCCTGTTCGTCAACGGTCAGGAGGTTTGTCGCGGGCCGGTGCGCAGCCAGCCGCGCCGCCTGCACTATGATCTGGTCGATCTGGCGCCCTCTCTGCAAGTCGGCGACAATCTCATCGCCATTTACGTGAAATATTACGGCACACCCAAATCCTACTGGATGCCCGCCACACCCAATATGATGCTCGGCAAGACGGGTATCCTCGTCTTCGAGGCCAACCTGGGCGAGGCCGGCTGGCTGACCAGCGATCCAAGCTGGAAGGCGCGCAAGGCGGAAGGCTGGCTCACTGACGAGTCGGCTGGCGCGCACAATCTGGTGGGTGGCGGCGTGCCCGTCGAGCTTTTTGACGCGCGGCGCTTTCCGCACGATTGGAAAACGATCGGATTCGACGATGGGACGTGGGGCAGCGCACAGGTCGTGCCGGCGGTGCATATTGGCGGCTTTGCCCGCACGCAGCCACCGACCGACCCCTACGGCCCGCTTTATCCGCGCACGATCGCCATGCTGGACGGCGAGATGCGCACGCCAGCCAGCGTGAACGTCGAAACCTTTGCTGGCGTGATCGACCCGGCGATCGGCAGCCCGGTGCGCCGCGTGGAGGCCACGCTCGGGATGGAGCGCACCGCCACCGCGCAACCCGACAGCCTGCCGATCGCCCTCGACGTGCCTGGTGATGGCTGCGTGCGCGTGATCTTCGACATGGGGCGCATCGTCTCCGGGCTGGTCGGCTTTGCGATCGACGCGCCGGCCGGCGCGGTGCTCGATTTCTCCTATGTAGAAGATCCGCTTACGCGACCGGTTGGCATGGTCGGTTCTCATGCCGGCACGCGCTACCTTGCACGCGGCGCCGACGACCGCTTCGAGGTCTTCGACTCCAACGGCTTCCGCTACGCGTACCTGGTGGTGCATGGGGCGACGGGACAGGTGACGGTGCGGGACTTCCACGTGCGTGAGCAGTTGTATCCGTGGCAGGCGGGCGCGACTTTCACCTGCAGCGATGATGACCTGAACCGTCTCTACGTCGCCGGCATCCGCACCGTGCAGCTCAACTCGCACGATGCCTTCCTCGACTGCCCGACGCGCGAGCAGCGCGCCTGGGTCGGCGACAGCGTCGTCCATCAGATGGTGCACCTTGCCACCAACCAGGACTGGCGGCTAGCGTGGCACTATCTGACGCTCGGCAACTCACCGCGCTCCGACGGCATTTTGCCGATGAGCGTCGTGGGCGACATCGAGGCGAGCGGCGGCTACACGATTCCCGACTGGGCGCTGCACTGGGTGCACGGCGTCTATAATTTTTATCGATTCAGCGGTGACCGCGACGCGGTGAAGGCGTTCATGCCTACCATCGAACGCATCCTGCGCTGGTACGCCCCCTACCAGACGGCCGCTGGCGTCCTGAAGGATGTGGTCGAGTGGAATCTGGTTGATTGGTCGAGCGTTTCGATAGCCGACACGTCCTCGGTGCTGACCGCGCTCTGGTCGCGTGGACTGCGCGAATTTGCCGAGATGGCCGCCTGGCTGGAAGAACGCAGCAGCCAGCGTTGGGCCGAAGGGCTGTACACGCGCGTCAAGGGTGGCTTCGAGATCTTCTGGGACGAGAGCCGCGGCGCCTATGTCGATCACATCGTCGATGGGGTGATGCGGCCGGAAATGAGCCAGTTGGCCGGCGCGCTGGCGATCTGCGCGGGACTGGCGCCTGAAGCGCGCTGGCCGCGCATCATCGAGCGTATCACCGACCCTGGCCGCGTGGTGGTGCGTTCGTGGACCGGCAGCCCCGACGGCGAGTACTCGATGGAAAAGATGCGTAAGCAGTTCATGGGCATCTACGAAATTGACTGGGATGCGGAACGCGAGGTCGTCAGCGCGGAGCCTTTTATGAGCTATACCGTGCACGACGCGGTGGCGCTGGCCGGGCTGGCCGACCGTCTGCCCGATCTCTACCCGCGCTGGTTGGAATTCCTGGCAAGCGGTTACGACACGATCGGCGAGTGCTGGGGGTGGGGCACGCACGTCCACGGCTGGAGCTGCACGCCGACGCGTGACCTGATTTTCTACACGCTGGGCGTCACCCCAGCCGCGCCGGGCTATGCCGCCGCGCGCATTGCCCCGCGCCTCGGTCGCCTGGTGTGGGCCAAAGGCGCCGTGCCAACGCCGCACGGCCTGATCCACGTGGAGGTGAGCGGCGCGCAGGTGACGGTGGACTCGCCCGTGCCGGTAGTGGTGGCGTTTGCCGGGCAGCCGGTGCGTTCGCTGTCCGCGGGGCGGCATGTGGTGACGGCCTAAACACAACAGCGGATTTGAGGAAACAACGGATTTGGTTTCGCCGCGGAGCGGTGATCGAGTGATTGGCGCAGAGGGCGAATCCGCTGTTTCCCTGCATCCGCTGTAGTGTTATTATGGGAAAAACTGGCAACCCCATCCTTCGGAACCGCCTATGCTCACCGGACCTCAGATCGCCCACCTGCTCGACGCCTACCCGTGCCACGACAATCTGCGCATGATGGTGCGCGTCGAGCTGGGCGAAAATCTCGACTTGCCGCCTTTCAGGTCAAATGATCTCGGGCAGGTCGAAATTGGCGTCAAGTTGGTTCAATATCGTCTGCACCTGGGCACGCAGCTTGGGAACATCATCTTGCGCCGTAACCCACACAATCGACCAGTCTATACTGAAATACGCGTGGACAGCTATATTCCGAAATGCAACGATGTCAGGCCAATCGATGGGTGAAGATTGGCTGCGCAATTCGGGAGACAACCTTGTCGCTGCTTCGCCAATCACAATCAGCTTTTGCAGCACCGC
This sequence comes from Candidatus Caldilinea saccharophila, assembly GCA_016710365.1. Lineage (GTDB taxonomy): Bacteria > Chloroflexota > Anaerolineae > Caldilineales > Caldilineaceae > Caldilinea > Caldilinea saccharophila. The sequence goes on along the minus strand of JADJVW010000019.1, from coordinate 54,396 downwards.
ACTTTGGCGCAACTCATCGTCGTGAAAAGCTGACTCGCCGACAATCTCCGCAATGATACGTTGGATGGCATCTGCCGCAGCAATGATGTCTTCAAGATAGAGCCGATCACTGCGCATAGATGATCCTGGCATTCTCCAGCACTTGCCGGCGAATTGCTGGCTTCAGCCCCGCTTTCGGCACTAGATCGACCGTGCGACCAAGGATGCTTGTTAATTCACGCTGCATGCGCGCCAGCGCGAGAAACCCAATGCGTGCATCTGGGGCAAAGTCCACCAGAAGATCGATATCGCTCCCTGCGCCGAACTCTGCACCAAGCGCCGAGCCAAAGAGCGCCAACTCGCGCACGGCATTGCGCTGGCAAAAGGCTGCCAGTTGGTCATGGGGAACATCAAAGACCATCGTTGCATTCCCAGCAGACATCGCGCACCCACCTTTGTCCAATTTCTACTTCCACTTTCTGATCTGTGCTCCTACTATAGCACATCTCTAGCAATGCCGTCGCCAGTGCGGATTATGCTACAATAGCGCTACAATAACCTATCCGCCACCCAGGGGGAGCAAATGTCACCATATCCCAGCGTAACATTTGCACCCTGCCCGGAGGCAAACTGCCGAATGTCGCTCACCGGACCTCAGATCGCCCATCTGCTCGAAGCTTTGCTCGACGCCTACCCGCGCCGCGACGATTTGCGCATGATGGTGCGCGTCGAGCTGGGCGAAAATCTCGACGCCATCGCCGGCGGCGACAACCTGCGCGCCGTGACCTTCAGCCTGATCGAGTGGGCGATCAGCGCGGGCCGGGAGGACGAGTTGGTGGCAGGCGCCCGGCGCAGCAATGCCGGCAATGCACGCCTGCGCGCGGTTGCCCAGACATTGGGCGTAGAAGATGCCCCTCCGTCCCGGCCAGGCCCAGGCTCCGCCGTATCCGCCCTGCTCCTGCGCGAACAGGAGGAATCGCTCAAGCTGCTGGCCGCACAGTACACCGCCGCCAGCCAGCAACTGCGCACGGAGCTCAACGCGGCCAACCGGCCGGTGCTGCAAGAGCGGCTGCGCCAGTTGGAGGGAGAAATGGCGGCGGTGCAGGCGGAGATTGACCGGCTGAACCAGTAGATTTTCACAAAAACTATGCTACATGAAGTGAAACGCACATGAGTCTGTTAAGTCCTATTGAACTGAAGAAGCAGGAACTGGAATACCACTATGTTCAACTTCAGCAGCAATACTCCCTTGCCGCTAAGCAACTGCGCACAACGACCAACGCAAGCGAAAAACCGCAGCTCCAGGCGCAGATGAATGACTTCAATGCGGAAATGACGAAGTTGTGGGATGCGCTGCAAGCGCTGGAACAGCCTGCGGGCACACGTGACATACGCCGGCAGCAGCAGGTCTGGGAAGACCAACTCCCCAAGATCGACTTCCGCGACGCATGGCAGGACTTCCAAGACATCTATGAGCGCCATGTCAACCGCGCGGAAGGCGGCGCTGCGTTGATCCTGGCGCCAGATTTCCGCACGATGTGCGCTGACCTCTTTGTGCAGCGGATGGTTGACTGGTTGAGTACAAATGTCGGTTACAACAAGTTACGCTTGGAAAAGGCGGGGATTGACGATTACACGCTACTTACCCCGGCGTCATTTCTCAGGCGGCTGGGCAGCAGCTTTGGCCATCTGCCTGACGATGGTATACAGGATAGTCTGGCGTACACGTCGCACGTGCACAAACTAACCGACAAGATGTGCGGCGCACTGGGACCGGGGCACGTCCTGCTCATCGAGGTGACAGTGGATGCCGATCTCTATGCGCACGAACATTTCCTTGCCTGGCTGTTGGATGAGTTCTGGGTGACACTCGTCAGCAGTTTGCAGCGCGCCGCGGCCAGGCACGCCTATGTCAAGTGCATTCTGTTTCTTGCCGTCGGTCGGAAGATGCCCAGAGCGCTGCCGTTGAAAACGCGGTACTGTCCGCTGCGTCGATATGAGCCAGAGCAGCGACAGCTCGCCCAATTGCCCCTTTCTCGGTGGAGCGAAGACGAAATCAAGGATTGGCTGGTCAATTGTTCCGGTCTTGCCGAAAGCTGGGACAACCCGACCCTCAACGAAAAAGCGCACGCGATCTTTGCGGCCAGTATCAACGGTGAACCGCTGCGCGCGCGACGAACTCAACCGACTATTTCGCCAGCGTTACCCACATAACTACGGAGACGCCAGATGCCAATTGCCAACTCGTACACCTTTGCCGCCGACCCAGCACGCCGGTCGGCGAAGCCACATGAGGATTCCCCCAAAACCCCCGAACCCTACATCGCCGCCGGCACGCTGATCCAGGCGGTCAACCTGGCGATCTTCTTGCACCGGCCGCTGTTGCTCGAAGGCGAGGCGGGCTGTGGCAAGTCGATGCTGGCGCGCGCGGTCGCCTATGAACTGGGGCTGCCCTTCTATCGCTGGGACGTGCGCTCCACCAGCAAGGCGCAAGAGGGACTGTACACCTATGACGCGATCCTACGTCTACACGACGTGCAGACCGCCAAGCTGGAAGCAACGCGCCCGCCTTCTGCTGCCAAACCACTGCGCGACCCCAGCGACCCGGTCGGCTATCGCACGTTGGGCGCGCTGGGCAAGGCCTTTGCGTTGCAGACGTGCAGCGCCGTGGTGTTGATCGACGAGATCGACAAGGCTGACGTCGATTTCCCTAACGACCTGCTGGCGGTGCTCGACGAGCCGTGGCGTTTTGACATTGCCGAAACGGGCGAGACGATCACCGCCGCCCATTACCCCATCATCATCGTGACCAGCAACAAGGAGAAGGGCAACCTGCCGGCGCCATTCCTGCGTCGCTGTCTCTATCATTACATCGATTTTCCAAGCCAGCCGGAGCAGTTGCAGCGTATCGTCGACATCCATTACCACGTGAAACAGGAGGCGGCGCCGGCGTCCGCGCTGGTGCAGGTCGCCACGGAGCGCTTTCTGACGCTGCGCCAGCAGGGCAGGCTGCACAAGCCGCCCGGCACCAGCGAGTTCCTGGATTGGCTGGGCGCACTACATCGCTTTGGCAGCGCGCCCTATGCCGCGGACGACCTGAAGGATGAAAACAAAGCGCTGCCCTTCCCCGAACTGCTCTACAAGCTGCGCATCGACTGGCAAGGACACGCACAAGGAGGCGCTGCATAATGGGCAACCCGGCGCGCACCTTCCAGGAAGCTCGGAGCTTCCTGGAAGGTTGGAGATACGACCACATATGAGCGGGCGCTTTTCTTCCTTGCTGGATGCACTGCGCCGATTCTTCGGGTTGGCGCCGCGCGCCACCACGGCAACGTCTGGCCCGGGAGCGCCGCCAACCGTAGGTCGGGCTGGCAGCCCGACGCCTCCCGACGAACCTGCTTTTGACCCGCATGCGCTGGCGCTGGCACTCTTTACGCGCCTGCAGCGCAGCGGCTTCAACATCGGTGTGGCCGAACTGCTGGCGCTGCGCCGCCGTGGCGGGCGGTTGGGCGCCGCCACTCCCGACGATCTGTGCGGCGTGGCGCGGCTGCTCTGGTGCAACTCGCGGCAGGAACAGGCCGAGTTCGACCTGCAGTGGCAGACGCTAGCGGCCTATTGGGCCGACCATCGGACGGCGCCGCCCACGTCTGGGCCAGGCGCGGCGCCACCTGCACCGGCGCCGGCACGCGATCCCGAAGCAGCGCCAGCCGCCTATGCGCCTCCAGAAAGCCGGGTGCTCCCCGAACGCCACGCGGAGCTGGCCGCGCTGCCTGTACGCGCCCCCTTTACCCCGGCGCCGGTGTCAGGCGATGATGGACTTCAGACCTACTGGCCGCTTTCCCGCCGCGACATGGTCTATGCATGGCGCTACCTGCGCCGCCCTGTGGCCGACGGCCCGGCCGATGTGCTTGACGTCGCCGCGACCGTGGCGCGCACGGCCCGCCAGGGCTTCTATCTGGCGCCGGTCTATCACCGCCGCGTGCGCAACCATGCCCACTTGCTGCTGCTGGTCGACCAGGGCGGTTCGATGACGCCTTTCCATCGCTTTACGCGCGACCTGGTCGAGACCGCACAGCAGGAAAGCACGCTGGAACAGGTCGTGGTCTATTACTTTCACAACATTTTCGACAACCGTCTCTTTGTCGACCCGCATCGCACTGAGGCGATCCACCTGGACGCGGCGCTGGCAGAGTGCGACGGCGAAACCAGCGTGCTGCTCGTCAGCGACGCCGGCGCCGCAAGCGGCCGCCGCGACCGGGAGCGCATCCGCCTGACGGCGCTGGCGCTGGCCGAGTTGAAAAGCCGGACGACCCTGCTGGCGTGGCTCAACCCCATGCCGCGCGAACGCTGGCGCAATTCCTCCGCGCAGATGATCGCCAGCCTGGCGCCGATGCAGCCCATGCACGCCGACGGGCTGAGCAATGCGATCGACCAACTGCGCGGACAAGGGTGAAGTGCAATGACAGACGATGCGTTCGACATCGGCGGTCGCTCCGGCGCCGAAGAGACGGCCAAACAGACGGCCAGACAGGCAGTGGACTGGTTCGTCGCCCGCTACGGCGAACAGGGCGAAGCCTGCCGCTTGCTGGCCTGCTACGCCGCCATGCCGCTGGTGCTGACGCCGGAACTGCTCAACTATCTGCATAACCGCTTCCTGGCCGCGTACGCGATTCCGTGGGTGGTCGAGGTCGATCTGCTGCTCTCCGACCTGATGCGCCCGGTCGACGCCGAACTCTACGCTATGCCGCCGGCGACGCGCGCCTATCTGCTGGCCGAACTGCGCCGGCGTGGGCGACGCCGAGCTCCAGCGCGGGGCACGCGTGCTGATTCACTACACCCGCCATCTGGCGCACCAATCCCTACCTGGACGACGAGGAACTGCGCACCCAGCAGGCCGCGATGGTCTATCTGGATGAAACACGGGCGACCGCGGCGCGCGAGGTGGCTGCCGCCTTCCAGTCCGTGGCCGACAACCTGGCGGCGCAGCCCCACGCCACCCCCTTCGACATGCAGCGCGCCGAGTTTGCGCGGCTGGCGCGCATTACGGCAATGCTGGCGCCGCAGTTGCAGGCGCACCAGGAACTGGTCGACTATGCGGAACTCGTCAGCCGGCTGCTGGCGGGAGAAGCTGCCGGCGCGGCGGAGTTTGACGTACAGGTAGAAGGCGTCGAACTGCGCGTGCCGGAGCAATTGCGCCGCCGCGATGAGCAAATCGCAGCCACGGTCAGCGACTATCTTGACATCTGGATTCGCATTCAAAGGGGAAGATCTAGCCACAGCTATCAGGTTGAAATCTCCCTGTCAACCGGCGAAAAGTCTGCCCACACCGTCTCACTGGATGTTGAGCTGCTGAACATCTCAGCGAATCTGTTTTTCGAGCAACGCGAACCCAGCTTGGCACGCCAGGCGCTTAATTGGGTCGGCAATTGTATGACCTTTGTTTGACCAGACAGCGGCGCCGCTGCTGGAGCAAGCGCGTGCGGCCATGCAAAGCCGGCAGCAACAGGGCGCCCGCCTGCTTCTGGATGTAGAGCCGCCGGAACTGGCGATGATGCCGTGGGAGATCGTTCACGACGGAGACGCCTTTCTCGGACAAAATGGCGACCTGACGATTCTTCGCTATCTGCCAGCGAGCAGCCCAATTGCGCCGATGAACGCATCGAGGCGCTTGCGCATCGTAGGCGTCACGGCCAGCCCGCCGGATCTGCCACCGCTCAATACAGTACACGCAAAGCAGCAGATGGAGGAAGCGTTGTCACGCGCCGGCGTTGCCGGGTTGCTGGAAATTACGTGGCTTGAAAACGCATCGCTGGCAGCGCTGCGCGCGTTCCTCAGCAAGCAAGCGGTGGATATTTTGTATTTTGTGGGCTACAAAGCCTACGACCCCCAGGAACACGAAGTCTCTGTGCTGATGATGGACGAGGACGGGCTGACCCGCCGCGTCAGCGATGAGGAATTGGGTGAATTGTTTGCCGGCCATCGCACCCTGCGTCTGGCCGTTCTCAGCGCCAGTGAGAGTGCGCAGCCAGAAGTTGGTGCGCCAGGGCTGGCGGCAGCGTTGGTTTGGGCCGGCCTGCCCGCCGCGATCGGCATACAGGGCACCCTCACCGATGACGCGGCCACGCGCTTTGCGCAGCGTCTCTTCGGCGACCTGGTGCGCGGGCGGACAGTTGCGCAGGCCGTGCAGGCAGGACGCCGCGTGCTGGCTCAGGCTGCACCCGACCGCTTCGACTGGGCCTTGCCCGTGCTCTACACCGCGGCGCCGGATGAACGATTGGGGGCGCCACCGACATCGATGAGACCTGCCCACGCCGCCGGTCAGCTTCGACTGGGTGGAGATTCCGGCCGGCGCGTTCCTGATGGGCAGCGACAAACAGAAAGACGCGCAAGCCCGCGATAACGAGTTGCCGCAGCACACCGTGCCGCTGCCCGCCTATCGCATCGCGCGCGTGCCGGTGACGAACATCCAATACCTTGCCTTTGTCCAGGCCACTGGGCAAAAGACGCCACAACACTGGAAAGATGGGCAGATTCCCGAAGGCAAGGAAGAACACCCGGTCGTGTATGTCAGCTGGCAGGATGCAGTCGCCTTTTGTAAGTGGGCCAGCGAAGTGACGGGCACGATGATCCGGCTGCCGACTGAGGCGGAATGGGAGAAGGCGGCGCGCGGGACGGACGGTCGCCTTTCTCCGTGGGGTGACGAGAAGCCGACGCAAGATCTCTGCAATTTCAACATGAACGTGGGCGACACGACGCCGGTGGGGAACTACCCCAAAGGCGCCAGTCCCTACGGCGTTTTAGATATGGCCGGCAATGTCTGGGAATGGACAAGCAGCCTGTGGAAGGGGTATCCTTATGACCCGGCCGATGGCCGGGAAGATGCGCATGGCGAGGGTAGGCGCACCGTGCGGGGCGGTTCGTTCAACTATCATGTCAGGTTCGTCCGCTGCGCCTGCCGCTACAGCTACATCTTTCCGCACGATAATGTGGGGTTGCGGGTGGCGTCTCCCGGCTTTTGAGACTCTGATCTCTGAACACTCTGCCCTCTGTTTTTCTGGCGCTCTGCGCCTCTGGCGAGGGGGTGTGGGGGAGCGCAGCGTCCCCCGCATGCGATTTCCCGCCGTAGGCGGGCGAAATTTTTTTGGGGAAACACAACAGCGGATGCGAGGAAACAACGGATTTGGTTTTGTGGTTGGGCGGTGATCGGGTCGTTGACGAGCGGATCGCATCCGCTGTTTCCCAGAATCCGTTGTTGTGCTGTGGTGGCGATCTATCCAAAACACCAGAAACCGAGCTTTTTGAAAAAGCTCGGTTTCTCATTCGCAATTTCACCGCGCACTTGATCATGGTCACGCAAGTCACCGGCGCGTATGCCGACCTTTCCACGTGGGAGAATCTCTACCAGGCCTACCGCAAGGCGGCGCGGGGCAAACGCGGTCGCGGCGCGGCGGCCGCGTTCGAGTATCGGCTGGAAGACAACTTGATCCAGCTCCAGGAAGAGCTCGTCAGCGAAACATACCGGCCGGGGGCATACACCAGTTTTACGATCCACGAACCCAAGCGCCGGCTGATCAGCGCAGCGCCCTTCCGCGACCGCGTCGTTCATCATGCGCTTTGCCGCATCATCGAGCCGGCCTTCGAGCGCAGCTTTATCGACCACTCCTACGCCAACCGCGCGGGCAAGGGCACGCACCGCGCACTGGATCAATGCCAGCGCTGGGCGCGACGGTATCCGTATGTCCTGCAGTGTGACTTGCGCCAGTTCTTTCCCTCCATCGACCACGCCATCCTGCGCCGCACGCTGCACCGCCACATCCAGGACGGCGGCACGCGGCGGCTGATCGACCGCATCCTGGCGAGTGGGGTGGGCGTGCTCAGCGAGGAATATGAGATGGTCTACTTCCCAGGCGACGACCTCTTTGCCGTCAACCGGGGGCGCGGGCTGCCCATCGGCAACCTGACCAGCCAGTTCTGGGCCAACTGTTATCTCAATCCCTTCGACCACTTTGTCACGCGCGAACTGGGCTGCGCCGCCTATCTGCGCTATGTGGACGATTTCCTGCTCTTTGGCGACGACAAGCGCACCTTGTGGGCTTGGAAAGCGGCCATCATCGACCGGTTGGCGCGCCTGCGTCTCACCATCCACGCCCGCTCGGCGCAGGTCAAGCCGGTGAAACAGGGCATTCCTTTTCTCGGTTTTGTCGTCTATCCGACGCACCGGCTGCTCAAGCGGCGCAAGGGCGTCGCCTACCGCCGCCGGCTACGCGATCTGCTGCACCGTTACGACGGCAGCGTCGCCACGCGGACAGCCATTGCCGGGTCGCTGCGCGGCTGGATCAACCATGTCCGCTACGGCGATACGTGGGGGCTGCGCACGGCGCTGCTCCGGGAGGTGCGGCTGTGAGCGACCAGGCGACGGAGATGGTCATTTTCACCAAGACTTATGATTTCCTGGCCTGGCTTGTGCCGATGAGCAATCACTTCCCGCGTGCGCATCGGCACTCCACCACGGCGCGGCTGCTCGCGGCCGCCCATGAATTTCTGGAACGGCTGACCGAAGCCAACAACATGCGGGCGAGCGAGCGCCTGCGTCTGCTTGGCGACGCCAACAGCGAACTGGACAAGCTCCGCCTCTATCTGCGCCTGGCGCATGGCTGGCGTTGGATGAATGACGGCCAATACGAACACGCTGCAAAGATGGTGGCGGAACTGGGCCGGCTGCTCGGCGGCTGGCAAAAACAGACACGGCGAGACCTGGAAGGTGCGCGCGACGCGCGGACCGGCTAGTAACCGTGGGGATCGGCTGAGACCGTGCGGGGCGGTTCGTTCAACAATCATGACAGGAACGTCCGCTGCGCCTGCCGCAACAACAACATCAATCCGAACAATAATGTGGGGTTGCGGGTGGCGTCTCACGGCTTTTACCTTGCCTGTGCCACGCACAGCGGGGCCAGTAGACCGGGCCGGCCACGGCTTGCCCGGCGCGGCGCAAAAGCCGGCGCAGCCGATTCCCGTCCGCGCTGCCACCATGCAGCCGGACACATAGAGAAGGGGGCTGCTCCCTCTCCGAACGCGTTTGACGCCCGGACTGGAGCAGCCCCGCCGTTTGTGTGGTATCATTCGGTAAATCAGCCAACCCGAGTGTCCGGATCATGCTCACCAAATCACAATTGAAACAACTGCAAGAAGCTTTGCTCAGTGCGTTTCCCTCGGCGGACGAACTGCGGATGATGGTGCGTCTGGAATTGGATGCCAACCTGGACGCCGTGGCGGGCGGCGACAACCTGAGTGTTGTCGTCTTCAAGCTGGTGATGTGGGCGGAAAGCGGCGGGCGCATTGCGACGCTGATCGCCGGCGCAGAGAGCCAGCAGCCGGGCAACCTGAAGGTCAAGCGACTGGTGCAGGATGCACGCGCTTGGGACGCCGCGCAGCCTGCCGTCTCACCCCACGGCGCGCCGGCGCAGGCGGTCGCCCCGGCTGAGATCGACATCTTCCTCAGCTATAGCCATCACGACGACGCGCTGATGCGCCCGCTCCACGCCGGCCTGCGCGGCGGCGGTTTCTCAGTCTGGATCGATGAGGGGTTGGAGCCGGGCACGCCAAGTTGGCAGGCAGCCATCCAGGAAGCGATTCGCCAGGCGCGTTGCCTGGTGCTGCTGATGACGCCGCACGCCAATGCGTCGACCTGGGTCAACAACGAAGTGCACTACGCCAGCGCGCTGGGTAAACGCATTTTTCCGGTGCACGGCGCAGGCAGCGAGACCGAGGCCGTGCCGCTGCTGCTCTTTGGCGCGCAGCGCGTCGACATCCGTCGCGAACCGGCGCAAGCCATTGCCCAAAAGCTGCTGCCCGCACTGCAGCGCGCCCTGCGCCCGGACGCGTCGGCAGCACACGCCCCGCCGCCCACACCAAAGCCACCGCCGGTAACCTTCGATTGGGTGGAGATTCCGGCCGGCCCCTTCCTGATGGGGAGCGACAAACAGAAAGACCCGCAAGCCTTTGACGACGAATTGCCGCAGCACACCATAACCTTGCCCGCCTATCGCATCGCGCGCGTGCCGGTGACGGTGGCGCAGTTTGCCGTGTTCGTGGCGGCGACCGGTCACAAGACTGAGGCGGAAACACGCGGCTCGGCATGGGTATGGACCGGAAAAGGATACGATGATGTCAAGGGCGCGAGCTGGCAGCACCCACGCGGGCCAAAGAGCGACGTGCGCCAGAAGCAGGATCATCCGGTGACCTGCGTGACGTTCCGCGACGCCGTCGCCTTCTGTGCCTGGGCGAGCGAGGTGACCGGCGCCACGATTCGTCTGCCGACCGAGGCAGAATGGGAGAAGGCAGCGCGCGGGACGGACGGTCGCCTTTATCCGTGGGGTGACGAGAAGCCGACGCAAGATCTCTGCAATTTCAACATGAACGTGGGCGACACGACGCCGGTGGGGAACTACCCCAAAGGCGCCAGTCCCTACGGCGTTTTAGATATGGCCGGCAATGTCTGGGAATGGACAAGCAGCCTGTGGAAGGGGTATCCTTATGACCCGGCCGATGGCCGGGAAGATGCGCATGACGAGGGCAGCCGCATCGTGCGGGGCGGTTCGTTCTTCAATCATGACGGGTTCGTCCGCTGCGCCTGCCGCGACGGCGACGTCGATCCGAGCGATGATGTGGGGTTGCGGGTGGCGTCTCCCGGCTTTTGAGACTCTGATCTCTGGAAACTCTGCCCTCTGTTTTTCTGGCGCTCTGCGCCTCTGGCAAGGGGGTGTGGGGGAGCGCAGCGTCCCCCGCATGCGATTTCCCGCCGTAGGCGGGCGAAATTTTTTTGGGGAAACACAACAGCGGATGCGAGGAAACAACGGATTTGGTTTCGCCGTGAACAGGCGATCCATCCAAAACACCAGAAACCGAGCTTTTTGGAAAAGCTCGGTTTCTTATTCGCTGCGGATTTGAGGAAACAACGGATTTGGCTTTGTGGTTGGGCGAGGATCGGGTCGTTGACGAATGGAGCAAATCCGCTGTTTCCCTGCATCCGCTGTAGCGCTGTGACCTAAACACTACAGCAGATTTGAGGAAACAACGGATTTGTTTTTGTCGCAGAGCGAGGATCGGGTCATTGACGAACGGAGCAAATCCGCTGTTTCCCGGAATCCGTTGTAGTGCTGTGACCTAAACACAACAGCGGATTTGGTTTCGCCGTGGAGCGGGATCGTTCCGTTAACGAACGGAGCAAATCCGCTGTTTCCCGGAATCCGTTGTAGTGCTGCAATAAACTTTCGCCCCACGCACGCACTGCCGAAGGGGTATGCTAAAATAGGCGCATATCAACTGTACGCATCGACGCATTCCTATACTGCCTCGTCTCTTATGATTCTTATGAAAACGATTGAGGTTCAGCCACGCGTGACAACCGTCGAATGGACGGATGATAAGCTGGCAATGATGCTGACAGATGGCCGCGTGGTGATGGCGCCGCTGGCCTGGTATCCGCGGCTGCTCCACGCAACGCCTGCCGAGCGCACCGATTGGCGCGTCTTTGAAGACACGGACGATCGCGATGTCATCTTCTGGGTGCAACTGGACGAGTTGATCCCTGTCGTTGCCTTGCTGGCAGGCGTTCCCAGCCGCGAGTCCACGCGCTCGCTGGAGCGATGGCTGGCGCAGCGTCGCACGCACTCCCACTCATGACACCATCTCCCCTCGAACTGCAACGCCGCGAACGGCAAAAACAGTACGACCTGCTCGTCAGACAGCACGCGGCTGCGTCCCAGCAACTGCAAACCACGGCCAACGCTGCGGACCGCCCGCTGCTGGAAGCGCAGGTGGCGGAGCTTACCGCGCGCCTGGCGGCGGTGTGGGCGCAACTTAACGACCTGGGGCAAGAGCCACCGGCCGGCCTCGCCATCGCCATCCGCCCGCCATCCGCCCGCGCAGCCCCGCCGTTTGCTCGTCCGCAGCCACATCCAGGAGTACAGCCACACGGCCGAGACAACCGTGTCCCTGGCCGCAGGCGCGACGACGACCGTGCGCCAGTTGCCCGCGCTGCGCAAGCCCGCGGTGCAAGGGCTGAGCGAGCTGACGCGCGCCATGCTGTCGGTGGCGGTCAGCGATCTCGACACGGGCCGCGCCTTGCAGCAGGAGAGCGTGCGCATTGTCCTGCTGGCGCGCAACGCCGCGCCGATCGCCGCCCGCGACCCCTCCACCAACGCCTGGATCGACCTGACCCGCTACCTCGCCGCGTTTGTCACGCCAAACGCGGGGGCGGTGCTGGAAACGCTGCGCCAGGCGGTGGATCGCCACCCGGCGCGCAGACTGGCGGGCTATCAGGCGGACGTTGTCTTGCAGGTCAACGCGCTCTACGATGTGCTCAAGCACGACGCCGGCATTGCGTACATCGACTCGCAGAGCAGCTTCAATCCTGACGCCGCCGCGCTCGATCAGCGTGTGCGGCTGCCCAGCGAGAGCTTGCGACTGCGCTCCGCCAACTGCATCGACGGCGTCCTGCTCTTTGCCAGCCTGCTCGAAGCGTGCACGCTCAGCCCGGCGCTGATCATCAGCCGCAACCATGCGCTCGTGGGCTGGGAGACGGGTCGGGGCAGCGGCGCGTGGGAGTATCTGGAAACCACGGTGCTTGCCACCAACGACTTTGCGGAGGCGCGCAAGCTTGGCCGGCGCAAAGCTGCTTTTTTGCAGGAACAGGCCGCCCGCACAGGCGATGCGACCTGGTTTCGCCGCTGGCCCGTCAAGACCCTGCGCACCCAGCACCACATCACGCCCTTGGAATAGGAGGACAACCATCATGAATCCAGTCGATATCATCGTCAAAAAGCGCGACGGCGGCGAACTGACGCGCCAGGAGCTTGACTTCTTTATCCACGGCCTCACTGCCGGTGCGATTCCCGACTACCAGGCCGCGGCGTGGCTGATGGCGATCTACTTCCGCGGCATGACCGACCAGGAGACGACCGACCTCACGCTGGCGATGGCCGCGTCGGGCGACCAACTCGACCTGCACGACGTGTTGCCCGGCGCGGTAATCGTCGACAAACATTCGTCGGGCGGGGTGGGCGACAAAACGACGCTGGCCGTCGGGCCGATTGCGGCCGCGTGCGGGCTGCCCGTCGGCAAGATGAGCGGCCGCGGCCTCAGCTTCTCCGGCGGCACAATCGACAAGCTGGAGAGCATCGCAGGCTGGAGCGCGGAGATTTCCGAAGAGCATTTCCGCCGCCAGTTGCGCGCGATCGGATTGGTGATCGCCGCGCAGACGGCCAACCTGGCGCCCGCCGACAAGCTGCTCTACGCGCTGCGCGATGTGACCGGCACGGTGCCCAGCCTGCCGCTGATCGCGGCCAGCATCATGAGCAAAAAGCTGGCCGCGGGCGCCGACGCCATCGTGCTCGATGTCAAGTGTGGCCGCGGCGCATTTATGGCAACGCTGGCCGACGCCCAGGCGCTGGCGCGGCAGATGGTCGCCATCGGCGTCCTGGCCGGTCGCAAGGTGACGGCGCTCATCACGCAGATGGAACAGCCCGCTGGGGCTGGCCGTGGCAACGCGCTGGAGGTGCAAGAGGCCATCGCCACGCTGCACGGCGCCGGCCCGGCAGATTTCCAGGAGCTGGTCGAGGCAGTGGCCGGTGAAATGTTGCTGATCGCCGGTGCGGCGGATGATCTGGCTGCGGCGCGCGCCCAGGTGAGTGCGGTCATCGCTGAAGGTCGCGCGTTCGACAAGCTCCGGGCTTTTGTGGCTTCCCAAGGGGGAGATGCGGCGCTGGTCGACCATCCTGAACGGTTGCCGTCTGCGCCCGTGCAAATGCGTGTGCCCGCGCCGGCCAGCGGCTATGTTCATGCCATCGATGCGCGCGAGGTTGGGCTGGTGACGGTCGATCTAGGCGGCGGGCGGCTGAAGAAGGGCGATCCAATCGACCCGGCGGTGGGCGTCCTGCTGGCCGCCAAGGTGGGGGATCAGATTGCCGCCGGCGAGACGCTCTGCACCATCCACGCGTCCAGCGAAACTGCCGCCGCGGCCGTAAGCGCACGACTGCAGGCAGCGTACACCATCGACGCCACACCGGCTGCCTCATTACCAATTGTGCTGGATCGGATTGTGAGCACAGCCAACAAAACGTAGGTCGGGCTATCAGCCCGACGGGGCCACGGCCAAGGAGAGGTCGCGCCAACCAACATCGTCACGCTGGCAGCGTGACCTACAAAGTACAGCGGCAACGATGCGTAGGTCGGGCTATCAGCCCGACGTGTCTTGCGCCGACGCCAGGGTCGCGCCACCCACCGCCGTCACGCTGGCAGCGTGACCTACTCCCACTCCGTATTGCGTCGCTCCCGCACGACCTGGTTGTAGAGCGCTGCGGTGGATTTGGCAATGTGACGCCATGCGTACTTCTCTTCGACTTCGACCTGCGCGCGGTGGCGGCGCTCCTCGTCGGCAGTCGGATGGGAAAAGAGCTGATTGACCGCCCACACGATGCTCATCGGGTCGTTGGGATAGATGGTCAGGCCGTTCTCTTTGTGGTGGACGACTTCCGCCAGCCCACCCACGCTCGACGCAACGACGCTGGCGCCGGCGGCCATCGCTTCGAGTGCAACGATGCCAAAAGGTTCGTAGAGGCTCGGAAAGATGGCAGCGTCGACGATGGCGTACAGGCAGTCACGTTCGTCATCGCTCACAAACCCCAAGAAGTTGATCGACTTCTCGACGTTCAGTTCATAGGCCAGCGGCCAATATTTCTCGCCATTTTTGCCGACCACCAGCAGCCGTGTGTTGGGATAATCGGCCAAAATGCGCGGCATGGCGCGAATCAACACGTGCAGCCCTTTTTCATGCACGATACGCCCCACGTAAAGTAAGAGGCGCTCGTTGTCAGGTGCGTAGCGCTGGCGCAACAAGGTGCGCTGCCCCTCTGCACAACGCGTCATTTCTGCGATGTTGATGCCATTGGGAATGATCACGGTCTTGCTTTCGGGCACGCCAAAGTAGTTTTGCAGTTCATGCTGCATAAATGTGCTGCACGCAATAACGTTCCACGACTCAAAACAACTCTGCCCTTCCAGTTTGTCGATCTGCCAACTGGTTTCGCTCGGCAGGTGTCCCTGATGCCGCCCGCGCTCGGTGGCGTGGATGGTGGTGATCAGCGGCGTCTTCCAGCGATGCTTGAGCGCAATGCCTGTCTTGGCAACGAGCCAGTCATGGGTGTGGATCAGGTCGTAAGGTAAGGCGCTCGCCAAGCTGTTCGGCGTAGGCAGTCAGCCACTGGTTGCCCTCCACGACGCTGTTGTAGTGATCCAGCGGGTCGATCGGCGGGACATCAACGCGGTGCAAGGTCAGAAATTCGTTGACCTGCTCCTCTGGGGCGCCGCCGCTGAAACGCGTCGTGAGAACATCAACGTAGAGCGGCCCGTCGTCGGTTGGTTGTCCTGCCAAAGCCGGCGCCAGGTCGGCCACATGTTTTCCCATGCCGCCGACTACATTGGGAGGATATTCCCATGAGATTAGTAATATACGCATAAAATACCTTGGAGACGCTACGGTCTCAAGGGGTGTAGGAACGACTCACCCCATCCTCCACCTCGAACATCTCGACATGCCACGGGGTGACAGCGGTCGAGGCTACACCCGTCACTGCTTCGATGGCTGCACGCGCCGCCTGGTAGACGAGAAACGCAGAAGGCGTCGCTGGTGAATGGTGCGCTGCCCAGTCATTATAGTGGACGTTTGACCACGTCAACCAATACAATTTGCTGTCAATTATAGCGCGTTCTGTCAGGATAGGGTCGCCGCCCGCGGGCCCGAGCCAGAAGGACATGTCCGCAAGTTGAGGCGGCAATCGCTCCAAAAAGGTGGCTGCCTCGTTGGCCGCGCCGCGCCAGAAGATGGCGTCACGGCTGGTGAGTGAGGCGACGGCAGCAGGATCGTCGCGTAACGTACGCACCGGCAGCCCCGCAACTGCTGCCCATGCCGCATCGTCCCACGCGGGCCAGCCTTGCGCATTGCCGGCCAGGACAAGCGTCGTCGCGCCTTGCCTCTGCACGGCCGCGCCGGCCGCGCGGATCAAGCCGGCTGCCCAGGCATCGTCGGACGGCGCGGCAAAACCACCGGCTGGCGCCACCGCATAGGGGGCAAACCAGGGTAACGACGCCGCCTCCAGACGGTCGCGGCTTGCCGCAGCCAGCGCCGGCGACAGCGGGCCGACCACGGCCTGCACCTGGGGATCGACGAGCAACTTTTCCGCGGCGCGTACGGTGCGTGTGGGGTCTGCACTGTCATCAAGCGCCAACGGGATGATAGCTACGGGGCCGGTCGGCGCGTCGGCCAGCGCCTGCCGCATCGCGGCCAACGCCTCATAGCCTGTGCGTCGATACAATCCCTCGAAGGGCGCGATCAGGCCGATCTTCACAATCGGGCGCACATCGGTGCAGGCGGCAAGCACTAGCCCCAGCATGAGCAGGATGATCGATCTGCGCCATTTATTTTGATGCAGAGGCGCTGAGATGCGGAGGCTCGCAGAGGAAAAGCAAGAACCTTGTACAGATTTCTCTGCGTTTTCTCTGCCGCTCTGCGTCTCCGCGTCCAGAAAGTCTGGTTTCAACGTCGTTTTCAAGGGAGCCGGATTACGGATTGTAACCGTATGTCTGAAGGCTTTGTTGCTGTTCGGTGTAAGTTTGAACAAAAATGTGCCGCCCATCCTCGCCGGTCGCCACGAAGAAACAGTAGCCGGTTTGCGCCGGGTTGCGCGTCGCTTCGATGGCGCTCAGCCCTGGGTTGGCGATCGGCCCCGGCGGCAAGCCAGGCGAGAGATAGGTGTTGTAGGGGCTTTGCACAAATTTGTATTCTTCCACCGACTGCGGCTTCCACCACCAATTGCCCACGGTGCCGCGCGCATATTGAACCGTGGGGTCAGCCTGCAAATAGGGGCCGCCGACCTCCGGGCACTTATTGTTGAGGCGATTGATGTAGACGCCCGCAATAATGGGCCGTTCATCGGATTGGACCGCCTCGCGCTCGACGATGCTGGCGACAGTGATCAGGTCGCGCCCGCTCAACCCGCTGCCGCCGCCGGTCAGGTTTTTGACCCCCACTCTGTCCTCAAAGTTGTCCAGGAAAGGGCGGATCACCTGTTCGGGCGTGGCGGCCAGCACGGGCAAACGATAGGTGTCGGGAAAGAGAAAGCCTTCCAGCGAAGCATCGGCCGGCAGGCTCTGCAGAAAATCGTAGCTGTCAAAAATTGTCAGGCTGCGTGGGTTGCGCACCGCGGCCAGGAAGCGGTCGTTCTCGATGATGTTCGCCTCCGAGAGCCGCTCGGCGATCTCTTCGGCGCGCATCCCTTCGGGAATGGTGACGAGCGCTTCCTCGAAGAGCGCATTTTGTAGCGACTCGGCGATTTCCGGCATCGTCATCGTTTCGGCCAGCATGAAGTTGCCTGCCTCGATGTTGCGCTCCAGCCCAGTGACGCGCAAGTATAGGTTGAAAAGGTCAGAATCGGTAATAAGGCCTTCTTGCGCCAACCGCGCGGCGATAAAGCGTGCAGGCTCGCCCGGCACTACAGTGAACGGACGCGGACGCAGGTCATTGCCCGCCGGTACGGTGAGTTCGTCCTCGCGCAGACGCAGGTTAAAGGCCAGCACCTGTTGCTCGATGCTGTCCGGGTCGAGCGAAAATTGGTTGGCGTTGGGGTCGATCAGACCGGCGGTGCTCTGCGGCGCGGCCAGCAACTGCTCGTCCAGGTGCGCCGTGCTGACAAACCAGGCGCCAGCCAGCACGCCGAGGACGAGCAGGAGCGTGCCCAATTTCAACAGGTTCCAAATCAGCGGGGCGCCCTGCACCTGACTGCGCCAATTACTGCGCGCCTGGTCTAGCTCTGTGCGTCGCACCAGCACCTGTTGCTGTCGTTCGTCGATCGCCATACGCGTCCACAATCCTTATCAGTTGCGAGGGGCGAGTTGCGAGGGGCGACGCTCCCTCATTGCACTCACTTCCCCGTTACGTTTCCTCTGAAAATTTCTGGCAAGCTGGGTCATCCCAGGCAACTTACTGCGTTAATTTGGGAGGGAGGTCGATGCGCCCATAGCTCACGGCTGCCGGCGCCGACCTGCTGTCCAGATAGCTCTGCAAAATGACGGCCGCGGCCGCGGCGTCTTCAGCCACATCTCCGCCACGCTCGGCCAGAATCGTCTGCGCCGCATAGGTGCTCAAGCGTTCGTCCCAGAAGATCACAGGCAGGGGCGCGCCCAGCAATGCGCGCAGCGCGTGCGCCAATCGCAGCGCCCATTTGCGCACCGTCTGCGCCCACTCTCCTTCGCTGCCATCCATATTGAGCGGCAGGCCACAGATGATCGCCTGCACCTCTTCGCGGCGCACCAGGTTCGCCAACTGTGCAAAATCCTCGTTGCGGCTGCGGCGCTGGAGCACAGTCAGCGGGCGGGCGGCCAGTTGCAGCGGATCGCACACTGCCACCCCAATGCGCGCCAACCCGACGTCGAGCGCCAGGAGTTTGCCAGTAGGGGAAAGGATGTCGTTACTGTCCTGCGGCGCCATAATCGACGCGCACCTGGATGCGGCTCGTCAGGCTGGGCAATACGCCCTTCCACGCGGGGTCAAGATAGACTTCCGGCGTTCCCTCGATCAGCCAACGTTCCTGGATCGTCTGTGCGGCTTCCTCCGGCGCCATGCCGGCGACTGCGCCGCGCACTTCGTCCGGGTCGATCGGCGTCGTATAATCAGCCGAGATGGTCATCGTAAAGACTACCGAGCTGCTGGTTGCCTCACTCTGCGGCTGGCGCTGCGCCTGCACGCTGTCAAGCACCAGGCGGCCCCGCTCAGGCACCTGACCTTGCAATTTGGTGAGAATCACGTCGGTGGCTTCTTGCTCGTTCACGGCCAGCCCTTGCGCCAAGACGCGCACGGAACCGCTCAGTTGTTGTGCTTCCTCGTCGCTGTATTGATCGAAAGACTGGGCGACGACAAAGGTCTGCACCGATTCCGCCGGCAACCACTCGCCGGGTTCCAACTGCGCCTGCAATGTTTCGTAGACCTTCGCCTCGGCGCTTGCTTGCAGGGTCGCGACCAACTGCTCGCGATCTTGCTGGGAGACGACAGAGACCAATTCTGCGCCGCCGCCGCCGGTGCCATTGGAGTTGTTGACGCGCAGCCGGAAACGGAGCGCGCCCACTACAGAGTTGATCGTATTGGCGCGCACGTTGCCGGTGGTGCCTGGTTCGCTGGCTTCCACCGGTACGCTCACACGCTGGCCGACGCCGCCCTCCACGCGCGCCTCCTGCAGGGTGCGGAACTGCACTGGCGTCCCAGAACTGGTGCTGACCAGGGTGTTGACTGGAATCGTCACGGGCGCGGTGCTGAGATTGCTGAAGACCACCTCGCCCACCGCGTTGCCGCTCGCCTTCTGCGATGTACCCGTTGCCAACACGGCGCCGCGCTCCAGCAATTCGGCCTTCATCAGCCGCGCCGGTAATTGCGCCCCCCTCACATCCGCCGCCTCCAATCCGGCAATGGCGGTCATCGCCAGGTCGGTTTGGAGGGGAAGGCGTCCCGGCGTCAAGATAATCGTCGCTGCCGGCAGCACATAGTAGGTAAACCCAGCGAGCGCCACCACCATCAACAGACCCATGAGCAGGTTGCCGGCAAAACGCATCCAGCCCGGCGTCGGTCGCCGATAGGCGGCTTCACTCTTGATGCGCCGCTGACGCGCCTGACGTTGGGTCGGCAGCATCTGACGTGCGACGATATCTTGTCGACGCCAGGCAGGCGGATCGGGCAAGCCTGCATCTGGGTGGCGCGGGTCGATCAACGGCAACAGCGGATCCATGCGCCAGCGATCGCCTGCGGCTTGTTCCGCGCGGCTAAAGACCGGCACGCCGACTTGTTTGGCCGCGGTGCGCGTCGCCGGCTCACGCGTGATGAGGGCGATTTCGTTGTGTTGAATTTGGGCCTGGCGCTGCACGAGACGCATGCGCGCCACGTTGTTGAGTTCGAGCCAGCCCTCGGGCACTTCCAGCGCAATGCGTTGGGTGCGCCACTGCCCCAGGGCGCGGCGCACCCCTTCAAGGCTGGCGTCAGGTGGAATCTGATAAAGTTCGGTCATTATTTCAAATTTGTCTTCACCCAACTGGAGATGCTTTCCAGCGCGGCTTCCAGTTTGGCGCTATCGCGGCCACCGGCCTGCGCCAGCGTCGGTCGCCCGCCACCGCCGCCCCCCATCAATTTGGCGGCATCGCGCACGATGTTGCCGGCGTGCATGCCCCGCTTGACCAGGTCGTCGGTCACTGTCGCCACGATCAGCGGCTTGTCGTCGATCACCGCGCCGACTGCCACCACACTGCTGCCCAGCTTATCGCGGAACCAGTCGGTCATCTGCCGCAGGGTGTCCACGTCGGCGGCCGGCACGCGCACCGCCAACACGGAAAAGCCATCGACGCGCTCGGCGCGGTCAAGCAACGACTGCGTTTCCTGGCGCGCCATCTTCTGACGCAACTGCGTCAGCTCTTTCTGCAACGCTGAATTCTGGTCGATCAGTTCCCGGACGGCGTTAACGGCGTCCGCGGGCTTGCTGTGCGTCGCGGCGGCGATGGCGTCGAGCGCGGCCAGCCGCTCCTCGATCAATGCTTCCGCCACGCGGCCCGTGACAACTTCGATGCGACGCACGCCCGCGGCCACGCTGCCCTCGTTGATGACGCGGAAGGGGCCGATCTCGGCGGTGCTATCCACATGCGTGCCGCCGCACAGCTCGGCGCTGACGCCCTCTTCCTCGCCAAAGGAGACCACGCGCACTTCGTCGCCATATTTCTCGGTAAAGAGCGCGGTCACGCCTTCGCTGATCGCCTGATTATAGGTGGTCCAGCGTGTGTTGACCGCGTAGTTCTCCAAGATGATGGCGTTAGCGCGGCGTTCGATGGTGGCGACATCTTCATTGCTCAAGGATTGGCTGTGGGTGAAGTCAAAGCGCAGCCGATCCGGCGCCACCAGCGAGCCGGCTTGATGGACGTGACTGCCCAGCCGCTCGCGCAGCGCGGCATGCAGAACATGCGTCGCAGTGTGGTTGCGCATGATATCCCAGCGCCGCACAGTGTCGATGACGCCTTCGGCCGGATCGCCGACCGCGACCGCGCCGCTCGTCACGACGCCCACATGCAGCACCATGCCGGGGAGGGGGCGACGCATTCCGGTCACCTGTACGGCCCAAACCGGCTCACTCAGATCTTCAGGCCAGTAATAGATTTCGCCGGTATCGCTGATCTGGCCACCGGTTTCGACATAGAAGACCGTTTCCGGCAGCAAGAGTTCGACCTGCTGCCCCACGATAGCTTGTGCGACCGGCTGACCCTCGACAAAGATGGCGGCAACCGTCGTGTCAGCTTCGGCCAGGCTTTCGTAGATACGGTAACGCACGCCGCCGCGGTCGATCACGCCTTCAGCCTGGAGGGTGCGGAAGGTTTCGGCGTAGATCGCCACTTCCTGCCCGACGACTTCGACGGCCGTGGCGCGGCTTTTTTCTTTTTGCTCGGCCAACGCACGGCGGAAGCCTTCTTCGTCCAGCGTAAAGCCGTTGTCCTGCGCGATATCGCGCGTCAGATCAACCGGGAAACCCAAGGTGTCCCACAGGAAGAAGGCATCCTGCCCTGTGATCTCGGTGCGTTGTTCGGCGCGCATCTCCTCCATCAGCTTGTCGAGGATGCGCAGCCCCTTGACCAGCGTGCGATGAAAACGCTCCTCCTCGTCGGTGATCGTCTGGAGGATGTACTCCCGCTTGGGAAGCAGATCAGTGTAATGACCGCCCATTTCCTGGATCACGCTGTCGGCGACGAGCGCCAAAAAAGGGCGGTCGAAGCCGATGACTTTGCCGAAGCGCGCCGCGCGGCGCAGGATCATGCGCAGCACGTATTGGCGACCTTCATTGCCGGGCAGCACGCCGTCGCCGATCATAAAAGTGCAGGCGCGCGCGTGGTCGGCAATCGCGCGGTAGCGGTGGAGATGCGCTTGGCGCTGCGCGTCAGTGTGACCCGCCAACTGCTGGATGCGACTCATGATCGGCGTAAAGGCGTCGATGTCGTAGTTGTTGTCCTTGCCTTGCAAAATGCTGGCGAGGCGCTCCAGCCCGGCCCCGGTGTCGACGCTGGGCGCGGGCAGCGGCATCAGCCTGCCATCCGGCTTGGCGTCGTACTGCATAAAAACCAGGTTCCAGATCTCCAGATACTCGTCGTCCTTGTTGACGCCGTCCGGCTCCTGCGCCGCCAGATCGCCCCAGTAGTAGTGGATCTCGGAGCAAGGGCCACAGGGGCCGGTGTCGCCCATCGCCCACCAGTTGTCCTTCTTACCAAAGCGCAGCACGCGGGACGGGTGGGCGCCGGTCTCGATCCACAGACGTTCGGCTTCCTCGTCATCTTCATAGACGGTAAACCACAGCCGTTCGAGCGGCAGGCCGAGTTCATCGACGAGCAGTTGCCAGGCAAAGCGGATGGCGTCGCGCTTGAAATAGTCGCCGAAGGAAAAGTTGCCCAGCATCTCAAAGAAGGTGTGATGGCGCGGGCTGGGGCCGACATTTTCCAGGTCATTGTGCTTGCCGCTGACGCGCATACACTTCTGCGAAGTCGTCGCGCGCGTGTAGGCGCGCTTTTCCACGCCCAGGAAGGCATCCTTGAACTGGTTCATGCCGGCGTTGGTCAACAACAGCGTCGGGTCGTCTTGCGGCACCAGGCTGCTGCTCGCCACGATCTCGTGGCCGTGTTCGTTGAAGAAATCCAGAAAAAGCTGGCGGGTCTGGCTGGTCGTCAGGTGTTTCATAAGCGTTCGTCCATAAGCGTTCTATGCGCAGAGACGCGCGTGCAATATCCTTGCGATTGTAGGGCAAAGGAGTAGGCGTGTCAAAAAAATCGCGGTTTCGGGGCAATAGAAGAGGAGAGATATGGTATACTGCTGCCATATTTGTGCAAAAACCGCACCTGCGCAGCCTGGATCGCGGGCATCCCTGCCCGCCCGTGCGGACGAGATGTCCACGATTCGTTGCACGGAGAGACCAACTATGGCCCAACTTCAATCTGTAGACGGACTGCTCGAACAGGGCGTGCTGGCGCTCTACCGGCGCTGGCCACACTTACCGCACCGCACGACGCTGCCCGCGCTTGACCAGTTGCGCGCTACGCTGGCCGCTGAGTTGGACGCCCTGGCCCCCGCCCCCGACCAGGAACGTTTTCGCGGAGCCGCGGCCGATTTTGCCGTGGCCGCTTTGCGTCTGCCGCTAGTGCGGAGCGTTGCCGGCGACGAACTGGATCGACTCGCTGCTTTGCAACCGCCGGCAAATCGCACGACGCCGGTGCGTTCTGTAGGGCTGTTGAGCACGGCGCCGGTCACGGCAGAGCGGCTGCAAGCACTGGCCGGAATGCTGCGCGCGGCCGACCCGCCCGCCTATGCCGTGCAGCGCTGGTTCTACGTCGCCAACGAAACGCCTGAGGCGTGGCGTGAACTGCGCCCCGCGATCGCCACGCTGCTTGACCGGCTGCCCAACGATGCACACCAGCAACTCAGCACCGTCGACGCAACGCTGGCCACCATGCTCGCAGGCGCGTCACACATGGCGGCCACGACCGCCTACGAAGCTGCGCTCAAACAATTGGAGACGATCCCAGGCGTCGTCGCGGCCTTGACCGACCAGTTCTTCAAGTGGAAAGAAGTGCAGAAGCTGATCCGGCGCAGCGCGGCCGGATTTGGCGCGGCTGGCGAACTGGAAGCAACCGCAGCGATTCCCAAAGGCGCGGCAGCCTTCCCAAGCGCAGATGAGAGCGCACCGGAGGCCGCCATTGCGCCGGAAACGACGACGATCCCAGTCAACTTCCACACCGAAGTGAAATTTCCCGTGAGCGTTCAACGCCGGCAGGTGAACTGGCTGGTCGTGCGGCTGCGGCTGCAAAAGCCGGAAACAACCGCGGCCAGTAGCGTCGTGCCGGTGGAGTTCACCCAGATCGGCAACGACGCGCCGCTGCCTGAATATCTCACCGTGCGCGTGCTGGCGCCCGACTTCGACGAGGAGACGCGGCTGTGGGAGCGGACGATCACGGTGCGCTATGACCAGGATTCCGACCCCGCGGTCTTTCTGCTCAAGAGCGACCCGCTTGGCAAGAAGCGCATCACCATTGATTTCTATCACAAGGGGCGGCAGGTCGGCAGCGTCGCGTTTATGACCGAGGTTACGGAGATCCAGACCTCTGGCGCCAGCGTCACGCTGCCGCGCGGCGACGCCGACGTGCCGGAGTTTGCGCGCTTCGAGCGCACGCCGCCGCCGCCCGCCGACCTTCACCTGCGCGTGGTCAAGAAGGTGGAGGCAAACACGTTGGCCTTCTGGCTTGATTCTTCCCTCGCCGAAGTTCCCTATCGTTCGGAGTTCATGGGCGAGACGCCGCTGACCAGCAAGGATCCGATGACCTTTTTGGCGCAGGAGCTTGACCCGCTCGACGCGATGGTGGCAGCCCTGACCGCGGATCTGACGGAGGCGGAGCGCGCCGACGCCACGCAAAAACTCACCTTGTTGGCCGAAGGGCTGTTCGAGCAGTTGCTGCCCGAACGGTTTCGCGAGGAATACTTTGCGCGCATCATGCCGCTGCGCGAGGCGGGCGTCATCCAATCGCTGCTTATCACCAGCGACGAACCGTGGATCCCGTGGGAGTTACTCAAGCCCTATCATTACAGCGTGAGTGAGGCCAAAGAGTACACGGACGATTTCTGGGCGACGCGCTTTCAGCTTGCGCGCTGGCTGGCCGGGCGTGGCCCTCTCGCCCGCGTGGATGTAAAGACCGCGGCGCTCGTGCTGCCCGATGTGGGCTTGCCCGCCGTGGATAGCGAGCGCGCGTTTTTCGACGACCTTTCCACGCGGCGCATGATCACGCTCTCCGGCCCGTCAATGTTGCGCCAGGAGGTGCTCGATCTCTTTACCGCGGGCGGCTACCAGGTGATGCACATTGCGACGCACGGCCAATTCAATGCCGAGGATGCGGACCAGTCCGTGATCGAACTGGCCGACGCCCCGCTGCACCCTGGCGATCTGCGCGGCAGCCTGTTGCGGGATGCGCCGCTCGATGCCGCTGGTCTTCCTCAATGCCTGTGACGGCGGGCGCGCCAACTTTGGCCTGACCGGGCTGGGCGGCTGGGCAGAGAAGCTTTTCAAAGAGGCCAATGCCGCCGCGTTTGTGGGCGCGCTCTGGGAAGTGCACGACGAACTGGCTGTGGAGTTTTCCAAGCACTTCTACAACCGGCTTGCGGAGGGCGACGCGCTCGGCGAGGCGATGCGGGCGGCGCGCGCGCATCTGCGCGACCTCGACCCGGTCAACCCGACCTGGCTGGCTTACACCCTGTACGGCGACCCGAACGCGATCGTGCAGATTGGATCGTCGTGAGCATTCAAAAATAGACCACGGATTTTACGGATTAGGCGGATCGGCACAGATTTTTTCTCAAAGTTTTTTTATCCGCGTTGATCCGTCTAATCCGTGGGCCCATCATTTTTTTTGCGAAGGGACACATTTACTATGTACGCACTATCGAATCAGGCGGTCACGGCAGCGGAGATGTGGGTGCGCCAGCGCGGGCTCGTGCGCTACCCGGAGCCGGCGGTGGAGGAGCTCGACCCGCGCTTTGCGCAGTACAACCTGGGCAGCGCGGTGATCGAGCTGCTGGCCACCGGCGGGCGCTGGTGCGAAGGGCCGGTCTGGTTTGGCGATGGCCGCTACCTGCTGTGGAGTGACATCCCCAACAACCGGATGCTGCGGTGGGACGAAGAAACCGGCGCGGTGAGCAACTTCCGCAGCCCGTCAAATTACGCCAATGGCAACACGCGCGACCGGCAGGGGCGGTTGGTCACCTGCGAGCATGGCGCGCGCCGCGTCACGCGCACGGAGTACGACGGCAGCATCACCGTGTTGATGGACGCGTTCGAGGGCAAGCGGCTCAACGCGCCCAACGACGTGGTTGTCAAGTCCGACGGGTCGATCTGGTTCACCGACCCAGGCTATGGTCTGCTCAAGAATTACGAAGGCGCGGTGGCGCCGTTTGAGTTGCCGCGCAACGTCTATCGCATCGACGCGCAGAGCCACGCGGCCACCGTCGTCGCGGCCGACTTCGACCGGCCCAACGGCCTCTGCTTTTCGCCGGACGAGATGCTGCTCTACATCGTCGACACCGGCGCCTCGCATACGCCACACGGGCCGCGCCACATCCGCGTCTTCGATGTGGTCGATGACGGTGCACGCCTGGCGAACGGGCGGCTGTTCGCCGACATGACGCCGGGGATGGCCGACGGCATCCGCACCGACGCCGATGGCAACGTCTGGGCCGCGGCAGGCTGGGGCGGCCCAGGCTATGATGGCGTGCATTGTTACGCGCCCGACGGCGTGCTGATCGGCAAAATTCACCTGCCCGAACCCTGCTCCAACCTCTGCTTTGGCGGCGCCAGGAAGAATCGGCTCTTCATGACTGGCGGCCAGTCGTTGTATTCCATTTATGTGGAGACTACCGGCGCGCAGTGGCCGTAAAATTGAGAGATTAGGAGATTAGAGATTGGAGATTTGCCGACGGCGTCTGAGCGCTCTTCCAATCTCCAATCTCTTAATCTCCAATCTCCAGTCTCTATTCACACAGAAAAACCTACGCACTATGACGACACCCATGCGACAGCAATATCTGTCGATGAAAAGCCAGTATGCCGACTGTATTTTGCTCTTTCGGCTGGGCGATTTTTACGAGACTTTTGACGAAGATGCACGCATCGTGGCGCGTGTCTGCGATGTCGTGCTGACCAGCCGGCCGGTCGGCAATGACCAGCGTGTGCCGCTAGCCGGCGTGCCCTACCACGCCGTCGATGTCTACATTGCCAAGCTGGTCGAGGCCGGCTACCGCGTCGCCATCGCCGAGCAGATCTCCGAGCCGGGCAAGGGGCTGGTCGAGCGCGAGGTGCGCCGCGTGGTCACCAAAGGCACGGTTGTCGATCCGGGCATGTTGGACGAGCGGCGCAACAACTATTTGATGGCCGTCGTGCTGGGACGACGCGGGGCGACCGCAGGCATTGCCTACTGCGACATCACGACCGGCGAGTTTGCTGCAACGCAGATCAACGCGGCCACCGGCGAAGAGGCCGAGCAGCGCATCGGCGAGGAGATCTCGCGGCTGCAACCCAGCGAATTGATCCCCATCGACTGGGCGCCTGAGCATTCATCGATTCACGGGCTGATCGACCTGCTCCACCCGCTGCTAACCGGGATCGAAAGCTGGCAGGTGGCGCCGGAGACCGCCGAGGCGTCGCTCAAGCGACACTTTGGCGTCGCCACGCTCGATGGCTTCGGGCTGCACGGCCGGCCGGAGGCGATGCGCGCCGCGGCGGGCGTGCTGGCCTACATCACCGAGATGCAGCCGGGCGCACGCAGCCAGATGACGCGGCTCGCGGCCTACGCGTTGGGCGAATTCATGACGCTCGACGAATCGACGCGGCGCAACCTGGAACTTGCCGAAACCATGCGCAGCGGCGAGGTCGAAGGCAGTCTGCTCGGCGTGCTCAACACCACGCTTACCCCGATGGGCGCGCGACTGCTGCGTCGCTGGATCAACCAGCCGCTGCTCGACGTCGCGGCCATCAACCGGCGGCTGGACGCGGTGCAGCGCTTCTTCGACGACACGCTGCTGCGGCTCGACGTGCGCGACCTGCTGCGCGAGTTTGGCGACCTCGAACGTTGGACGAATCGCGTGCTGCAAGGCACGGCGCACCCGCGCGATCTGGTGGGGATGCGCGAGGCGCTGCGGTTAGCGCCGAAGCTGGAAGAGAGATTGGAGATTGGAGATTGGAGATTGGGTGCGGCGGACGCTGGCGAATCTCCAATCTCCAATCTCTCAATCTCTCAATCTCTCAATCTCCTCCCCGACTGCTCCGCCGCGCTCGCGTTGCTGGAGCGGGCGCTGGCCGCTGACCCGCCGGCCAATCTCGCCACGCCGGGCTTGATTCAGCCCGGGTTTGACGCCGAGTTGGACACTTTGATCGAGCGCAGCCGCCATGCCCGCGAGTGGATCGCCAACCTGGAGCAGGTCGAGCGCCAGCGGCTGGGCATCAAGAGCCTCAAGGTCGGTTACAACAAAGTCTTCGGTTACTACATCGAAATCACCAAGTCGCAGGTGGAGAAGGCGCCAGCCGATTACATCCGCAAGCAGACGATCGCCAACGGCGAGCGCTACATCACGCCCGACCTCAAGGAATATGAGACGCTGGTGCTCAACGCGGATGAGCGCCGGCTCGAGATCGAGCAACATCTTTTTGGCGAGATCTGCGCGCAGGTAGCGGCGCAAGGAAATAAACTGCTGCAACTCGCCCACGCGCTGGCCGAGATCGACGTCTTCGCCGCGCTGGGGGAGGTGGCGCTGATGCGTCGCTATGCGCGGCCGGAGGTGGACGAAGGCCCCAGCATCGAGATCGTGGGCGGCCGCCATCCCGTCGTTGAACTGACGTTGACCGACGAACCTTTTGTCCCCAACGACACCGCGCTGGCGCCGGAGACCGCGGTCCAAATCATCACGGGGCCAAACATGAGCGGCAAAAGCACGTTTCTGCGCCAGACCGCGCTCATCACGCTGATGGCGCAGATCGGCAGCTTTGTGCCCGCCGACCGTGCGCGCATCGGCGTGGTCGACCGCATCTTTACGCGGCTGGGCGCCAGCGACGAGATTCATCGCGGACAGTCCACCTTTATGGTGGAGATGGTCGAGACCGCCAACATCCTGAACCACGCCACCAGCCGCAGCCTGCTGGTGCTGGACGAGATCGGCCGCGGGACGAGCACCTACGACGGGCTGGCGATTGCCTGGGCGGTGATCGAGTACATTCACAATCACCCCAAGTTGCGCGCCAGGACCTTATTTGCCACGCATTATCACGAATTGACCGACCTGGCCGAGCGGCTGCCCGCGGTCGTCAACTACAACGTGGCGGTGGACGACAGCGGCGGCGGCGAAGACGTCGTGTTTCTGCGGCGCATCATCCCTGGCAAGGCCGACCGCTCCTACGGCGTACACGTGGCGCGGCTGGCCGGGCTGCCGGCGCAGGTCGTCACGCGCGCGGAGGAGATCCTGGCCGATCTGGAGCGCAGCGGCGCAGCCGGGCCACGGCGGCTGGCCGAAGCGTTGACGCAGCGCACGCGCGCCAGCGCCATGCAGGTTTCCCTGTTTGCCGACGTGCATCCAGTCGTGGAGGCGCTGCGCACGCTGGATGTCAACAGCCTGACCCCGCTCGACGCGCTCAATCGCCTTTTTGAATTGCAACGCATGGCTGGCGACGCCTGAAACAAATATGGTATACTTGTGCTAATCCCGTGCTGCGCTTGATACGGGATGTTTCTCCGGCCCGCCGGCGAAGCGACTACTTCATCTCCCCAGAAGCTCTCGGCTGATGGATAGCCTGCCCCGGCAAACTGGTTCTCGTCGAGCCTGCTCTTGGCTACGCTGCATCAACTCTACATAGCAACAACTGGCTCTGCTAAGAGAGGTCTATCCTTTCAGTAGGAGGTGCTTGTATGACAACCAAATATGCAGCGTTGGCAAAAATGGGACTGTTTGCCCTGTTTTTGGCGCTGGCGCTCGTGGCCAGCCTGTTGGTGGAGCGGGTGACCGCACAGGAAGCGCCGGACACGCCGGTGACTCCCGCGCAAGTAGAAGCCCCTGACATCCTTGGCGGGCGTGAAGCGGAACCGGGCGCCTGGCCGTGGCAAGTTGCACTCGTGAGCAGCTTCCAGGAAAATGCGTACCAGGGGCAGTTCTGTGGCGGTGCGCTGATCGGTGCGGAGTGGGTGTTGACCGCGGCGCACTGCGTCGACGGCAAAGAACCATCCTTTATCGACGCGCTGGTGGGTGCGCATCGGCTGTCAGACACGGGCGAACGCGTCAAGGTGACGCAGGTCATCCCCCATGCCGACTATGATCCCGCGCGACTCGACAACGATCTGGCGTTGTTGCGGCTCTCCACCCCGGTCACCTATACGCCGATTTCACTCTATCGAGCGATCACCGGCACGACGGAGCTGGATTTCATGCGAGCCACGGTGATCGGATGGGGCGCCAAGAATGTGATCTTTGATTGGTTCTACTCTTACTATGAGTACCCGGATGCACTGCGGGAAGTTTCGTTGCCATTAGTGAGTAAACAGCAGTGCGAGCGGTTTTTATACTTTGAAGATATCACTGACAACATGCTCTGTGCAGGATATGACACCTTGAGCAAGGGAGCTTGCTATGGTGACAGCGGCGGACCGCTGATGGTGCAGAACCCCGACGCTTCCTGGGCGCAGATCGGCATCGTCAGTTGGGGGCCATCCGGGTGTCTGTCGGTAGGGCAGTATGACGTGTACACGCGCGTGTCGCGCTACTACGACTGGATCACGACCTGCATGGCAAATCCCGACGCCATGGCCTGCCGTGGCGGTGATGGGTATGAACCTGACAACAACCCGGCCGAGGCCCAGCAACTTGCGGCCCCCATCGTCAATCAGATGCACACCTTCCATGAAGCGGGCGATCAGGATTGGGTGCGCTTTGACGTCGAGGCAGGCAATGAGTATATCTTCGTGACTGGACGCATCACCGACACCGTAGCGCCCCTCAGAACCATCCTATGGCTCTTCGACGCCAATGGCCACACGCCGATCACCTACACCGAGGGCGTCGAGTGGTGGGCATCTTATTTTGGTTCTGGCTTCACCGAATCAGCGCGGATCATTTGGGAGGCCGATCGCACGGGCCCGATCTATGTAAGCGTCGAACTCTTGCCCAACCCCTATGGGCAGGACTATGGCCCGCAGACCCGCTACTGGCTGACGGTCGGCGCGTATGCGGAACTCTTCCTGCCTGCCATCCAAGGGCCGGTGGAGACGCCGACGCCAATTGCAGTAGAGCCATTGTGTCTAGATCCTTTTGGTAATATTGTTCCGTGTCCGGCGCCTCCCCTGCCGGGGGCGACGGCTGTCCCGGCCGAGCCGATTCCATGAATGGACTACGGCTGCCCGGTCATCTTTACGTCTCACAATAGGGGAAGGAGCTATATCATGCCCAAAGCAACTGCGTTATCCGAAGACCAGCTTCAGCGCGCGCTCCACGACCTGCCCGGCTGGAGCGTGGCCGCGGGCAAGCTCCACAAGGAGTTCACCTTGCCGACTTCACGGCGGCCTTTGGCTTCATGACCAAAGTGGCGATCGAGGCCAACACGCTGGATCACCACCCGGAATGGTGCAACGTGTGGAACAAGGTGGTGATCGACCTCGTGACGCACAGCGCAGGTGACCGGATCAGCGATCTGGATGTAACGTTGGCGAAGAAGATTGAGAAGCTGATAGAAAGGTGAGAATAAGAGATTGAGAGATTGGAGATTAGAGATTGAAGATCGGGCAAACGTATTGTCACGCATACCCAATCTCCAATCTCTTACTCTCCAATCTCCTAATCTCCTAATCAACATTTATGGATCCCATCACGTTACAACTCTACCGCCACCGTTTCGCCGGCATTGCCGAGGAGATGGGGATCACGCTACGGCGTACGGCCTATTCGCCCAACATCAAGGAGCGGCTCGACTTTTCGTGCGCGCTCTTTGACGGGCAGGGCAAACTGGTGGCGCAGGCCGCGCACATCCCGGCTCACCTCGGCGCGATGCCGGCCAGCGTACGCACCATCCTCGCCTATTTCCCCACGTGGGAGGAAGGCGACGTCGTGATCGTCAACGATCCTTTCGAGGGCGGCAACCACCTGCCGGACATCACGATGATCGCACCGGTCTTTGTGGACGATGAGGGAATGGGGTCTTTGGGTGTTGGGGTTGTGGGGCAGCGGGCATTCTCCCAACACCCCAATCCCCCACCACCCCAACACCCCACATCCTCAACCTCTCCACATCACCCCACCCCCGCCTTCTTCGTCGCCAGCCGCTCCATCACGCGGACGTGGGCGGGATGACGCCCGGCTCGCTGCCCCTCTCCACCGAAATCTACCAGGAAGGGATCATCATTCCGCCGATCAAGCTCTATCGCGCCGGCGCGCTGAACGAGGACGTGCTGCGGCTGGTTCTGCGCAACGTGCGCACGCCCGACGAGCGGCGCGGCGACCTGGCTGCGCAGCGCGCGGCCGCTGCAGTCGGCGCCCGCCGCTTGCGCGAACTGGTCACTGCTCACGGCCTGGACGAAGTGCTCGCCTATTGCGCCCATCTGCACGCCTACAGCGAACGCATCACCCGGGCGACGATTGCACGCTGGCCCGACGGCGTCTATACCTGCGAAGATGTGATCGAGTTGATCGAGGGCAATCAGCTTACGCTCATCCCGATCTGTGTGGCGGCGACCATCGCAGGCGACGAAGTGACTTTTGACTTTGCGGGTACGGCGCCGGTCGTGCATGGCTCGCTCAACGCGGTCATCGCGATCACGCAGTCAGCGTGCTATTACGTCATGCGCTGTCTGATCGACGAGGATGTCCCGATGAACGCCGGCTGCTTTGCGCCGGTGCATGTGGTGGCGCCGGCCGATTCCCTGGTCAACGCGGGGCCGCCGGCCGCCGTCGCCGCGGGCAACGTGGAGACCTCGCAGCGCATCACCGATGTCGTGCTCGGCGCGCTGGCGCACGCGTTGCCCGACCGCATCCCCGCGGCCAGCCAGGGTACGATGAACAACTTGACCATCGGCGGGCTGCGCGCTGACGGCGCACCCTTTGCCTACTACGAAACCATCGGCGGGGGCATGGGCGGCGGGCCGGCCGAGGCTGGACTGAGCGGCGTGCAGGTGCATATGACCAACACGCTCAACACGCCGGTCGAGGCGCTGGAGATCGCCTATCCGTTTCGCGTGCGGCAGTATGGACTGCGTGCGCAGAGCGGCGGGCAGGGCAGGCAGCGCGGCGGCGACGGCATTGTACGCGAATATGAACTGCTGGCGCCGGCCACGGTCACGATGATCAGCGAGCGGCGCGCGGTGGCGCCGTGGGGGCTTGCGGGCGGCGCTCCGGGGCAACCTGGCTGCAACACGCTGATCCACACCGACGGGACGGAGGAGATCCTGCCCTCCAAGTTCACACGGCGGCTGCAACCCGGCGAACGGCTGCGCGTGGAGACGCCGGGCGGCGGTGGATGGGGTGCGCCCACCCACTCGGTGTGATAAGTGGCAGCGCCCGTTCATTGATGGCGCACAAATCTTCCCAGAAGTGCAGTTGGTGACCTGCCAGCACGCGAGCGTGCTGGCAGGTCTTGTTTTTGCGTAGTGCAGGGTCTACCGACGGCGACAGCTTCCACGCCGCCGGTGCAGTTGCCAGCGCCCACCGGCGCAGTGAATTGCATAGATCGACCCACCTCTACCGGGCCACCAGCGGCAGGAAGGTGCGCGGCCAGGGCTGCGACTCGAACGCGCCGATGTCGCAGCCCTGGCCATGTGGCCGTGCAAAGCCGCGTTGGTCGGTCGCCAGGCAAGTGACCAGCTCAGCAGCGTCGGCCGCGGGCGAGCCGGGCAGCAGGGCAACCGTCGGCGTGGAGCCGCCATTGTAGGCCAGCGCGCCGAGCCGCGCGTCGCCCGTGTGCAGGTTGACGCCGTTGTCGGCGCACGATCCATCTTCTATCAGGTTGTGGCGGTTGGCGCCAATGCTGCCGTTGTTTGCGCACGGGCTGTCGGCGATGATCGAATTGCGCATGTGGAGCACCGCGCCCTCGCCGTTGCGCAGCACGGGGTGCTGGTCTTCTTGCCCATTGCCGACGAGCGTAGCGTGGTTTAGGGTCAGCACGGGAGCCGTGGCCGCCGACGCTGCCGACAAACCGCTTCCGGATGACCGCAACCCGGTGTAATCATCGTTATTGCATCCCACACAATTTGGATTGGAATAGAAATTGTCTATTCCGCCGCCATATTTTGACTGGGTAGACGCAACGACCGTGGAATTTTGCAGATTGACGGCGCCTGAGTTATAGATTGCACCGCCTGAACCCCAGTCGTTTGCACCCTGCGGTCCCGGCGCTGCTACGTTCTGAATGAGTGAACTGCCAGTAATGGTCACCACGCCACTATTGTAGATTCCGCCGCCCGTGGTATTGCCACCCGATGATGTGTTGTTGGCCACCCAGACGGCAACATTCATCGATAGATTACTGTCGCTGAGTGACAGGATGCCGGTGGTGTCGTTTGTGATAGCTCCCCCCAAGTTCACGGCAACATTGTTGGCAATATACGAGTTGGACGCATCGGCCACACCACGGTTATAGATGGCGCCCATGGTGTTGTCTGCCATGTACACCTGGCTCATCTCGAGAGTTGCTATATTTGCAATCGCATACCCGTAAGTCGCAAAGTCGGTCACCGTCGTGCCTGTAGCGAATGTGTGGTTGCCGACAAATATGCTGTCGGTAGTTGTCAGTGCACCATTGTTCCAGATGGCGCCTCCATAGACGTAATACGGATAGCTATAGAGTGTGCTATGGCCGACCTCGGTCGCGTTGAAGTTGACAAGAGACCGCGCGACCATCAATATACCGTTCCCATCGTTGTAGACGCCGCCGCCAGCGTACCACGCACTGTTCTGGCTGACATTGACCACATTCAGGAACAGTGCGCCGTTGTTATAGATGCCCCCGCCAATGGCCGTGTTATTTGCCGTGGATTGATTGGCCAGCACCTTGCTGTTGGCGATCGTCATCACTCCACCGTTTACGATATATAATCCGCCGCCTGCGGTAGCGGCCGAATTGGTCAACACCTGGCTGTTGGACATCGTCACGACCCCGCTCGCCACCACCATGGCGCCGCCATCATAGGCTTCGGCGCCATTATTGGTGAACGTGCTGCCGGCGATGGTGACGGCGCCGCCCATCATGTACATACCGCCGCCACTCCATGCGACATTGCCGTTGAACGTGCTGCCGCTGATATCGGCCGTGCCGCTGGCCTGGTAGATGCCCCCGCCCACGTAGGATAAATTGCTCGCGGCGCCGATCGTCGCAAGGTTGGAAGAAACCGACGCGCCCCCGACCAGTGCCAGCGCCACCCTGGTTGAAGATGCCGCCGCCGGTCGTCGCAGAATTGTGGCAACTGCGCGGGCGGCTGTCACGCCGGACACATTGCTGGTGAGTGCAGCCGCGCCGGCCGTGACGCCCTTCAAATCACGCACGAATCTGCCCGATACGCTGCAACCCATCATTGGCCGGCAGGCGTTACTTACCAACATCACGGCTGCGCTCCACACCGGCGATGCGCGCCTGGTGACGCTGACCGGGCTGGGCGGCGTCGGCAAGAGCACGCTGGCCGTCCACGCCGGACGTGCGCTGCTCGATCAGTTTGCAGATGGCGTCTGGCGGATTGTGCCGGGCGCAGAGTCGCTGCAGGACAAACTCGCCGATTTTGGCCGCCGCCAGTTTGGGATGGAAATCGACAGCCTCAACGAGCTCCTGAGCCACTTCAGCCGCAAACAGCTTCTCTTGATCCTGGACGACTGCGACGAGATCCATCAACAGACGCCCTGGCTCGAAACGCTGCTCAACCGCTCACCGCATCTCGCGATTCTCGCCACGACCCGCCAACGGTTGCTGCTGCCCTCCGAGCGCTCCTTCTGGCTGGACGGCTTGCCTGTGCCGTCGCCAGAGCAACTTGACTTGACGGCCTACAGGCAAGGACGCGCGGAAGACAGCGTGCAGCTTTTCATCCAAGCGGCGCAGCGCACTCATCCCAGCTTTCAAGTACGCCAGGCCGATCTGCCTGAGATTGCCGCCATCTGCCGGGAAGTGGGCGGGTTGCCCCTGGCGCTCTTGCTTGCAGCAAACTGGGCGGGACAACTTGCACCGGCGCAGATTCGTCAGGGGCTTGAGCACGACGCGGGCGCGATTCTGCCGCTTTTCGCCAGGCGGGCGGGCGGCATTCAGGCCGTGAATTCGATCTTCTGGGTTACGTGGCAGCACCTCCATCCACAGGAACAACAGGCGCTGCTCCGGCTCACAATCTTTGAACAATCCTTCAGCATGGAGGCCGCGGACGTGGTCGCCAGCGTGGCGCTGTCAGTGCTGATCGAGTTGGTCGACCAGTCGCTCATCAACCACGAAGAGGATGACTTCTATCGCTGGCATCCACTTGTGCGTCGCTTTGTCGCTACGCTCGCTGCTCATGGGGCGGAAGTCACAGAGGCGCATCCTGCCGCCGAGGAAGTCCAGGAACGCTATACAACCTACTTCATGAACTATGTGGCCGTGCGCGAGCAGGCGTTCCACGGACGCACGCCGCAAACGACCATCGATGAGGTCTGGCGCGTCTGGCCAGATCTGCAGCAGGCATGGCGCATCGCAGTAGAGCGCAAGCAGCTTACGCGGCTTCTCACAGGAATGCGTGGCCTGGCTGAGTTCTGCCTTGCCACTGACCAGACGCCGCTCGGCGCCGCGTTGATGCAGCAAGCGAGCGATCTGCTCGACCAGCGGCAAACTATCCCGGCCAATTCGGCGGCGGGAGCACTGGCAGGCGTTGAGTTATCAGAAGAAATGGGATGGGCTTACTTGCATTGGGTGCGCTTTTCTCTGCAGCGCGCGCCACAACCGGACGTCAAGGCCGCGATCGACAAAATGGTTGCGCTTGCGCAGCAATCCAGGGCGCCCGGCTTGCTGGCGGAAGTCTACCGCTATGCTTCCCATGCGCCATTTCTCGAAAAAGGTCGGGACGAGAGCAAGCGCATGTTGGATGTTGCGCTGCATTATGCCGAAGACGCCGGTACGCGGCGCACACAGGCGCTCATCTACCGCCAGATGGCCTTTGCAGAGACCGGCGAAATTCGCAATGAATACTTTGAGCGATCGATTCATCTCGCCCACCAATGCGGCGATATTGCGTCTGAAATCGATCAACTCTCCCGATTGGGCGCTCACCTGACAGTGAGCGGGCATTACCATCGGGCGCACCATTATCTGCAGCGGGCGGCCCAGCTTTGCAGCACCGGCGAGGTCGGCCCCACCGCGCAATATCTTGCCATGGGCAACCTGGCTGAGTTCTACTTCACCTACGGCAACCATGCGCAAGCGCTGCCGTTGTTCCAGAAAATCATCGACTATTTTGCCAAGAGCAATCTGCCGCGTAGGGCGATCCGCACCCACCTATTTGTGGCCGAGACCTATCTGCGCCAGCGGCGTGTGTTTGATGCGCTCAACGCGGCGGACAAAGCCCTTGCCGCTGCGTTGCAGCACGAGCTTGCGAACGAACTGATCGAAGTGCACAGCCAGCGCGCGCGTAGCCTGACCGCATGTGGCATGGGTGGCCAGGCGCGCCAGAGCTACCAACAGCTGCTGGCAGGCCAGGAGCTTGCCGATGCGGCGCCGCTGCTGCTGCCTGCCTGGGCCGGCTGGATCGAGTTCTCGCTTGCCCACGGCGACCGCAACCTGGCGCTGCAACTGGGCGAACAACTCCTGACGCGCCTGCACGCGGCGGACGAAGCCATCCTCGGCCGGCATGGGCTGTATAGCTGGCGCGTAGCGTT
The DNA here is from genome assembly GCA_016710365.1 of Candidatus Caldilinea saccharophila. Taxonomy (GTDB): domain Bacteria; phylum Chloroflexota; class Anaerolineae; order Caldilineales; family Caldilineaceae; genus Caldilinea; species Caldilinea saccharophila. The sequence continues at coordinate 16,910 of JADJVW010000019.1, read as the reverse complement.
AGAAACCCTGCATCTGGCCGGAGACAGCCGTTATGCAGACAGTCTGCACCAGAAGATGGAACAATTGGAGAAGATCGCGAAGGCGCTGGACGAGCCAGCGAGACGCCTTTTCTGGGAAGAGATCGCCGACCATGCCCAGCTTGCGGAGCGCTATGCCGGCTTGACGCAGCGCCAACCAGCACCAACAGGTGCGATCGCCGCCACAAAAGAAGGGTAGACCGGCTGCATCGGAGTGGCTCGCTCAGCCTTGAGGAGCGAGCAGTTGCTGGCTCTACGTCGTCACCATATCCGAGGGAACGCTGCTATGCAAAGAGCAAGGGCATGGCCAGGACGACAAATAGCGCCCACACGACATAGACTGGCATCCCCACACCAAACGCAGCCTGCATAGAGGCAGCCCACGTCCGCTCATTTGCGCGCCGTTGACGCCATAACAACCCCGCCAAAATCCCAATATTGATCAGGTTCCAGCCAATGATGGTCAGGCGATTGAGCGTGATGCCGCCCTCCCAGGTGCGGTAGGCGATGGCCGCCAGCGCGTAGATGCTGACGACGGTCGCCAGTAACGCCACCGCAATCAGGCCACGGCGCAGCCAGATGCGCAATTGGCGCGTCAGCGTCTCCGGTTGAATCGGCGTCGCGCCGACCAGCAGCGCCACCACCGCAAAGAGCATGGCGTTGTAGATGATCAGCACGTCACGGTTCTGGAACGGCTCCCAGAAGCGGAAGGGGATAAAGGCCAGGTAGATGATGAGCACGATTAACGTGAGCGGCAGCAACACGCGCATGAGCGTGGCGATAACCTTACTCAAGCCTTCGTCAAAGGACTGTTCTGCGGGTGCGACGGTGGGGTCGTAGATGACGGCCACCGCCAGCACCGGGATCAGGCCCGCGCCGCCCGCGATGATCAGCCGCATGATGCTTTCGGGTAATTGGATCGCGAGCGCGTCGAAAAGCCCGGCCGTGATGGCAGTAAAGATCACGCCGGCGATCGCAAACAGCCCGGCCATGATGAAGATTTCCAACGATTTGATCAGGAAGGCGAAGCGATTGGCGCGGTCGCCGCGCTCGCGCAGCAGGAAGATCCCAACCGTTGCCCAGGCCACCAGCGCCAGATGTGGGAGCATCTGAGCCAGATAATGCTGCTCAAGCGCGATGTCACCGATCAACGTATGCGCCCACAGCGGGTAGATGCCGACGGCCATCACCAGCAGCGCCAGCAGCAGCGCCAGATTTCTGCGCCCTGACCCGCTAAAAACCAGCAGCGCCATCACAAAGAGCGTGCTGATCGGCGCCCACAGCAGCAGCAGCGCCGGCAGGTAATTCCCGCCGTTGACCAGGATCATGGACTGGTCAGCAGAGAGCCACCAGAAGAGAAAGCCATTGGCCGCGGCCAGCAGAAGGGCCGCCATCCAGGAAGTCGAACGCGCCGCCGCCTGGACAGATGCGTAGCGCAGCCGGAAACGCCACGCGCCGAAGAGCAGATTCTCCGGCGTTTCTGTGTAGACCTGCTCGATGGCGTCGGTAAACGCGTTGTCCTCGCTGCGCTGGACAGCGTCGCGATAGGTCTGTTCGAGCGTTTCGGGGTCGGCTTGCGCGGCGCGGATGCGATCTAGATAGCTCATGGTTTCACTCCTTCTGGCGCGGAGGCGCGGAGAGGCAAAGGTTGCAGAGGAAAACGCACCTGTTCAGCCATCGCAAAGTAGACCGCGGATGGCGCGGATCAGGCAGATTCCCACGGATTTTATTCAAAATTCAAACGAGCCCCGTGCAGGGAAAGTTTCAGGGCGCGGTCGTCGATGACTGCCGGTCGTACATGTAGACGGCGTCGCGTGCAATGGCTCGGATCAAGGCGCTGAAGATCACCTTGTGCACCGGATAGAGCGAATACCAATACAACATGCCCAAGAAGCCGGTCGGCGTAAAAAGCGCGGTCTGCACCAGACGCGTGCCGCTGCCTTCGGGAACGGTTTCCCATTGCAGCCAGGCGCGGCCGGGCACCTTCATCTCGGCGCGTAGCCGCAACAGATGAGGCGGATCGGCCACCTCGACGCGCCAGAAATCCAGCGCCTCGCCCGGCAACAGCGCCAGCGGGTCGCGGCGCCCCCGGCGCAGACCCGGCCCACCCACGGCTTTATCCATCACGCCGCGAATCTTCCACGCCCACTCCCACGCCAGCCAGCCGCGATCGCCGCCGATCGTGCTGAAACTCTTGAAGAGCGCCTGCGGTGGGAGCTCGGTGTAGATGCTGCGCACCTCCTGCGCCATCCCTTCGACGTCCATCAACTCATAGGTGACCGCGCCGCCCAAGGCCCCGCTCCAGCGCGTCTCCACATCGCCGCTCTGAATGCGTCTGATCGCCAGATCCAACGCCTTTCGGTAGGTAATGGGCTGGATTTCGGGAAATTCAAGGTGGGCGCGCGTCGTATCCGCCACGATGGGGTCGACGACGCCTTCCACCAGGGGCATGGCCAGGTCGTTCGGGATGGGCGTGACCAGCCCCACCCAGTTAGCGCCGATCAGCGACAACCGCACCGGCACGGGCACAGGGATGATGATGCGGTACAGATGGCGCGCGTCGGCGTATTCCTGCATCATCTGCTTGAAGGTCAGCCGGTCGCCGCCGATATCGACGATGCCCAGCGGGCTGCGGTCGAGCGCGGCGATCAGATAGCTGAGCACATCACGAATGGCAATCGGCTGCACCTGGTTCAGGATCCAGCGTGGCGCCACCATGACGGGCAGGCGTTCGGTCAGGTAGCGCACCATCTCAAATGAGGCGGAGCCGGAGCCGATGACCGGCCCGGCGCGAAATTCCGTGGTGCGGCAAAAGGTGTGGAGAATGGCGCCCACCTCCGCACGTGAGCGCAGATGGGCCGAAACGTGCGGCACGGTGGGCAGCAGGCCGCCCAGATAGATGACATGCGCTACTTTAGCGGCCGCGGCGGCAAAGGTAGTGGCGGCCTTACGGTCGAGCGCGGCAAAGTCCTCATTAGCGCCCATGGAGTGCACGAGGTAGTAGGCTGCGTCCACACCCTCCACGGCGCGTTGCACCGAGGCGGCGTCGAGCAGATTGCCGGCGACCACTTCCACTTGCCCGGCCCACGGCCGCCCGCCGATGCGCCGCGGGTCGCGCACGAGCACGCGCACCTCGTGGCCGCGCTCCAGCAGGCGCGGGATCAGCCGCCCGCCGACATATCCGGTTGCGCCTGTGACCAGCACCTGCATAGCGTCTCCTGTTGATTGTCTATTCAGAAATTTTTGCGCAGCCGCTCGCGGTAACAGTAGTCACAAGCAGCCGCAACCTATTTCTGGCGGAAGGCTTATTCCACCATCGTCAGCCAGTGATATGTGTCGGGCACTCGCCTTCGACAACGCCGAAGAAGCGCGCCTGATGCGCTCTGGTAATGGGGCTGCGCGTTGTTCCTCGCCCACCGGCAGACGATCCACCGAGCGCACAGGGGTAATCTCGGCCGCGGTGCCGGTGAAAAAGATCTCGTCGGCCATGTAGAGCATTTCGCGCGGGAGGACGGCTTCGGTGACGGTGTAGCCCAGCTCCTGGGCGATCTGCGTGGCGCAGTCGCGCGTGATGCCGCCGAGGATGCTGTTGGCCAACGGCGGCGTGTAGATTTTTCCTTTGACGATCAAGAAGATGTTTTCACCGCTGCCCTCGGAGACATAGCCGTTGATGTCGAGGGCAATGCCTTCGGCAAAGCCGTTGTCGCGCGCCTCCATGACGATGTTCTGGCTGTTGACGTACTGCCCGCCGATCTTGGCCAGCGCGTTGAGGGTGTCGGGCGCCATGCGCCGCCAGGTGCTCACCTGCACATCGACGCCCTGCTCCAGCCCTTCTTTGCCCAGGTACGCGCCCCACGGCACCGAGGCGATGATGACTTCGACCGGGCAGCCGCGACCGTCCACACCGAGGGTGTTATAGCCCCGGAAGGCAAGCGGTCGCACATAGGCGCTGCGTTGCTGGTTGGCTTTCACCGTGTCGATCGTGGCCTGCAAGTATTCATCCACGGTGTAGGGCGATGGGATGCGGGCGACTTTGGCGCTGTAGAGGAGGCGTTCGTAGTGTTCGCGGCCGCGGAAAATCGCAGGCCCGTTGGGCGTCTCATAGACGCGGATGCCCTCGAAGACGCTGCTGCCATAGTGCAGCGCATGAGTGAAGACGTGCACCTGCGCCTCGTCCCAGGGAATGATCTTGCCGTTCATCCAAATATAATCAGCGCGCATGGTCATCGGAAACGCTCCTTGTTGCTTGGTCATGTGGGTGTCTCGAACGAGACGGTGAGAAAACGGATGGAGTTTTCCGCATTATAGCCCTGCTGTGAGGTTCTGTCATGTTAGACGGCGGACAGTGCGACGCACGCGCCCCAGTTGATCTCCTGCTGCTGGCCGAGCAGCCGCTGGCGCACGACGACGTCTTCGACCACGCCAAACTCAAGCCGCTGCTGCGCTCGCTGCTCTGCCTGGACGAGAGCAGCGCCTCGCCGGACCATGCGCGCTGGGCGATCGAGCTGCAGGCCGCGGGCAGGGCGGTCTGGCATGGCGGCATGTTGGAGACGGGCATCAGTCGCGCGGTCAACGCGGCGCTGGCGAGCCTGCCCAACTTCACCCTGCCCGGCGACATCAGCGCCAACGACCGCTACTTTGCACGTGACATTGTCAAGAATCCCTTCACGCTCAACGAGGACAGCACGCTGACCGTGCCCGACAGCATTGGCCAAGGCGCCGTCATCGACGAAGATTACCTCGACGACGTGACGCTGGAGCGGTGGGAGATCGGCGCGTAGAAAAGGCTATCTGTCCAGCGGGCTGCGTACGGCGCGTGGGCCGCGATTGAGCACGTGGGTGTAAATCTGCGTGGTCTTGACATCCTTGTGACCGAGCAACTCCTGCACGGTGCGGATGTCATAGCTTGCTTCTGAGCAGATGCGTGGCAAAGCAGTGGTGAAAGGTGTGGGGCTGACCGGTTTGGGGATGCTGACCTGCTTCGCTGCTTTGTGGATTGCCTTTTGCACCTGGCTCTCGTGCAGATGGAATCGATAGAGTGTAAGTCATGATCAGCCTGCGGATTCCTAGAAAGCGAAGCGGCGGGAAAGATAAACTGCCAACCCCACTCCCGGTTGGCGTTGGGGTATTTGCGCTCCAACGTGCCGGGCAAGGGCGCTATGCCATAGCCGAGCAGGTCGGTCGCGCTCGTGCTGCGTCCTGACCTGCGTCAGATGCGTCTCCAGTTCGGGAATCGCTTTCTCCGGTAACATTGTCACGCGATCCTTGTCGCCCTTGCCGCTGCGAACCATGATCTCTTTGCGCGTACAATCAATGTCCTTGACGCGCAGGGAAAGGCACTCCTGCACGCGCAGACCGCTGCCGTAGAGTAACAGCCCGATCAGGTGGTAGACGCCATCTAGTTGGCCAAGCACGCGCTGCGTTTCCTCCACCGTGAGAACAGTCGGCAAACGCCGATGCTCGCGCGCCCGCAGCGCCTCCACGTTGCCAACAATCGGTTGTTCCAGCACGTCTCGATAGAGGAAAAGCAGAGCGTGCAGCGCCTGGTTCTGCGTCGAGGGCGCGACATTGCCCTCGACCGCCAGGTGGGTGAGAAACGCCTCGATTTCCGTCTTGCCCATGTCGGCCGGATGGCGCTTCTGGTGAAAGAGAATATAACGCCTGATCCAGCCGATGTAGCTCTTTTCGGTGGCGTAGCTGTAGTTCTTGAGGCGCAGCTTATCGCGCGCCTGGTCGAGGAGCTTTTTGGGTTTTTCGTTCATCGCATGACTCCCGATTTGCGGGTGATGACGTTTTTATCCAGAGAAAGGGATTGATTATTGCACCGATTTGATGGATAATCGCTTCTATGATGGATCATACCTTCCGATGAGCATGATATGATCCCTGGGAGGAAAAATCATCGGTCATTTGCTCGATAATGACTAGTTAGCCGCCTGTCCTGCAAAATAAATATTGGAGTAAAGTATGCAAAAAACAACCTTCGCTGTCCAGCAAATGGACTGTGCATCTGAAGAACAATTAGTACGGCTGAAACTTCAAGAAGTCAGCAATATATCCTCTTTGCAGTTTGATTTGCCCAATCGCAAGTTAGATGTTTTCCACACGGGCGATTATCAATCAATTTTTGACGCACTGAATAGCTTGCAACTTGATACAACTCTAATTGAAAGTGGCACGACAGATGAGTTTGTGCCAACTGGCAATGCCAATTTAGAGCGAAAATTGTTGTGGCAAGTTCTGTCTATCAACTTTTTCTTTTTTGCACTTGAAATATTAATGGGGTTCATCTCCAATTCAATGGGGCTTGTTGCCGATAGTTTAGATATGCTTGCAGATAGCCTTGTTTATGGGCTTGCACTTTTTGCGATTGGGGGGACAATTGCCAAGAAAAAGAATATCGCCAAAGCAAGTGGGTATTTCCAAATAATTTTGGCTATTTTTGGCGTTACCGAAGTAATCAGGTTTTCTTGGGCTTGGCGATGTTCCTACATTTCAAACAATGATTGTTATTTCAACACTTGCGTTGATTGGAAATGCAACCAGTTTGTATTTACTTCAAAAAAGCAAAAACAATGAAGCCCACATGCAAGCCAGCATGATTTTCACCTCCAATGATGTGATAATCAACATCGGGGTTATTCTCGCTGGTATATTGGTTTTTGTAACAAATTCCAAAATTCCTGATTTGGTTGTCGGAGCAATCGTATTTATGATTGTGGCGCGTGGCGCATATCGTATATTGCAAATTGCAAAATAGTTCACTGCCAAGAAACGGCGGCTAACAGCGTGCACCTGACGTGTGGGAGTCTGCGCGATTTACAAGCATTTTTCTGGCTTCGAGTTTTTCCTACATCTCAAGCAGAGTCCACGCCCGCCCACACGCAGGTAACGCAAGCCGTTTTGCGGACGGCTACGCCGCCCGCAAAATGTCCCGCTCACCGATGCAGCGGGCGGCTACTGCCGTTAAACTACCTGCTGCACCTGGCGGGCTCACGCCCGCAGGTGAGCGGGACATTAGGGCGCACCACATCATCCGCCACATTGGAGATAATCAATGACACGTTACTGGGTAATCGCTCCATTTGAGTCAAAAAACCCTGAAGTGTTTGATAGAGTTTGGCAATTCGATCTTGCCAACAATGTAATTTCAATCGGATGGAATCAGGTTGGTGATGTATCGAAGATGAGCCACGAGGCACTCATTGAAGCCGTAGCATCCGCTTATCCAAACAAGCCAAATGCAACAAAGTCGCTCTTCGTTAATATGCTTTGGTCGTTTTACCACGAAATTAACCCGGACGATGTGGTCATTGCACGAAAAGGCCGCAAGATACTTGCCGCAATTTGGCAAGGTGATGAAGGCGGGTTTTTACGCTCCCGGAAAAAATTCTTATCTGACATCACCTGATAACTCACATCCGAACTTCCTAGAAGTCGCGTGGTTGAACCAATCCCGTAATAAGATTTTCCCCAATATTGTCTTTCCCAGCATTCAATCTACGAGATCACTGAGGGTCAGTACCTTTCTCTAGTAGAGGAGTCAACCCCGGAGTTATTCACCACCTCGGATGAAACGGTCGAAAACCAAAATGAGTTCGTGCTGGAAAAATATCTTGAGGAATTCATTGTTAGCAATTTCAATGCGATATTCAAGGGGAAACTGAAAATCTACGGAGATGCGGAAGGTCTTGATGGGCAGCAGTACTCCACTGACATCGGCCCTATTGACATCCTAGCTATAGAGCAAGCGTCAAATTCGCTTGTAGTAATCGAATTGAAGAAGGGTCGTCCGTCGGATCAAGTTGTCGGTCAAATTCTTCGCTACATGGGTTGGGTCAAGCAGAATCTCTGTACCGACGGTCAAGCGGTTAAAGGTCTTGTAATTTGTCGAGACCCAGACCCGAAACTTTCTTACGCACTAACAATGGTCAACAACATTGATGTCCAATACTACAGTGTTTCGTTTACCCTAAGAAAAGCGCCCTAACACGGCGTGCAGCCGACCCGCCCAGCTGCGAAAGTTAGGCGTCAGTTTTGACGGTTGGCGATCGGGTGGGTGGCGGGCGGCTGACGCCCGGCCGTTAGACGGACCTCGCTAACGCCCAACAGTCGAGAGTTACCCCCGTATTACCCCCGTATTACTCCACGGGGAACGGCCGTCTAACAACTGATGAAACCGGCGCATGGATTTGGGGGGAAACGGCCGTGTTTCGGCGGCGCGGCTTATCAGGGCGTTGGGCGGCAGGAAGGCGTGGTGTCACGAATAAGCTATGGTTAAAATGATGATCGAGTAAGAATCGGAGGAGCAAGATGATACGCACTGTGGAAGCAACGATTGATGAAAAAGGCATTGTCCGGTTGTTGGAAGAGGTTCAATTGACAACAACATGTCGTGCTCTTGTCACCATTTTGGAAGAACCAGGATTCACACACGAAACAGCATTGCTCAGTGAGGCGAGTTTGGCAGAAGACTGGAACCGGCCCGAGGAGGATGCCGCATGGTCACACCTTCAGCCGGCGTTGTCGTAACGGTTCAATTTCCTTTTTCCGACCTGTCGCAGTCGAAGTTGCGTCCTGCTGTCATTCTGGCGGATGCGGGACGCGGCGACTGGATTTTGTGTCAAGTCACCAGCAATGCCTATGCAGACCCGAATGCAGTGCAGTTGGAGAATCAGGATTTTACCAGCGGCTCGCTTAGTCTGACGAGTTACGCACGTCCAGGTAAGCTCTTTACAGCCAACACGACGCTAATGGCAACAAAGGTGGGGAAGCTCAAAGATGAGGCGTTCAGGCAAGTTATCGCTGCTGTAGTGAGCCTCTTGCAATCGCATACCCAATAGGCATCACAGCGAGACAATAGGTGCTTACCATGGACCTGCCAGGTTGCTCTCTTTCGCACGCTGCCCCCAACATCTCGTGCAGCCGACCGAGGACGAGATGGCTTCGCACACGATGCTGAGGGCCTCCCCCGGCGACTGACGATGGGCGTTGGGCAGCAAATGTCATTGGGAAATATGAATCAAAAAGTCAAAATAGCCTTCATTATTCTTAGCATTCTTCTTTTGATGTCAAGCGCAGGAAATGTTGTAATCTACGAACGTGCGCAGAGATATTACCTCCTGTTGAATGCGTCACATCTTGATCCACTGGGTTTAGGGGCTTTTGATGATACTCCAGTAAATCTAGAGCAGCCTTTGGTCGTGTTTTTCGGCGATTCACGTGCAGCGAATTGGACTGCGCCCGATCAAATCAAAAGCGTAACCTTTGTCAATCGCGGTGTTGGCAATCAAACTACGGCTCAGATCGTAGGACGTTTTCAGGCGCATGTGCCTCCACTTCAACCACAGATTATTGTTATACAAGCTGGTATCAATGATCTGAAAACAATTCCTTTGTTCCCGGATGAAAAGGAATCAATTATTCGTAACTGCAAAGCAAATCTCAAACAAATCGTCGAGTTGTCTACCGCCACAGGAGCTCAGGTTGTTGTGACTACCATTTTCCCTTTAGGGAAACTCCCGGTTGAGAGACGACCATTTTGGTCCGACGATGTAGCTATCGCGATCAATGAGGTAAATTCGTTCATAGAAACGTTGGCGAGTGATCAAGTGACCATCTTTCATACGGAGGATGTGCTGGCAAATTCAGATGGTATAGTTGATCCTCAATATAGCCAGGATTTTCTGCATCTGAATCCCACAGGTTATGCTGCACTGAACGAAGCGATATATGAATTATTGGCGCCCTAACAGAAAGCTGCCCAAAGTCGCAGTTCTTCCACATAGCGACGCCCACGACTCTTCCCCATACCAGATATGGCATGAACGTTAGCGAACAAAGACTCGCGCGGCCTTCCTCTGGTCGCGTGTGCTTGCTGGTTTTCCTGACGCACATCCGTGACGGCGCACAGGAAGTGCTGCTCCTCAAGGGGCCGCGGGACAAGTGGTTCTGAGCCAACCGCTACAACGGCCTGGGCGGCCACGTCGAGGCGATAGAGGATGTCTACGCGGCGGCAACTGATAAGCCCTGGAATCGGGTTTAGGGCATGGTTGAGTCGTTTGCTCGCCTCAAAGCCACCCACCGCAGACTCACAAACGCGCTGACGCCGCACAGCGCGATCACCCCCGTCATCGGCAATGCCGTGCCGTTGGCGAGCACCCCAACCAGTGCACCGGCCACCGCGCCGGCCATGAACTGTGTGGCGCCGAGCAGGGCCGAGGCGCTGCCCGCACGGCGACCATAAGGCGCCATTGCCAACGCCGTGGCGTTCGGGCCGACCATGCCGGTGCTGGCGATGGTGATGAAGAGCAGCGCCAGCAACAGCGGGAAGCCGCCCATACCCGCCCACGTTGTGGCAAAGAGCAGCAGCGCGGCGGTGGCGGTGACGCTCAAAGCGGCGGTGAGCAGCCGTGTGCTGGTGTAGCGCGCCAACAGCCAGCGGTTGAGCTGCGACGCTGCGATCAGCCCGAAGGCGTTGGCGCCAAAGAAGAAACCAAAGCGGTCGGGCGAGACGCCGTTCAGCTCGATAAACACAAAAGCGGACCCCGAGATGTAGGCGAACATCGCTGCCGAAGCCAGACCGCCCGCCAGCGCAAACCCCATGTAGCGCCGGTCGGCCAGCAGCGCGCCGTAGCCGCGCAGCGCGTGGCCAAGACCCTCACGGGTGCGGCGTGCTTCCGGCAGCGATTCCTCCAGCCCAAACCAGACCATCAGCAGACAGAGCAGCCCAAACGCGGCCAGCACAAAGAAGATGGCGCGCCAGCCGAAGGCGACGAGCAACTGCCCGCCGATCAGCGGCGCGGTGATCGGCGCCACGCCCATCACCAGCACCAGGAAAGAGTACATGCGCGCCGACTCGCGCTCGTCGAAGCGGTCGCGCACGACCGATCGACCGATCACGACGCCGGCCGAACTGCCCAGCGCTTGCAAAAAGCGCAGCCCCATCAGCCCGGCCACTGACGGCGCAAACGCGCACCCCAGACTGACCACGGTGTACATGGCGCAGCCAAAGAGCAGCGGGCCGCGGCGCCCCACGCGGTCGGAGATGGGGCCATAAAAGAGCTGCCCCAGCGAGAGGCCGATGAAAAAGGCCGAAAGCGTCTGCTGCACCGCGGCCGTCGTCGTGCCGAATTCTTCGGCGATCGTCGGCAACGCGGGCAGATAGGTGTCGATCGAGAGCGGGCCAAACGCGGCCAGCACGCCCAGGATCAGGGCAAGCTTGGCGTAAGAGGATTGAGATCTTGCAATGGCGGTCATGGTTGGGCCGATCTGATCAAAGGAAGTGGTGCAAAAATAGTCGCGCCCCATTTCAAAGCGGAAGCGCCGTCCCTATCGTATCATCGTGCGAGGAAAGAGGTAGTATTGAACAGGTTCATGCAAGGCGTGTCACAGAGAGCAAGTCAGCTTTCCTCCCACCGTGCTTGTCTTCCACCGCATTCGCCAAGCGTAAATTTGTCATGATAGAGTGCTGCATACACACTTTTCGACGATCGCGTAGACGTGACGCCGTCTACATCTCGCATGAAGGAGAATGGTTTATGCTCACCAAAGAAGCACAGCGCCTGCGCATCGGCGTGTTGGGCGCCGGCCCGATCTCCCAATTTGCGCATCTGGAAGCGACGCGCAAGGCGCGCAACGCCGAGCTGGTCGCGCTGTGCGATGCGGCGGAAGATCTGCTCGCGCAGATGGCTGCCGTGCACCGACCGGCCCGCACCTACACCGACTTTGCCGCCATGCTCGCCGACCCCGACGTCGACGCGGTGATTATCGGCGTGGCTGACCAGTATCATGTTCCTCTGGCGCAGCAGGCCATCGCCGCTGGCAAGCATGTGCTCGTCGAGAAGCCGCTCGGCGTGAGCGTGGAGGAGTGCGAGGCACTGCGCCAGACTGTAATGGCGTCGAAGCTAGTCTTGCAAATCGGCAACAACCGGCGTTTCGACCCCGGCGTCGCCTTCGCCCGCACCTTTATCCGCGAACAGATGGGCGAAATGATGGCGTTCAAAGCGTGGTACTACGATTCCTTCCACCGCTACACCATGACCGACAACCTGCAGCCCATCCCGCTGACAAGCGTCCAGGCGCGGCGGCCCGCGGGCGACCCCAAGGCGGACAAACAGCGCTATTTTATGCTGACGCACGGCAGCCACTTAGTGGACACCGCACGCTATCTGGCCGGTGAGATCGTGCAGGTGCAGGCGCGTTTCACCCACCGCTTCGATGCCTACGGCTGGTTCATCGCCGTTGATTTTGCCAACGGCGCCATCGGCCATCTCGACTTGATCATTCCGATCCAGGGCGACTTCGAGGAGGGTTTCCAGGTCTTTGGCGAGCAGGGCAGCGTCGTCGCGCGTGGCTATCTGCCCTGGTATCACAAAGCGAGCCAGGTGGAATGCTTTTCAGCCGCGGACCGTCAATATCATCGCGTGCTGGGTGAGGATGCCTACACCTACAAATTGCAGATCGAGGGCTTTGCCGACGCCATCCTGCACGGTAAGCCCCAACAGGGCGCCACGCTCGACGATGGCGTCGCCGCTATGCGCGCCATGGTGGCCATCGCACGCTCAGTCGAAAGCGGGCAGCCGGTGCGCCTGGCCGATGTCAGGGGCGGTGTGTAATGGAAATCGGTATCTTTGCCAAAACCTTCCTGCGCCCAACGCTGGACGAGGTGCTCGACGCCGCGCTGGCGCACGGGTTGCGCACGGTACAGTTCAACCTGACGTGCGCCGCCGTCGCCAGCCTGCCGGACAAGATCGAACCGGCGCTGGCGACGGCGATCCGGGAGGCGTTTGCGCAGCGCAACATGAAGATGGCCGCGGTGTCGGGCACCTTCAACATGATCCATCCCGACCTGGCGCAGCGACGATTGGGCCTGGCGCGGCTGGGCGTGCTGGCCGCGGCGAGCGCCGCGATCGGTACGCCGATCATCACCTTGTCCACCGGCACGCGCGACGCCGGAGACATGTGGCGGACGCACCCGGACAATCAATCCCCCGCGGCCTGGACCGATCTGCTGGCCTCGATAGCGGCAGCGGTGCAGATGGCCGAAGCTGTGGGCGTGACGCTGGCCTTCGAGCCGGAGGTGAGCAATGTGGTCGATTCCGCGGCCAGGGCGCGGCGGCTGCTCGACGAAATTCGCTCGCCCCAGCTCAAGGTGGTGATGGACGCCGCCAACCTCTTTCACGCGGGCGAGCTGCCGCACATGACGCGCATTCTGCACGAGGCGTTCGACCTGCTGGGCGATGATATCGTGCTGACGCACGCCAAGGATCTCAGCCACGACGGCGCGGCCGGGCAGGAAGCCGCGGGTCAGGGCGTGCTCGACTACGACCTCTATGTGCGGCTGCTGAACGCCAGCGGCTATCGCGGCCCGTTGATTCTCCACGGTTGCGCGAAGCGCAGGTGGACGGCAGCGTGACATTCTTGCGGCAAAAACTGGGGCAATGAAGGCTGTCATCAGGCAATTTTTAGTCGAAGTGCGACGCCCGGCCTAAATCAAGTTCTCCCAATCGCGGCGCGTTTTGATCTCATTTAGCACGTCATGTAGTAATGGGGGAGACGCGTCAACAATCTGTTTCTCGTCGCCCTCATGTTTATGGTAATGTATACAGATAATCTTCAATTGACGCGGGCATTTTGTAACACAATATATTGATGTTCGAGCAAGCGCAATATGCCAATCTCCATGCGCCAATCAGAGAAATCTGGGGTTTCGGATAGCTCTAGCGTGTTCATTCTGTGTTCGAACTCATCCGAACTCATCGCATGTAGTTGCTCAAATTCCGCCAGCCGCCTAAGCGTCTTTTCAATTCCCATCTGCACCAGGCGTTTTTCGTGCTCAATCGCTGCACGCAGCAAAGGCTCTAATACAGGTCGATCCTCAGTGAGTATCATCACTTCTTGCGACAATGGTTGCCCTCTATTCGTTGCAAATCATGCCGACGACGCCAATTTGCAGCCAGTATACCATACGTTTTTCGGCAAATGAACGCCGCCAATATCCGCCAAATCTGCTTTCCAATCTGCTGACAGAGCTTGCGTTTGTGATACAATGCCGTGCCTGTGCGTGGAGACGTCGATGCACCAGGTAGAGCCGATGCGAAATACAGAGGCATCGGGTGCGATATATCCTGACCATTGTTTCTGTTTGTGGACAGCGAGGCGACTGTGACTACTCAGACCATCCCGCTCCGCCGCGAGTTCAGCGTCGAGGAGAACATCGCTACGACCGCCGCGGCCCGGTGCGTTGGATTCTTTCCCACATGCTGCGCTACAAGGGCTTTCTGCTCTCGTTTTTCACCGCCAGCACCGTGACCGCCGCCCTCTTTTCCGCGGTGCCTGCCTTGACCGGGCGCGCCTTTAACGAGGTGCTCAAGCCCACGCCAGATGCGGGCCAACTGCTGTTCATCGGGCTGACGATGCTCGGCATCGTGGTGGTGCGCGGCGGCATGGACATCGTTAATGCGCTTTCAATCGAGACGCTGGCGCAACGCACCGAACGCGACGGCCGCCAGGAACTCTACATCAGTCTGCTCGGCAAGAGCCAGACCTTCCACAACCGCCAGCGCGTGGGCGACATCATGGCGCGCGCCAGCAACGACGTGCGCCAACTCAACCCGATGCTCAATCCCGGCGTCGCGCTGCTCACCGATTCGCTGATGAGCATCCTGATGCCGCTGATCTTTATCAGCTTTATCAATGTACAGCTTCTGGCCGCGCCGTTGGTCTTCCTTGTGATCTTCGCCGTGCTGCTGCGTGACTATACCCAGCGCCTCAATCCCGTCGCCGCCGAGATTCGCGGGCGCTTTGGCGACCTCAACGCCGGGCTGAACGAGACGATTTCCGGCATCGAGGTCGTCAAATCCGCGGCGCAGGAAGCGCAGGAGAAGCGCAAGTTCGCCCACAACGCCACCCTGGTGCGCGACTTCTACATTAAGGAGGGGCAGGTGCAGGCGCTACCTGCCGATCCTCTTCTTCGGCTTTGCGCTCACCGCAGCCTTTGCGCACGGGCTTTGGCTGGTGCAACAGAACGTGATCGATGTTGGACAACTGGTCGCCTACATGGGGCTGATGGGCATCCTGCGTTTTCCGACCTTTATCTCGATCTTCACCTTCTCGCTCGTGCAGTTGGGCATCGCCGGCGCCCGGCGCATCCTGGAGATGCTCGACGCAGAGACGGAGATGGACGAGAACAAGGCGGGTCATAACACAGACATCCGCGGTGACATCGTGTTCGACCAGGTCGGCTTCGGCTTTGGCAAGGCGCGGATGCTGGATGAGATCACCTTTCACGTGCGGCCCGGCCAGACGGTCGCCATCGTCGGCCAGACCGGCGCGGGCAAGACGACGCTGACCAAGCTGGTCAACCGGATTTACGACGTGAACGCCGGCCGCATTTTGATCGATGGCGCCGATGTGCGCGACTGGAGTATGGCCGCGCTGCGCTCGCAGATTTCGAGCATTGAGCAGGATGTCTTTCTGTTCTCACGCTCGATTCGTGAAAACATTGCCTTTGGGCTTGGCCACAAAGCCACCGAGGAAGCCATCGTCCAGGCCGCCAAAGATGCCCAGGCGCACGACTTTATCATGAGCTTCAAGGATGGCTACGACACCGTGATCGGCGAGCGGGGCGTGACGCTCTCCGGCGGGCAGCGGCAGCGGCTGGCCATCGCGCGTGCGTTGCTCACTGACCCGCATCCTGATCCTGGACGACTCGACCAGCGCCATCGACAGCGCCACCGAGGACCAGATCCAGCAGGCGATCCACCGTGTGCTTGAAGGGCGGACGACCTTTCTGATCACCCATCGCCTGTCGATGATCCGCCGCGCCGACGTGATCATTATGCTGGACAAGGGTCGCATCGTCGACAGCGGGTCGCACAGCGAACTGATGGAGCGGAACGCACTCTACCAGCGGATTTTTGCGCGCTATATCTGAGAAATGAGGAATTAGGAGTAGGTGCCGCCCCAACCCACCCACCCCCCCCCCACCCGAGCACCTACCCATGGGCTTTTTGATGGACGGCATTGATGCCGAAGGGTACGACCGCACCTATACCGACCGGCAATTGCTAAGCCGCATCTTCGACTATTTCCGGCCCCACCTGGGCGTGATGGCGTTCGTGGCGACGATGATCGTGCTCGACTCGCTGATGAGCGCGGTGTTGCCGATCCTGATCGCGCGCGGGTTGGACACGATCGCCATCGACGGTTCATGGCAGCGCGCCGGCGTGCTGATCGGGGCGATTCTGGTATCGGGCGCGCTGGCGTGGACGTTCAACTTCTTCCGGCAATGGAACACGGCACGCGCCGTCGGTAATGTGGTGCTGGAACTGCGCCAGGACGCCTTCGACGCAGTCATGGCGCGCGATATGTCCTTCTACGACGAGTACCCGACCGGAAGATCGTCAGCCGCGTCACCTCCGACACGCAGGATTTCGCCAACGTCGTGACGCTGACCCTCAATTTGATCAGCCAGGTGCTGCTGGTGGCGATCATCTTCGGCGTGCTTTTCTGGATCAATGCGCGCCTGGCTTTGATTGCGGCGCTGATTGCGCCGGTGGTGGTCATCGTGGCACTGGGCTTTCGCCGGTTAGCGCGCCACACCACCCAGCAAGCCCGGCGCATCCTGGCCGAGGTCAATGCCAAGGTGCAGGAGACGGTGAGTGGCATCGGCGTCGCCAAAGCCTTTCGTCAGGAAGAGACGATCTATCACGAGTTCGACGCGGTCAACCAGCAGTCGTATCGCATCAACCTGCGCCAGGGTTTTGTCTTCAGCGGTATCTTTCCGGTGCTCAATGCGGTGGCGGGCATCGGCACTGCGCTGGTCGTTTACTTTGGCGGGATGAGCGTGCTCGATGGACAGGTGACGCCGGGCGACTGGTTCCTCTTCG
>JADJVW010000018.1 GCA_016710365.1 Candidatus Caldilinea saccharophila | reverse complement strand
TCGAAGAGCGAAAATACATCGGTGTATTCGACGATCTGTCCGGCGTACATCACTGCTACGTTGTCGCACATCTCGGCGATCACCCCCATATCGTGGGTGATCAGCAGGATCGACGTGCCGGTTTCGGAGCGCAGATTGCGCATCAGGTCGAGAATCTGCGCCTGGATCGTCACGTCGAGCGCGGTGGTCGGCTCATCAGCGATCAGCAGCTTGGGTTTGGTCGCCAGCGCCATCGCGATCATCACGCGCTGCGCCTGCCCGCCGGAAACTTCGTGCGGATAAGCCTGGGCGCGCTTTGCCGGGTCAGCAATGCCGACGGTGCGCAACATCTCGACCGCCTGGCGATGCGCCTCTTCCTTGCTGATCTTGGCGTGGGTCAGAATGGCTTCGGCGATCTGGTCGCCGAGGCGGAAGACCGGGTTCAAGCAACTCGTGGGCTGCTGGAAGATCATGGAAATCTCATTGCCACGCACTTCAAGCAGGCGTTTCTCGCCCAGCGTGGTGAGATCCTCGCCGCCAAACCAGATTTCGCCTTCGACGATCTTCCCCGATGAAGGCAGCAGGCGCATGATCGACAGTGAGGTGACGCTCTTGCCGCTGCCCGACTCGCCGACCAGACCCATCACCTGGCCGGGCGCAATGGCGAAGTCGACGCCGTTGATCGCCTGGACGACGCCATCTTCCGTATAAAAATAGGTTTTCAGACCTTTCACCTGTAAGAGCGGCTTCTGATCTGAGTTTACACCGTTCGTGTTTGCCATACCATCTCTTATCGAGTTGACTGATAGCGGTTAGATACCCTCGCCCCTCGCAATGCGCCCCTTGACCCTACCGCTTCAACCGCGGATCCAGCGCATCGCGCAGCCCATCGCCGATGAAGTTGAAGGAGATCGTCACCAGACAGAGCGGGATGCCTGGCACCAGCGGCAGCCAGGGATGCTGGAACATATAGCTCTGCGCGGTGGAAAGCATGTTGCCCCACGAGGGCGTCGGCTCCTGCACGCCCACGCCCAGAAAGCTCAGCGTCGCCTCGGCGATGACGATGCCGGCAAGACCGAGGCTGGCGTTGACCAAAATCGGCGCAAGTCCGTTGGGAATGATGTGGCGAAACATGATGCGCGTGTTGGAAGCGCCCACCGCACGCAACGCCTCGACGAAATCCTGGTTGCGCAACGTGAGCGCCATGCCACGCATCAGACGCGCGGCGCCCGTCCAGCCGAGCAGGATCAAAATGGCAATCAGCACAATGACCTTGTTTGCTTCTTGAGGGGGCGACGCCAACATCCATGAAACAAAGCCGGTGACGAAGGCGGGCAGCGGCAACTGGGCGTCGGTCTTGATCAGGATCGACGCTGTGATCAGCAGGATCGGCAGGGTTGGAATGGAGAGCAGAAACTCCACCAGCCGCGAGATGATGACGTCGAACCAGCCACCCATAAAGCCGGCGGTGGCGCCCAGGATCACGCCAAACACCTCCGACACGATGACGACGATGAAGGCGATGGAGAGCGACACGCGCGCGCCGTAAAGCAAGCGCGTGAAGAGATCGCGACCTAGATGATCCACGCCCAGCAGGTGCGCTTGTCCGGCGCTGCTCATGGTGCCGGGCGGGCCGGGGCGGGTGGCGACGGCAACATCGACCGCGTCGCGCGGGAAGGGCGCAATGTAGGGCGCCAGCAGCGCGCCGATAAACATAATCACAATCACAACGAGGCCAGCCACCGCCAGCCGATGCCGCAAGAAGCGGCTCAGCACGATCTGGAACTGGCTTTCTTCTTCGCCCTCACGCGGGATTTTGCGAATGGCGATCGGTTCAGCGGAAGCAGTCATGGGTGCACCTCTCTTCTCTACGAATACCGAATGCGGGGATCGACGATCGAATAGAGGATATCGCCCAGCAATGTCGCCACTACCGTCAGAATCGTCGTGACGTAGATAAAGGCCAATGCGATGTTATAGTCCGACCGGTTCAAGGCGTCAAAAAAGAGGCGTCCCATCCCTGGCCAGGCAAAAACCGTTTCGGTCACAATGGCGCCGGCAAAAAAAAGCGGGATTTGCAGCACAATGATCGTGATAAAAGGAATGAGCGCGTTGCGCAGCGCGTGCTTGTTGATCACCAATCGCTCGACCAACCCTTTAGCGCGCGCGGTGCGCACATAATCCTGGCGCAGCACTTCCAGCATCGACGAGCGCAGGAAGCGACTCCACGCGGCCACGCTGACAATGGTCAACACCGTCACCGGCATGAGCAGGTGCAAGAAGCGATCCAGCGGTGAGCCTGGCTGCACACGCGTCAACCAGCTTGCCACATCATAGGGGCGCACTGCCTCACGCAGTCCGGGCGGCAACGTCGGCCACCACGCCCACATATCTTGAATCTGACCCGCCAGAATCGTAAAGATCAAGATAAACATCAGGCCAAAGAAAAAGGTCGGCATTGACGAACCGATAAACGCCGCGGTCGTAAAACTGTAATCGAATTTCGAGTATTGATGCACCGCGCTGTAAATGCCCAGCGGAATCGCAATGATCAACGCCAGCGCCAGCGAGATAACCTGCAATTCCACCGTGGCCCACAAGCGGCTAGTCAGCAAATCCCACACCGGCTGCCCTGCCTGCACGACGGTGGACGGGCCAAAGTCGCCAAACAGAATGCCGCGGCTGCTCTTGATCGCCGGGTGCAATTGCGGCATTTCGCCCAAATAAACATAGTCGGCGCAGCCGCCGCCTTGTTCGGGTGTGGCTTCCAGATAACAGCCCATCGGCACGGTGGCAAGAAACTCCTGCCCATTGATCACTAGCGGCCCCTGCGGCCAGCCGACCAGCCAACGCGTGTAGCGCACGGGCCAGTAGAGATCCAACTCATATTGGGCGCGGATGCGCGCCCGCTCTTCAGGGGTGATGCGCCGCTGCTGTTGTTGCAGGCCAGTCAACGGCCCACCCGGCGCAATATTGAAGAGGAAGAACATAAAAATCGAAACACCGAAGATGACGATCGTCATCTGAAAGAGACGGCGGATGAGGTATGCTGTCATGGCAGGACTATCCGTGTTGAATCTACCGTGTCTGAGGAAGCAAACGGGCGGGACAGCAAGCACCGCACCCGCCCGTTTGGTCCCTCAGACCATGCCGGATTAAAACCCGAGTTTCTTACAGAAACTCGGGTTTTAGTTTTTTCCGACTTACTTGGTGAACATGTTGATGTCGATGTGCTCCCAGGTCGGGCTGGGGCTGAGCTCGTATTCGATGGGCTGACCCGCGGCCGCGGCATCGATCACAGTCTGCACTTCGGCGCCAGCGCCGAGCGTGGACTTCTCAACGATGTCGACATCGCCGTTGAGGAGCTGCGCTACGGCCTGGTTCGTATCCGCTACGAAGACAAAGATGATGTTCGGTGTGGCGACATCGCCTTCATAGTACGGGTTCTGTTCGAGCACCAGGTTCTGGCCTTTGTTCCATTCCTTAACGTAGTATGGGCCATAGGAGAGCGGGCGCTCGGCGATCTCGGGCAACGTCAGCCATTCCGTGGCCGGGATGTCGGCCAGCATGCGGCCATCGCCCACCACCTGATGCGCCGGATAGAGGCCGCCCTTGCCGGTGTTGCCGAACGGATAGAGGTAATAGGTTGGGCTTTGTGCACCCGGCAGGTACTTGACGGTCATTTCCAACCCGTCGCCAAGGGTGATGTTGTCCAGGACGTTCTGCACATCCTCTTCACCCATGCCGATGGTGTCACAGCCAGTAAAGCTTGTTGCGCCCGAAGCGCGATCGCACTCGATCCTGGCGGCCAGTTCCATGTCAGCCGCCGAACCCGGCGTGCCATCGCTCCAGGTGTAGGGCTTGAGCTTATAGGTCACGGTCAACTGGTTCATCTGCAGCGGGCTCGCGCCATCCCATTCCACGGCATTGCCTTCGACGTCGTTCACTTTGACGCCGGCTTCCAGCACAGCAGGCAGACCGTCGTAGGTGTAGACCACATCACCGGCAGCGACGTCAACTACTTCGTTCGCGGCCAGACCGCTCTCGACGGTGGAAAGACCGTCCTGCACGACCGGCTGGAAGTCATAATCGAACTGGGTGAAGGTCTGGCCGACGCCAGGGGCAATCACATAGGCGGAGGCGGCCATGCTGGAGACGAGACCCCACAGGCTGTCCGGCTCTTGCGTCATCGCCACCACGATGGTGTCGCCGCCGTCGGAGAGGCTCCATTGCGAGGCTTTAGCCGAGGAGTACTCGGTCGGGTCGACGGTGAAGCCTTCAACATTGGCGCCCCACGCTTCCGCTTCGGCGCGCTGGAAGACCGGGATCGAAACGACATCCTTGGCAAATTCCTGCTGGACCGTATTGTAGGCGCCGATGCGATCCTCACGCAGCAGCGTATTGTTGGCCTTCACGATGGCGCTGCTGGCAGCCTCATTACACCAGCCCATGTAGTTCTGGCCTTCCCAGCCATTGGAGGGCAGCGGGATCTGGTCACACGCATAGAGCGTGCGCCCGCTTGGATCCGCCTGACCGACCCAGGCGTAGGCGCCCAGTTCGAAGTCGCGGCGGGCCAAACCGGTCGTGTCGCCAAACCACCAGGAAGCCGGCGCGTAGGTCGGGATGATCTGGAAGCCACATTCGGCCACATTCTGGATCATGACCTGCGACCAGGTCTGGCGGAACTGAGCGCTCGTCGTCGTGAACTTGAGCACGAGCGCGTCGCCGTTGGCATTGGTGCGCACAGGCTCACCTTCTGCCTGCGTCCAGCCAGCTTCATCGAGCAGCGCCTTGCCTGCTTCCGGATCATACTGCGGCATATCTTCGTAGGGGCCGCTGTACGCCCAGTGCGTCTTGGGCAGGAAGCTGTCCATCTGCAACCCGGCTGCATCTTCAGCATACGGGTAAACCGAGGCAATCAGCGCATCACGGTCGATACAATGGGCCAACGCCCGACGGACATTGACGTCGCTCAGGATGGGATGCGGCGTGGTGAATTCTTCGGCGCCACTGCTGCTTCCCATTTCCTGCCCTGCTTCGGGCGCCGCGCCAGGCATGGTCGCCGGTGCAGCACAGGCGCTGACGACCAATGACAGGATGGTCAGAAGCGCAATGACTAAAAACTTCTTTGTTTTCATGGTATCTCCTTCTGAAAACAGGTAAACGTTGAACTATATGTACGCGTCTTCAACACTACACCGTTCGGGTGCGGAGGGCGTGAAGACGGTATCCACGAAAAACAGACTGGTATTTTGAACCTATAATTCACCCAGACTTTGAATTCTTTAGACTTTTTTACTCGCAACACCCTCATACACGGCGCCATCCTCATACAGGAAGCAGGCTGCATAATGCCCGTCGCCATAATCTTTGAAGGGCGGCTCCTGCTGGCGACAGATGTCCATCACTTTGGGGCAGCGCGTCGAGAAGTGACAGCCTTTGGGCGGGTTGGCCGGGCTAGGCACGTCGCCTTCCAGGATGATGCGCTTGCGCTGGCTTTCGATGGCCGGGTCGGGAATGGGCACTGCAGAGAGCAACGCCTGGGTATAGGGATGCATCGGCTTGGCGTACAGTTCGTCGCGCTCGGCCAGTTCGACAATTTTGCCCAGATACATCACGGCGATGCGATCCGAAATGTGGCGCACGACGGAAAGATCATGGGCGATGAACAGATAGGTAAGATTAAATTCCGACTGCAAATCTTCGAGCAGGTTGATGATCTGCGCCTGAATCGACACGTCCAGCGCCGAAATCGGCTCGTCGCAGACAATGAAAGAAGGATTCACTGCCAGGGCGCGGGCGATCCCGATGCGTTGGCGTTGCCCGCCGGAAAATTCATGCGGATAACGGTTGATGAAATAGGGGTTCAGACCGACAATCTTGAGCAGTTCCTGCACGCGATCCTGCCGCTCTTTTTTCGAGCTGCCGATGTTGTGCACTTCAAGCGGTTCGCCCACAATGCTGCCGACCGTCATGCGCGGATTGAGCGATGCGTATGGATCCTGGAAGATCATCTGCATACGGCGGCGCATCTTACGCAAATCTTCGCCGGTGGTCCGGGTCAAATCTTTCCCCTCGAAGACGACTTCCCCCGCGGTCGGCGATAGAGTTGCAAAATAGCGCGGCCAGTCGTCGATTTGCCGCAGCCCGATTCGCCGACCAGCCCCAGCGTCTCACCGCGATAGAGCGTGAAATCAATGCCATCGACCGCTTTGATGGCGCCGACTTGACGCTGAAAAACGATGCCCTTGGTGATAGGAAAGTGCATTCGCAGGTCGTGCACATCCAACAGAATCTCCGGCTGAGTTTGTCCGTTCGTGCTGGGGCTTCCGTTTGCCGCACTCATGACGCCACTCCCTCTGCTGCAATAGTCAGCACCGGCACCCCCGAAATATCGACCCAACAAGCGCTCTTGTGGCCAGGCGTCACCTCCATCAACGGCGGGTTTTCCTGCCAGCATTTCTCTTGCACAAAGCTGCAACGCGGTGCAAAGGGACAGTGCATCGGCGGTTCGAGCAGATCGGGCGGCAGGCCATCGATAGGAATCAGGCGCTTCTGACGCCCAAGGTCGAGGCGCGGGATCGAGCGCAGCAAACCAAGCGTATAAGGATGGCGCGGCCTGACGTAGAGGTCGTTGACATTGCCTTCCTCGACGATAAAACCCGCGTACATGACGAGCACGCGGTCGGCCATGCCGGCGACGACGCCCAGGTCGTGGGTGATCCAGATGATCGCCATGCCCAGCTCATCTTGCAGGCGCCGGGTCAGGTCGACAATCTGCGCCTGAATCGTCACGTCGAGCGCGGTCGTTGGTTCGTCGGCGATCAGCAACTGCGGGTCGCAGCTCAACCCCATCGCGATCATCACGCGTTGGCGCATCCCGCCGGAAAACTGATGGGGATAGTCGTCCAGGCGCGCATCGGCGCCGGGAATGCCCACCATTTCCAAGAGTTGCACCGCCCGTTTGCGCGCTTGCTCCTTGTTCATGCTCAAGTGGAGTTCAAGCGCCTCGGTGATCTGACGTCCGATCGTCAACACCGGGTTGAGCGAAGTCATCGGGTCTTGGAAGATCATGGCGATGCGGTTGCCGCGGATATCGCGCAGTTCATCTTCTTTGAGCTTCAGCAGATCTTGACCGTCGAAAAGCACTTCACCGTCGACAATTTTGCCTGGAGGCTGAGGAATCAACCGGATGAGCGACATGACGCCTACGCTCTTGCCCGACCCAGATTCGCCCACAATGGCGACGGTCTCGCCCGTGTTGACATGGTAGCTGATCCCATTCACGGCATGCACAACGCCGTCCTGCGTGAAGAACTGGGTTTTCAGATTCCTCACCTCGAGCAATTTTGGCATCTAGGCGGTCTCCGTCTTTGTTGTGTTTGCTTGATGACTATCGAGCAATAGTCTGAGAACATGCAAAGCATTGATGCAAGCTACAGCATAAGTCAGATCATGGCGTGGAGGCTGATCTTTTATCGTGCGCAAGCGTAACAAAGTTTATCGGTGTTGTCAAACAGTTCTAGTCTTAAGGGGATCACCCATGACGACCTGCCAGCCAGGCGCGCAAATGGGCGATCTGCGCGAGCACCGCGCCCGGCTTGTGCCGCCGTCCACATCGCGGCGCTCGACGCTTTCGTCAAAGTTCCAAATGGCGCTGGCGTCCGCCTCAAACGCACTGTGCAATTTCTGTAAATCTTGTACTTCCAGTTGCGAGAGGGAAATGCCTTGCAGCTCGGCCATCTGCACGGCCGCGCCGGCGACGTGATGCGATTCGCGAAAGGGAACGCCTTTGCGCACGAGATACTCGGCCAGATCAGTCGCCAACATTTCAGGGATCAACGCGGCGCGCATCGCCACAGGGTTGACCTGCAAGGTCGAGAGCACGCCGCAGGCGATCTGCAACGAGCCGGAAATGTTGGTCACGGCATCGAAAAGTGGCTCCTTGTCCTCTTGCAGATCCTTGTTGTAGGTGCTGGGCAGCCCCTTGATGGTCACGACCAGGCCGGTCAGATGGCCGACCATGCGCCCCGATTTGCCGCGCAACAGTTCCAGCGCGTCGGGGTTCTTCTTCTGCGGCATCAGGCTGCTGCCGGTGCTGTAGGCGTCTGCCAAAGTGACAAAGCCAAACTCGCGGCTGCTGTAGACGATCAGGTCTTCGGCAAAGCGGCTCAGGTGCACCATCGCAAGCGTCGCCCAAAACAGAAACTCGACGATGAAATCGCGGTCGCTGACGCCATCCATGCTGTTATAGGTGATGTCCGCAAAACCCAGCGCCGCCGCCAACTGCGCACGGTCGATCGCAAAGGGGTTGCCGGCCAGCGCGCCGCTGCCCAACGGCATGATATTGACGCGCACCGCCAGTTCATCCAGCCGGTCCGCATCGCGCTGCCACGCCCAGACATGACTCAGCAGCCAATGGCTCCAGCGCACGGGCTGTGCAGGTTGCAGATGTGTGTAGCCCGGCATCAACAGATCGATCTCTTCGGCCGCGCGTTCGAGCGCGGCGCCGATCAACTGATCGGTGTGCTGGCGCAGGTGGACGATTTCCTGGCGCAACCAGAGACGCACATCGGTGGCAATCTGATCGTTGCGGCTGCGTCCGGTGTGCAGCTTGCCCGCCACCGCGCCGACCAGTTCGGTCAACCGTCGCTCATTGGCGGTATGAATATCTTCGTCGCCCGCGCGGATCACAAATTCGCCCTGCGCCCACTCTTGTGCAACCTGTTGCAGGCCGGCCACAAGGCTTTCAGCTTCGGCGGCGGTCAGCAACCCCGCGCCCAGCAGCGCACGCGCATACGCCTGGCTCCCCTGGATATCCACTTGCCACAGCCGTTGGTCAAAGTCAATGGAGGCGTTGAACGCTTCCATCAGCGGATCAGTCTTGCCGGTGAACCGGCCTCCCCATAATTTTTTGGTCACAGCACGCCTCTGTACATCGCTTGAATGATTTTCGCCACAGCGCGGATCGCAGACGTCGCGTCTGCTTGCGGCGGACGAGGACGTCCGCGCTCCGCTCGCCTGCCGATTACGCGGGCAGCCGGACATGCAGCCGCCGCAGCGATAGGTTGCCATAACGCCACCTGACCCATCCCACAATCGCCATCATGCCGGCAACCGTCGCTAGAATCCCCAACAGTCCTGCCTCCGGGCCAAACGCGCCGCCCGTCCACAGTTCAGGGCCATGTTGGTTAATGGCGATAAATGAGGTTGCGTACTGCATCTTGCCGCTCACTGGGAAACCATACACATTCCCCTGCACTAGATTCCACGTGAAATGCAGCCCGATCGGCAGCGCCAACTCTCCTGTCAACGCAAAGCCCAACCCAAACATGAAACCCATCAACATCAAATTGGTGGTGCTCGTCAAGGTAGCGTGCGGATTGAAGATGTGCAATAGACCGAATATCACCGACGAAATAATCCAGGCGATGAAAACGGCCAGGACATAGCCAAACGAAGACATTCCCTCGACAATGTTGAGCATTTGATTGCCGCGTGTGAGTAATTCTTCGGCAATCGCTACAACCAGGTACAGAATAAATGCGGCCAGGAAAGCCGGCCCAAATGCCATACCGGGAGGATCGCTGTGCCAGAGGTCAACGATGGTAATCCAGCCTGCCAGCCATTCGACCAGAAACACCAGCGCCATCAACGCGGCGCCCAACAACAATCCAAAGCAGAAATCGATCCACCACACGGCTGACAAATGGAATCCGTAGTCGGCAAAAGGACGCCGATCCACATAGCGCGCCACGGCCCAGCCTGCCGCAAAGATGATCGCCATCCGCAGCAGGTTGAGCGCAATCCCCTGCAGCCAGAACCACTCCGGCGCCACAAAGCGCAGGAGCGTGCTTTCCAACACGCTATGCACGATGGCTGGCCCGTAGCCCCACAGCAAGAAAAAGAGGGCAATCCGGTAGCCGGCGCGCAAGCGATCATCGGCTGCAAAAATATGGTTCTGAACGATCGCCCCTGCACACCATCCTCGCGTCTTTTGCTCAGATAAATTCCATTGCCCTTTATTTTACTTCACGCCCTACGCTTTCCCAACCTGTCGTCAGGAGCAGGGTGCGGCGGCGCTTACCTCCCTGTCTCTATCTCACAGCGTAAGGAATGTTGACTTGGCCAGGAGACGCAGGGAGACGTACAATGGCGGCGCTTTGTTCAAGCATGAGATGAAGCATGACCAAACCAGTATCCAACCCACCCATCCGCGCCCACCCTGATCGGCGCATGCAGAAGACAGACGCGCCTCAGCCGCCCAGCGTCCCCCAGCGCACGCCGGAGCAATGGCGCGATCTGATCAGCGAGCGCATTGAAGAAGCGATGCGCGAAGGGAAGTTTGACAACCTGCGCGGCAAAGGCAAGCCACTCAACCCAGCGCCTGAACCTTACACGCCGCCAGAGATGCAGATGGCAAATTCTCTCCTCAAGCATAACGAATTGACGCCAGCCTGGATCGCCGACCGCAATGTGGTGTTAGCCGCCATCGAACAATTTCGTAAAAAGGTGCGAAACGGCGCGAGCGCGCACCTCATCGCCCTCGCGCAAAGTCAACCGGCAGAGGAACTCATCAGGATCGAGCAGCACTGGCAAAAGCAACTTGCTGTCTGGCGGGAAGAAATTCTTATCCTCAACCACCGCATCGAAGCGCAAAACTTTAAGCAACCCGTTTCATTTCTGGAAATCATCAAATTGCGGATCGAGGATGAGATGAACAGAGCAAAGCGCGAGTAAGAAACTTAGGCGAGCAGTGCGAGCCGCGCACAGAGAGTGAAGGGCGGCTTTCACGCGCGACAATTTCCAAACGCCTAATTTTCTTGACTACAGGCCGCCTAAACTCCATTTCCTTCACTATCCGAGTGGGAGCGCCCCACCGCGCGATAGGCAAAGCCAAGCGCGCGCATCCGCTCCAGCTCGTAGATATTGCGACCATCCACGACAATGGGCTGCCGCATGATCGAATGGAGCCGCGGCAGGTCGAGCTGCTTGAACTCGTTCCATTCGGTGCACACAAGCAAGGCATCGGCGCCGTCAGCCAGATCGTAGGCGTCTTCGGCAAGACGCAGATAAGGATCAGAGCGCGAAACATTGCGCATCGCTACCGGGTCGTAGCCAGAAACCAGCGCGCCTTCGTTACGCAGCATGTGGGCAATTTCCAACGCCGGCGCCTCGCGAATGTCGTCGGTGTTGGGTTTGAACGCCAGCCCCATCAGCCCGATCTTCTTGCCATCCAGCTTGCCGCCCACCATTTCGCGCAGATTGTAGACCGCCCAGCGTCGCATGTCCCGGTTGATATCGATCACGGCGCGCAGGAGGGCCGGGTGCGAGCCATGCACCAACGCCATGTGTTCGAGCGCTTTGACGTCCTTCGGAAAGCAACTGCCACCGTACCCCAGACCTGCGCTAAGAAAATGGGCGCCGATGCGGCGGTCGAATCCCATCCCCTCGGCGACTTCCTCTACATCCGCCCCAAGTTTTTCACAGATGACGGCAATTTCGTTGATAAAGCTGATCTTGGTGGCCAGAAAAGCGTTGCTGGCATATTTGATCATCTCTGCGGTGCGCAGGTCAGTCATGATGATGCGCGTGCGCAGCGGCAGATGAAGTTGCGCAACTTTCTCCGCGGCTTCGGCGCTGCGGCTGCCGATGACGACGCGATCCGGGTTCATGAAGTCATGCAGGGCGGAGCCTTCCCGGGTGAATTCGGGACAACTCACCACGGCGAAATCGATCGGCTCCGGCTGGCTGCGCCGAACGATGTCTGCCACCCAGTCGCCTGTACCCACTGGCACCGTGCTTTTGTTGATGACGATCACCGAGTGCGTCATGGCGTGCGCCACGGACTCGGCAGCCATTCCGCACATATTGCAAGTCGGCCTCGCCGTCAACGCCACTCGGCGTGCCGACGCAAATGAAGACAAATTCGGCATCCTGGAGCGCCTCGTCGTAATTGGTCGTGAAATGCAGGCGGCCAGCCTTCATGTTGCGCACGATCATCTCATTGAGTCCAGGCTCATAGATCGGCGCTTCGCCGCGCTGCAACATGGCGATCTTTTCTTCGCTGATGTCGATGCAGGTGACATTGTTTCCCATGTCGGCAAAACAGGTGCCAGTCGATAGTCCGACATAGCCGGTGCCGGCAACTGCAAGGTTGCGCATAATTTCGCTCCTCTATAAAAAACTGACCTACTTTATGGCAGACAATGTTATGGCAGGGATTCGTTTCTGACCGCGGTCACCTCTGCCGGCGCTTCGGCTTGCTGGCGAGCGGCGTCGATGTCGCTCATGTGCAGATGTTCACGCCAGAAGAAGTAACCGCCCAACAGCGTCACCGGCGCCCACAATGCCGCATGTAGCGTGAAAGTGTAGCCCGCCGCCACCGACGGGTCAACGCCAAAAGCCTCCAACGTCTTGATGCCCGGTGTGTCAAAAGTGCCGATGTAGCCTGGCGCGGCCGGCAACGTTGTCGCCAGATTGACCAGCCCGTTCATCAACATCAGCACGATGAAGCTGACGGAGAAGTCGAACGCGTGCATGACAAACCAATATTTGACCGTTTCCAGCAGCCAGATCAAAACGCTTGTCAAGAAGATCATGATCACGTCGGACGGATGGCTGAGGCTGCTCAACCCCAACATGAAGCGGTGGTAAAAGTCATCCGTGCGTTGGCGCACCGGGCCGCGCAACACAGCGCTCGCCACGATCGCGTAGAAGCGTTCGACCCGCTGCGGTTGGCTCGCCATCCACATGAAGACGACGGTCGCCGCCAAAAAGAGGATGGTCATGGAGATGACGGCGTTGCGATAGGCAGAAGGCATCGGGGCAAAAGGCAGCGCCAGAAATACAAAAAGCAGCATCACCAAGCCGTCCGTGATGCGCTCGACGATCACCGTAGCCAGGCTGGTGGAGATAGCGATGTCGGTGCGCCTCTTCAGGACATAAGAGCGGAGCAGTTCGCCGGCGCGGAAGGGAAAGATATTGTTGCCAAAATACCCGATGCAAACCATCGGAAAAAGCGTCGCAACCGGAACAAGCTTCACCGGGCGCAGCGTGTACTGCCAGCGCCACGTGCGCACCCAAAGGCCGATCATATAAACCGCGACGCCAGGCGCCAGCCACCAATAGTTGGCAGTCTGCAATGCCTCGACGACAGTGGGTAGATGAAGGCCGGGTAATGCCCAATAAATGAAAATGGCGCTGACGAGCACACCGATCGTCAGTTGCAGGTAACGCTTCAAGCCGATTGATTCTCCCTTAGACTCTTCAAAAGCAAAGCGCAGAATATCACACGCACAGGGGTGCAGCCAAACCCCTCAGGCGGATTTCGAGCTTCTGCCTTGGGCCGACCACGCGGTTATGTTCGCTCCTCTCCAAAAGAAAAATGAGGGACGGCGACGCCTCCCTCATTTCCCCAGTATTCGGTTTGTTGCGTGCGCCTAGCGGGGGGTAGCCAGCATCGCAGGTTCCACGGAGTCGCCCAAAATCTCCTCCATTGCCATGATATGCGCGCAGACGCTGCGCAGCAAAAACTCCTCACAATCACATTTCCAGTTGCCCTCATCATACATCACAAGATGATTGTGATTGTCACCGTGAAGTTCAACTTCAAAGCTATGAACCTTGACACGATGGTCGCGTTCCGCCGCATACTGTTTGGCCTTGAGAATTCTGCTCACCGCGGAGTCCATGGTTCGATCCTTTCTGTTGAATGTACGAATAATGTACGGACGTATAGGTATCGGCTTGTTGAAGAAGGCTTGAAAAACTAACAAAAACACCCAGGCACAATGGCACACTGGGTGTTATCAGCAATCTATGCAATTCAAAGCCGGAATCAGCATTTTGCGTATCACCGTTTCGCGCCCCCCTTGACTGCTATAGCTCGGTTTGACTGGTTCGGTGAAATGAAATTAACGTTTGCGTATAGTTGAATCCACTAGACGCTAAGCGTTAAACAAATGGTAAACGTTGACCACAGTATACGTCGGACGCCAAGGACTGTCAAACCCCGTTGGCAGTCCCCTTTTGGGCGATTGCACTACGCTTGCGATTGCGCTATCAATGCTATCAATTCCAGGGGATGCATTACTCGACCATGCCCAAGAGTTGCAAAGGCACGCGATCAGCAGGATCTACGCCGTAGAGCGCGGCGAGATAAAGCGCCACCCATTCTCCCAGATACAGCAGATGCAGCGCCATTGCTGGCGCGTTGCCGACGGGTGGCGCAACTTCGATGGAGTCAAAGCGGCGCTTGCGCAGAATGGATTGCAGGGTGAAGATGCGGGCGTCATCTGGCGGCGCCGCACAGGCGAGGTGAGCGACGCATATCGTATTCGGCCAGAAGGCCGGAAAGCGCGCCATACTCCACCCTTGCAGCATATCGCTCAAATCGGCCACGAGTGCAGCGCATTCGGCATAGCGCAAGATGCGCAGCCGCCAGTCCTGGGCAATGTGCACCAGCCAGGGGGCTTCCGCCCACAACAATGGCGTGTGAGAAAAAAAGCGCAACGCCAGTTGTTTGGCCGGATTTTGCAAGTGCGGCGTCGCTGGCAGCAGCGAATGCAGCCACTCTTCGTTCAGCGCCAGTGAGTCTGCCAGTGAATCTAGCGGTATATGCGCGCCGTGCGCTGCCAGCGCGCACAAATAAGCGAACACATAGGCTGGATGGTCGTCAAAGCGCACGCGCAGGGCTGGCGCCGCGTGCGCCGCGTCAGCCGGATTGACCGACCAGCCTGTGTTGCAGAGACGGCTCACCGCCAGCGCCAACGCTTCTAGATCGGCAGCCACCAACAGAGCGGCAACAGGCTGGTCCAGGTGCGACTGAGCATCGATCAGGCCGCGGCGTACAAGTGTGAGATCGCCTGCGCGTTCGTGTAAACGGCGCCGGTCCGAGCGCGCCAGCAGAGCGAGGTCGTCCAATTCGTGCAATGACGGCTCCTTGTGGGTGAAGAACAGTGGCCTGCTAGGGCGCGGACTGAATGCGAAAGCCAGGCGGCGCCGCGGTTGGGTCATAGGCAATTGGGAGGGCAAGCGGGTTTTCCTGACGCGTCAGGTCATCCTGGAGACTGCGCAACAAATCACCGATAGTGGTGGCGGGTGCATCAGGATACAGCCCACGCGTGGTTTGTTGCGCCAGCCAGTGCTGCGTCTCGATTTGGAGCAGAGATTTATCGAGCGGTGTGGGTTGATCGTTGGCGTAGGCGCTCATGACCGCGCTCAGGGTATTGTTCGCTGCATTCAACTCGGTGCGAAGCTGGCCTAATTGCCCTTCCCACGCGGGCTGGAGCACAAGGCCATAGCCCTGCATTGCCACGCGCATTTTTTCGACCAGCCAGGCGCGGCGGTCGAGCAGAAGCCACACCTGTTGGCCGCGTGAAATCTCGCCAGGGTTCTGGTAAAACTGGGTGCGCGCCTGATCTTCCGCCAGCAATGCCTCTGCCAAGGCTTGCCGTTCAGGTTCGATATCAATGCCGCCGGTGAACTCAATACGGTCGGCCAAAATGCGTGCTGCGCTCTGGCGCGCCATGATTTTCTCTTGCGTTGATGAATCGTAGGCCAATGGTTGGGAAAACGTCATCATTGTGGGCGTCACAAGCAGCCCCGCACCGATAAGATAAGGGTTGCGCGCAAAATCATTGACTTGGGCGTTGAGCGCACGCGCGGCCTCAGTCTGGCCGGCAAAGGGAGCGACGACTTCGCTCAAATCGGTGAATAAGGCGCTGCGTTGCGCGGGCAGCAAGCCAGGCGTCTGGGCGGCGATGCGCAGCGCCTGCGTCGCGGCGTCGGTGGCTGCATCGGCAAAGCTGCTCCTGTACAAAATGTCGGCGCTCTGGGTCAACAGATTCACACGTTCGAGCACGGGGAGCGTATCGTCCAGAATGGCGGCCGCGATGATAAGCTGCGCCACTTGCGCCGCCATCTCTGGCTCTCCGCGAGCAAGATAAGCGCGCGCCAGCGTCGTCAGCCGCGCGCCGTACTCCACAGCAGGAATATCTGTGGCAAAGGTGAGCAGCGAGCGTGCAGTCTCCAGATGACCGGCTTGCAACGCCTGGCCGGCCAGCCCAGCCGCAGCATCGCCGCTCAATTCGCGCAGGGCAATTTGCGGTGCGATCAGCTCGACGCGAACCGATTGCAACGGATCTGCGTTGATAGAGGGCTGCGTATCGCTGCGCAGGACAAAAAAGACGGCGAGCGCGGCCAGACCGATGAGTAAGCAAAATAGAAATGCTGCGAGCAACAGACGTTCCAACCAGATGCGCCGGCGCTGAGGTGCATCGGATTGGGGCTGGTCACTAAGTAAAGGATAAGACATAAGCAGAGTATACCACTGCATAAAAATGGCGAGCGAATTATCCAAAACATCAAGCGTGCGAGATGGTTGAGAACACACAGTGATTTTGGCGCGTATTTTGCCGTATGCTAAGATAATCACTTGACCGTGTTCCTGGAACTACCTAACGCTTTTTAACAGTTGAAGGTAGAGGATCGAAAAAGGCGACTTAGACGTTATCGAAGCATGAGCGTTGGGCGCCTTGATCTAGTGTGATGCAAAATGGACCGGTACATTGATAAGGAGCAAATATCACATGCAAAATACCCGGCTAGATCGGCGCTCGTCTTCATCGAGCGGCGTGGGTCGGCTACTGGAAGGCCCGGCAGCTTGGCTGATCACATTTCTGTTGATTCCAGCCCTGCTTGTAGCCATCCTTCTGTTGCCTCCCATTAGCCTTCTCAATCGCCTTCAATCCTTTACGCTTGACCGCATCAGCGCCAATACAGGCGGTGCGATCGTCGAGCCGGATGGAACGACCGTCAACTTTCCGGCGGAAGGCGTCATGGCGAACTTTCAGGCAAAGCTTACCGCAACGCCGCGCACGGAGTTTATTGAAGGTCAGGCAGGCGACGATCTGTATAAAGCAGCCCAAAATCTGCCCGACACCTTAATTGCCAAAAGCCCAGTGTATCATGTGGAACTGAGTGGCCGCGACCCACTCCAGGCAATTGTCACAATTCCGATTCCCAACGATAGCCTGCCGTATGAAACGCTTGCTGTATACGAGTGGACGGGAAATACATGGCGTCACCTACCGGCGCGCGTGTTGCCGGAAGCTGATATGTTGGAGCGCGCCTCGATTTTGTCCCGCGCGATTTTATGGTCGTGCAGACAATGGCAGGCATCCCGGCAGTGACGCTCAATTTGGGAGCGGACGGGCAGCTTCCGCAAAATGCGGTAGTCACCAATGAGGCGCGTGGCGTGCTCACCTTGCGCGGCGACGGTGGTCTGGATGGTCAAGCGCCTGCCAATGCCGGCACGACGATCCCGATCATCACCAATATCGAGAATCAAACCGTGCGCACCGATCTGATCAACAATCTGCTGGTCGATCCAGGGTTGCAGGACAACCAACTCACGACGCTTGAACAATTAGTCGTCGCCAATGGCTATCCAGGGCTGCTGATCGATTATCGCGGCGTCGACGCGGTGCCCAGCGCACGTGCGGATTATGCAAGCTTTATCGGCCAATTGGCGGAACGCCTGGCGGCCAACAACAAGAGCCTCTCCGTGCGCGTCGAATCCGCCACACCCGTGTCCGCTGAAGAGTGGAACACCGGCGGTTATGATTGGCGTGCATTAGGACAGGTGGTCGATAAGTTGGTGATTCCAGCGCCTATCGACCCACGCGCCTATGCGCCGGGGGGCGAACTGGAACAGTTGTTGGCCTATGCCAGCGATGAGGTAGGAGCAAGCAAAGTCGCTATCGAACTGCCCGGCCATTCTGTCGAGCGCAGCGGCAATTATCTGCTGTTAAAAGGCTATCAGGAAGCTCTCCAACCCCTGCTGGGGACGATTTCCGCCGAGGCTGGCGCTGAGAATAACGTCACCATCAGCCTCGACAATCCCCGCCTGCAAGGTCAGGTGCAATGGGATGACGTCCTGGGCATCTACTCTTACACCTACACGGACGACCAGGGGCTTGAACGCACCGTTTACATCGAAAGTGCAGGCAGCCTGGGACGCAAGCTCGATATGCTGCGCAAGTTCAATGTCACCAACGTCACCCTCGACCTGCCTGCTAATGGCGACGTCGATCCCGCGGTGATGCAGGTGCTCCAGCGCTTCCAGATGGGTGAGGCAACATCGTCAGCGCCACAGGCGCAGATGGCAGTCGCCTACACCTTGTACGGCGAAGATGGCAGCGTCGTTGGCCAGCAGATTCGGCCGCTCGACAGTTCCAAGGTTGATTTCCAGATGCCGACCGGCGCAAGTAGTGCGCTGCGGGTCGATGCCCAGTTGGTCAATGCCAACGGCACCGCGCTGACGTCGCCACAGTCCGCCATGCTCTCGCTGGCATCCAGCAAAAAGACGACGGAAGCAGCGGCCGCAGCGACGGCGCCTTCCGCCTCATTGAGCGTGGATCAAATTGTCAACGTGCGCGAGGGGCCGGGCACCGGCTTTGGCGTGCTCGGACAGATTATCCCGGGTGAAGCCTACAAGGTGACGGGCAAGACAAACGCGGCCGACTGGTGGCAGATCGAATTCGACAATCGCAGCGGCTGGGTCATTGGCCAGCTTGCTGCAACCAGCGGGGACGGCAACGCCGTAGCTGTTGTGGAGAATCTCCCCGATGCGCCCGTTGCAGTGGCCGCGGCTGCACCGGCTGCGGAAGCTGTGGCTGCCGCAGAAGAAGCCGCGCCAGCGGAAGAGCAAGTCACGGCCACGGCCGCAAGCGCCCCGGCGCCGGTGGCCGCACCGTCGGGCGGCGGCTCGTTTGGTTATGGCGTTCAGGGCCATGTGATCGACAACGGGCAGATCTTCCCAGTGCTGGATTCGATCGGCGGGCTTGGTTTCAACTGGTTCAAGCAGCAGATCGAGTGGAAACGCTTCGAGAGCGCTGGCCCCGGCCAGATCGACTGGGCCGGCATGGACGAGATTGTCAACGCATCGGGCAGCCGTGGCGTCAGCGTGCTGTTCAGCATCGTCAAGGCGCCGGCGTGGGCGCGCGAAGGCGGCTTTGACGGCAGCGTCGAGGGCCCGCCTGCCGACCCGCAGACCTACGCCAACTTCGTCGGCGCGGTGGCTGGTCGCTATTGCGGCCAGTCGCTCAAGGCCATCGAGGTCTGGAACGAGCAGAACCTGCACTACGAATGGGGCAACAAGCCATTGAACGCGCAGGAGTACGTCAACCTGCTGGCGCCAGCCTTTAACGCCATCAAGGGCGCCTGCCCGTCGATGCTTGTGATCAGCGGCGCGTTGACGCCCGCCGGCAACAATGCCCCTTATGCGATGGATGACTTCGCCTATATGGAAGCAATGTTCAACGCCGGCGCCAACAACTACCTCGACGGCGTCGGCGCACACCCGAGCGGTTACAATGTGCCGCCGTCAGTCACCTGGGAGGGTGCGTGTGAGACAGTTCAGAAGACAGGCAACAGCTTCAACGGCGCCTGTGACTCGCCTCACCATTCGTGGAGCTTCCGCAGCACCATGGAAGGCTACTATAACATCATGAACGTTTACGGCGCCGGCAATAAACTGGTGTGGCCGACCGAATTTGGCTGGGCGGCAGGCGGCGCCTATCATCAGAGCTATAAATATGCCGACGACAACGACTTCACCGAACAGGCGCAATGGACAGTGGAAGCCTACCAGATGATGAAAAATTGGGGATGGGTCGGCCCAGCTTTCCTGTGGAATCTTAACTTCCGCGTGGTCGCCAACGGCACCGAACTCGCCCAATGGGGCATCGTGGACTCGAGCTGGAATCCTCTGCCTGTCTATACCGCGCTGTCACAGATGCCCAAATAATTGGGCGCCGGAGCGGACGTACAGCAAAATTAAGACAGGGGCGACGCATGGCGTCGCCCCTGCTATGTCCGAATCGTGTCTTCCCCATCGCTCCCCGGCCGCCTTTTCGAGAATTTACCTGATTCAAATGGATGGAAAAGAGCGCAAAATGAAGGAATTTTCCTATTTGCATGACACACGTCAGCGCTTTGTGGGACAACTGCGTTGCGCGCTAGTGGCGTCGCTGTTGCTGATCTTCCTCTTTGTCACAGGCGCGAGCGCCCAATCTGGCAATGTCCAGTCTGGCAGCGCAACGCCGTCCACTGGGCAAGTGAGTGTGGTGCGGCTCAATCTGCGGGTTTCTCCCAGCATCTCATCGCCTGTGGTGACGCGGCTGACGCAGGGCGACACGGTGAAGATCCTTGCAGCCAGCGACGATGGACGTTGGTACAAAGTCGCCACGGCTGACGGACGCACAGGGTGGCTCTGCACGATCCATATTACGGCTGAGGAGAAGACCAGCGCCAAGGCTGGAGACACAGATGAGACGCCGTCTACGGCAGACGCGCCAAGCGACGTAACCATCCCCGTGGAGCCAACCACCGCGCCAATCGTGACGGAGGAGTTTGTTTCCCCCTACAGCCTTTGACGATGGCGCGGTGGTGGCGACGACGACTCCGGCGCGCATGAACGTACGCGGCGGGCCGGGCACTCAGTATCCGGTCGTCGCCTCGGCGGCGGTGGGCGCGCGCTACGAAATCATCGGGCTGAACCCGGCGCGCGACTGGTACCAGGTGCGCGTGCCGAATCAAGCAGAGCCGACCTGGATTTTCGCAAACCTGGCAACATTTAGCGGCGACCTGGAAAGTGTACCTCAGGTGGCGGAAGCTGACTTGCCGGCTGCACCGGAGCCTGCCACAGTCGTCACTACGGCGTCCGCGCCGGCCGTTTCTGTGGCGCCGGTGGCGGCGCCGGCCGCCGCGCCCAACACCTCGACCGGCTTTGGCTACGGCATCACCACCAACATGTGGCAGGGCGATAAGCAGGGCGTCGCTACCCTTGTCAAACAGCTTGGCTTTGGCTGGGTCAAACAGCAGGTGCGCTGGGAATATGCCGAGCCACAGCCAGGCGCTATCCAGTGGCAGGAAATGGATTCCATCGTGGATGGCATGAACGGCAACGGCATCAACATGATGTTCAGCGTCGTGACTTCGCCGCCGTGGTCGCGCCCCACATTAGGCGGCACAGGCGGCCCGCCGGAAGATTTCCAGTTGTTCGCCAATTTCCTGGGTGGGATCGCCGGGCGTTACTGTGGGCGGCTGCAGGCCATCGAAGTCTGGAACGAGCAAAATCTGCGCCGCGAATGGGAAGGCTTCCCGCTCGAACCGGCCAGTTATATGGATCTGCTGAAGCGATCGTACAACGCGATCAAGGGTGCGTGCCCGGCGATGTTAGTCATCAGCGGCGCAACGACGCCGGCCGGCTACAGCGATGTGGCCTTCGACGATGTCGATTACCTGCGTGGCATGTATCAGAACGGCCTCAAGCAGTACAGCGATGGCATCGGCATCCATCCGAGTGGATTCGCCAACCCGCCGTCGGTGCTTTTCCAAGATTGGGAAGTCGGGAACTATAGCGCACTGTCGCACGTCAATCATCGCAGCTTCTACTTTTTGAGCACGCTGCGCGAGTCGCGACGCGTGATGGAAGAATTTGGCGACATCAATAAGCGTCTCTGGCCGACCGAGTTTGGGTGGGGATCGACGCCGTCGCCCTTCCCTGGCTACGAGTACGAGGCGCGCATCGATGAGGCCACGCAGGCGCGCTGGAGCGTCGAAGCCTATAATATCATGGCCGGTTCGGGCTATGTGGCCGTACCGATGTTGTGGAATCTGAATTACCCACGCGATACCGAGATGGGTGCGTTTGCCGTCGCCGGGCGTCCGGCGTTCGACGCCTTGCGCGCCATGATGGGACGGTAAAAATTGGTGCAAGAATGAGAGGAATGATGTCGATGCGATATTCATTGAGGATTGCAAGTCTGTGCGTAGGAGCAACCATACTGTTGGCTGCTTGCGGAGGTGGCGGCGCTGAAGCAACGCCGACGCCCACGAAGACGCCGATGGCGCAGGCGGCTCAGCCCGCGGCCACCCCCACGCAAACGCCTGCCAGCGCGGGCGAGCCGCCTGCGCAGCCACCGGCTGAAACGGCGTCGGAAACCACAGCAGCAGGGCCAACCTCGGCCCCTGTGGTCGAGAAAATCGCGCGTGTAACCGCGGATCAATTGAACATCCGCAGCGAGCCAAGCACGACGGGTTCCGTCGTCAAATTGGCGAACACCGGCGAGAGCTTTCCATTGCTGGGAGAATCGGATGACGGCCAGTGGCTGCAACTGGGTGAAAATGGCGCCCGCTTGGCTGGGGCGCAGCCGAGTTTATGGCGATCGAGGAGCGCGTGGCGCAAGCGCCGGGTGATGGAAATGTTCCAGCGCAGCCCACTTCAGCGCCGGGCGGCAACACCGGCAGTTTTGCTCCTGCCACGATGTCCAGCCCAGATTATGGCGCGCAGGTCTTTGTCTGGTGGCGCGAGGAGATCCGCGACCGCGACCTTGATCTGATGACGGAAGGAGGCTTCAACTGGATCAAGCAAGCCTTTTCCTGGGAATCCATCGAGGGGCGCAAGGCGCGACAATATGATTGGTCGACTGCCGACAAGATTGTCACCCACGCCAACGAGCGCGATCTCAAGATCCTCGCACGCTTGAGTCTGGACCCGGATTTACAGGGATTCTGGGCGGGTGATCCGCCTGCAAATGGCGATGCGTTCGCCGAATATGCCGGTGCGTTGGCCGCTCGCTACAATTGCCAACCAGGCGCCATCGGCTGCATCCAGGCCTATCAAATCTGGAATGAGCCGAACCTGGCGCGCGAATGGGGCGGCAAGCGGCCCAATCCGGCCGAATATGCACAATTCCTCGGCAAGGCGTATCAAGCGATCAAGGCGGCCAATCCCAACGCCATCGTCATCAGCGCGGGCATGGCCCCGACCGGCGACAACAATGACATTGCTATGCCGGATGACATTTTTTACGACCAGATGTATCAGGCAATGGGCGGCAGCAGCACCGGCTACTTCGACGCATTGGGCGTACACGGGGCCGGCTACGCGGCGCCGCCTGAACTCGACCCGGCAGAGGCGGCCAGCAACCCGAAATATGGGGGGTACCGCTTCTTTGCTTTCCGCCACGTCGAGGACATCCGCGCCATTATGGAGAAGTACGGGGACACAGCGAAGAAGATCGTGCTGCTTGAGTTTGGATGGACGTTCGACCCGGTGAACCCGGCCTACAAATGGCATGGCGCCGACGCCGGCATCGACAAGTTTGTGCAGGCTGATTATCTTGTGCGCGCCTACAAATATGCAGCGGACAACTGGCCGTGGGTCGGGCTGATGAGCGTGTTGACCATGCCTAATCTCGCCTGGCTCGACGACGGCAACGGTTCGGATGAGGAGCAATATTGGTGGGCGATCATGGAGCCAAGCCCGATCGATGCCAAAGAATGGCGGCCGGCGTATATTGAGTTGTGCATCTATCTCAACAGTTTAGATGGACAGCGCTGTATCTACGACCCGAATCAGTAGGGGAGACAGGGAGACAGGGAGACAGGGAGACAGGGAGACAGGGAGACAGGGAGACAGGGAGACAGGGAGACAGGGACGAATTCTCAATGGTGAATTGTGAAGTGTGAAGTCTCCCCTTCTCCTTGTCTCCCTGTCCGCTTTCTACTGTCCGCTTTCTACTGTCCGCTTTCTACTGTCCGCTGGTGACGCCGAGCAGGAGTTGTACGGTTTGCTCGCCGAGGGTGGCGGCCGCATCCACCCAATCGACATTGTCGGCAAATGCCGAAAGGTCGACGGCGTCGAACAGAGGAAGCCAGATCGAGACGGCATACCAAAAGCCAAAGATGCCCATGACGATCACGGCAAGGAAGCTGATGCGGATCGTCCACCGATTATTTTGTCTCAACATAGGTCATGTCGATTCCCAGCAAATTTGCGAAACATGAGCGCTATGATATACTACGCCCCAGTGAATGACGAATTGGGGTGAGTAGCTCAGTTGGTTAGAGCGCACGGTTCACATCCGTGAGGTCACAGGTTCGAGTCCCTTCTCGCCCACCAAGAATTGTCATCGGAAGCCGCTTTTCTCGTGTACGAGAGGCGGCTTCCGCTATTTCTGGGGTTGAGCCATCCGCGATCCGCCAGCATTCAAAAACGTCTTCCGCCGCTAGGTTCAATATCCGTCTGCAAAGGTATCGATCATCAGCTTTACGTCGCCCAGTGGGTAGAGGATCGGGCAGGTGGCGCCGTACCGGATATACTCGCGCACTTTGGCCTTGACCTCGGCGGGCGTGCCACTGGCGGTGATGTGCTGCACCAGCTCGTCGGGGACGTATTTCATGGCCGCGCGCACCTGCTCTTTCGTCGCCGGCCAGCCCAGCGTCGCCTGGATCTGCTGCACGACTTCCGGTTTGACGCCGCTCGCCTTGGCAATGTGCGGCTGCTGCGCCAAGTATTGCGTGAGGAGTTCGCGCGCGCCATCCAGCGCTGTTTTGCGATCCTCATGCACCGAGCAAACCACCAGTTGCGGCCGGTCGATGTCGTCGATGCTGCGTCCGGCGCGCGCGGCGCCGCGCGCCAACTGCTCCATCGCCTCGATATTGTACTCCGGCGGCACGCAGTAGTTGAGCACCGCGCCGTCAGCGATCTCGCCGGTCAGTTCCATCATCTGCGGGCCGGTGGCGCCGATCATAACCGACACGTTGCGCGGCTCGCGACGGCCATGCACCACATCCAACTCGATGCCGTCGACATGATGAAACTCACCGTGATAGGTGACGCGTTCCATCGCCAGCAGCCGGCGCATCACCTCAATCGTCTCGCGCATCGCGGTCAGCGGCTTGCGGCGCTCGATGCCCACATTCTTCGCGAGCGGATCCCACCACGCCCCGATGCCGCAGATCACGCGGTCGGGCGCCAGGTCGTCGAGCGTAAGGAAGGTGGCGGCCAGCAGGCCAATGTTACGCGTCCAGTTGTTGATCACGCCGGAGCCGATCTTGATGCGGTCAGTCACCGCGGCAAAGGCGGCCATCGGCACGATCGCATCGCGCACCAGCCGGCTTTCGGCCTGCCAGACTGCCTCAAAGCCCTTTTCCTCGGCGTAGCGCGCATATTCCATGCCCTCGCGGATCGGATGCTTGTCCTGCAAATAAAGCGCCACGCGTGTATAGCGAGGTTCAGTCATCGTTCATTCTCCTCGGTTGTGTAGTCGGATGATGAGGTCAGTCGATTGTACACCGGTTGACGAAAAACTGCGAAGCAAAGAACACACCCCAAGCCGTCTATTTCAATTTCCCCCCTCGGCCCGCCGTGCTATAATGCCCGCAATGTCGATCTGGAATCAAGGCGTACGACACGATGTCATCATCGAACCACCTGCGGCCATCTCGTCGCCATCGCTGGCCGCCTTCCTCGCGCTGGCGCGCACGCGGCGGTCGATCCGCCGCTATGCATCGACGCCGGTGGCCGATGACTTAGTGGAAACGCTGCTGGAGGCGGCGATCTGGGCGCCTTCCGCCCATAACCGGCAGCCGTGGCGCTTCTGCGTAGTGCGCTCGCCAGAGATGAAAGCGGCGCTGAGCGAACGCATGGCTGACGCCTGGCGGCAAGATCTTGCCAATGACGGTGCGGATCGAGAAATTATCGAGCAAAGGATTGTCATCAGTCACGCCCGCTTGACCGGCGCCCCGGTGCTGATCACGCCGTGCGTCACGCTGGAGGAGATGGACGTTTATCCTGACCCTGTGCGCAGCCAGGCCGAATGGACGATGGCCGTGCAGAGCGTGGCGCTGGCGTGCCAGAACTTGTTGCTGGCCGCCCATGCCGCCGGGTTGGGAACATGCTGGATGTGTGCGCCTTTGTTTGTTGCGGCGCTGGTGCGTCAGACATTGGATCTGCCGGAACATTGGCAGCCGCAAGCCATCCTGACGCTTGGTTATCCTGCGGAAGAAAAAGCGCGAGCACGCGCGCCGCTTAGCGAACGAGTCGTGTGGAGATAGCCTGTGAACAATTATTTTGCAGCAACCCCATCCCCAAACAAGCGCAACCCGCGCTGGCCTGATGATTTGCACGTCGTGGCGCTGGCTGGCGGCGTCGGAGGGGCCAAGTTGGCGGCCGGATTGCAGGCTGTATTGCCGCCCGGCGCGCTTTCCGTCATCGTCAACACAGGCGACGATTTCGAGCATTGGGGGCTGACAATCTGCCCCGATCTCGA
The DNA here is from genome assembly GCA_016710365.1 of Candidatus Caldilinea saccharophila. Taxonomy (GTDB): domain Bacteria; phylum Chloroflexota; class Anaerolineae; order Caldilineales; family Caldilineaceae; genus Caldilinea; species Caldilinea saccharophila. The sequence continues at coordinate 146,174 of JADJVW010000018.1, read as the reverse complement.
TACCGTGCTGTATAACCTGGCGGGCGTCAACAACCCCGAAACAGGCTGGGGGCGCGCCGATGAATCGTTTGCAGTGCTGCACGCGATGGGGCTGCTTGGCGGCGAAGATTGGTTCCGGCTGGGGGATCGCGACCTCGCTGTACATCTGCGTCGGGCCGAATGGCTGCGCCAGGGGCTAAGCATGACCGAAATCACGGATCGGCTGCGTCGCTCGTTCGGCATCCGCTCGACGATCCTGCCGATGAGTGACGCACCGGTGCGAACGTTGGTGCACACCGACGAAGGCGATCTGCCGTTCCAGCATTATTTCGTTGGCCGGCGCTGCGAACCATGCGTGATCGATATTTCGTTTGTCGGCGCGGCTGAGAGTGAGTTGCCCGACGCCGCCTATGCTGCCTTGACCGCCGCCGATGTCATCGTTTTCTGCCCGAGCAACCCTTATCTCAGCCTGGACCCGATCCTGAGCGTCGATGGCATGCGCGCGCTGCTGCGAAAAGTGCGCGCGCCAAAGGTCGCCGTGGCGCCGATCGTGGGTGGCAAAGCGCTGAAAGGCCCGGCCGCTAAAATGATGCGCGAGATGGGCTATCCAGTCACGCCAGTGACAATTGCCGCGCACTACGACGACGTGCTTGACGGCTTTGTGCTCGATCGCGAGGACGCGGCCGCCGCCGGTCACGTGCGCATGCCCGCGCTGGTGACCGACACCATCATGAGCGATCTGGAGAGCAAGGCGCGGTTGGCCGAAGCTGTGCTCGACTTTGCCGCACCGCTGATCCCGCGGCTGCGCCAACCCACCACACCCACCCACGCCCGCGCCACGGTCGGATGAAACCGTGGCTGCTCATTCCCGCCAAATCTTTTGACGAGGCCAAGAGCCGGCTGGCCGGTGTACTGTCCGCGCCCCAGCGTGCGGCGCTGAGTGCGCACCTGTTGGCGCGGACGCTGCGTATGGCGAACGCGTCGGCTCTTTTTGCCCGCATTGTCGTGGTGAGTCGTGACCCTGCTGCACTGGCGCTGGCCGAAGCCTTCGCTGCGCTGGCGCTGTCTGAAACTGTACCTGATCTCAATGCCGCTCTGCGGCAAGCGCGCCTGACGGCAGAAAGAGAGGGCGCCGACGCTGTGCTCACGCTGCCAGCCGATCTGCCTCGACTGCAAGCGGCGGATCTGCATCTCCTCGCCGGCGCGCGCGACGAGCCGCGCACGGTGGTGATTGCGCCCAGCCGCGACCAGGGCACGAATGCCCTTCTCCTGCCTCTGCCGGCGCCTTTCGATTTCGCCTTTGGGCCGGATAGCTATCCTATCCATCATGTGCGTGCAGCGAGCGCGGGGTGCACCGTGCGAGTTGTGTGCACCGAAACGTTGCGTTTCGATCTCGACTCGCCCGCCGATCTGGAGGAGCTGACCGCTGATGCTCCCATCTTGGTAGAGGCGCTGTTATCAGCATTGTCGTCAGAACTATTGCATTAACGCTCGGCTGCGTCCCGAAATGTTGGCAAGCACATCCCGAACACGGGTCAAGAGAAGTTGGTCAAGTAGAACGACGCCTGACCCGTGCCGAAGACGTGACGCGCGTGGCGCGCATCCTACCGCCCCGTCAACTGGCTGCGCCGGTAATGTTCGTCGAGACGGCTGTCGATGCGGGCTGCTTCGTGGTCGGGCATGAAGTGCGGACCACCCAGTGTGTAAGTCCCGATCAGCGTGCGCGCCCACTTGTCGGCCATGCGCGTGATGTTCAACGCTTCCTGCATGGTCTTGCCGAGCGCGGTGATGCCGTGGTTGACCATCAGCAGCAGCTTTGGCGACGCGCCATAGGCGTCCTGGTAGCGGCGCAACTCGGTGCGCACCGCCTTGGCCAGGTCAAAGCCCGGATCGACGTAGGGCACGACCGCGGGATGGCGTCCACAGACGACGATGCCGTCCGGGAAAAGCGGGCGCATAAACGGCTCGGCGCCAAGCTGGCTGCACAGGATCGCATTGCACGAGACTGGATGCGTGTGGGCGATCCAACTGGCGCCGCCCTCAGAGAGACAGAGCGCGTGCAGAAAGGTTTCCACCGAAGGGCGCTTTTGCTGCGCATCCACCATGACCTGCGGCCAGATCGCCTGCACTTCTTCCTGCGTCATCTGCTCGCGCTCGACCAATTCCAGAATGGCGTCCAGCTTGACCTGGGTGAAGCCGCCCTCTGTAATGGCGCCAAGTTGGCTGCCCGACGCCTTGACCCAGAACGTGCCGTCGTCACCGCGCGCGCTGGTGTTGCCTTCCCCTAAGATCGCCAGATGACGATCCTCACGTCCCAATTCATGCGATAGGGTAACGAGGGATTGCAGTAAGTCACTCATGTTTTTCTCCCACTCATAACAAATTCCGTTACGTTATATTTTACTTCCACATCAATTTCCCCCACAATCGTAAGCGCTCCGAAACAAAATGCAGCAGTTGCAGAGAATGAGCAAAATGCTTATACTTGCACCTGCTTCATATTCCATCCCCGGCCTTTGGCCAGAGAGAATACAATATTTTTCGCGCCTGACGAGCAGATGCAGCGTCCATACAGAGAGCGGCGTTTGCCACAGGCGCAGTCATTTACGCAATTTTGCGGAAGGAGTTCCGGCTATGGCTCATCATCAAGCTGCCTACGAAATCCTCGTCGAACAGTTGACCGCACGCGGCGTCGATGTGGAAACCGTGAAGGCGGCGCTCAAGCGCCAGCATATTGAGACGCCCAGTTGGGGGTACGCCAACAGCGGCACGCGCTTCAAGGCATTTGCCTGGCCCGGCGCGGCGACGACCACGCAGCAGAAGCTCGACGACGCCGCCATGGTGCACAAAATGACCGGCATTGCGCCGACGGTCGCCGTGCACATCCCGTGGGATAAACCTGCTGACGAGGATTACACGGCCATGCGCCAGTACGCTGAGGCGCAAGGCATCGCCATCGGCGCCGTCAACCCGAATGTCTTCCAGGACGACGAATACAAGCTCGGTTCCCTGGGCAACCCGGACCCGGGGATTCAGGAACGCGCGCTCGACCACATCTTGGAGTGCTGCGAGATCATGGGCAAGGTCAACAGCGACATCCTCAGCCTGTGGTTTGCCGACGGCACCAACTACGCGGGTCAGGATTCGCTGCGTATGCGCAAGCGGCGCTTCGAGCGCGGGCTGGAGGCGATCAAGCCGCAGCTTCCCGCGGGCAGCCGGATGCTTATCGAGTATAAGTTCTTCGAGCCGACTTTTTACAGCACCGATATTCCCGATTGGGGCACAGCGTACGCGTGGGCGCTCAAGCTGGGCGATGCCGCACAGGTGTTGGTCGATCTCGGCCATCATGCGCAGGGCGTCAATATCGAGCAAATCGTGGCGTTCCTGCTCGACGAAGATAAGCTGGGCGGTTTCCATTTCAACAACCGCAAATATGCCGACGACGACCTGATCGTCGGCAGCACGAATCCGTACGAACTGTTCTTGATCTACAACGAGCTGGCCACCGCCGAGACGAGCGACGACCCGGCGTTGAGCGCTGCCGCCCGCAACGTCGCCTACATGATCGACCAGGCCCACAACATCGAAGGCAAGTTGGCGCCGATGATCCTGTCGGTGCTCAACTGCCAGGAAGCCTACGCCAAAGCGCTGCTCGCGCCGCGGACAGAGCTCGCCGCGCTGCAAATGGAAGGCGAAGTGCTGCTGGCGCACAAGCTGCTCACCGACGCGTTCCGCACCGACGTGCGCCCGCTGCTGGCGCAGGTGCGCGAGGAACTCGGCGCGCCGGTTGACCCGATTGCAGCGTACACGGCGTCGGGCTACGAAGCCAAGATCCGCAGCGAGCGCGGCATCGCTGCAACCAGCGGCGGCTTTCAATAAAAATTTGAATGGTGAATTGTGAAATTGGCGTCTCGGCGCAGACTTTCACCATTCACAATTCACCATTCACAATTCACCATTTGTTTTCTATTCTATGGCATTGTTATGACCAGCCCACCCAACGACCATCCTGTCCTTGAAATGCGGCATATTTCCAAGCGCTTTGACGCCACGCAGGCGCTGGAGAATGTATCGCTCACCCTCTATCCGGGTGAGGTGCACGCGCTCATCGGTGAAAACGGCGCGGGCAAATCCACGCTGATCAAAATTATGACCGGCGTGCACCGCCCCGACGCCGGCGCCATCCTGCTCGACGGGCAGGCCACGCACATCAACAACTCGCAGGAGGCGCAGACTTTCGGCATCGCGGCCATCTACCAGGAGCCGATGATCTTCCCCGACCTCAACGTGGCCGAAAATATCTTCATCAGCCACCGCAGCCGCGGCATGGTCGTCAACTGGGGACGCATGTACAAGGACGCCGAGGCGATCCTGGCGCAGCTCGACGTCAGGCTCGACGTGCGCATGCCGGCGCGCGGGCTGACGCTGGCCGCGCAGCAGGCGGTGGAGATCGGCAAGGCGATTTCGCTCCAGGTGCGCGTGCTGATCATGGATGAGCCAACCGCGTCGCTGTCCGCGCACGAGGTCGATCAACTCTTCCGTCTGGTCAACACGCTGCGCAACCAGGGTGTGGCGATCCTCTTTATCGGCCATCGCATGGAAGAGGTCTTCCGCATCGCCGATCGCATCACCGTGCTGCGCGACGGCAAGCTGATCTCGTCGCGGCCGAAAGCCGAGGTGAAGCGCGACCAGGTGATCCGCGAGATGGTCGGTCGCGACGCTGGCGACTTCTTTGCGAAGACGCGGCGACGCGCGGCGATCTGCTTATGTCGGTGCGCGGGCTCGGCAAGGAAAGCGCCTTCGCCGACGTGAGCTTCGACGTGCACCAGGGCGAGGTGCTGGGCTTTGCCGGCCTCATCGGCGCGCGGCGGACGGACGTGGGACTGGCGCTTTTCGGCATCGAGCCGGCGGAGACAGGCGAGATCATCTTTGAGGGCAAGCCGGTTGCGATCAAGATGTCCGATCACGCGCTCAAGCTGGGCATCGCCTACGTGACGGAGGATCGCCGCGGGCTAGGGTTGGTCATGCCGATGTCGATCACCACGAACATCACGCTGCCTACTTTGCGCCGCTACCTGTCGGCGCTGGGGCTGGTGCGGCGATCCACCGAGCAGCGCACGGCGGAGAGCTTTCGTGAGCAGTTGATGATCCGCACGCCGTCGGTCGCGCTCGAGGTGGGCAAGCTGTCGGGCGGCAACCAGCAGAAGGTGATGCTGAGCAAGTGGCTCAATGCCCGGCCCAAGCTGCTGATCCTCGACGAGCCGACGCGCGGCATCGACGTGCGCGCCAAGGCCGAGGTGCATCACATCATCAATGACCTGGCGGCCGAGGGACTGGGCATCATTCTGATTTCATCCGACCTGCCCGAAGTGCTGGCCATGAGCGACCGCGTGCTGGTCATGCGCGAGGGGCGGCAGATGGGCATCTTCGACCGCAAGGACGCCACTCAGGAGCGCGTGATGACGGCAGCCATGGGGCAGCAGGAGCATGCGGAGGCGGTGCAGCCATGAACGCACTTCGCCGCCGCTTCCAGCCGGAACAGATTCGCGAACTTGTGCTGATCGGACTGATCATCGGCATCCTTATCTTTTTTGGCACGCAGATCGACAATTACTTTTCGCCGCGCACCTTCACGCGCATCTCCACCAGCGTGGCCGTCATTGCCGTTGTCGCCGTCGGCCAGACGCTGGTCATCCTGACCCGCAACATCGACCTGTCGGTCGGTTCCATCGTCGGCTTCACGGCCTATGTCGTCGGCACACTGTTGTCGATCAACAACGACATCCCGCCGGTGATGGTGGTGCTCATGGCCATTGCGATGGGCGCGGTCATGGGGTCGATCAACGGGTTGCTGGTGGCCTACGGTCGCGTGCCGGCGATTATCGTCACGCTGGGCACGCTGGCCCTCTTCCGCACGGTGTTGGTGGAGATTTCCGGCGCCAACAGTGTGCTGACCAATGAATTGCCACGCTGGCTGGTCAACCTGCCGCCGGTCAACGCTTTCACCATCGGTTCGCTGGATATTCGCCTGCTCTTTTTCATGGCGGTCGTCGTCGTGCTCGTCTTCCAACTTGTGGTGAGCTATCTGCCCTGGGGACGCCGGCTCTATGCCATCGGCTCTAACCCGGATGCGGCGCGCGTCGCCGGTTTTCCGGCCCAGCGCATCATCTTCACGGCCTTTGTGCTGAGCGGCGCGCTGGCCGGGCTGGGCGGCTTCATGTTTCTCGCCCGTTTCGGCAACATCACGGTGGTCGCCGGCCAGGGCATCGAGTTGCAGTCGGTGGCTGCGGCGGTGGTGGGCGGCGTCAACATCAACGGCGGGCTGGGATCGCCATTCGGCGCCTTCCTGGGTGCGATCCTCATCGACGTGCTCGACAACAGCCTGATCCGGTGGCTGGCAATCAGCGAGTTCTGGCGCGATGCGCTGCTGGGTCTGCTGATCCTGCTGGCGGTGGCGACGGATACGGTGATCATGAACCGGCTGCGCAAGGTTTGGGCGCGCCATGAATTGCAGGTTTCCAGCGACGGCGAAGCGACGGCAGAAAAGGGAGGCGCGGGCTATGCGGCCTGATTGGAGCATCTTCCGCCGGTGGGAAGGGCTGTTGCTCGTTCTGCTGGTGCTTGTGGTCGGCTACAACGCGTTGAGCACGCCCGGCTATCTTACCGTCGGCAACTGGGTGAATCTCTTCCAACTGTCGATCGAGAAGATTATCGTGGCGCTGATCATGACCTTTATCATCATCAACGCCGAGATCGACCTGTCGGTGGCGTCGGTGATGGGTTTCAGCGCCTGCATGATGGGCTATCTCTTTGCCGGCGGCGCGCCGATGGAATGGGCGATCACCGGCGGGCTGCTCGCGGGTTTTGCAGCGGGGCTTTTCAACAGCTTCTGGATCGGCATCGTGGGGCTGCCGTCACTGGTGGTGACGCTGGCGGGACTGATCGGGTATCGCGGCCTGGCCTACGTCCTGCTCGAGGATCGATCGATTGGCAAGTTTCCTGAATGGTTCGACCGGCTTGGGCAACAGCCGCTGATCGGCCCTTTTCCGCTCGCGCTGATCGTCTTTTTCGTTCTGCTGATCTTTGCGATCATTGTGTTGCAATATTCTGGGTTTGGCCGCTACGTCTATGTCATCGGCAACAGCAAGGATGTCGCGCGCTATGCTGGCGTGCGCGTCCGGCGCACCAAGATGATCCTGTTTGTCGTCTCGTCGACGATTGCGGCGCTGGCCGGCATTCTTTATGCCGCGCGGCTGGGCGCCGTGCGCGGCGACATGGCGGTGGGCTTCGAGCTGGACATCATCACGATGGTGCTGCTGGGTGGCGTCAGCATCTTTGGCGGCGCCGGCGCCATGTGGGGTGTGCTCCTTTCCGTACTAATCATTCTGAACCTGCGCAACGGCATGGGGCTGGCCAATTTTTCCGGCCACGTCCAGACCGGCGTGATCGGCGTGCTGCTGATCCTGTCGGTGCTCGCACCAAACCTGGCGGGCGCCGTGCAGACGAGCCTGAAACGTCGGCGGGCGCGTACGCTCGAGGCAGCGGCCGCCGATTAGCACCAAGGCATGAAACCATCCGCGGTTACGCGTTTCCACCTATTTTTGTCCGTTTCACAACCATTCTTCAAGGAGAAAAACCATGCGAAAGCTAAACACGATCATCCTGAGCCTGCTGGTCATTGCCAGCCTGCTCCTGGCAGCCTGTGCGCCGGCGGCGGCGCCCGCCCCCGCCCCGGACGCCGCACCGGCCGAGGCGACTGAGGCTGCCGCCGAGGCGACCGCGGCCCCGGCCGAGGAAGCTGCCGCGCCGGCCGGCGATGTGATCAAGGCGACGCCGGGCCAGGCCGTCAAGATGGTGCTCATGCCCAAGTTCCTGGGCATCCTCGTCTTTGACCAGGCCAACCAGGGCGCGCAGGAAGCACACGCCGAGCTCGGCAACACCGACGAATTGCAGTTCCTGGGGCCGACCCCCGAAAACAGCGTCGCCGGACAGATCGAGATCGTCACCAATGCCACCACGCAGGGCGTGCAGGCGATCATGGTCTCCAACAACGCGGGCGACCAGATTGCCCCAGCCGCACAGGCAGCGCGCGACGCAGGCATGACCTTCGTCACGTGGGACTCGCCGATTCCGTCGGGCGAGGGCGAGCAGTTGTTCGTGGCGCAGGTTGACTTTGCCGAGACGGGCAAGGTCATGGCCGACATGGCGCAGTCGATCCTGGGCGAAGATGGCGGCAAATTCGCCGTGCTCTCTGCCTCGCCGGACGCCGCCAACCAGAACGCCTGGATCGCATCGCTGCAGGAAACGCTGAAGGATCCGCAGTATGCCAATCTGGAACTGCTCGACATCGTCTACGGCAACGACCAGTCGGAAGACAGCTATAATCAGGCGCTGGCGCTGATCGACAAGTACCCGGATATGGGGCTGATCATGTCGCCAACCTCCGTCGGTATCGTCGCTGCGGCCAAGGCCATGCAGGACGAAGGTATGTGCGACACGGTCAAGGTCTCCGGCCTGGGCCTGCCCGCCGAGATGATCGAGTACACGCTCAACGGCTGCGCGCCTGAGTTTGCGCTGTGGAGCTTCGTCGATCTCGGCTATACGACCTACTACGCGGCCTACCTGCTGGCCACCGGCGCAATGCAGGGCGTCGAGGGCGAGACCTTCGAGGCCGGCCGCATGGGTGCATACACGATCGAGAAGGATCCCACCCGCGATAGTGGGTTGCGCATCGTCATGGGCCCGTTCACCGTCTATGACGCGAGCAACGTCGAGGCAGCAGCGAAGTAGCCCGCAGGCAGGGTTGAATAGACCGCGGATGACGCGGATCGGGCGAATCTGTACGGATCGATCAAAATCCGTGTAAATCCGCCAAATCCATCCAATCCGCGGTCTATTGTTGTTTGGGAGGTAAATGTGACCGAGTCAGTGATCGATGTCAGCCGGCAGTTTTTCGAAACGATCCTCCTGCCGATCCTGCAGCGCGACTTCCCCGCGGAGACGGTGCAGACAGCCTTTGGCGTCTTCGGCTACGGCTCCGAGGTGATGGGCATGGATGACGAATACTCCAGCGACCACCACTGGGGCATCCGCGTCAACGCCGTCATGCCGGACGCGCTCTACCACGATCGCGGCCAAACGATTGCCCAGGCCGTCATTCCCTCTCTGCCGGAAAGCTTTCGGGGCTACGACGTGCGCGCCGGGTTTTCGGGCGGCACCGGCCTGTCGATTGCCGGGCTGGAAAGCTATCTAAAGACCACCATTGGCATCGACCATGCGCCGGAAAGTTACGCCGACTGGCTGAGTGCGCCCGAGGAGGACATCATCCACCTCGTCAACGGTCAGGTCTGGATTGACGAGACGGGGCGCTTCTCGCATATCCGCGCAGTGTTGCAAGGCTACTACCCGGAGCCGGTGCGGTTGCGTCGCATTGCGCATTGGTGCCGCTATTTCTCCGGCATGGGCAGCTATGCGCTCAAACGCGCCATCCTGCGCGACAACGAGTACTACGCCACGATCACCTTCTCGCGCGCCGTGCGCTGGGCGGTGCAGCTTGCCTTCATGCTCGAGAGACAGTACTGTCCCTACGACAAGTGGACCTATGCCTTCTTCCGGCGCCTGCCGCGGCTCCATGCGCCTATGGCGCCGCTGGTCGACGAGGCGGTGCGGCTCGCCACGCCGTGGCCGCGCAAGCTGGAGCTGCTCAACCGTATGGCCGACGTGATCGACCACTTCCTGGTCAAGGATGGCATCATTCAGCCGCACCCGCACTTTACCGAGCACCCTTCCTCCGGTTATCGCCTGCTCGAACACGCCTACGCTGAGATCCTGCACCGGCTGCCCGCGGATCTGTGCGCCATCGTGCCGGTGGGAGCAGGTGCACTGGGAGGCGAATCATAGCCAGTACGTGGCGTCGCTGGAACTGGCGGCGTGGGATGGGATGTTAAATTTGAATGCAAGGCAGGGATAGGCGCTATGAACTCTAAAGACCGGGTCAAGGCCACGCTGCGCCGGCAGACGACCGACCGTACGCCGGTCGATTGCTGGCTCTACCAGAAACAGTTCGTCGAGATGCTGGCGGCGGAGTATGGCCCGCGCGAGCAATTTCTCGACGAGTTCGGCATCGACATCTTTGTCGGTTTCGTGCCCTACCCCAACCAGAGCGGCCGGCTGTGGGATGTCAAGGAACTGCCTGCCTACGATCCGGGGGATGCGCATGACCCGCGCTGGCTGAACCACACCGACTGGAACTATGACTTTGCCGGTCTCAACGTGGCAGAGGCGGTGCACCAGCAGGGCGACAAACGCTACATCCTGGCGCATGTGTGGGGCATCGTCGAAGGCACGAGCCGCATCATCGGCATCGAGAACTGCTGGCTGAATATGGGCGCCGAGCCGCAGATCATGGGCGCCTGGTTTGACCGCTACGCCGACTGGCTCTGTGGCCTGGTGGACAGCCTGGTCGAAGCCGGCGTCGATGGCATCACGCTTTCCGACGACTGGGGCTCCAACCAGAATATGCTCTTCTCGCCGCGCATGTGGCGTCGCATGATTGCGCCCTACGCCAAGCGCGTCGTCGAACACGCGCACAGCCGCGACCTGTTCGTCAACCTGCATTCCGACGGCTATATCATGCAGATCATGGACGACCTCATCGAGATCGGCTACGACTCCATGCACCCTGTGCAGGAGAGTTCCGGTATGGATCCGCGCACGGTCAAGGAACAATATGGTGACAAGATCACCATTTACGGTTCGCTCGACATCATCGACGGGCTGCTGGCCTACGACGGAGACATGCTGGAAGAATATATCACCGATCGCTTCGCCATTTATGGCCCGGGCGGCGGCTTCATCTACAACACCGGGCACTTCGTGCAGCCCGACATTCCGCCGCAGCGGCTGATCCGCGCCTACACGGTGGTCAAACGGTTGGCCGCGCAATATCGCACGCCGTGAATCTGAGAAGGTGACACGGTGACAAGATGACACTATCAGGTTTCCCTGCCGGCGCCTGCTGGATCGGCGCCGCCCACCCCTTCGATCTGCACGAAGTTTACCTGGACTTCCGGTCGCCCGCGCTCGAACTGGCCACCTGTCCGGCCCATGCCGAATTGTCGATCACCGCAGACAGCCGCTACCGGCTGTGGGTCAACGGCCGCTTTGCCGGTCGCGGGCCGGCGCGCTGCTATCCGTGGCGGCAGGCGGTCGATCGCCTGGACTTTTGCCTACGTCCACCGCGCGGCGACGGGTGTGCTGGCCGCGCTGTGCGTTGACGGCGCGTCTTGCCTCGTCACCGACGCGACCTGGCGCGTGCGCCGCGACCGCTCGTTTGCCGATGGCGCGCCGCGCGTCTCGATCTATGGCAGCGGCGTCGAGGATCGCGACATGGCCAATGCAGATGCCTGGACGGAGCCGGGGTACGATGCGGCTGCCTGGGAGTCATCGCGCATCGTGGCGCCGGTGGGCGGCGCGCCGTGGACCAGCCTGGCAGCACGCGAAGCGCCGCCTCTGGATGAGCGCGAGCTGGAACTGTCCTTGCGCGGCGTGCGCCATGCTGCTGGCGTTGCCTTGCGCAGGTCGGACAGCCATGCAGCCCTGCGCCAAGCCTGGCAGACCGGCAGGCCGGCAGCAGCCGCGACCGATGCGGATGGCTGGTTTCGGCCCGCGGGCGTCGGTGGCAATGTCGGTGGCGACACAACTGTCTGGCTCTTCGATCTCGGGCGCGATTATGCCTGCCAGGGCTGGGCGGAGGTCATGAACGCGTCGGGCACAGAGACGCTGCTAATCAGCTATGCGGAGAAGTTACGCAATGGCGAACTGGTGCTCTCCGATCCGGCGACGTACTGCCGTGTGCGGCTCACCGACCGCTTTGCGCTGCGTGCGGGCAGCCAGGCGCTGGAATCGTTCAGCTTGCGCGGCGGCCGGTACGTGCTCTTTGCCCTGGGCGGCCCTGCCCATCCCGACCTGCGCCTGCGCTTCCACGTGCGTGCGTCCGAATACCCCCTGCGCGTTGACCGCCCCGTGCGCCTGGACGCCCCCGATCTTCAGGCGATTGTCGATCTTTGCGAGCGCACCTTTCGCGCCTGCCTGCAAGACGGCTTTGTGGACAGCACATGGCGGGAAAGCTCGCAGTGGGTGGGCGACGCGCTGCCACAGGCGCTGATCATGCACGCGCTGAGCGACGACGTGCGCCCGCTGCGCCAGGTATTGCGCATGGCGGCTGACGGCGCCTATCCCGACGGCGTGCTGCCGGGCGTGGCGCCGGGCGAGGCTCACGCCTACACCGTCGTCGACTATAATTTCATGTGGGTCGAGTTGCTGGCGCTCTACTGGCGGCTGACCGGCGACCGGGAACTTGTCCTGCAACTTTGGCCCGCGCTGGTCAAGATGCTCGACCGGTTTGCCGGCGACGTGGCGGGCGACGGGCTGATCCGCAGCCAGCCAGGGCGGCGCCTCTTCCTGGATTGGGCGCCGGTCTCGCGCCAGGAGCCAAACGCCATCTACAACCTGCACTACCTGCTCGCACTCCAGACCGCGGCCACCCTTGCCGCCGAACTCGATGCGGGCGAAGATGCAGCGCGCTGGCAGGATCGGGCAACCGCATTGCGCCAGGCGTGCCGCACCGCCTTCTTCGCCGGCGACCGCTGGTGGGATGACTTGCCGCGCACGACGGCGTCGCAACTGGCCGCCGCCCTGGCCGTGCTCACGGGCGCGTCCGAAGCTGACGAATGGCCCAAGCAACTTGATGCGATTGCCGCGCGCTCGCTCGACCTGGACGACAACCCGCAGCCGGGCGCGCTGGTGCTGGCAAGCCCGTTCATACACCACTACCTGTTTGAAGCGCTGCACGCCGGCGGCCGGGAGCTGGCCGTCGTCGAGATCATCCGCCGGCGGTGGGGGCGCTGGGTGCAGACCGGCGCCCCGACGACGTGGGAAAACTGGAACGTCGACTTTCCCGACGGATCGACCTGCCATGCGTTCTCGGCGCACGCGCTCTACCACCTCGACAAGGCCGCCAAGACGCTGCCCCTGTAGCCGCCTGCCAACCACCGCCGTCACGCTGGTAGCGTGACTTACGCGACTTCAACCAACTCATAACAACTCCAATTCGCGCCACATCCATGGCGGCCATCCGCTTATCCACACCCAACTTGTCGTAGATCAACTTTAAGCAGGTGAAAATCGTCGCGCACAAGCAGGAAACGTTGCTGGGCGCGTCCGGCCAGATCGTTGAGCAGCGCGCTGGCAAGGGAGCGCGGCGGTGCAGATTGCGCCGCGGCCAGCGCCATCTGCACGTCGCGCCCGCTCTCGGCATCGTATTGTTGCAGGGCGGCGACCAGGTAGCGCAAAAAGCGGATGGGATCGTTGTTCGCGGCAGCCGAGCTCATGGCGTCAACCTGAGTGAAGCAGCGAGGCGAACACGATACGGCGTGGCGTGAACAAGGTTTCCAGAATAGGCGCAGTCCGGGCTACAATGCAGAGATTCTGTACAAAGGGGATCACTTCCGCATGTTCGACCGTCTGTCATTGCGCCAGTTCAGTCAGAGCCACCCCAATCTGATCTTCTGGGGTGCATTTGCCGTGCTCAATTTCCTACTTTTTCTGCCGATGTTTTTTCTTGACCCGCAGAGCAGCGTACTACCGCCTGCGTCGACACTGGATGGCGGCTGGTGGCCGGCTGTCAACCATCTCTTGATCTGGCGCGAGAATCTGGACCCATGGCGCATTTCCGTCGAATTGACGGTGATGATCGCCGCGTGGGTGCTGATGCGCTGGCTGCGTCGCCCGTGGATCGGCGCGCTCGTTGGCGTGTTCTACGCATTGCTCCTCTCCTATGCCATCTACGAGGCGGTCGTCGCTTCGGTCTTTCTGCTGGATCCCTCGTTTTACGGCCAGTTCTACCTGGCGCGCGATGGACTGCCCTTCCTGGCCGAACACGTCAACGCCGCGTGGTGGCTCTATGCCGGCGCTATATTTGTCCTGCTGACGGGTGCGGCGGCGGTCGTGTGGCTGCTGGTCGTACTGCTGCGCAGCGGCGCCTCGTCGCGACTGCACTGGGCGTCGCGGCTAGCGTTGGGCGGCCTGGCGGCGCTCTGTTTGGCCGCAGCGGTGGCCTATCAACTCTACACTGCGCGGCCGGAGATGGTGTTCAGCAGCTTTGGCTTCAAACTTCAGAAAAACCTTGCCCTGTCGCTCAAGACCTATCAGGACGTGGCCGCATTCGACGACAGCCAGGTGCGCGCGGCTTACAACTACACCGGTTACCGGTTGGAACGCAAACCAGACATCTACGTAATCTTTGTCGAATCCTACGGCAGCGTGCTTTACAAACGCAGCCACTTTCGGCCAACGTATCTGTCCTTACTGAGCCAACTCGAAGATCAATTGGATAATGCCGGCTATCACGCGGCGACGGCGTTGAGCGAGTCGCCGACGTGGGGGGGAGGCTCATGGCTGGCCTACACGAGCACGCTTTTTGGCCTGCGCATCGACAATCACCCGCAATATCTGGCGCTGCGCAACAAATACCAGATCGACGGCAGTTATCCAAGCCTGGGCAAGACGTTGCAGGATCAGGGCTATCACTTCGCCTGGCTGTCCGCGCTGGACGAGAATCTATCCGAGGTAGCCTGGGCGAAGTACACGCGGCTGTTGAGCGCGGATGAACTGCTCCGCAACAAGGATTTGGCGTACGACGGCCCGCGCTACGGATGGGGGCCAGCGCCGCCCGACCAGTGGGTGCTGCACTGGGCGCAGGAGCGGCTCAAAACGGAGAACCACCAGTCCTTGCTGCTCTTTACCATTACGCAGAATTCGCATTACCCGTGGACGCCTCACCCTACGCTGGTCGATGACTGGCGCACGCTTGACCAGCCAGGGGCGGAGGAGCCGCCCGTCGATCCCGACACGATCAGCCAGGAGGCGATGCGGCGCAACTATCTGAATGCGATCACCTATCAGTTGCGCATGTTGACGCAATTTATCCGCGACGTGGGGGATGAGCACAGTATCTTCATCCTGATCGGCGATCACCAGCCGCCGGCCGTTTCCCGCCGCGCGGATGGATGGGCGACGCCGGTGCACATCATCAGCCAGGACGCGGCGCTGGTCGCGGCCTTTGAGGAGTATGGGTTTACGCCAGGACTGACTGTTTCTGATCTGGAGCCTACCTTGCGCCACGAGGGCTTCTATTCGCTCTTTATTCGTGTTCTGTTCAACAATTTTGGCCTCGATCAGATCGCAGCGCCGGTCTATCTCCCGCAAGGGATTGTGCCGGATCAGGCCGCGGTCGCCAATTAATAAGGAGAAGATTATGCTGTATTCCATGACAAGAACTTTCGCCTTGCTGATGCTGCTTATGCTTTTGACCGCCTGCGGCGGGCAGGCAACGCCGGCGGCCACGCCGGAATCCCCTACGGCTGAAGCGCCCGCCGTGGACGCGCCCGCTGAAACAGCAGGCGCAGCAGAGAGCGGTGCGGCGGCGGGTCAGCGCACCTTCGTGATCGTGCCCGAAGCCTCCAAAGCCACCTATCTGGCGGACGAGGAATTCTTTGCCGGTGCGCTGGACAAGCTCGGCATTGCTGCGGGGGTGGCCGATGTGGTCGGCAGCACCCAGGAAATCGAAGGCCAGCTTCAGCTCAACCTCGACGACCTGAGCGCGCCGCTGGGCGAAAACACGTTCACGGTGAAAATGAACACCTTCACCACCGACCAAAATAACCGCGACAAATGGATTCGGGAGAATGGGCCGCGCTTCAACGATTACCCGCTAGCGACCTTCACCGCCACCAGCGTCGAAGGCGCGCCGGCCGCCTACACCGAGGGAGACGAAGTGAGTTTCCAATTAGTGGGCGACCTGACCATCCGTGAGATCACCCAACCCGCCACCTTCGATGTGACCGCCAGCCTCAGCGGGGACACACTCAACGGCGTCGCCACGACGCGGCTCAAGATGAGCGACTTTGGCATCGACCCGCCCAACTTCGCCAACACGCTGACCGTGGCGGACGAATTTGGCATCGAAATGCAGATTGTGGCGAAGGCGCAGTAGAAAGGGAGAGGGGGAGGCAAGGAGACAGGGAGAGGGGGAGACAGGGAATAACCTGAGCCGCAATCCCCCAAAATCCTCAATCTCCACTCTCTTATCTCCCCATCTCTTTATCCCTCTTCTTCCCCCACACCAGCACGCCGGCCAACGCCAGGCCAACCAGCCCTAATACCATGTCGCGGCCACGGATGAGGAAGCTGAGGCTGACGCCAGCCGCGGGCGATTGACCGAGCAGTTGCATCGCCAGCGCCTGGCTTGCCTCCAAGGCGCCGACCGCGGCAGGCAGCGGCAGCAGAATCGCCACGCGCGCGGCCAGCAAGGCCGCAATCGTTTCGGGCAGCGTGAGCTCAAGCCCCAGCACAGCAGCCATCAGCCAGAATTCGCCGACAATGGCCGCCCAACTCAACCCCGACGCGCCTACGGCCAGCATCAGGATCAACGGATGGTCTCGGCAAAGCGTAATGCTTTGATCTTCACTTTGCCGCACCGCACGCACAAAGGCGGTTGCGGCCAGCGGCGTAGGCGTCATGCCGCGTTGTCTGGCAAGCCAACGCCAGGGGCGTTCCAACAAAACAAACAGCGCGGACAGTGGATGCCAGCCCACGAGGATCGCCATCAACAGGCTGAGCGGCAGCAGCAGAAGGCCAAGACTGGTCAGCAGCAATTGTGCTTCACTCACGCCCGGCAACACCTGCGTCCGCACCACAAAAGCACCCCCAAAGTCAGGAAGGTGAAGTTTGCCGTCATTTCGAGCACCTTGTCTACGACGACAGCAGCCACCGCGACGGAAACGGGCGCCTTGTGCCGCGATGTCACCAGATAGACCTGCAACGGTTCGCCGCCAAAATGTGGGCCTGGCGTGAAGTAGCTTAAAGCAAAGGCGGCGAGGCGATAGGCCATCAGGTGGTGGTACGGAACCCGGTAGCCCTGCGCAAAGAGCAGCAACCACCAGCGCGCGCTGAAGGTTGCCAACACCGCCACATTAACGAGCAGCAGCAGCCCGATCTGGCTCGGCTGAAGATGGCGCAGGCGATCCCACACTTCACCCATGTTGACCGCACGCAGCGTCAGCCACAACAAGGCGACGGCAAGCGCAATCCAGATCAAATGCAGCAGCCGACCGGCCCGCCACGGTCGTCGTGGCCACGGCCGCCGCGACCATTGGCGTCGCGACCATTGACGCAAAGCTGTCGTCATACGGCTGTCTCGTTGTGCGGCGCGCCCAGTTGGGTGTGCAGGTAGTATTCCTCCGGCTGCCACAGGGCAAAGCGACCGCTGCCCAGATGCAGGACGAGCATGGCGCAGATCAACAGCAGGCCATTGTCGATCTGCAATCCGGCGCTGCTGGCGTTGAACGCGGCCAGAAATGCCAGCACCAGTGCGGCGCCCTCCCGACAACGCCCAGCACCAACAGGGTCGCGGCCAGCCCGGCCAGCCACGCTGTTTCATTGGGGAAGGTGTCCCCGCGCCAGAGCATCCAGCCGGTGAGCAAGGCGCCTGCACCGCGCGCCGCCAGCGGCAGCCATTGTTCGAAGAGCAATTTAGCGCGGCGGCGTGCGGAGCGATACGCCTCCGAACCTGCATCAATGACGGCGCTGACGACCAGCCAGTCGCGTCCAAAGCTGAAAACCAGCGGTGCGGCAAAAAGCCACGCCGCAAACATCGCCACCTGGCTCGTCCACAGCGGCCAGAGGATGATGCTGATAAAGCCCGTCTGCAAGCCGGCGATCAGGCGACGATGCCCCGAAGTCGGCAGGTCGAAGACAGGCTTGCGCCGCCGTTTGCGTATCCAGATGGCGAAGATAAACAACTGGCGCCCCAATCCCAGGATCAAATACCAGACGGGCAGATGATCTAGCTGAATCGCCAGCCCAACTGCGATCAGAATGCCCAGCCCGTCGAATTCCATGTCCAGGATCGAGCCAAGCCTGGTCTCGCGGCTGGTGTAGCGGGCGACAAAGCCGTCGAAGAAGTCGATCACACGCTCCGTCATGTAGAGCAGAGCGGGCGCCCAGGCCAGCCAGCCTTGCAGCGTCGGGCCAAAGAGGAAGCCCGCCATCAGACAGGTGAGCAGGCCGCGCGTCAACGTCATGCCGTTAGCGACGCCCAGGTCGGGGTAAAGCGGCGCACCGGCTGGCCGATGATTGAACTGGAGCGCCCACCTCAGCACGGCCATCTGCACCGTCATGGTCGCCGTCGCCAGCACCAGCCAGCGGACGGCATCGCTCGCCGGCCACCATTGGAGCATCGCCCAATAACCGGTCGCCAGCACCGCGCCGTATAAGAGCGCCACATAGAACCAGCGCCGGCGCAGCTCAGTCAGGGTGCGTTTGTCGTCGTACAGCATGGTCAGACTCTTCTCGCGTAGATGTCACCGGAGCCAGATTGTGCGGACAGAGTTGCCAGCCATTGACTCATCTCCGTGGCGGTGAGCCAACGCTGCGATTGCCAACGGTGTTGCTCCCCCTGCGACCAGTTGAAGGTGTAGTCGCCCAACTCGGCAAGCCGCGCCACGCACGCGGTGGCCTGTGTTTTGGCTGCGCCGATATACTCAAACGAGAGCGACGCCAGCGGGCGTGACAACCCTTGCAATACTTCCCACTCGAAACCTTCGACATCGATCTTGCAAAAGACAGGCTCGCCGTAGCGGGCAATGAGGTCGTCCAGCGTCGTCACTTTGACAGGCGCCGCGCCTTCCCAGCGCACCTTGGCAAACGCAGCGGCCTGCTGCATCGCGTCGATCCAGGGCTTGGAGAGGGTGGTGACCGTCGGCGTGGCCGCACTCACGAAGAGCGTCGCCTCGCCCGACGCGGCGCCGACCGCTTCCTCGACCAGCGTGACCTGGGCGGAACGACCGTACCAACTGCGCAGCAAGCGGATGCACGCAGGCTGTGGCTCCACACCAACGATGCGTGCACCAAGCAGCGACCAGACCAGCAGTCGATTTCCTACATGCGCGCCCAGGTCGAAACAAAGATCCCCGCGCCCGATAAATTGCGCGTAGAAGCGGCGCATACGGTGCAACTTGAGCGGGTTCCCATAGTAAACAACTAGCGAGCGCAGCAACCCGATGCGCTGTTGGGCAGCATATCCAGCAGTGCCTGAAGGCATCATGCCATCCTGTTGTGCGTCCGAGGTTCGCCCGGACAGGAAGTCAACCATCGTCTGGCGCGTCATGACGGCGAGAAACCGCCAGGGTCAACCACACCTTACAATGGGCATCAGCATATCACAGGCTGCACACCTGTGAAGTACGCTTTCTTCTATTGAAACGAGAAAAATGTTCTGGATGGATTGGGGGCAAGTGTTGCGGATGTGAAGAGGGTGCGCGGCTAAACGCGCAACAGCACGCGGATTTCGCGGATCGGGCGGATCAACGCGGATTAAATCAAAAAAAATCCGCGGAAATCCGCCTAATCTGCTTTATCCGCGTGCTATCGGGCTATTCCAGCTCTGCGACAAATTTTTCGTAATCGGCGGGCGCCAGCAGCGCGGCCAGCTCGGCATCCAGTTTGTCAGTCGGCTTGACCTTGAAGAACCAGGCGTCATACGGCCGCTCGTTGACGATCTCCGGCGTGTCTTCCAGCGCGGTGTTGATCTCGACGACCTCGCCGCTGACCGGTGCGTTGACATCTTCCGCGGCCTTGACCGACTCTACGGTGGACACCTGCTTGCCGGCTGTGACCGTATCGCCCACTTCCGGCAGGTCAATATAAACGACGTCGCTCAGCGCGTCCTGGGCATAGTCGGAGATGCCAACGACGACAATGCCATCATCGGCGCGCGCCCATTCATGGCTCTTGGCATATTTGACGCTCTGATCTAATTTGTAGCTGGCCATCTTGAACTCCTTATGGTTGAGAGATGAAGAGTAACTTTATGCCTTGTACTTTGGCTTGTAGAAGGGCCGCTTGACGACGACCGCGGCTTTGGGTTGCCCGCGCACAATCACATCCAGGCGCGTGCCGAGCGCACTGTACGCAGGGGGCACGTAGGCCATTGCCAGGAACTTGTCGAGCGTGGGGCTTTTCATGCCGGACGTGACGTGGCCGATGACCTTGCCATCGCTGGCTACGTCGTAGTGTTCGCGCGGCACCGCTTTCTCGACCATTTCCAGCCCGACGAGCAGGCGCGCCGGCTTTTCCAGTTTTACTTTGAGCAGCGCATCGCGCCCAATGAACGGCTTGTTCCACGACATGGTCCAACCGAGACGCGCTTCGAGCGGGTTGATCTGCGGGCTGAGTTCGTGGCCGTAGAGCGGCATCGACGCTTCAAAGCGCAGGCTGTCGCGCGCAGCCAGACCACACGCCAACAAGCCATCTGCTTTGCCCGCATCGAGGAGCAGCGTCCAAAAGCAACCGCCCCTTCGACAGGCACATAGAGTTCAAAGCCGTCTTCGCCTGTATAGCCAGTGCGACCGGCAATGACCATCAGCCCGCCGATTTCGGTCTCCACGGCGGTGCGAGGGGCGACAGTGGCGAGTGGGTAACTGGTCAGTTTCTGCAGGATCTGCTCCGCTTTGGGACCTTGCAACGCCAACATGGCAAGCTCATCCGAGCGTTCGATCAGGGCGGCGTCGTAGCCATGCAGGTGATGCTCGATCCACGCCCAGTCTTTGGCGCGGTTGGATGCATTGACGATCATCAGCCAACGACTATGTAATTTGTAGAAAAATGT
This sequence comes from Candidatus Caldilinea saccharophila, assembly GCA_016710365.1. Classification (GTDB taxonomy): domain Bacteria; phylum Chloroflexota; class Anaerolineae; order Caldilineales; family Caldilineaceae; genus Caldilinea; species Caldilinea saccharophila. The sequence continues at coordinate 125,467 of JADJVW010000018.1, read as the reverse complement.
CGTCGACCACCGTGCCGTCGTCGTAGCAGAGCACGCTGTAATGAGCATCGCCTTCAACCATCTGGTCAAGATCCCACACCTGAAGCTGTTGAAGGCAGATTTCGGCATCCGGTCCGCCTATCTCGAACTGCCCCATGTGGTCGATGTCGAAGAGGCCGGCGGCGGTGCGCACCGCGTGATGCTCGGCGGTCGGCCCGGTGGGATATTGAACGGGCAATTCATACCCGGCAAACTCCACCATGCGCCCGCCCATCGCAACATGAGTTTCATAAAGTGGCGTACGTTGCAACACAGATCGCTCCTTTGCGTCGGTTCACTATCATGACAAAGACCAGACGGTGCACTGGTCTTTGTCCCCGTTGGTGGCTGCCAGCAGTATAAATCGCCTTCTCGCGCAACGCCAAACACCCGGCGTCGGATCGCAGGCGTCTCCGCCCGCTGAACACTGCGCGATGACAGACGCAACACGCGGACGACCTCGTCTTATCCGGCGGCTCAATGGCGGGCGGGGACGCCCGCGATCCAACGCCAGCCGCGACTCAATCGGCCAGATGTTCGGCGGGCGGCTCGCCCGACTCCGCCCATTGATCCATATTGGCCAGCGCCGCGTTGAGGTTGAAGCGCGGCTGATAGGCTTTGCGGCCTGCAGCGCGCTGCTGCCACGGGCGCGGGCCAGCGAGCGGGCGATAGTTGACGCCGTACGCGTCGAGGCGCACCAGATGATGCGCCAACCGCTGGCGAAACGCGGCGAAGTCGTCGCGTGTTTCGCTCCACGCGACTTCGGCCAGCGCACAGACGCGCGGGAAAGCCATGTACTCCAGGTGCGCCTCATCGATAATTACTTCGCGCCAGAGCTGACACTGCACGCCCAGCACCTTTTCGAAGGAAGCCTTGTCGGGCCAGCGCGCCGACGGTTCGTAGGCGTAGACATCTTCGAGCAGCACCGACTGGCCGATCGACAGCGGCTCGTCGGCGCCTTCGTCCTGGGCATAGTCAAAGTAGGTGGGAAAGACCGGCGCCATCAAGACATCATAGCCTTCCTGCGCCGCCTTCATGCCGCCCTTCTCCCCGCGCCACGACATGATCACCGAACTCGGCGTCAACCCGCCGTAGTGGATGATTTCATCCCAGCCGACCAGCCGGCGCCCGCGCGCGTTTAGAAACTCGGCGAAATGCGCCGTGAACCAGGTGCGCATCGCTTCGGCGTTGGCAAGGCCAAGGCTGGCGGTGTGCGCACGGATGGCGGGCGAGTCGCGCCAGCGCTCAAGCGGCGCTTCGTCGCCGCCGACATGGATCAGGGGACGGAAAGATCGTCAGCAATTCCTCGAAGATGGTCTCCAGCGCGGCGATGGTGTGCGGCAGCGGGTTGACCAGATCGCGACTGATGCCAAAGTAGGTTCCCACGTCCACCGGCTCATCAGGGAGACAGCCGAACTCTGGATAGGCGGCGATCAGGGCGCGGGCATGGCCGGGCAGCTCGATCTCCGGCATGACGATGATGCCACGCGCGGCGGCGTAGGCGACGATTTCGCGCAGATCGTCCTGCGTGTAGTAGCCGCCGTGTGGGGTCCCATCGTGCGGCTCCGTCGCGGACACGGCAAAGCCAAGCCCCGTGTTGGCGCGGTGCGAACCAACTTCGGTGAGCTTGGGAAACGCCTTGATCTCGACGCGCCACCCCTGGTCGTCGGTGAGGTGCAGATGCAGCCGGTTGAAGTGGTGCATCGCCAGCAGGTCGACAAAGCGCAGAATCGTCTGCTTGGGCGAGAAATGGCGCACCGTGTCGAGCATACAGCCGCGCCAGCCAAAGCGCGGGCGATCCTCGATCAGGCAGGCCGGCAGGCTCCACGCCACGCCTGGCAGCGGCGCCGCACGCCAGTTGGCCGCCGGCAGCAGTTGGCGCAGCGTGTAGACGCCGTGAATCAACCCGGCAGGGGAGCCGGAGATGGACGCGCGGCGTGCGTCGATCTCGATCCGGTAGTGTTCGCCGCTGTCGCCGTCGCTGTGCAGGACGATCTGAGCGGCTTCACGCGCCGCCGGGGCGAAGCGCAGGCCGGTGGCGCGACTCAGTTCGGTGGTGAGCAGATCCGCGGCAGCAGCCGCGCCGTCGTCGCGCCAGATGCCAACGTGCGCGGGCAGCACCAGGCTGCCGGGCCGCGCGGCCACGCTGACGGGTTTGGGCACAAGTGTGGAGAGAACATCAGAAGACATCGCAATCCTCCTGTAAACATGGATTAGTCAACCATAATTGAGTCAAAAACTGGACGACTCCTTTGCGCTGGTGCGATTCATTGTATATGCTCTAGCTGATTTTCGTCACTTTCTGAAATCTCAATTTCTTGGCGCCCTGTCGCTGTGCAAAACCTATGCCAAAACGAACTGACCTATCTTCCATTTTGATCATCGGCTCCGGCCCCATCATCATCGGCCAGGCGTGTGAATTTGACTACTCCGGCGTGCAGGCGTGCAAAGCGCTGCGCCAGGAAGGCTACCGCGTGGTGTTGGTGAACTCCAACCCGGCGACGATCATGACCGACCCGGAGCTGGCCGACGCCACCTATATCGAGCCGCTGACGGTTGAGGTGCTCGAAAAGATCATCGCCAAAGAGCGCCCCGACGCGTTGCTGCCCACGGTGGGCGGGCAGACCGGCCTCAACCTCGGCGTGGCGCTGGCTGAGCAGGGCATCCTTGACCGCTACGGCGTCGAGTTGATCGGCGCCAACCTGCGCGCCATGCAGGTGGCCGAAGATCGCGAGCTCTTCAAGGACGCCATGACCGCGTATGGCTTGGAGTCGCCGCGCAGCGGCGTTGCCCGCAACCTTGAGGACGCGCACCGCATCGCGCAGGAAATCGGGCGCTATCCGCTCTTTATCCGGCCCAGCTTCACGCTCGGCGGCAGTGGCGCCGGCACTGTCTTCACCCCGCACGAATTTGATGAGAAGGTGGCCTGGGGACTGAAGGAAAGTCCCGTGCACACCGTGCTAGTCGAGGAATCGCTCATCGGCTGGAAGGAGTACGAGCTGGAGGTAATGCGCGACGCTGCGGATAACTTCGTCGTCGTCTGCTCCATCGAGAACCTGGATGCGATGGGCGTGCACACCGGCGACAGCATTACCGTGGCCCCCGCGCAGACGCTGACCGACAAGGAGTACCAGCGGCTGCGCGACCAGGCGCGCCTCGTGATGCGCGCCGTGGGCGTGGAGACGGGCGGCAGCAACGTGCAATTTGGCGTCGATCCGGAGAGCGGTCGCGTTGTGATTATCGAGATGAACCCGCGCGTCTCGCGCTCGTCGGCGCTGGCGTCGAAGGCGACCGGCTTCCCAATTGCCAAGCTGGCGGCCAAGGTGGCGGTCGGCTATACGTTGGACGAGCTGAAAAATGACATTACCCGTCAGACCGTCGTAGCGTTCGAGCCGTCGATCGATTATGTCGTAGTCAAGATGCCACGCTGGGCCTTCGAGAAATTTCCCGGCGTCGATCGGGAGCTTGGCCCGCAAATGAAATCGGTCGGCGAAGCGATGGCGATTGGCCGCACCTTCAAGGAGGCGCTGCAAAAGGCAGTGCGCAGCTTGGAGATCGGCCGCGATGGGCTTGGCCCCCTGGAACGGGAGAGCGACGGCGGCTATAAAGGCTACGACGCCGGTGCGACCCTGCACGATCTGCTGCGCGTTCCCAACCGCGACCGCCTCTTTGCCGTCTACGAGTCGCTCCTGCGCGGGGAGTCTCAGGCGACCATTGCGCAGATCACCGGCTACGACCCGTGGTTCGTCGCGCAGATCGCCGAAATCGCCACGTTCGAGCAGCGCCAGACCGCACTCGACTTTGCAGCGCTGCGCCAGGCAAAGCGGATGGGGTTCAGCGACCGGCAGATCGCGCGGATTGCGAATCAGAGATTGGAGACTGGAGATTGGGGATTGGGAGAGGCGGGATTGGGAGAGGGGGAGAAAGGGAGAGGGGAGACAAGGAGACAAGGAAACAAGGAAACGAGGAGATAAGCCAATCTCCAATCTCCAATCTCTCAATCTCTCAATCTCTGAATCTCCCCATCTCCGAACTCGACATCCGCCGGCTGCGAGAGGAGCTTGGCGTCGCTCCGACCTATCATCAGGTCGATACGTGTGCGGCGGAGTTTGAGGCGTACACGCCTTATCTCTACAGCAGCTACGAAAGTGAGAGCGAGGCGGCGCCCACGGCCCGCCCCAAAATCGTCATTCTGGGCGGCGGGCCCAACCGCATTGGCCAGGGCATCGAATTCGACTATTGCTGTTGTCATGCGGCTTTCGCCCCTGCACGACCTCGGCTACGAGACGATCATGGTCAACTGCAATCCGGAAACCGTATCCACCGACTACGACACCTCGGATCGCCTCTACTTCGAACCGCTGACGTTGGAGGACGTGCTGAATATTGTGGAACGCGAGGGGCGAGGGGCGAGGGGCGACGCGCTGCATCAAATCGGGAGACAGGGAGACAAGGAGACAGGGAGACAGGGAGACAGGGAGACAAGGAGAAAGGGAGACGCACCGATCTCTGATCTCCAATCTCCAATCTCTCAATCTCTCAATCTCCCAGTCTCTCTCCGCCCCTCCCCCCTCCACGGCGTCATCGTCCAATTTGGCGGGCAGACGCCACTGAATCTGGCCGCGGCGCTGCAGGCGGCCGGCGTGCCGATCCTGGGCACATCGCCCGAGGCCATCGATCTGGCAGAGGATCGCGACCGCTTTGGCGCGTTGCTGGAAGAGCTGGACATCCCGGCGCCTGAGCACGGCTCCGCGCGCACGGTGGAAGAAGCGCTTGCCGTCGCAGATCGCATCGGCTATCCGATTGTCGTGCGGCCTTCCTACGTGCTTGGGGGCCGCGCCATGGCGATCGTGGACGGTGCGGCCGATCTGCGCCGCTACATGGCCGAGGCAGTGAGCATCGCCGAGGGCAAGCCGGTGTTAATCGACAAATTTTTGGAGGACGCGTTCGAGGTCGATGTCGATGCGGTGTGCGACGGGGAGCGCGTCGTAATCGGCGGCATCATGCAGCACATCGAGGAAGCGGGCATCCACAGCGGCGACAGCGCGTGCGTGCTGCCACCCTACAAGATCAGCAACTATCATCTGAGCATCATTCGCGAATACACCGAGAAGCTCGGGCTGGCGCTGCAAGTGCGCGGGCTGATGAATGTGCAATATGCCATCAAGGACGATGTGGTCTACGTGCTCGAGGTGAATCCACGCGCCAGCCGCACCGTGCCCTTTGTGAGCAAAGCGACGGGCGTGCCACTCGCCAAGATCGCGGCGCGGGTGATGGCCGGGGAGAGCCTGGCGCAGATCGGCTTTCTGCGCGAGCCGGAACTTGACGGCTTCTTTGTCAAGGAAGCGGTGCTGCCCTGGAAGAAGTTCACCGGCATCGACGCGCTGCTCGGCCCGGAGATGCGCTCCACCGGCGAGGTGATGGGCCATGCGTCGAGCTTCGGCCACGCCTTCGCCAAGAGCCAGCTTGCGGGCGCCGGGTTGCCGCTTGAAGGCGGCGTGCTGGTCACCGTGAACGACTACGACAAGGGCAGTGCGCTCAAGCTGGCGCGCGACCTGCACCGCATGGGCTTCACGCTCTATGCCACGGCCGGCACCGGCGCTTTCTTCATGCGCCAGTCTCCCCGTGACGATCCTGGAAAGGGCAGCAGCGAACAACCTGGCTACACCACGCTCGACGCCATGCGCGACGGCAAGGTGCAGTTGATCATCAACACGCCACTCGGCGCCAACGCGCGCGAGGATGGCGTCAAAATTCGGCGACTTGCCACGCGCATGGAGATCCCGCTGATCACCACCCTCTCGGCCGCGCAGGCCGCGGTCAACGGCATCCGCGCCCTGCGCCAGAAGGAGCTACGCACGCGCAGCCTGCAAGAGCATTACTTGATGCAGGCAAGAGAATGATGGGGACGAAAACTTGGTTGAGCAGCGCCGGAGACGTTCTCGCCAAAATTTTGGAACACACCCACAATTAGCCAATTAGCCTACTTCTTGACAGGCTGTGGTACAATCGCCCTATATGAAATGGAGCATCCGGTATTACCCTGACTTCATAAAGATCTCCATCACCGTCGGGCGCAACGTCGGCGGTCTCCTCGCGCTTAGTTAGCCCGCGCAATTTCGCACGCGGGCGCATCCAACACCAGACCGACTCAACCTATGCCGCCATCTTACGCGGGCGCCGGTTTTATCAGACGCGCGAAGATAGCGACTCAAGCGTTTTCTATCACCAACGCGACTGGAGCACATCATGTCGAACAAATATAACCCTGCCGAGATCGAGCCGAAATGGCAACAGATTTGGGCGGAGCAACAATTGTACAAGGCCGTTGAAGACCCGGAGCGCCCTAAATGGTATGCGCTGACCATGCTGCCCTATCCGTCCGGCGACCTGCACACCGGTCACTGGTACGCCTATACGCCCAGCGACGCGGGCGCACGCTTCCGACGCATGAGTGGCTACAACGTCCTGTTTCCTATCGGTTTTGACGCCTTTGGCCTGCCGGCGGAGAACGCCGCGATCAAACATGGCGCGCATCCCGCCCAGTGGACGTTCGCCAACATTGCGCAAATGCGCGCGCAACTGGGACGCATGGGCGCGATGTGGGCGTGGGAGCACGAGGCCGTGAGTTGCGACCCGGAGTATTACAAGTGGTCACAGTGGTTCTTCCGTAAGTTCTATGACGCCGGCATCGCCTACCGCGAGTATGCGCCCGTCGACTTCTGCCCGACGTGCAACACCACGCTGGCGCGCGAGCAGGTCTGGGGCGATGACCGCCATTGCGAACGGTGCGGCACGCCTGTCGTCAAGAAGAACCTGGAGCAATGGAAGTTCCGCATCACGCGCTATGCCGACGAACTGGTCGAGATGCTGGATCAGATTGAATGGCCGGAGCGCGTCAAGGTGATGCAGACGAACTGGATCGGTCGCAGCATTGGCGCCGAGGTTGCGTTCCATACCGAACAGGGCGAGCCGCTGGTGATCTTCACGACACGGCCCGACACGCTGTGGGGCGCCACCTTCATGGTGCTAGCGCCGGAACATCCGCTGGTCGACGCCATCACGTCCGCCGAGCAGCGCGACGCGATTGAAGACTACAAGGCGCAGGCAGCGCGCATGGATGAGATCCAGCGCGGTGCGGCTGACAAGGAAAAGAGTGGCGTCTTCACCGGCGGCTATGCGATCAACCCGGTCAACGACGAGCGCATCCCCATCTGGATCGCCGACTATGTGATGATGGGCTACGGCACCGGTGCGATCATGGCCGTGCCCGCGCACGACGAGCGCGACTTTGCCTTTGCGCAGAAATATGGGCTGGAGATTCGCCGCGTGATTACGGGGCCGGATGGCGCCGCCGGCCCGCTGACGGAAGCCTACGACGCCAAAGACGCAGGCGAGATGGTCAACTCTGGCCCCTTCGACGGCACGCCGGTGGAGGATGGCGTCAGCAAGGTGACCGCATGGCTGGAGGCCAACGAACTAGGGCGCGGCGCGGTCAATTATCGTCTGCGCGATTGGCTGATCAGCCGTCAACGCATGTGGGGTGCGCCGATCCCGATGATCTACTGCGCGCAGTGCGGCGTCGTACCGGTGCCTTACGAAGATCTGCCCGTGTTGCTGCCCGATGATGCCGAGTTCAAGCCCACCGGCGAAAGCCCGCTGAAATATCATCAAGGCTTTCGCTACGTGAAGTGCCCATCATGCGGCGGCGACGCCGAGCGCGAAACCGACACCCTGGACACCTTCATGTGTTCGAGCTGGTATCAATACGCCTACATCTCGCCCTACTGGAAGGCGGGTCAGCCGCTGAAGGCCGACGACATGCCGTGGGACAAGACGGCGGGCGACTATTGGCTGCCGGTCGATCAATACACCGGCGGCATCGAACATGCCACCATGCACCTGCTGTACACGCGCTTCTTCACCAAAGTGATGCGCGATCTGGGCCTGGTCGATTTTGACGAGCCGATGCTGCGCCTGTTCAACCAGGGGATGATCCTGGGGCCGGACGGCGAGAAGATGTCCAAGAGCCGCGGCAACGTGATCAACCCGGACGAAGTGGTCAACCGCTACGGCGCCGACACCGTGCGCGGCTATCTGATGTTCATCGGCCCGTGGGATCAAGGCGGCCCGTGGGATCCACAGGCGATCGAGGGCGTATATCGTTTCCTGCAGCGCGTCTGGGTGGTGGTGACCGATGATATGCAAGCGGTGCAGCCACAGGCGAAGCCAGCGCGCACGCCGGCCCCCGAACAGGAGCGCGCGCTGGAACGCAAGTTGCACCAGGCGATCCTGAAGGTGACTGACGACATGCAGGATTTTCGGTTCAACACGGCCATTGCGACGCTGATGGAGCTGAACAACTATCTGTACAAGGCGCGTGAAACCGACGTCGTCAATCGTGCGATTTGGCACAGTGCGCTGCGTGATCTGTTGCTGATGATGGCGCCGATCTTCCCACATATTGCCGACGAACTGTGGCATCGCCAGGGCAATACGTCGAGCATCCACCTGCAGCGCTGGCCGGCCCGGCGATCCAGAGAAGGCGCGAGGCGGAGATCACGGTAGTTGTTCAGATCAACGGCAAAGTGCGCGACAGGCTGGTGGTCGCACCCGGCGCCGCGAGGGCGGACCTGGAAAATGCGGCGCTGCAGCTGAGCAGCGTCACCAAATGGCTGGAAGGCCGCACGCCGCGCAGGGTCATTGTTGTCCCCGACAAGCTGGTAAACATCGTTGCGGGCTAAACGTAGCCTGTTCGCAGGCAACGTTACAATTACCGACATTTTCCTTACACAAAGCATCCGAAAAGGCGGCGTTCTTCTTAAAGCAGGAGACGCCGCCTTTTCGTTAGTAAACTTTAACGTTCGCTTAACATCATTTTTTTCGAGATGTGTTATTATTATGGCAAAATGTGAAACGTCAGTTGATGAACTTCCCCCGTTGGATTTTGTGCGCCTTGCACAAGAAGAGATTGGAAAATCGCTTTATTGCGTAAATCGCTGTCAATTTCAGATATCTGTGGAGTGCCCACTCACTTTCTCTAAGACAGGGCGCACAATTGTTCGGTTGCCGAGCATTCGCTGAACCAGTCTATCGACGGACATAGGTTTCGCAAGGACTTTCGGTGGGGATATAGTTAGTGACAGATGCCATTGCAGATTCCAATAAACGACGACATTCTGCCAGGAGGTTCGCATGATTCACAAAAGCCCATCTTCTCGCCCCGGTTATATCCGTGTTGTTTTTGAGCTACCCTCTTGTGTTTGGGCCGATCGGATTTCGGTTGCGGGCACATTCAACGACTGGGATGAACGCACGAGCCCGCTAGTTCAATCGCGCGATGGGGTGTGGCGTGCGACGGTGGAATTACAGGTGGGTCAGCGCCACGAGTTTCGCTATCTGATCGATGGCCGTTGGCAAACTGACTATCATACCGATGGGTTTACAGACAATATCTACGGCAGCCACAACAGTGTGATCGATCTCGATATGGCGCGCACAGCCACGCTTGCCGATCGCCAGCCAAGCAAGGTTGTCGATGGTCAACCCCATGTTGCGCCTCATCTCCCATACCCGCGTGAGGGCGTCGTGCGTGGGATGAATGGTGAACGCTCCGCGGCGGAAATGCCACGTATGCGTCCACGCGTGGCCGCGGCCTAGCTTGTTGTAGCCACGCGTCGTCTATACCGCGGTGTCATGCCTGTATGATTGACTGTCAATGGCAGGCACTCCCAAGTTGCTCGGATTTGAAATAGAGGAATAAAGGTTATCGGGCTGCGCACGTTTGTGGAATCAAGGCGCACGCCTGATTCGCGACTGGCGGCCGGGTCAGCTTTGGCAAATTCACCGTCAACTCGTCGCCGCCACTGGCAAGCGGGATGCGCTGCCCACTCTGCGCATCGTATAATCCTAGCGCCAATGTCCACTCGCCATCCAGCAGGCTGTCGGCCGGGATCGTGACCTGCCGCCAATCGTTGAGGAAAGCACCCGCCACGGCCTCGTCATTCGCCGACCTCGTCAGAAAGGCTGGCGCGCCATCCACCTGTGCTAGGGTTTCGCCGTTGCGCCGCAGATGTACAAATGCCGATAGCGGCTCCGGCCACTGCGCTACGCCCCACTGCACCCACACGTCGAGCACATCGCCCGGCCAGGAAGCGCGATCTTCGATCCACACGCGCACCGGTGCGGGGTCGCCATCGCTGAAATTCAGCTCCGCCTCCGCCATCAACAGCGGGCCAATCCCAGCTTTCGCTAACGCCGCGCCAAAATCTTCGACAGCGGCCAGATCGCCAGGGAGCTTGACCAGTTGTCCATCCGGCTGGCGGCGGAAAATCGCCGCCAGTGGCCGCCCGTCACCTGCCGCACGCACTCCGACCGTGCGCGGAAGAGATAAGGGGAGCGTCGTCACGCGCATGGATTGTCCCGGCTGCCATCGTGCGGGCGGAAGCCAAACCAGCGCCGGCGGCGTCGCTGTACTCAACGTAGCGATCACCTCCTGCTGCGGCGTAACAAGCTCGACCCAGGGCGGCGTCATGGCAGGATCGTAGCCGTCACCGACTATCCACTCGGCGACGAGCTTTGTCTGCCGCCAGCGCGGCCAATCCTCGGTGTGGATGGCGGCGAGTTGCAGCGGCGCGTTCGCCGCCACGTCACTGTCGGTGCGCGCAAACGTATAAAACGCCTCTGGGATCGTCTTGTCGCCTTGACCGTGCGCCAACAGCAGGAATCCATCAGCCGCATCGACGACGCCCCACTCCCCGGCCAGCAAAGTGTCCACACGCGCCTTTAGATCGCCGGGCGCCATGTCAGTGTTGGTGGTCACGTCAAGCAGCGCCCAGGTCGCGGGCATTGGTGCGTCGAGGCCAAGCGGGAACTGATAAATATAGCGGCGATGACTCACATGCGGATGGACGCCGGCGGTGGCGGTCACGGCCACATCCGCGGGAATCTGCGCGGTGAAGCGATCCAACAGGCGGTGATGCGCCGCAATTGGCGTCGGATCGTAACGACCGCCCAATGGCCCGCGTCCATAGAGGAGATAATTGCCGACTGACCACGCCAGCACCCAGATGACCAGACCGGCAGTGAGGAGAGGCAACAGCGCCGTGCGGGCGTTTTGCACCAGCGCTGCTGCCGCCATCAGCCCTGTTCCGCGCGGGCAAGTGTTGAAATGAAGATGAAGAGCGCTCAAAGCGCCGCGCCAGGAAGCGCCACATCCGCCCCATGCCATACACCGCGGCGACGCCAAAATAGGCGACCAGCGGCGCACTGTAGTGAAACTCGCCATAATACTGGGCGGGGTAGGCGCTGAGCAGGTTTGCCAGCAACAACGGCAGCGCCAGCAGCACAATCTCCAATCCCAGCAACGGCAGCCAGGCAAAGATGACCAGCAGCCCGGCGAGATACGCCACGCGCGCCGGCTCGCTGGCAATCTGCACAACGAGATCGGGCCGCGTCACGACACTTTTCAAAATGTCGGTGGAGGAATTGCCGAGTGCGCCATAGCGCTGAAAATAAGTGCTCTCCGCCGCGCCGTACACCTCAGCGGCATGAGCAGGCACGATGACAAAGGTGGCAATGTAGAACCAGATCAGCCCAGCCACGAAGATCGTGGCGCCGAAGAAATAGCGCCCAGAAGATTGCGAGATCGAGCGATTGGAAATTGAGCGATTGGAGATTGAATCGTCTCCCCCTCTCCCCTCTCCCCTTCTCCCCCTCTCCTTGTCTCCTTGTCTCCCCCTCTGCCCTCCCACCAGGCGCGCCAGACCGCCCACAATCCCAACCCGGCGGCGAGCAGCGCCATTTCCTCTTTGACGAAAGCAACCAGCAGGGCGGCGACAAGAAACTGTCCCCATCGCTGCACATCGACCGACCAGAAGGCCCACAAGATCAGCGGGACAGCAAGCACTGCGGCATGGAATTCGGTCAACAGCGCCGACTGGAGCTGCGGCGCCAACAGATAGGCTACGCCAAGGACAAAAGCAAGCGGTCGCGCCAGTTGCTGCAAAGGCTCGTTACGCCAGATCTGACGACGTTCGCGCGCGGAAAGCAGCTTCTCGCATTGACGCAGCGCCAGTAAATAGAGCGGCAGAACGCCGACCGCCACGACGGCCACTTGAAGCAGCAAGAGCGCACGCACGTCGTCCCACAGCCAGTAGAGCGGGCTGATCAGCACCAGGATCGGCTCGACGTGATCGGTCAAACGGGTCGTCTCGAACCCATTGTCTGTCTGCGCCAGCCAGTGGCCGCGACTGCTGTTCCAGATGGCCTGGTCGATTTGACCGAGATCGGAGCGGTGCGTGCGCATACCGGCCTGTAGATCCCAGGCCAGCCGCGTGAAGATCACGCCATAGAGCACGGCCAGCGCGATCAGCGCCCATAGATAGGGATCTCGCCACCGCCGACGCCCATCATCAGAGAATGGTTTGGACAGTGCTTTACGTGGCTGCGTATGTTGCGAGTCTTGACGGTTGCTTTTCAAATAGCTTGTAATGTTTGTCTTTACTGCCTTGACTACTGCAGGGCGGCGGCAACAGCCTGGACAACAGTGCGCGCCTGTGCTTCGCCGAGCGTGGGGTGCAATGGAAGCGAAAGCACCTCGCGTGCAGCTTGTTCGGTCACAGGCAGCGCGGTTGCGCGCACCTGGCCTGCCTGATAAGCAGGCTGTAAATGCACCGGCGTCGGATAGTGAATCCCAGCGCCGATCCCCTGCGCGGCCAACTGCGCGCGCAGACGATCGCGTTCGGAATATTGAACGACGTACAGATGATAGACATGACGACAATGTTCTCGCTCGACCGGCTTCTTGAGCAGGTCAGGCAGGAGATCGCTGTAGAGCGACGCCAACCGGCGCCGCGCTTCATTGTCGGCGTCGAGATGGCGCAGCCGCACACGCAGGATCGCGGCCTGCATCTCATCAAGCCGGCTGTTGACGCCCTCGACGTGGGAAACGTAACGCTCCTGCGGCGTCCATCCATACTCGCGCAACAGGCGCACCTTGCCCAGCAACGCGGCATCGTTGCCGGTCACGGCGCCGCCATCGCCAAGCGCGCCCAGATTCTTCGTGGGATAAAACGAGTAGCAGGCAAGATCGCCAAAGCTGCCGACCGGTCTTCCCTGGTAGCGGGCGCCGTGCGCCTGTGCGCAATCCTCGATCACAAAACAGGTTTCAGCGATCTCACAGATGGCAGCCATGTCCGCGGCGTGGCCGTAAAGATGCACAGGGAGCACCGCGCGCGTCGTGGGCGACATGGCGTCCGCCAAGGCGTTGGGCGACATCGTGTACGTGTCCGGGTCGATGTCCACCAGCACAGGCGTGGCGCCGCTCATGCGGATCGCGGCCACCGTCGCCACCGCGGTGTGCGACACGGTGATCACCTCGTCGCCAGGCCCAACGCCGCACGCGCGCAGCGCCAGATAGAGCGCATCGGTGCCAGAGTTGACGCCGACGCAGCCCGCCGCACCACAGTAAGCGGCGAACTCCTCCTCGAAGGCCGTCGTCTCGCGCCCCCGGATGTACCAGCCGCGCGGTGCACCGCTGCGTCGATTTCAGTTTGATAGGCCAGATAGCCGGAGCGCAGTTCATTGAATGGGATGTTCATGGGTATCTGTAGAATCCGCCCCACCGCTGGTTAAGGCGTCACATAGTTGTCAAGAAAACGCGCATAGTAGGTGAGCATCTGGTGAAGCCCATCGGCCAGAGGCGTCGTCGGCTGCCAGCCCAGCGCCGCCTGGATGCGTGCATAACTGGAATAGACGTCGCCAATGTCGATCTTTTTCCGCGCCTCCGGCCAGGGAATCAACTCGACGTCACCCTGCCCGGCGATCTCGACGATCTGGCGCGCCAGATCGAGCAGGCTGATCGGTGCGGCGCCGCCAAGGTTGAACACAGCACCATTGACGCTGTCATTGACGCCGACGCGCAAAAAGGCATCCACCACATCGTCGACATAGGTGAGGTCGCGCAACTGCCCGCCGTCGCCATACAATTGGATCGTTTTACCTTCGATGGCGAGTCGGATAAACCAGCCGATGAAGCCCTGGCGATTATGCTTGACGAGCTGGCGCGGGCCGTAGGTGTTTGTGAGGCGCAGCGAGGTGGTGCGCAGCCCATACGCGTTATGATAGACGATGTGGTACCATTCGCCGGCCAACTTATTGACGCCGTTGACATCGGTCGGCGCCTGAATATGCTCCTCATCCAGGGGCAGATAGCGCGGCTTGCCATACTGCTGCCGCGTCCCGGCGTAGACAACCTTGATCGATGGATTTTCGTGGCGGCACGCTTCGAGGATCGACAACTGGCTGCGGGTGTTGATCTCCAGATCGGTGAAGGGGTCGTGCATCGAGTCCAGATGGCTGACCTGACCAGCCAGGTTGAACAAGATCTCCTGGCCTTTGACCAGCGCACGCATCGAATAGGGGTCGCGCACGTCGGCAATGTTGATGCGCAGTCGATCGGCGTAACCGTCTACGTTGAAAAGATTGCCGCCATAGTCAGGGATCAGTGAATCGATCACGGTGACGTGTGCACCGAGTTCTACGAGTCTGCGCGCCAGGTTGGAGCCGATGAAACCGAGACCGCCTGTAATCAGGACGGTTCGGCCTGCGTAACTGTCAAGATATTCCATCACGCCAGCAATTATATCATTGCAGTGGATGGATGCGTACTTTGCGAACCCACTAGCGCTGCAGAAAATTCATGCTTGACAACGCGATGGGTCGCGCCGACAATTTATACGTATCGATCTTCAATTTCCAAACTCTGCTGCACACACTATCAAGAAAGGCGTCTTGACCGCGATGAATGACGCAATGCGATGCCGGCTCGTCACGCAGGCTGACGTTGCACGCGCGACGAGCGTCTCGCAGGTGATGGCTGGTGCTGGTCGTGTTGTCGGGTTGACCCAAACATTGAAAGGTAAGCGATCATGACGACATTGCCATCTGACTACGCTGCACGCGTCTACGCCGGCGTGCTCGGCAAGATTATCGGCGTCTATCTCGGTCGCCCCTTCGAGGGCTGGGCCTATGAGCGCATTATGCAGGAGCTCGGTGAGGTCTTGTACTACGTGCACGAAAAGTGCAATGTCCCGCTGATCGTCACCGACGACGATATTTCGGGGACGTTCACCTTTCTGCGCGCCCTGCCGGACTACGACAATCGCCGCGAGCTGACGCCGGCGCAGATCGGGCAGACCTGGCTCAACTACATTATCGAGCAGCGCACGATCCTGTGGTGGGGCGGCATGGGCATGTCGACCGAGCACACCGCCTATTTGCGCCTGAAAAATGGCATTCCCGCGCCGCAGAGCGGTTCCAGCGCGATGAACGGCAAAGTCGTCGCCGAGCAGATTGGCTCACAAATCTTCATCGACGGCTGGGCCATGGTGGCGCCCGGCGATCCGGAATTTGCCGCCGATCTGGCGCGGCGCGCAGCTTCCGTCAGCCATGACGGCGAGGCGATCTATGGCGCACAGGTGGTGGCGGCGCTCGAAGCACAAGCCTTTGTCGAACGCGACCTGAACAAGCTGCTCGACGTCGCCGTCGCCCTGATTCCCAATCAATCGCTGATCTACCGGATGATCGGGCAGATTCGCGCCTGGCACGCGGCCCAACCGGACTGGCGCAAGACACGCGCATTGATCGCAGCCCACTATGGCTACGACAAATATGGCGGCGGCTGTCACATGATCCCCAACCACGCGCTGATCATCCATGCGCTGCTGCACGGCGACGACGATTTCCAGAAATCGCTCATGATCGTCAATACCTGTGGCTGGGACACCGACTGCAACGCCGGCAATGTGGGCTGCATCCTGGGCATCAAGAATGGGCTGGCCGGCATCGACGCGGGGCCGGACTGGCGCGGGCCGGTGGCCGATCGCATGTATCTCGCCACTGCGGATGGTGGACGCGCCATCACCGACGCGCTGACGGAGAGTTGCCATATCGTCAACATCGGGCGGGCTTTGGCGGGCGAACCGCCGCTGACGCCCAAAAACGGTGCACGCTTTCACTTCGAGCTTCCTGGCGCGGTCCAGGGATTTATGTCAGAGTCGAGTCCTGACGCGCAGGGAGTGGCCACGGTCGAACAGGCTGCCGGCCACAGCCGCGCCGGCGCCGGCAGCCTGGCGATCCACTACCGCGGGGTGGCGCCGGGACGTTCGGCGCGCGTGGCGACGCCGACCTTCATCCCCTCGCGCGCAGTTTCGGATTACTTTATCAAGCGCGGGTATGCGCTGCATGCGTCGCCGACGCTCTACAGCGGGCAGACGGTGCGCGCTGCGGTCGCGGCGGACGCGCATAATCCCGGCGCTGCGCAGGTCAGTCTGTACGTCACCCTCTATCAAGCCGACGATTCCTTGGGCATCGTGCGCGGCCCGCAGCAGACGCTGGCGCCGGGCGACTATGCTGAATTGTCATGGACGATTCCGGCGACCAACGGCTTGCCCATCAGTGCAGTCGGCTGCGAGGTCACACACCCCAGTCATGCCAACGGGACGATCTACTTGGACACTCTGACATGGGACGGCGCGCCCGACATCGTATTGGCGAACCCAGGTGGCGACGGCGCTATGTGGCGGCGCGCGTGGGTCAACGGCGTCGATCAATTCGACGATTGGTGGCCGGAAGCTTATCGGTTGATGCAAAATCGTGGCCGCGGCCTGCTTTCACAAGGGACGCGCGAGTGGCAGGATTACACGGTGCGCGCCACACTCACGCTGCACCTGGCGAAGGCTGCGGGGCTGGCCGTGCGTGTGCAGGGGATGCAACGCTATTACGCGCTGCTGCTTTGTAACGACGGCACGGCAAAATTGATCAAGGCGTTGGACGGCGACGCAGTGCTGGCCGAACGCGCCTTCCCGTGGACATTTGGCGCCAGCTATGCGTTTGCGTTGACAGTGCGCGGCCATCACATCGAGGCCATGCTTGATGGCAGGCCGCTGTTCGCAGTGGAAGACGCCGACCGGCCACTCGACGGCGGCGGCGTTGCGTTGGTCGTCGAAGAAGGCCGCATCATGTGCGATGCAGTGGCTGTTGCGCCAGCATAGTTTTCAACGCATCTGTCTCTTTCGGACTTTACGTGCCGGGGACGGGCTTGCGGTGCTTCGGTCGAGCAGACAACGTTCAGCCCGTCCCCGGCACGTAACCACACGAGATCCGGTTGACCCAAAATTTCTTTACTGACAACTCCTACGCGGTCACGTCCAGCACCTGCGCAAGCTGTTGCAGCGCCGCTTGCTCAGCGTCATTGATCTGCACCGCGCCCCACCCCAGGAAGTTGCCACCCTCCTTGCCGGCCGCGGCTGTGGCTTGAGCGATCGACATCAGCCATTGTCGGTAGCCGAGCGCTTCTTCCGGCGTCGCTTTTACCGCGAGCAAGGCGATCACTGCGCGCAGCGTCGCCAGCGCGTCTTCCGCCGCGCCCGTGGCAGAGGCGACCTTTTCGTAGTCAGGAAAGGGTTGTCCATGCTCGGCGCGCTGCTCCAGCGCAAACTGTACGGAGGTAATCAGAGCATTGCCGGCGGTGGCCTCGGTGCGCGCCATGATCAAGTTGGCCGCAGCAAATCCCTCGCTGAACGTCTCGGTCTTGCGCCCCATGCTGGCGGCCGAGACGAGCACCGCTGTCGCCTGCAGGCTGCGCAGGAGCAGTTGCTGTTCTTCGGAAGTGTAATCGGCCAGTGCGCTCATCTCGAATCATCTCCTCTAAAACTGCATGAATTCGTCAAATCCGTTCCATGCGCGGTCTATCTTTGCTACCCTCAATCGTCATACAATCATTTTATAGATCCGCATCCATCGGCGTCCAGGCCATTGCTGGATCGAGCGGGAAAAGCGGGCGGCGCACACGCTGGAAGGGCAGCCGTTCGATAGCCTGATCGACCGCACCGGGCGTGAGCGCCAGCAGAGCGCGCGGGGCATGGCGCTTCAGATCCGGCTCCAGATAGCCGATCTTGATGACGACAAGCTTGTGCGCCAGCGGCTCCAGCCCCAGCCGCTCCATGTCGGCGACAAAGTGATAGGGGCGGCGACGTTCGGTGACAATGACGTGCACGTCGCCAACCTGCAGGACTGCCTCGGTGTTTTCGCTGGGAGCAAGATGACGCACAATGCCGTGCACAGCCAGTGGCCGGCAGGTGATAGGATCGAGCTTGCCACCCAATTCCACTGTCACGGACGCGCCGACGCCCGCGGCGAGCATCGTCTGGATAGCCGGCGCGTCGGCAATGCTGGCGACGACCGCCGGCGCGCCGTGCTTGATCAACGCCGCCAGCGCCACCGTGGTGTCACCTGCTCCCCCTGCCGTGGGGTTGTCGCCCGAATCGCTGATGAAAACACAGGCTTCCGGCGCGTCCAGCCCCCACGCGATGCACTCATCGATCGTGCCCGCAGGCACGCCGAATTGGAACTCGTGGCGCGCGTCCCAATAGCGCTGCGCCACCTTTTGCGCTTCACGCGCCAGCACGCTGCGGTCGAAGCCAGTGGCAATCACAGTAGCGCTCGTGCGCGGTTCGTCGGCCCACACATAGCCCACCAGCAATGAGATGTCGAGCAAGCCCGGTGCGCCGTCACTTTCCGCCAGCGCCGCATAGAGACGGTCGCCGGGCGCCCATTCGGTGCTGGTCTTCTCGCCGGGCAGCACGACGGGAATCGGAATCCAGACGCGCTCGGGGCGAAGCTGCTGATCCAGACAGTCGAGCAACATATGCAGCGCCTTGGCACGCGTTTCGATGTAGTCTACGTGCGGCGCGGTGCGATAGGCGGTCAGCATATCGAGCGTAGCCGCCTCGCGCTCGGAGATGTTGCCATGCAGGTCAAAGCTGGCGGCGAGCAGGCACGCGGGCCCGACTACCTCGCGCACGGCAGTGACCCAGTCGCCCTCGGCGTCGTCCATGTCGCGCACGTGCATGGCGCCATGGAAGTCGAGATAGACGCCATCCCACGGCCCGTTAGCGCGCAGCAGGTCAAGATACTCGGCCTTCAGGGCGGCGTAGGCGCCCGGTTCGACGGCGCCGCCGGGGAGCGCGCGCGCATAGAGCAGCGGCACAAACTCGGCGCGCCCCGCGAAGTCGGCGAGGAAAGGATAGCGGTCGAGAAAGTCAGCGCCACGGCGGACGGTGAAATCGTCCAGGCGGCTGGGCAACGGGGAGAAGGTGCAACTTTCGATGGCGATACCGCCAAGGGCAATGCGCATGACAAAATCTCCTGTACAGTGTTCGATTGCCGACAAGTAGACAGTGCTTTATTCCACAAAGGTCGCGATTACCTCCAATGCCTTCTTCGTAATCACCGGCGCCTGTGCATCCGCGGCCGGATACCCTACCACCAGCAGCAGAAAAGGCCGTTCGTTGTCGGGCGCTCCAGAATTGTGTTCAGAAACCCCATCGGGCTGGGCGTGTGTGTGAGCATAGCCAACCCTGCATCATGCAGCGCCGCGATCAAAAAGCCGGTGGCGATGCCAACCGATTCGGTGACGTAGTAATGTTTTAGCTTCCGTCCGTCGGGCGCCACTCCGTAGGACTGGGCGAAAATAGCGATCAGATAGGGCGCCGTCTCCAGGAATGGCTTATTGGCGTCGGTGCCGAGCGGGGCCAATGCCTCGCGCCACTCCTGCGGGGCGCGGCCGCTGTAGAATGCGCGCTCCTCGGCCTCGGCCGCTTCACGGATACGCCGCTTGACAGTCGCATTGCTTACCACAACGAAATGCCACGGCTGCAAGTTGGCGCCGTTGGGCGCCGTCCCTGCCGTACGCAGACAAGTTTCGATAACCTCTCGCGGCACAGGTCGGCTAGAGAAATCGCGCACCGAGCGACGCTGGCGAAGTTCAGCGTAGAACGCGGCCGCCCGCTTGCGCATCTCATCAACCGGAAGTTCACGATACTCGACCAACGGAACCATGGGCGGCGGCATACGCGCTTCCTCGTTCTTTTGGGTGAATTTTCAAATCATCTTAGCGCTTAGCAAAGTAACACAAGCCTCTTTCATCGTCAATTTCCATAAAACGAAGATT
Organism: Candidatus Caldilinea saccharophila; assembly: GCA_016710365.1. Taxonomy (GTDB): domain Bacteria; phylum Chloroflexota; class Anaerolineae; order Caldilineales; family Caldilineaceae; genus Caldilinea; species Caldilinea saccharophila. The sequence continues at coordinate 105,435 of JADJVW010000018.1, read as the reverse complement.
ATATCCATTATATTGCTATATTCTGCACTTTATGATATTGTATTTCATATTGTGAAACAACAAAGTAAATCCACGCGGCGCAAGGAATGCCATGTTTTCTGTACAAGAGATCGACCTTCACGCCACCGAAGTCTATCCAGGCACGCAGGCAGTAGCGCGTGCGCTTGCGCTGCTCAAGGCGTTTAGCGATGCACAGCCGGAATGGGCGTTGAGCGATCTGGCGCAAGCCGCCGGTTTGAACAAGACGACCACCTTCCGCCTGCTCTCCGCGTTGGAGGCTGAACGGCTGTTGATGCGCAACCCGCTCTCTGGCGGCTACCGTTTAGGAGTCGAGCTGATCGCAATCGGCGGGACGGCGATGCGCTCCAATCCGCTGCGCGCCATGAGCCGACCGGTGCTGGTCACGCTTGCCGAACAGTCAGGGGAAGCAGCCACCCTGGAAGTGCAGGTCGAAAATTACGTACTGGTCATCGATGAGATTGCGAGCAGCAACCCCATGGGCATGACGCAGGATGTGGGCAATCGATTGCCGATTCACGCCACGGCTACGGGCAAGGTGCTGCTGGCCGCGCGTGCGGACGCCGCGCTCGCTAGTTTTTTGGCAGAACCGTTGCCAGCGTTGACGGAACAGACCATCGTCGATCCCGACTGTTTACGCAGCGAGCTGGCGCGCGTGCGTCAGGAAGGCATCGCCCTCGCGGTTGGCGAGCTGGAACCGGGCTTCACGGCGGTGGCGGCGCCCGTCGTCGATCGCGAACGACTCGTCGTCGCGGCCATCAGCGTGGGCGGGCCGAGCGTGCGGCTGACGCAGGAGCGGCTGCCGTCCCTTGCCGCCATGGTGCAGATGTCCGCCCGTCAAATATCTCGACAGCTTGGCTATTGGCCAGGTTGAGAGCAAAGTCAGTCGAGCATTTATTTCTAAAGAGTATGAGGAGGCACTATGGTAGCAACTACTACAGATCACACGATTACGCGTCTGAACGTCCCCGGCCCGAAGGCCCAGACAATTCTGGAGCGCGACCGTGCAGTCGTTTCGCACGCGTATGGCCGCGTCGCCGATTTTGTAATGTCGCATGGCCTGGGGTCACAGGTCTACGACGTCGATGGCAACCGTTTCATCGACTTTGTGTCGGGTATTGCCGTCAACTCGACTGGGCATAGCCACCCGCATGTGGTGCGCCATCCAGCAACAGGCGGAAAAGTTTCTACACATCTCTTCTGACTATTATCACGAAAGTTGGGTGCGTCTGAGCGAACGCCTGGATGAGATTGCACCGTTCAGCGAGCCAGCCAGCGTTTTTGTAGGAAATTCCGGCACGGAAGCGGTCGAAGGTGCGATCAAACTGGCGCGTTATCATACAGGGCGGCCTAATTTTATCGGCTTTATGGGCGGCTTTCACGGACGCACATTGGGGGCGCTAGGCTTCACCGCCAGCAAAACGACGCAGCGCCGCGGCTTTCTGCCCATCCGCGAGGTGACGCACGCGCCCTATCCCTACGAGTATCGCCCCGTGCTTGCGATGCAGCCAGGCGATGCTGACTATGGCGAGACGGTGATCAACTACCTGGAGAAGATCATCTTCAAGAGCATCCTGGCGCCGGAAGATGTCGCAGCGGTGCTGGTCGAACCGATTCAGGGCGAAGGCGGCTATGTCGTGCCGCCGGCATCCTTCTTCCCGCGGCTGCGCGAATTGTGCGACCGTCACGGCATTCTGTTGATCGTCGACGAGGTGCAGAGCGGCATGGGGCGCACCGGCAAGTGGTGGGCCATCGAGCACTGGGGCGTCGAGCCGGACATCATCTGCACGGCGAAAGGCATTGCGTCGGGAGTGCCGTTGGGCGCCGTGCTTGCCAAGCGCAGCCTTGCCACCTGGCCCACCGGCGCGCACGGCAACACCTACGGCGGCAACCCGCTGGCAATGGTGGCCGCGCTGGCGACGATGGAAGTGCTGGAAAATGGCGGCATCCAGAATGCAGTCGACCAGGGTGACTACATTCTACAGCGTCTGCACGCCATGGCCGCGCGCCATCCTAGCATGGGTGACGTGCGCGGCAAGGGGCTGATGCTCGGCGTGGAATTCGTCCAGGACAAGGTTACCAAGGTTGCCGACGCGCGGCTGCGCAATCGCATCGTCGAACTGGCCTTTGAGCACGGTCTGTTGATCATGGGGTGTGGCGCCAACTCGATGCGGATCATTCCGCCGCTCGTCGTCACTCGCGCCGAAGTGGACGAGGGATTGGACATCTTTGAGCACGCTCTGACGATGGCGGAGCAGGAGTTGCTGTAGCAGCCACTGCCGCCTCCGTAAGGAGGCTGACGCGCTCCCAGAAGGCGTTGGCCCCACTCCCGTGGGCCGGCGCCACCTTGGCCAGACGCGCCAAGGCATCGCGCAGCGCTGGCGGGCAGATCGGCGCACGCGCGGGCGCGGGCTGGTCAGGATAGCACATTGCAAAAAAGCGCGGCCAGTCGAAACACCAGCCAGGATCCGCCTTGCCGCGAAAGCCGGCGATCTGCTCATGGCTGAGCACAGCCTCGGCTTGAGCAAGGGCGGGATAGCAGCCGCGCAAATGTTCCACCACCCTGGCAAGCGCCCTATATTGTGCATCGGTAAAGGGGAAAACGTTGCCGTTGAAATTCACGATCTCGACGCCGATCGACCAGTCATTGAGCGCTTCCCACCGCGTTGACCCATCATGCCAGTGGCTGACGCCGGCGTGCCAGCCGCGCAGCGCCACGCCTTCCCAACAAGGCACGCATTCGTAGATCGCGCCATCCACATCCACGACGAGGTGCGCAGCGGCTTTGCGCGCGGGGTGGGTAAAGATCTCCAGGGTGCGCGCCAGATCCACTGCCGTGTAATGCAGCACCAGGAAACGCACGTCGATCGGTTGCGGGTCAAAGTTTGGGCTGGCAATTGGATGGATGGCAGTCATGCAATGGTGATTTCCCCTGATCTTGGCGTTGCCGGGAATATTGAAAGGCAAAGAGCAGCAACATTCCTGCCGAGGCCGCGACCCCGGTGCGTCTCGGCAGCCGGCTGGCAATGAAGGCAAGCCTCATTGCGCGCAACTGGTTCAGGAATTGGCGCGCCGGTGCTTGAGGCGCTGGCAGAGCAGTATTGCTGCGCGCCAGCACTTGGTCCGGTGCGCGCACAAATTCGGCAACCATCTGCCCGAACATTTCTGGCTCTTCGACAAAAACGAGATGGCCGCGCTGCGGGCGTATGACCAGGCCAGCGTTGGGTAGATGCACCCGTGCATTGGCAGCGGCAGAGATCGGCAGGATGCGATCCTGGGCGCCCCAGACCACCAACACCGGGGCATGGATGGTGCGCATGCCCGCCTGTAACCGCAGCAGTTCGCGCCGATCGATGCCGCGCAGCCCGGCGTAAACGCGCAGCAAACGCAGAAACGCCGCCTGGGCGCCAGGCAGATTCGCCATTACAAAGGCACGGTCGATGTCGCTCTCTGTCACGGCCGCAGGATCCGCGACGCATTGACGGATCGCCTGCGCAGTTCGCGCCCGATCTGGATGCGTCAACAACTCACCCACGCCGCGCACCGACATCAGGCGCAGGGCCAGGCAACTTTGTGCGTCATCCCGGCCGGGCGATCAGCACCAACGACGCGACGAGCTCCGGCCAACGCATGGCAAATTCCACCGTCACCGCGCCGCCGAGCGAGGAGCCGATCAGGGTGGCTTGCTCCATGCCGACCTGTTGCATAAGCCCGCGCACCGCGGTCGCCAATATGCGCAAGGTATCAAATGGATACGCAATGGGAATCGCAGAACAGCCGCAACCCGGCAGATCGAGCGCCAGGACGCGGTGGGTGCGGCAGTTGCTCAAACTGTTTGCGCCATACATCGACGGAGCCGCCAATCCCGTGGATCAGCACGAGATGCGGCCCGTCCTCCCCTTCCAGCCAATAGCGCAGCCGGAGACCCTCGACAACAGCATAGCGATCAACAGGCAGTTGCATGGCGTGCATCCCCATTACATCGTGCGTAAATGCAGGGCCTCGCCCCTCGCCCCTCGCCCCTCGCCCCTCGCCCCTCGCCCCTCGCCCCTCGCCCCTCGCCCCTCGCCCCTCGCCCTCGCCCCTCGCCCCTCCAACCATTCTATATCGGCATTGCCAGGGGTTCAACTACTTGAGAAGACTCAATCTCATCGACGATCTGCGGCTTTAGGTGTTGGTGGCGCGCCTCGGCGATCAGGATGGCGCGGTCGGCGCTCCAGAAAAAGTTGTCTTTGCCGATGATAGCGTCGAGGCCGGCGCGTTCGAGCATGCGCATCACCTTGGGATGCATGGCAGCCAGCATCAGCGTCTTGCCCTGGGCGGCCAACGTGTCGTGCAGCGTGTGCAGCGCCTCAATGCCGGAAAGGTCGATCAGTGGCACCGCGCGCATCGAGAGAACAAGGGTATCGACATCTTCTTCGTGGGCAAAGGCTTCGTTGAAAGTGTTGGTGGCGGCAAAAAAGAGCGGGCCGGTCAGAAACGCCACCCGAATATATTGGCAATCGGTTTTGAGAGCCATGCCGCGCGCCCGCATCCGCTCGACATCCACCGTGCGGATCTCCACCTCCAGGTTTGCGACCTGGTTAATAAAGATGCCAGCCGAGAGAATGCCGCCGATGATGATGGCCTGCGTCAAGTCAAGCGTGATCGTCGCCAGAAACGTGATGAGAAAGGTGACAATCCCGGTTTTGAAGCGGTGCGAGAACATGAAACCGATGGCATCCCATTCGTTCATGCGCACTGCCGTCACCGTCAAGACGCCGGCCAGCGCCGTCAGCGGCGTCAGGGCAATGACGGGCGCCAGGAGCAGGGCCGCGGCCAGCAGCGCCAGCGCATGGATGATGCTCACCAGCCGCGTCTGTCCACCAGACTTGATGCCGACCGACGAGCGTGCGATCGCTGCTGTCGCGGGCACGCCGCCAAAGAAGGGAATAATGAGATTACCGATCCCTTGGGCGACCAACTCTTGGTTGGCTTGCAAACGGATGCCGGTCATCTTGGAGCCGACCGCGCCGCACAGCAGTGACTCGACCGCACCCAGCGCGGCCACAGACAGGGCCGGCACGATCAGTTCGTTGAGATGCTCCCACGGGATGGTGGCGAACGTCAGGCGCTGGTCGAGCAGAATCGTGCGGGGAATCGCGCCGATGGAGGCGACGGGCCACTGCGTCACCACGGCGACGACAGTGGCGACGACAATGCCGACCAGCGAACCTGGCACAGCACGGTTGAAACGCGCCGGCCAGAAAATCATGATGCCGACCACCAGCAGGCCGATCAACAGCGTGGGCCATGCCGGCGTAAAACCGCCCTGAAGATAGCCGAAAAGCTTGAGACCCGCCGACTCGGCGCCGGCGGTCTCGACGCCCAAAAAGTTGTCGATCTGCCCAACGAAGATGATGAACGCAATGCCTGACGTAAAGCCGCTGATCACCGAGGAGGGGATAAACGCCACGAAGCGCCCCATCCGCAATAGCCCGATGACCAGGATGATAGCGCCGGCGATCAGGCCGGTCATCCAGACGCCCTCGACGCCGACGCGCTGCGCGATAATGATGAGCACCGCGCTCATGGCGCCGGTCGGCCCGGAGATCTGGTAGGGTGCGCCGGAGAGCGCGCCGATAATCAAGCCAGCCAGGATCGCCGTCACAAGACCAGCGGCGGCGGTGGCGCCCGATGCTACGCCGAAGGCAAGCGCCAGCGGCAACGCCACCGCGCCACCGTCAACCCGGCCAGCAAATCCTGGCGAAACTTCCCAGCGCCGTCGCCGCTGAACTCACGTCGCCACAGCCCGCTCAGAGATAGTCGCTGCATGATTCACCTATTCTTCTGCCTGCAATTGATGACCAATAACAACAGGCCGATCTGGTGGATGGCCTGTATGCTTTCAGATTGTTTGTTTTACCCCTCGCCTCCTAAATGTCAAGGCCGGTGCGCGACCAATGCCGATTACATTTAGGGTGCGCGTGACCGGACGGTCGCCAGGGCTTCAACGGCAGCTTGCCATGTGATAGATGATATCGGCGGCGGAGAGCACCCCCACCGGCTTGAGTTTGTCGCCGAAGGGTTTGACCGCGACGACGCGATGAATGTGTCGCTCGATCAGCAGCGCCATTACCTTTTCCAGCCGGTCATCCAGGTTGACGGTCACGACGTCACCGTTCATGTAGGCGCGCACAGGTTGCTGCTGCCACTCTGGTTGCTCGTAACCGGCGCGCACCAGATCCGTGCGGGTGATGACGCCGGCCAGATAACCTTCGCCGTCCACGACGACGAGTGCGCTGATATTGTTCTCTTGCATAGTGCACGCGACGGACATCAGAGTGGCAGTTGTCCGACAGGTGATGACGCCAAACCGTTTGGCCTCTATCACAGTCATTTCTTTCATGGGGAGCGCTCCTTTTTGTGAAGAAATGCACGAAGAATTGGCGTTATTGTACCCCAGAAACAGGCATGTCACAATCGGCGCGTATTTCTCCTTGAGAGGAGCGTTCTCGTGGCTTTAATCATGATAGTCAGGAAATAAATGATGTAGTATGCTTCCTCTATGCAATGGTTTTCAATTCGACGCCAAACCGGGACGCCACAGATTGCCGGCTTTTACACACTCACGGGTGAATCGCTTGTCGTGCGAGTGCGCTGGCCCGGCGGCGGGTTTGTGTGGAATACGCCACTCGCCATTCATGTGCAGCGCCGCGGGCACACGGCAATCCATCGCGTGCTGGACATGACGCGGCTGGCGCAATTCGGGCTGGCCATCGCAAGCATTTGGATAATTGTCCTCTGCGGGCAAAAGCGGAAGGAAGGTTCAGATGAGTGAAAGTAATGATAAGCCGCTCTTTGGCAAACCGGTGCGCGCCATTGACGAAGCCGGGCAGTTGATCGAGCGCATGTTCGACGTAGCGCGCACGGATGCCGTGTTTGGCGCACCGTTGACGCAGGGCGACGCCACCGTGATCGTCGTGTCGGAGCTGACGGTCGGCATGGGCGTCGGCTTTGGCAGTGGCGAAGGCAATGAGGAGGAGGGCAGCGGCGGCGGCGGTGGGGGCGGCGGCTATGCGCTGGGACGCCCGGTCGCCGTGGTGTCGATCGATACGCAGGGCGTGCGCGTCCAGCCGATCTTCGACCTGACCAAAGTGGCCATTGCCGCCATCACCGCACTCGGCGCCATGGCCATCGCCTACCGCCAAATGGCCCGCGCCGCAGACAAGGCGTAGTCGATCAACTGACGCGCAGCTCAAGGAAACCATAGACCACACATTTGACAGAGTAGACGGATTTCCACAGATTCTTGGATTTATCCGCGGGAATCCGTCTACCCCGCACCATCCGCGGTCTAGCATAGAAAGGATCGTTCGTGTCGAAGCCGCTGCCCACGTTTCAGGATGTCTTGCTGGCGCGCCGGGTGATTGCGCCCTATCTGCCGCCCACGCCGCTGCACCACTACCCACAATTGGATACATTGCTCGGCGCCACCGTCTTTGTCAAGCACGAAAACTACCAGCCGATCGGGGCGTTCAAGGTGCGCGGCGGCATCAACTTTATGGCGCATCTGGCGCCGGAGGAGCGTCAGCGCGGCGTAGTCACCGCCTCCACCGGCAACCACGGCCAATCCGTGGCGTACGCCGCGCAGCTTTTCGGCGTGCGCGCGGTCATTGTCGTGCCGGATAATGCCAGCGCGGTGAAGGTCAATGCGATGCGGGCATACGGCGCCGAGGTCGTCTTTTACGGCGCCGATTTCGAGGCGAGCAAGCTGCATTGCCTGACGTTAGAGGAGGAACAGGGATTGCGCTTTGTCTCATCGGGGGATGAGCCACTGCTGATTGCAGGCGTCGCCACCCACACGCTCGAAATCCTGGAGACGCAGCCCGCTATCGATGTAATCTTTGCGCCAGTCGGCGGCGGCAGCGGCTGCGCCGGCGCCTGCCTCGTGGCGAAGACAGTGAACCCGCACATCCAGGTGATCGGCGTGGCCGCGACGGGCGCGCCGGCCGGCTTCCTGAGCTGGCAGGCGCGTGACGCGCGCACCGCGCCGATCGCGACGCGCGCTGCGGGTCTCGCCACAGGCGCCCCCTTCCTGATGCCACAGGCAATCATGGGTCGCCTGCTCGACGATTTCGTGCTTGTCGACGACGAGCAGATGATGCAGGCGGTGCGCATCTATTTGGAGCAGGCCAAGACGCTGGCCGAATTGGCCGGCGCCGCGCCGCTGGCCGCGGCGCTGGCGATGCGTGAGCAACTGGCTGGAAAGCGCGTCGCCCTGATCCTGAGCGGCGGCAACACGTCGCGGGAAGAATTGGCGCTCTGTCTGAGTTGAATAAGATGAACGAGCCACTTGCACCCCAACAGATTCCACTCCCTAGCTTTATCCGGCGCAGCAACCAGCAATATCGCTGGTCACCCTGGATTACGCTTGCCATCCTGTTGGTGCAGGTGCTGGTCTTTCTCGGCTCGTCCATCTACCTCTTTGCCGTCATCGACTGGGAAATGGCGAGCATTCTCGACGATCCGCCCGCAGCAGTGTTGGTGGAGTTCACGCAGGCTGCGGTGCTGCTCCCCTTTGCTCTGCTCATCCTGCTGTGTCTGGTCGTTTGCCTGGCGCGACCGCGCCCGGGCTGGCACATGGCGATGATCGCCGAATCGCTCATCCTGCTGGTGGCGCTGCAAGTCTACCTCTCCGACCGCAACCAGCGTCTCGCCGAGCGTCCGCTGCTCTTCGTCTATATGCTGGGTGCGATTCTGGTGATTGTCTTTATGAATTCGCCAGAAGGGCGGCTGTTGCTCGGTCGGAAGCCCGACGACATACATCCTGGCCAACACGGATAACGGGCAAATCATCGCATGGACGAAGCACAGCAGCTCACCCTTCTGCGCCAATACGAGCCGATCATTCGCTTTACACGCGGGGAAGAATTCTTCCCGATGGATGCTGAGACGTACATCCGCACCAGCAGCCTCTGGATCAAACGATCCGGCGAACCGCCCCAGGAGATCACGCCCGCCAGCCAATTGACGCCCACCACGCTGGCCGAACCCTATGAAGATAGCTATGGCGCCGTGCGCTTTCTCAAGTTCACGGAGCCGCTGAGCGCGGCGGAAATGGCCGTCCAGGCCCTGCGTCAGCGTCGTGAGGGCGTGCAGGCCGTAACGGACTTTGATGTCGGCAAGGGGCGACTGGCGCGCCGGCTATACCTCGCGCGCCGTGGATGCACTCTTTCGCGTCGCGCTGCTGGCGCGCGGGCGTGTACCTGGCGACGCGGCCACCGCGGCGTCGATGGGCTATCGCACATTGCGGCAGCACGACCGTCGCTATGTTTATCACGGCCGCGTCTGCGAAGAGAGCGGCTGGACTGTTCTGCAATACTGGTTCTTTTACCTCTACAATAACTGGCGTTCGCGCTTCTCCGGCGCCAACGACCATGAAGCGGATTGGGAGATGATCTGCATCTATCTGGCGCCTGATGCCTTCGGCGCGCTGCAACCGGAGTGGGTGGCCTATGCCTCGCACGATTATTTGGGGACGATCTGCGCCGTCACTGGCGCGACCCCGAAGTGCAAAAAAGTGGGCAAACATCCGGTGATCTACGCCGGCGCCGGCGCCCATGCCGCCTACTTCAACGCCGGCGAATACCTTACCAAGATCGAACTCAACGCCCTGACGCCGGTCACGCGGGCGCTGCGGCGTGCAACTGGGCTGGAAGCGGCTGATGCGCGAGACGGAGGCCGACGGCGCGCCGCTGGAAGGAGAAGCCGACGAGCCAACGTTAGCGATTCCCTTTGTGGATTACGCACGCGGTGACGGGCTGGCGATCGGGCCTGACCAGGAAGCGACGTGGAGCGACCCGTTGTTGATCAGCGAGTCCGTGGGGTGGGTGAGCACCTACCGCGGGCTGTGGGGGCTGTACACGCAAGATCCTTTTGCGGGTGAGGACGCCCCAGCCGGGCCGATGTTCAATCGTGACGGCACAGTGCGTCGCGCCTGGTATGATCCCGTGGGGTGGGCGGGGCTGGACAAGGTGCCCCCAGCCGCGGAGATGGTGGATATCGCACGCCGCCGCCGCCACGAGATCGGCGACCGGCGCACGCTGTTGCACATCCAAGTGGAGGAGAAGACGGCAGCGCTGCGCGGCCTCGACCTGCAAGCGACGTCGATCCGCAACCAGCCCCACCTGAGCGCGCTCTATCAGCAGACGAGTCACGAGATCGACAGCCTTTCCGCCGAAATTGCCGCCATGCAGGCGGAGATCACCGCCGACAATGCATTGCTGGAGAGTCTCAACCGTTATGAGGATCACCTGCTGCGCGGCGAAGGCAGCCCCTTGCGTGCACACATTCGCCGCGCCCACACGCCGGCGGCGTTGGAATCCACACACGGCAGCCAGGTGGCAGAATTGTGGGCGGCGATCAGCGTCACCGTGCTACTCGTGGCATTTGTACTGCTCTTCTACTTCAATCCACGCTTTCTGACGATCTGGCTGGTCTCGATCCTGGCGCTCTTTGCCTTTATCGAAGCAAGCGTGCGCGGCACCTTTACGCGGTTGGTGGGCAGCCTGGCGACGGCGCTCGCCATTGCCGGGACGTTGGTGCTGCTCTACGAGTTCTTCTGGTGGGTGGCCGGCGCCGTGATCCTGGCGCTGGCGCTCTACATTTTGTGGGACAATACCCGTGAGTTGTCGCGCAGCCGGCGCGCTCGCGGCGTGAAGCCCTGAACGCGTCACATCTGACCTGAACGTAGCTTTGACGCTGAGACGCGGTGAGCCTGCGCCGCGCAGAGAAAAGTTGGCTTCATGCAGAGCCGGGCGGTTGGTCCGGCCATCAGCCGCCAAGCGGTTCGTCCACGATTGGCAGATCCCAGTGCGCCAGCAGAATCTCAAAGCGATGCTGCTCCTCGCGGCGGAAAGTTTCCTGGTCAGGATAGAGCGTCTGCTTGATCGCCGCCTCACCTGCAGCCGGCTCGTGCGCCGCCACCACATTCTTGAAGACGATCGTCACGCGGAAATCCCAGCGCCCATCCTCAGTGGTGTGATATCGCGGCCGCGTGCAGCTCACGGACAGGAAGCGCCCGCTCTCTACTTGCTTCAGCAACACCGGCAAATGATTCTTCTTGAACAGTTCGATGAATTCCTCGGCGTGTCCCCATTTTGCCGTGTAGTAATACTCAATGGCGTAAGGTTGACTGAGAATAGCCTGTGATAAGTCTGTCATGATTTATATCTCCTTCTTTCCAAGCTTCAGAATTGTGGCTCTTTCAGCTCTCTATGGTGACACATCGGGGATGGGATGGCAACCTTCTGTTCGATCCGGCGCTGCCAGCCCCATCCCCGATGCATAATGCTGCCCCCCATTTCTCTATTGCACCGTTACGACCAGGTCGAAGATCTGCTCCGGCAACTCTTCGCCGGGCGGGAAAAGGCCGATGCCCAGTTCGACTTCCCCTGGCGCCAACGCGCGGAAGACAAAGCGTTGCGTCCCGCCGGCGCCGGGCGCATCGCCGGTTGCCTCGAAGCCACTCTCCGGCAGCAGACGCAGCACCGCGCCGTCGTTGGCCGTAACCAGCCACAGATAGCCGGTCGAGGGATTGCTTTCCAGCTCGACCGCCAGCCAGTCGCCAGCGGCCACGTCGATGGGTTTGCCCGTATCATCCGCTTTTGCCGTAACCGTGTCTCCGGTCAGGGGCGCCGGTTCGACGATCGTGACGTTGAAGTCAAGCGTCGTGTCAGGATCGTCCGCGCCAGGGGCGAATTCACCGATCTGCACGGTTGCTTCGCCGGCAGCTTTGGCCAGGAAGCGGAAGGTGGCGACCCCACCCGCGCGGTGAGGTCGCTGCTGACGGCATAGACGGGCTCGCCGGCAGCCGGCAGCAGCGCAGCGTTCGTGCTCACCACGCGCCAGTCGTAGCCGGTGGTTGGGTTGGAAGCCAGCCGCACAACCAGCGTGTCGCCCGTGACGAGCGCAAACTCGCCGCCGGCATCATTCTGATTCACATTCACCGCGCCGCTGCCGCCCGGCTCCAACGCCGGCGCGTCGACGGTCAGCGCAAAGCTTTCGGCGGCCGCGCTGCCATCCGCATTCACGAACGCAAATTCGAGATCGACCGCGCCGGGCGCGACGCCCAGGAAGCCGCGCTGGAAGACGGCCTGCGCAGCGTCGTCAGCGTCGGGCGTCTGTTGCCACTCACCCAGCGGCTGCACGACCATCGCATCCCCCTGCACAAGCTGCCAGGCGCCGTCAGCCGCGCCGGCGAGCGCCACCAGCAGCACGTTACCGGGCAAGAGCGTGACCGTTGCGCGGTCATCGCTGTTGACCACAGTGATCATAGCGTTGTCCGCCGTCCAGTCCGCCACGGCATCAATCGTCACCACAAAACTCTGTTCGGGCGGCGCGTCGGTTTCCCAGGGGCGGCTGTTGACAAGCTCCAAAGCCACTGCGCCCGGCGCCAGGACGTGGAAAGAAAATTTCTCCACACCGCCCGCGCCCGCGGCGTCCGTATCCGGCGTAAAAGTGTAACTCGTGGGCAGCAGGATGGACTCGTCGTTGGCCGTGACCTGCCAGATGTAGCCGGTGGTGGGGTTGCCGGGCAGCTCGATATCCACCTGCCCGCCGGCCGCGACCTGTATGGTCGCACCGTCGTCGCTTTCGGTAATGGTTGCCGCGCCTGCCACCGCCGGTATAGCGTCCATTGCCACGCTAGCATCGTCGCTCTTCACGACAAAGGGCAGCGCGACCACCTGTTCGGGCGGCGTCTGCTCATCCCAGGGTTGGCGATAGGAGAAGGTTACAACAACCTCACCGGCGCCGACCGCGTCAAACGTAAAGACCTCGACGCCCGGCGCGCCTACACGGTCGGTGTTGCCCGCGATAAAATTACTGTCATCACGTGGCGCCAGCACGTTCTCGGCGCTCAGCGTCACCTGCCAGGCGTAGCCGGTGGTCGGGTTGCTTGTCAGCGGCACGACGACCACACCATGCAGCGGCACGACCACGCCAGCGTCACGCTCAGCGCCTTTTGCGCCCGCGTCGTCAGCAGGCATCGCAGGTGGCGTCACGCTGACGGCAAATGCATAGTCCTGCGCCGCATCGCTTACGTTGATCACCTTGAAGGTATATTCCTGGCTGGTGGGCATCGTCTGGTCGAAGTTGCTGGCGCCGGCATGGTCGGTCTGCAGCGGCATCCCGTCCGCGCCGACGACCGTGAGCACGAAGGTGGCATCGTCCGGCGTGATGAGCGCCTGCACGGATGCGCCTTCGTCGATCTCGATGACGTAGCTCATCATGCCCTGCGGGTCAAGCGATCCTGTCGCCTGCGCCACGCCGTCGGCGTCGAGCGTCAACGTGGCGGGTGCGAGCTGTGCGGGGACTTCGTCCGCTGCGACGGGTGTGGCGTCCTGCGCGTGCAGAGGCTGGATCGCTGGCGCCAGCGCCGATAAAATCAGCGCAAGCAGCAGGGTCAAGCGGAATAAGATCGAAAAGTGTTTCATGCATTCCTCCTGAACATTTGGAGCAGATCGAACTGTCTGTGAAATAATAGCGGGCAGGACGAGTCTATCTTCAGATTACGTTATTCTTCTCTAGAAGACGCATCTGTAAGCGATTCGGTTCACACAATGCGTTCTTTCACCTGCCGCACACCATCGACAGATGCCAGAGATCCCCTTGCGCTGGATGCGGCTGAACGCGCCAGGTTGCGCCGCCGTCCGTGGTGTGCAGAATGACGCCGTCCTGCACGCCCCGCGTGGCAATGCCGGTGATCCAGCCTTCCTGGCTGGTTACAAAGCTGACATCCATAAACCATGGGTTGCCTTCCATGTCATCAGGCGGCTGCTGATTTTCCCAGACGACGGCATTGGGCGCGGCCTGCCCGTTGGCCGTGTGGTTAATAAACGCCTCATCGCCAACCAGCCACACTTCACGGCCATCGAAGGTGAACACGGCATTGATGTCCATCCCCATGCCAATCGACAGGTCTTGCCAGGTGGCGCCTGCATCGTAAGTGCGCAAGATAGATGATTCTTTGCCGACCGCCCAGGCTTCATACTCACTGACAGGATGGATCGAAATCACCGGCCGGCCAGGATTCGGCGTCTGTTCCCAGTGTGCGCCACCATCCATAGTCCGAAAGATGCGGCCATCTTCCAGGCTGACAGCAGACTCGCCTACGCCCTCGGTAACGCCTCCCGTCGCATAGGCTACCTTCTCGTTTGCCGCCGCGATCCAGTTTAGAAAGCCCGGCGCTATGGTAGCCGCATACTGAACGCGCCAGGTTGCACCGCCGTCCGCAGTATGCAGAATATAGCTGGGCAAACCGTTCTTCACGGGTGGGACCGCCGTCGCCCATGCAACGTCACGATTGGCGGCGGCGACAAAATTCACTGAATAGCCGGCGGGCAGTTCGGGCGGCGGCGATTGGCGCTGCCAAGTGCGACCGCCATCGTGTGTGTGTAAAATTGTGCCTTCATCCCCGTCACCCAGGCGTGGTCGGCATCCACTGCGCTGACGCCGTTGAGGATACGTTGTCGATCGCTGGCTGCCCCCTGTGTAGTCCAAGTTGCGCCGCTGTCGGCAGTGTGTAAAAGGAGCGCGCCATCGGCCCGCGCTATCCCCACAGCCCAGCCGGCGGCGCGCCCGGCAGAACAGGCATTCTTGTCGATCTGCGGCAAAAACATCTGTGGCCCATGCCATTCATACGCGCCGATGTCCACACGCGGGCCAAATGGCCGCGGCGTCCCTTCGATATCAATCGGCGGCGCCGGCGGCGCACCTGCCGGATCACCCCCATTGCGCGCCGGCGAGGTGACTTGGAGGTGGTAGTCGCCTCCCCAGAAATTGACAAATTCGACCGGCGAGGTAATTGCATTGCGCTCGATCAGCGTGCTCTCCGGCGCAGCCTGGCTGTCGGTCGCGTTGTTGTTGTAGACCGTGTAGCTCACCTCGGCCGTCATCCCCCCGCTTGCTTGATTGGTGTTGGCGAAAATGCCTACGGTATGACTGATGACGATATTATTTGTCAGGGTGATGGGCGTCTTCCACATTTCTAGATACAGACCGTTGTTGCCCACGTTATTAACAAGCGTGTTGTTGATGATCTGTGTATCGAGCACAATATCGTGAGGGGTTTGTTGATCGTTCCAGCCAAAGAGCGCCATCGCCCCACCCACCGCGGCCGCATTGCCTGACATGACGTTGTTGCGCACGGTCAATCCATTGGTGCTGTTGATGGCAACTGCACCGCCCAGCAGCGCCTGCTCGCCGTCAAGATTTGTAGCCGCACGATTGTCGCGGAAGAGATTGCCGCTCACGGTGACGCGCGTATTGAGATTGCCGCTGGCGCCGTGCGCCATCAGGGAGTTACTGACGCCGACGCTGCCCCCCTCGACGACCAACGCACCGCCGATCCCAGCGCCTGCACCGCCTCGATTGCGCACGAAAGTGTTGGCCTGAATCAGCGTATCATTGGTCAACTGTAGATACAATGCTCCGCCCAGCCCGCCTGCCAGCCCAAGATCGGCCGTGTTGTCCACAAAGGTGTTGTCGGAAATGGTGATGACATCGGTATAGCCAATGGCGGCTGCACCACCGTGCGTATGTCCACCCGCAGAGGTCGCACCGCCAGCATTGCTCTCGAAACTGTTGTCGATGATGGCGACGTTGTTGGTTGAACTGAGATCGAGCGCGCCGCCGAAGAGCTCGAGTTGCGTAAGGTTGAAGACGCCGACCACGTTGTTGCGAAAGCTGTTTCCAACCACGCGGACATCCTCTGCCGCTTTCAAATGCACGCCGCCACCGCCAGCCAGATCACCTTGCTCGCCGGTGTAGACCATGCCCCAGTTACTCAGAAAGTCGCTCTGCTCGATCCGAATGCCGTCTATATTTTCACCGAAAATCCCGCCACCGTGGCCAAGCCCATTGAAAGCGGCGATGTTGCCCACAAAGATCGAGCGCAGATCGGGCTGATCCTCCGCATTGCTGATCCACAATCGTGGCGCGTGGTTAGCATAGAGCCCACCGCCTTCAGCAATCACCCACTCCAGTGGGTCGGTGGGAAACTGCGTCAGCGCCGCGGTGTTCAGTTCGAAAATCCCGACTTCTACGTGTACATCGCTGCTGTCGATCAGATACAGGCCACCGCCGCGGCCAAGCAGTCCGTTGAGTGTGGCGACGTTATTGGCAAAGACGGCCAACTGAAGCCCGGCCGCCGGTGCGCCGGTGACGAATGCGCCGCCACCATAGCCTTTGCCGAGAAGGCTGGCACGGTTGCTGCGCATGACGATATCGTTCATCTGCAACGACCGTGCAACTGGTGCGGCGGAACCGTCGAAATAGAGGCCGCCTCCAAAGCCATCTGCGCGCTCGCTTGCTACGCTGCGACTTATCGACACGTGTTCGAGGATCAGGCCATCCGCCGGCGCATTCACCACACAGATCGCACCGCCTGCTCCTGACCCTGTTCGGCTGGCTACGTTATCGCTTAACAGCACCGTCATCAAGTGCAGCGCGGCGCCGCGCACGAAGGCGCCGCCGCCGCAATCGATCTCATCCGCGGGTGGCGAAGCGGCCGACGCAGGCTGAACCAGCGTCAGCGCCGCAAGTTCAGCCTGCGCTTCGGCCGTCAGCCCGTCAATGCGCGTCAACGCCTCTTCCAGGGCAGCCGGTGCGTTGGGGAGACCTCCCTGCACCGCCGGGTTGCTCAATATTGCACGCAGCTCTGCTATGCGTGTTGCCGCTGACTCCACATCGATACCCTGCGCGCCCGTCGCAATTGGCGCGGTGTGGCAGGCAGCGTGGGCGCCACCACCCCGCCCAACCCGGTGGCGTCGCCGTTGACAAAGCGGAAGTTGCTGATGACCACCGACGGCGCAATGCTATCGGCATAAACGGTAAGTGCACGCCCATTTTGGCCGGCATCCACGGTGGAGATGATTTTTGTCTGTTCGGTAAAGGATATATTCCAGCCGCCGGTCAGTTGAATACTTTTGGTGATGACCAGCCGCTCGTCGTAACTATCACTTACGACGCGGATTTCGTCGCCATCACGCGCAGCGTCGATCGCGGCCTGAATCGTGCCGTAATCATCCGGCACCTGGATAATGATTCCCTCCGCCTGCGCCGGCAGCGCAGACCAGCCGAACGTGAAAAGGCATACAATCAACAACATGCTGGGGATCAGCCCCAAAGGGGCCCAGCGTCCAGCGCTACTTCTAAATCCGTCAAGCCGTGGCATAAGGCGCCTCCTTTTAGAGAGTTTCTTGATGAATACACTGCAAAGTGACAAGAACAGACTTCAAAACAGACCCGATGCGGGGCTGCATTTTGGGTGTGCAGCCTCGCTTGCATGGGCGAACTATGCGGTTATACAGCCACGGCGCGGCGCAATAACGCGTCGTCCAGACAACCCTTGAGCAAGGTGGCGTGCGCGCCGGCCGCGCGACAGCGCGCCTGCTGAAGCTGCGTGTCGACGGCGACGACGCAGCGCGCCGCGACGTGCGTCGCGTGGAGCCAGGCCACAAAGTTGAGCAGCGTGGTTTCGTCCAGGCCGTTCTCGGCGATCACTACATCGACCGCTTGCCGTTCGAGCGCGGTGCGGGCAGCCTCGAAGTTATCCAACACGGCGCTGATGCACAGATGCGGCTGAGCGCGCACCAATGACACGAGCGCGTCGCGCCAGATGCTAGCGGGTGCGATCACAAGTGCAGTACGAGTTGGGAGAAGAATTGCAGACATAGAAGCGCCCTTTGTGATAATCAGGATACGCCCTTCAGCCTAACAGGAGCCTTGCCAGCGCGTATGCGACATTTGCCGGATGCTGGCGCAGCATTGCGTCGAATGAATTGGGCTATGTCTACGGGAGCATTTTTTGCGGAGGGCGGGCTGGTAGCCCGACGGCGGTGGTTGGCGCAAGCGTGCGTATTTGCGACCAATTGGCGCAATCGGACGCTCATTGTATGATGCAAGCGTGCAGCATAACACCCTATCTTCTCTCAGGATCCTACGACCATGTTCGTCATAGAGCATCTGCCTTTCGCTCTTTTTTCGGTGGCGGCAGCAGTGATCTGTATGAGTCTGGCGCGGTATGCGTGGCGCCGCCGAACAGTCGCCGGCGCCACTGAATTCACCCTTTTGATGGCCGCCGTAGCGTGGGCCTCTCTGGTGAGCGCCATCGAATATATGATTTCGGCGCACGCTCTGCCTGCCAAGCTGTTCGCCAGCAAGCTTTACGTGCTCGGCGGATCGAGTGCGGCATTGCTGGTGTTTCTGTTTGCGCTGCGCTATGCTCACCGCGACCGCTGGCTGACGCGGCGCTGGTTGATCTTGCTGTGGAGCGTGGTCGTTGTGGAGTTCCTATTGGCGCTCAGCAACGACTGGCATCGCCTTTACTGGGCCAGCATCGATGTGAGTACAGACGCTCCCACCGCCAGCGTCGTCTTCACCCATGCTCCCCTGCAGTCGCTCATATCGGTGTACAGCTATGGCCTCTTGTTGGCAGGCGCCGCGATCATCATCTTCAATGCGCGGCGCGCCCCAACCATCTACCGCAGGCAAGGGATGATCATGAGCCTGGCAGTGCTGATCCCCATCCTCACGAACGTAATCTACTATGTCGGGGCAGGGCCGTGGCAGAACTTCGACTTTACGCCGTTGAGCTTTGGCATCAGCGGCGTCTTGATGGCCTGGGCAATTTTTGGCTTCCAATTTCTAGACCTCGCCCCCATTGCCCAGGATGCGCTTTTCGCCAATTTAGGCGACGGCGTTGTCGTCGTCAACGCGCGCCAGATGATCGTGGCGGTCAATCCTACGGCACAGCAGTTGCTGGCAGCCGGTGAGGCGACGCTGATCGGGATGCTGGCGTCTGCCCTGCCTGCGCCCTGGGGCGCAACATTTTCCACTGCGCTGGGCGCCGCGGGCAAAGAGGAGCTCCAGAGTGGCGGCAAATCGCTCGCAATCACCTCTTCGATATTGACCACACGCGGTCAACCGATCGGACACATCCTGATGCTCCACGACGTGACCGCCTACCGCGTGTTGCAGGATCGTCTCGTCCAACTGAACAGTGCGCTCGAAGTCCGCGTCGCCGCGCGCACAGCGGAGCTGGAACAGACAGTCGCCCATTTGCGCAGCGAAATCGAGGAGCGTCAGCGCGTCGAGTCAAAGTTGCGGCACATGCAAGAGTCGCTCGCCGACCACATTGCCGGCCTCAGCAGCCACCTTTCCGCACTCTATGAAATCATCCTACTCGGCGGCAAGTCGCTGGATCTGGAGGCCGTGCGCCGTCTCACGCTCGAAACGATCAAGGATGCACTCCACGCCGACGCCGGCTTTCTGCTCAACTATCTGCCGGCGATGCAGCGTTTTGAGTTGGCGGTACAACATGGCCTCACCGATGTCCAGATCGAGCGCCTGGTGCAGCAAGACACGCGCTGGCTGTTGAGCGACCCCATCCCACGCACCATTCTTCAGTTGCCTGGCGTCGCCGACATTCCCGATGCGATTCGCGTAGCGGGGATGTCGTCCTGTGTGCTGACATCGATCTTTCGCATGGGCACTCCGGTGGGCGTGCTGGGCGTTTACTGGCGTGAACCGCCCTCCTTGAGCGTCGAGGAGATCGCGCTCTTTCGCGCACTGGGCGACCAACTGGCCGTCCTAACCGAAAACGTTCGCCTGCGCGAGGTGCATGACCAGGCGCTTGTGCAAGAGGAGCGACAACGCATCGCACGCGACCTGCACGACTCGGTCACGCAGTCGCTCTACGCGCTGACGTTGGGCGCCGACACCGTGGCCGACCGTTTGCAACGCGGGCGCATCGACGGTGTGGAGCCATTGGTCGGCAAGATCGGGGTCGCGGCACATCAAGCGCTGCGCGAGATCCGCCTGCTGCTCTACGAGTTGCGATTGGCTACGCCCGACGCGATGTCATTGGCCGAAGCCTTGCAAGTGCGTCTGGAAGCGGTCGAGCAGCGCGCGGGCATCGATGCCCACTTGCAGATCGAAAAGGGGCTGGACTTTCCGGCAGCAAGCGCCCATCACCTCTATTGGATCGCCATCGAAGCGCTCAACAATTCGCTGAAACATGCGGCGGCGCAGCATGTGATCGTCAGCCTTCATGCCGACGGCGACGGATTCGAGCTGAGCGTGGCTGACGACGGCGTTGGCCTGATGCCCCACCCCGGCGCCTCACACGGTTTTGGTCTGCGCAGCATGGCGGAGCGCGCGGCTCAGATCGGTGGTGCGCTACACGTGAGGACGCTTCCAAGCGGTGGCGCAGAAATCAGCGTGCGCGTGCCGGGCGCCGGCTATACGCACCGCGCGGCCGTGGCTGGCGACGCGCCGGCGGTGGAGGTGAGATCATGAGTGATGTTTTTCAGCCAGATCCTCAGCAGCCCCCGACGATTCGTGTGGTCGTCGTCGAGGATCATCCCATCGTGCGCGATGCGATCGTTGCCGCGCTCGAAAATGAGGCGGATTTTTGCGTCGTCGGACAAGCCGGCGATGGGTTGTCCGCGGTGCAAGAGGTGTTGCGTTGCCAGCCCGATGTGGTCGTCATGGACATTTTCCTGCCGGCCCAGAGCGGGATCGCAGCGATCACGGCGATCAAGGAGCAGGCGCCGCATGTGCATATCCTGGCGCTGACCAGCGCCACCGACGAGACAGTCTTCCTGGCCGCGCTGCAGGCGGGGGCCACCGGCTATCTGATCAAGGACAGCCAGCGCCGCGACCTGATCGAGGCCGTCCGCCAGGTGGCGCAGGGGATCCGCACCGTCACGCCGCGCATGGCGGGCGCGTTGGTGCACCGCGTGGCAGAGGGCTATGTGTTGCCGGAAGCGTTGACGGAGCGCGAACGCACCATTCTCCGTCTGATCGGCGTCGGCGCCACCAACCATGAGATCGCCGAACAATTGGTGGTGGGAGAGAGCACTGTGCGCACCCACGTCCAGCATCTCCAGCAAAAACTGGGCTTCGACAACCGCAACCAATTGACGCTCTACGCCGTGCGCATCGGGTTGGCGGAACAGACGGAATAACCGAATTCCGCTGTGAAAATCGCTTTGACGCTGAGACGCTGAAATGCAGCGGCGCGCAGAGAAAAGCGATTTCATCGTTATTGGCGCCGAAAAGGCATGGCGTCTGATGTGAAAACAGCCTTCGACGTGCGAATAGCCAATTTTAGTAGTTCACGATTTCGCCTCACACGGAGACGCCAAGGTGCAAAGTTGAAGATGGCGCCCTTTGTGCTCTTGGCGCCTCTGTGTGAGTTTCGTGAAGTGCTGAATTTCCAAAAGGAGAGGCGAGCCAAATGGCTCGCCTCTCCTTGCAATCTATAGTAGGTCGGCTTGATCGATTGTCAGTCAATCTATTCACTCTAGATCGACGGACATTCAGGGCGCCCTACCCAGTCAGGATTTTCACAGTCTATAAGATCAGGCGGGGGAGCGATCACATCATCACCGCCACCGCCATGATCGCCGCCGCCACCGCCGCCCGACGAGCCGCCATTACCGCCGCCGCCACCGCCTGTGCTGCACTTTGGCCCCACGTCGATCGGGGCGCTGGGACCGGACACCCAGCCGATAAATTGCCCGTTGGCGCGCACCGCGATGCGAGCAACTGCCTCTGTATTGCATTGAACCTGGAATGGCGCCGCACCCCACGCCGAGAAGGGGCCATCTTGCTGCACCTGGCTCGGTTCGGCCACAAAGGTGCGATAGGGTGCGCCCTCGCCCTTGAAGAAGAGCAGAATATCGGTGTACCAGTCGACGCCGTTCAGTTGCCCCTGGTCGCCGTACCACTGCCAGCGGAAGACGCCGTTGTTAAAATCGACGAATGACGGCGGCTCAACCTGAATATCTGGCAACGTAGGGATTGCCGGTTGCGGCGGCGTCACCGGCTGGGGCGCGGCTGGTGGAGCAGGCCGTTGCACCGGCGCCGGCGTGGGCTGCGTGGCCACGGGCGGGCGCTGACCATCAAGCTGCACATAGTTGGCGCTGATCCAGGCCAGACCCACAGGCGCGGCTGGATAGCGAATCAAATACCAACTGCCGCTGCGCCCGACGACGGCGACGCGTTCGCGCGCCGGAATCTTGCCGAGGATATCGCCGCGCGTGCTGGGCGCGTCGCGCACGTTGACGCGCGGGGCGCCAACCACCGTGCCCCCAAACACCAAAAACCCGCCGGTGGCTCCATCCTGTGCGGGGGGGGACGCGGTGGCGGTAGCGGCCGGGGCGATGGCCAGCAATGTCAACAAAACGAGAACTAGTGTAGCAACCCTGGCGTAGCGATTTGAGAAGAACCTGGACATCTTTTTCCCTTCCAACCACAAGATATCACGCAAACGGAGGGCATGCCGCCACGCAGGCGGCGTCCCTTCCACTCAAAATATGACGGGGGGCTTCAGCGGTGTGAAGCGGCCTTAAGATACCACCAATTGGCGGGCGCGGCAAAACCGTGGCCTCATACGGTTGCCGGCGGATGCGTCCCAAGTGTTGCTGTGTCCCCGGACGGACAGAGGACTGGGGCGCCAAATGCATCATGATCCTGCCAGCACAAGCGCAGTCGCAAGAAGTTGCTGGTCGAGTCGAAATCCTGTCTGGCGGAGAGACTCCAGCAAATCGGCGGCGCTGGGAATCAGCCCAGCGCGTTTTGCATCCACAACTAAGCCCACAACACCTTTTACTGTCAGACCGAGGCTGATGGCAAATAGGCGTGCTTGTCGGTCATCGAGACCTGCAACGACCGCGCCTATCTCACGGGCAAGCGCAATAACAGAGCGCTCTCCTGCGCCGAGCCGGTTAGAAGGCAAGCGCTCGATATCCACCTGTGACGCCGCTTTGATAATGGCAAACCCCAACTCGCGTGGATCGACAACATTGGACTGCAATGAACGGCCAACATCCAACTCAAATACGACAGGTTCAGGAATAAGAATAGTGCGATACATCAGTGGAAGCAGGTGTAAGTGCTGGATGCGTCCCAAATACAGCAAGAGCGATGTGTCGCACACTAATGGAAGATCAGCACTCATCCGACCTCAGCAGTTAGCTCATCTGGCGTAATCTGTGAAATCGGAAGATTGTATTGTGCGCAAAGATCCAAAAAGATCACCTTTGGCACACCTGCGAGCTCTGCAGCCGCGCCGGCTGACAACTTCCCCAACTGGAATAACATCAGTGCGCTGTACAACCGCAGATCACGCCCAAGCTCCTCGGCTGTACGGTTGAGCATGACTTGCACATGATGAGGCACGCGTAACGTCACTGTGTCCTCCGTTTGAGCTACACTATGCATGGTTACCCTCCTGGTCTGTCCCTGACGTCCAAATTCTTGATGTGCGCCGCGGACGGCAACGACTACAATGCAAGTCAGAATATCTCCGCGTATGCTTGCGTTGGCAATCATCATACCATACGAATTCTACACGCCGACACACGCTTGAGGTCGCAACGTGACCGCCAAGCCGTTACGTCCCCGGCGTGGCGCACGCTTGCAACCCTATGTCGCTGTCGCGCCGAGGGCGTTTTCTGCTCCGAGCCTGAAGTACACTCGGTGCACACAGGCAGATTGAATTGCACACGAACTTTGTGTACACTGCACCCGTATGAAAAACATTACCTTCTCTGTCGCTGAGATGCTGATTGAGTGGGCGCGGCGGCGTAACTATGCTCAATCCCTTTGCGGCGTGATGGCTTTGGAGGATCTCCCATGAACGAAAGCACCTGGCGCCAGCAGACCACCGCACGGCTGCGCGGCCTGGCCCGCTCGCTCCAGGCGTGGACGCCGGGCGTGCTCTACGGCGCGGTGACCGGCTGTGCGATCCTGCCGCTGGTCAGCGCGGCGCAGCAGGGAGCGATAGACGTGGCGGGCATAAGTTCTGCCCATCGAGATGAATGAACCGCGTTGATCCTGTCTGTGTTACAATGTTGCCATTGGCGTAACCGAATCACGCAGGCAAAGGAACGCACAATGGAGCAATCCCCAACTTCCCCCACACCGGTCTTCCTCGTCGAAATCGATCCGACGAAGAAAGGCGTCGGGCAGGAAACCGCGACCCGCGGATCGACCGACAAGCTACGCGAGGTGACGAACGCACAGATGGAGCTGGCCTTCGCCGTGGTCGAGAAGGTGGCGGCGCAGGCGGCGACTACGTTGCAGGCGCTGCAAGTGGCAAGTGAGCGGCCCGCGCCCGCGGCGATGGAACTGGAATTCGGCCTGAGCTTCAACACGGCGCTGGAGGCCTATTTCGTCAAGACGGCCGGCGAAGCAACCTTGTCGGTCAAGCTCTCCTGGACAGTCGACCCAACCTGACGCGATTGTGATTGCCCATGTCCCCAATCAAGATTCTCTTCATAGAGGCCAACCCGTCTGATTCGCCCTACATCCGCACGACCCCGGAACTGCGCGATCTGGAGGCGGCGCTCAAAGCCGCGCGCTTTGGCGATGCGTTTGCGGTGATCCCAATGCTGGCCGCGCGCGGCGGCGATCTGCTGCACGCGCTGAGCGAGCACCAGCCGCACATTTTGCACTTCGCTGCACACGGTGACGGCGACGGCCTGCTGCTGCACCGGCCGGGCGATGAGGAGTCCGAACTGTTGCGCACCGCAGAGCTGGCGGCGATGGTGGCGACGCACCAGGACGCGGCGACGCAGCGGCTGCATCTTGTCGTGCTGGCCGGCTGCTACACCGCCAGCATGGCCGAAGCGCTGGCCGCAACGGTGGACGCCGCGGTTGGGATGGCGGGCGAGATCGACGACCCGCTGGTGCAGCAGGTGATCACACCCATGCTCTACCGCCGCCTGGCGGATGGCGCATCCCTCGCCAATGCGTTGGCCGCCGTCGATGTGGAACTGCGCCGCCAGGATCGGGACGATGCGGCCGAGATGGTGTGGCTGCAGCCGGAGAGCGGCGGGCAGGTGAGTGCGCTGGCGTGGCGCCGGCGAGAACTATCGCCTGCCATGCTCGACTATCTGCGCAGTTGGTTTGACAAGCCATGGGCGTCGGTGCCGCTGGCCGAAATCTTGGGACTGACCGACGATGACGGCCAGCGCATTGACCTGCTCGACGTCTATGTACCGCTGCCAGTCGATTTCTCGCTCACGGTCAAGACGCAGCACGCTCGCATCGTCGACTGGTGGGCGAAGACGGCGCAGGAGGAAGCGCTGGCGCGCAAGGAGCTGCCAGAGGACACGGAGGCAGGGCTTGCCGAACTGCGGCCGCGGCTGCGCACCTGGCCGGCGCTGGGTGTAGACGAGACAGGTTTGCAGCCGGTTGTAGACTTGATCGAACGCAAAATCGAGAACGACTACCACGCCAACAAAGACGATAAGTCTGTGCAGGATGGCGAGCACAACTGGTACATGGAGGCGCACGACGCCGCCAGCGTGCAACCGCGCTTTGTTCTGCTGGGCGAGCCGGACAGCGGCAAGAGCAGCTTCCTGCGCCACTTGGCGCTCTGCCTGGCCGGGGAGCTGCGCCGCCGATCTGGCGACGCGCGCACGCCGGCCAACGCCGGGCTGCCCGCGCTGCGTGACTGGCTGCTGGATGCCTTTGCGCCGGTCTATGTCGAGATGCGTGAGCTGGTCACTGCCGTCTTTCCAGCATTGCCGGCGGCGGAGGGCGCCCCGGTTACGCTGCCTGACATCGAGCACTTCTGGCGCTATCTGCAACAGCATTACGGAGACGGACTGTCCGGGCCTGGTGGTGAACTGCGCGCCTGGTTCGAGCGCGGCGAGGCAATTCTGTTGCTCGACGGGCTGGATGAGGCGCCGCAGGCTGACCGCCAGGAGCGCCGCAGGCAGATCAAGGCCTTGATCGCCGCGCTGCTGCGCCGCTATCCTGACCTGTGCGTCATCGTGGCAGGGCGGCCACACGCCTACCGCGCCGGCGAATGGATAATCGACGGCTTTGGCGTGGCCGAGCTCCGCCCGCTGGAGATGGGCCGGTTGCACGAATTGGCGTCCGCGCTCTTTCCTGCCGCGCTGGGTGAGGCGGGCAAGGCGCAGGCCGATGCCTTTATTGCCGCGGTGCGCGAACAGTTGAAAAACAGACGCATCGAGGAGAGCTTCTATGCCAACCCGCTCTTCTTCACGCTGCTGGCGGGGCTGTGGCTCGACCCCGATGCGCGCGAACAGCTTCCCGCCACGCGCGCCGAACTCTACCGCCGCGCGGTGGATCTGCTGCTGACGCGCTGGACGCGGCGGCGCCTGCCCGATGCGTCGGTGGCAGACACGCTGGGGCTGGACGCGGCCGGCTTGCGTTCGGTGCTGGAGACGCTGGCCTGCACCGTCCACGAGCAGAGCGCGCCGGAGCAGGACACGACGCGCTTTGGCGTCGGCGAGCTGCTGACCGTGCTCTTCCGGGCGCAGTGCAAGGTGCTGGTGCACGATGTGCCTGACTACCTGGCCCGGCATGTGGGGCTGCTCACCTCGCCGATGGCGGAAGAGTTTTACTTCACCCACCGCAGTTTTCAGGAGCATCTGGCCGCGTGTGAGCTGATCTGCGCGGCACCGGACGAGCACCTGCCGCCCGTTGCCGCCGAGCGACGTTTTCCTGACGGCCTGGTGCGGCGCACGCTGGCGCAGCCGGCGCTGTGGGCCAACGTCGCGCGGCTGGCGGTGGACGAGCTGATGGCGCACGACCGCCAGCGCGACGGCGGCAGCGTACTGGCGGCGCTGTGCCGGCCTTATGTGACGCAGCAGGCTGGGCCCGAAGCGGCGCTGCTGGCGCTGGAGATCGCCGCCGAGCACAAGATTTTCCACGGCGATTCAGACGAGTTGGAGATACGGCGTCAGGATTTTGCTGCGCTACAGGCAGCAGCAGTGGCGGCAGTCGCCGATCCCGGCAACTTTGCACCACCTCAACGTCTGCTGGCCGGCAACCTGTTGGGGGCGCGGCCTGGGTTGGATCCGCGCCCCGGCGTCAACGTGCGCAAGGACAACGGCCTGCCTGACCTCGCCTGGATCAAAATTCCGGCGTGCGACGCGCAGGGGCAGCACACCTTCTTCTACCACGACGGTGAGCGCGACGTGCGCCGCGACAGCCCACCGGACTTCTGGATCGCCAGATACCCGGTCACCTACGCCCAGTTCCAGGCGTTTGTGGATGATCCCGAAGGCTACCGCAACCCGCGCTGGCGCGAGGGGCTGGCAGATTACTTTGGCGAGACTCAAACTCGCTGGGAGCAGCGCTGGCCGATCGCCAACCGCCCGCGTGAGAACGTGACCTGGCCCGAAGCCGTGGTCTTCTGCCGCTGGCTGACCGCGCAGGCGCGCACCCACCCCACGCTGCTGCCCGACGCAGACATGCTGCCGCGGCTCGAACAGGGCTGGTCGATCCGCCTGCCGACCGAGGTGGAGTGGGTGAAGGCGGCGCGCGGCTGGGATGACCGGCGCTATCCGTGGGGGCCGGCCTACCAAAGCGGGCGCGCCAACGTCGACGAGACGGAAAACAAGAATGGGCCGTACAATCTGGGGGAAACCGCCCCCGCCGGCATGTACCCGCACGGCGCGTCGCCCTTTGGCGTCGAGGAGATGAGCGGCGGTGTGTGGGAATACTGCCTGAACAAATACGACAATCCTAACGATGCGGATTTGAGCGGTGATGATCAACGCGCAACGCGCGGCG
This sequence comes from Candidatus Caldilinea saccharophila, assembly GCA_016710365.1. Classification (GTDB taxonomy): domain Bacteria; phylum Chloroflexota; class Anaerolineae; order Caldilineales; family Caldilineaceae; genus Caldilinea; species Caldilinea saccharophila. Next base: position 77,811 of record JADJVW010000018.1, on the reverse strand, counting down.
GGTCATGGTATTGGAGTGCTCAAGATTCGTCCGTGGCGGCCCGGGGCGGCGACGTCGTCAGCAGCGGCGGCAGCGGCTTCCGGGTGGTCTGTGCGGCGTCCCCATCACTCTGACCTCTGATTTTCTGACCTCTGGACTCTGGTTCTCTGATTTTCTGAGGTAGGCGCTGTGCGCCCACCTGGGGGCGTCGGGGGGCTTTGCCCCCCGACGCGAATTTTTTGCGATTTTCGCGGCCGCGCGGCCGCGGGTATAATGATGCAGTCGGCGGCGCATGCGTCGCCGATCAGGTCAGCCGGTTTCGTCCGTGGCGGCCCGGAACGACGAGAAAAAAGCCGAGTTTCTTGAAGAAACTCGGCTTTTGATTGTTGCCACGTGCGCAACTGCCTGGCTAGCCGCAGCGCGTCACGGGGGTACATCACGGTTGGGGCAGGCAACGTCCCCGGCACGGTGCACAAGCGTTTTGGTCATGCCGTCATCTGCTGCACCGTGCCGGGGACGTACTGGGCGCCCTCAACTTGAAGTATGCTCGCGCGTCACCCCGCCACCAACTCCGCTAGCCCTTCGCGCAGCGACACCTGGGCGCGCCAGCCCAGTCCCTGCAACCTGTCGCTGCTGCCCGCCGAATGCAGGATGTCGCCCGGCCGCGCGTCGGCATAGCAGCGCTGCACCGGCTGCGGGCGCCACCGCATCGAGCGCGTCGAGCACGTCGTTGAGCGAGACGGAAGCGCCGGTCGCCACCTGGTAAAGACCGCCATCGATCCGGCCACTCTTCCTGTCTGGCTCTGGCACAACCAGCAATGCGCCTGCTTTTTCTCTTTCTTCTCTGCGAACCTCTGCCTCTCCGCGCCTCTGCGTCAAGACCGCCCCCAACTCACGATGCGTCGCAGCCAGCAGTGTGTCTGCGTCTTCTCTGCGAGCCTCTGCCTCTCTGCGCCTCTGCGTCAAAACTGTTCCCAACTCACGATGCGTCGCAGCCAGCAGATTGGCCTGCGCCACGTCATGCACGGAGACAAAGTCGCGCGTCTGGCGGCCGTCGCCGAAAATCGTGCAGGGCTGGCCCTGGCTGGCCGCGGCGCACCAGCGCGCCAGCACGCCGCTGTAGGGCGAATCCGCCCGCTGGCGCGGCCGTAGACATTGAAGTAGCGTAGCACGATGGTCTCCATGCCATAGGCGCGGCCATAGAGCTGCACCCACTGCTCGTCCATCAACTTGCTGGCCGCGTAGGGCACGAGCGGCTGCACGCGCGAGCTTTCCTCCTTGTGGCCGGGCAGGTCGCCGTAGACCGCGCAGGTGGAGGCCAATACAAAGCGCGCCACGCCCGCGTGCTGCGCCGCATCGAGCAAGGTGACGGTCCCCGTCGTGTTGACGTGGTGGGTGCGCACCGGCTCGCGCAGCGACTGCGGCACGCTGACCAGCGCGGCGAGGTGGATCACGGCGTCGCAGCCGGCAACCGCGTCGCGCACGGTCGCGGCGTCGGTGACATCACCCTCGATAAACGCCACGCCCGCGGGCAGATAGGCGCGGTCGCCGCTCGACAGATCGTCTAGCACGCGCACCGCATGGCCCGCGTCCAGCGCGGCCTCCACCGTGTGGGAGCCGATAAAACCCGCGCCGCCGGTAATCAGAATCTGCATATCACCTCGCCCCTCGCCCCTCGCCCCTCATTTACAATTCTCGTCAATCGCTTCAATCGAAACCAACACGCGATCCAGCAGTTGTTCGTGACCCGGCGCGGCCGACCAGTGCAGCCGGACGTGGATATGTTCGCCCGACAGCTTGCGGTTGACGCCTTCCCACACAAACGCGGTGCGCCCCTCAGCGATCCAGACCAGCTCCTCGATAAAGAGCGGATAGCCTGCGGCCGGCACGAGGCGATCCAGGCTGGCGAGCAGTTCGTCGCGGTTGCTGGCGCCATATAACTCCAGGCTGGCGCGGTTGAAGGAAAGCATCTTGACCTGCGCCAGACACGCCATCACGACGCCGGTGTGATCTTCGAGGTAGGTGCGAAAATCGGTGACGCCCCGGCTGCGCAGCGTTTCAAGCGCACGCTTCACCCCGGAAAAATCCTGCTCCCACAGCGAGATCGGCGAATTCTCGAACAATTCATGATAGCGCGCTTCGCTCTCGGTGCGGGCGCGTTCGACCTCCTTGCGCGACGAAATATCCTCCACCACCAAGATAAAGTATTTCGGCTGTTGTGCGTCGTCGCGCGCCAGCGAGACGGTGCGATTCACCCACACGATGGCGCCGTCTTTGCGGATATCGCGTTTTTCGATGCTGTAGGTGGGACATTCACCCGCCAGCAGGGCGCGCAAGAGCTCATGCTCGACCGCCAGATCGTCTGAATGTGAAATCTGCTGCACGGTCAGCGACAATAATTCAGCCGCGCTGTAACCGAGGATGGCGCAGAGCTTCTGGTTGACCCGCAGAAAACGCCAATCCAGGTTGACGTGCGCCAGCCCAACAGCAGCTTGCTCGAACGTGGAGCGTAGCCGCGCGTCGGTCTCGCGCAAGGTGGATTCAAACACGCGGCGATCTGAAATGTCGCGGGCAATGGCCGCGGCGCCCACGATCTTCCCCAGTTCATCATGGATAGGATAGAGGCTGATCGAGACAAAAACTTCGCGCCCGTCCTTGTGGCGGCGATTGGTCTCGAATTGCTCAGTCTGGTAGCCGTCGCGGGTGCGCTGCAGCAGGCGCAAGATCTCGTCGAACTGTCCCGGCTCCAGAAACGTGGCGATCGATTTGTCGAGGACTTCGCGCACCGTGTAGCCATAGATGCGCTCGGCGGCTCTATTCCACGTCTGGATGACGCCGTCCAGCGTCATGCTGACAATGGCATCGTGGGAGGACTCGACGATTGCGGCCAGGAAACGGTGCGAAGTCTCTGTCTGGCGGCGTTCGATAAAGCGCCCGATGCGTTTGGCAATTTCATTGATGAGGCTGCGTTCTTCAGACAGAAACGCGCCTTCATCCAGCGGCGGATGAGGCGAAAGGTAGCCGATCGTGAGGATGCCCACCTGTTTGCCCTGGACGACGATCGTGCTGGACTGCTGCCACGGCGTCTCCTGGAAATTCGGCGTGGCGTAAATCTGTCCTTGAATGAGCAGCCGTGCACAGGCGTCATTCACATATTGCCAGCCCAGCGGCAGCAACGCCATCAACTCGATAAAGTAGTCGTCGGCCACCGCGCGCTGCTGATCGGCCAGGTAGGATTCACGATAAAGTGTGGATAACTCCTTGGTGCGATCCGCCAGTCGTAGCCGGTCGGGTGTGACGTCAGTCTGGACAAGCGCCGTCTCCAAGTCTGCCACGCGTTTGCGCAGCAGATCAACTTCAGTCTCAAGTGATTTTGTCAACTGCCCCATGGGACGCACCTCACTGTTCATCTATTGCCCTCGCCAGGATCGAGCGTCAGTTGGGCTATTGTACAATAAAGTCGCTTTTCTCTGCGAGCCTCTGTTTCTTTGCGCCTCTGCGTCAAAGCTAGTACACACGGGCTAAAATACCTCATTGGCTGCTTGGTAGGGGCGCACCCCCGTGTGCGCCCGGAAGCCGGACAGGCACGGTGGCCTGTCCCTACCAAATTTGCTGGCAGAATTACGCCCCCTGGACTAGTACACACGGGCTAAAATACCTCATTGGCTGCCTGGTAGGGGCGCACCCCCGTGTGCGCCCGGAAGCCGGACAGGCACGAGGGCCTGTCCCTACCAAATCTACCGGCAGAATTAAGCCCACCTGGACTAGTCTGAGTTCAGCGTGGATGCAGGTCGCTCAAGTGAAGCGTATTGCTCAGCACAGGCCGGTTTTCTACATTGCGAATCTCCAGCGTGATGGCCGGGTCTTGCGCAGTCCAGTCGATGCGGATCAGGCCGAAATTGTCGCCCACAAAGACGTCGCCAAGCCGGTTGCTGTCGGGCGCCACCCGCGTCGGATCGACATTTTCCGTCAGCCCGCTGGAGTTGACCTCCCAAAGCGGGTATGGGACGCCGGCTGCAAGGTAGGAAAACTGTGCGCGATGGGTGTCGCCGGTGATGAAGAGCACGCCGTCGGCGCTTGTCTCCTCAATGAGACGCAGCAGCCGCGTACGTTCGGCAGGGAAATTGGCCCAGATTTCCCAACCCGTGCCTTCCTGCAAGAAGGGGATGCTCGTGGCAATCACACGGAGATCGGCGGGCTGGCGTAGCTGATCCGCCAACCATGTCCATTGATCTTCCCCCAGCAGCCGCGCGGCAGGGTCGGCGGCGGCGGTGTAGGGGCCGATATTCTGGCGCCGGCGCACGTCGTACTCTTCTTCGCTGACGCGCACTAGCGGCGCGCGATCCCACCGTGCGTCGAGCAAGATCACCTGGGTGCGCGCGCCGGCCTCGCCAAAGCTGTAGGCCGTATAGATGCCGCCGTCGCGCAGCCTGCGTTCGCTCGTGGCGGATTCGCCAAAGAAATCGAGAAAAACCTCTTTGGAGCCGGCTTTGGCAGGGAAGTCGGCGCCGCTGTCGTTGACGCCGTAATCGTGATCGTCCCAGGTCGCCACGACCGGCGTCGTGGCGCGCACACGTTGAAATCCTGGCTGCGCGGCCAGCAACCGATACTGAGCGCGCAGTTTGTCGACGTTTTCGGTATCGCCGTAAATATTATCGCCCAGGAAAATAAACAAGTCGGGCGAAGTAGCCAGGACAGCAGCCCAGATGGGCTGGGGCAGGCTCTGCTGGGCGCAGGAGCCAAACGCAATCACGTCGAGCGTGGATGACGCATCGACTGGGGCGGGTATAGGGGTGCAGGCAGCAAGGAGCAGCACCAGCAGCCAGACCAACCCGCTCAGTTTTGTTCGCAGCATCGAGAGATCAGCCTCGTGTATTCGTTCACCAAAACGGGTCTGGAGAGGGGAGCGACAAGGTGAAAAATACAGCACGGGGAGAGACGCTTGGCGTCTCTCCCCGTGCTGTTCGATCAATTTGACTGTAAGGCCGCCGCTCGCGCTGCCATTACTGGCGCGTGTTGGGCGGTCAGCCCATTTAGATCTTCTGAACGTTGGCGGCCGCCGCCCTTTCGGACCCTGCTCGACTGAGAATTCGACCTTGTCGCCCTCGGCCAGCGTGCGGAAACCAGCGGTCATGATGGCGGTCTGGTGGACGAACACATCCTTCTGGCCAGAGTCGGGCGTGATAAAGCCAAAACCCTTCTGGTCGTTGAACCACTTAACGGTGCCCTTTTCGCGATCTGCCATGATGGAAACTCCCTTTCTTGGTGCTACCTGCTAAAACGTTTACTGTGTGCTACGAAATGTGGTCATTCCCAACGGCAAAACGACAAGCCGCCCAAACGTAGAGTCTGAGCGGCTCTTTTTCACTCGCTGTAGGACTTACATTCTAGCATCAAACAGTATAACCTACACGATTTACTGTTGTCAAAATCCAGCACAAAAATGAGTGTGTATCAGAATTGCGGTGAAAATTCCCCAACCCTGTTCAACCAGCTCATCTTGAACAGCGCCAGGCGACGCAACAAAAAAAAGGAGCGGCGAGTTGCCGATCCTTTTTTATTGGCACAACAGGCAGCAGAAGTTACAGAGTTGCTGTCAACTTTGCTGCACATCCTGCCGGCGTGCTGCCCGCAAGCGGGCCGTCACTTAGATCTTCTGAACGTTGGCGGCTGACGGGCCTTTAGGGCCTTGCTCAACCGAAAACTCGACCTTGTCACCCTCAGCAAGGGTGCGAAAGCCTGCGCTCATGATCGCCGACTGGTGGACAAACACATCTTTCTTGCCGGATTCAGGCGTGATAAAGCCAAAACCCTTCTGATCGTTGAACCACTTAACGGTGCCTTTTTCTCGAGTAGCCATGTTGGAAACTTCCTTTCCTGTTAAAAACGTTTACTAACTACGGTACAAAATGTGGTCGTTCCCAACGGCAAAAACAAAACGCCGCTCAAACTTGTAGTCTGGGCAGCGGACGTTTTCTCGCTATAAGGACTTACAAAATTTTGTAATTAGCAGAATACAACAGACCGGCGCACGTGTCAAATTAAAAAACATGTTTGGTGAACTGTTTCGCGGCTGATATACTACTATACTAACAAGTCGAGATCAGAGTGGCGCTGTCTACCATCCTCTTTCGTCTTTTTGACCGCACGCTCATTGTTTTCGTTCTTTGTGAAATCGCTTCTACGGTTTCCTGACTCGGCGCCAAAGGTGGCAACCCACATGAATTCTCTCCAGCAGATCAAACTTATCCAGGGCGGCATGGGCGTCCATGTCTCTAACTGGCGGCTGGCCAAAGCAGTTGCGATGCAGCGGCCTGGCGTCACCGTGGGCACTGTGTCCGGGACGGCGCTCGACGTGGTCTATGTGCGGCTCCTGCAACTGGGGGACCCCGGTGGTCACGCCCGCCGCGCGCTGCAAGCGCTCGACGAAAACTTCGGGGTTACGATCGGCCAGGACATTTGCACTCACTACTTTATCGAAGGCGGCAAGGCCCCCGACGCGCGATTCCGCAGCGCACCCATGCAGATGGTGCGCACCCATGATGGCCGGTACACCTTCCCCATTCAAGGCGAATCGCCCACAGCCGTGCCGTTAAAACTGGACGACGACATCATCGAGTTGCTGATCGCGACCGGCTTTGCCGAAGTCTGGCTTGCCAAGGAAGGACACGACGGCAAGGTCTTTATCAATTTCCTCAACAAGATCGAACTGCCGCTCATCTATGTGCTGTACGGCGCGATGCTCGCCGGGGTCGATGGCGTCATCGTCGGTGCGGGCAATCCTGAAGGCCTGCCGCTGCTGTGCCAACAACTGGCCCGGCACGAAGCCGTAACGCATGGCATCTCGATGCTGTATCGCGAGGCCGGCGAGGAGTTCGTGCTCGCCTTTGACCCCCGGCAGATTGCCCATGGTAAATTTGCCGAGCGACCGCTGGCAAAACCCACTTTTCTGGCGATTGTCTCGCTGGAGGATCTGGTGCAGGTATTGGCGCAGAGCGAGAGCGCACCGCCCGATGGCTTCATCATCGAACATCACACGGCCGGCGGCCACAACGCCAATCCAGTCGGCCCGCTGATCAGGGATGCGCTCGGCCAGCCTGTTTATGGCGCGAAAGATGAGGCGAATCTGGCGACAATTCGCAGCGTGGGCATCCCCTTCTGGCTGGCGGGCGGCTACGGCAGTCACCCGCAGTTGCAGGCAGCGTTGGCGGCCGGCGCAAACGGCGTACAGGCCGGCACCGTGTTCGCCTTGACGGAAGAATCGGGCATGAAATCCGAGTACCGTTCGGCGATCCTGGCCGCCATAAAAAATGGTGCTGACGACGCGGATCTGGTGCGCACCACGATTTTTTCGCCCACAGGGTTTTCCTTCAAAGTCGTCCAACTCGAAGGTACGCTCTCTGAAGATGATGTCTATACGAGCAGGCGGCGTATCTGCGACATCGGCATGTTGCAGCAGCGCGGCTTCAACAAGCCGGACGAACACGGCCAGCGCACGCTCTTTCAACGCTGCCCGGCCGGCCCGATCGAGAACTTTGTCAAACAGCGCGGGCTGGAGCGCAACACCGACGAGCGTCGCTGTCTCTGCAACGGCCTATTGGCCTGCGTTGGCCTTGGTCAAGTCAAGGAGATTCGTGGCGAATTGGTCGAAGAGCCTGCCATTGTGACGCTGGGCAACCATCTTGAGAATGTGCGCCGCCTTTCACGCCAGGGACAAACGCACTATCATGTCGAGGATGTGGTGGCGGATATTCTCGGCGAGCGTACGCGCTGATTTGTCCACCCAGTAGGCCGGGCTATCAGCCCGACGTGTTGCGTCGACAAACTGGCGTCGGGCTGGTAGCGTGACCTACGCGTGCTTTGTAGGTCGGGCTATCAGCCCGACGCATTGTGTCGACAAACTGGCGTCACGCTGGTAGCGTGACCTACGCGCGCTCCCCGTAGGTCGGGCTATCAGCCCGACGTGTTGTGTCGACAAACTGGCGTCACGCTGGTAGCGTGACCTACGCGTGCTTTGTAGGTCGGGCTATCAGCCCGACGCATTGTGTCGACAAACTGGCGTCACGCTGGTAGCGTGACCTACGCGTGCGTAGCGGCTGGCCCATCACAGACGATTTTTCACCTGTTTCTTCATGTAGCCCAATAAGGCGTGCAGCCCGCGCACACGCTGCGGTGTGATCACTTCGTGCAGCCCCAGCAGCATATAGACATCTTCCGGCGTCGCCAAAACTGCCTCAGGCGAAGCGCCGGTCAGCCCCTCGACCAGGATCGCAGCATAGCCGCGTACGGTGGGCGACTCCAGTGGAATGTCCAGGTAAAAATAGACGCCGTCATCGTTGATCTCGGTGGCGAGAAAGACCGGCGTCTGGCACTCGTGCACCTGCTCCATGCTGTCGCGCTGCGCCTGATAGCGGTCGGGCAGCGGCGGCAAACTCATGGCGTATTCCAGCAGATATTCCATGCGGTCGCGCGGAGGCGCTTCGCGAAACTCCTCGATAATCGTTTGCAGCGTGGGCGGGCAAAGCTCAATCTTATCCTGAATGGTCGTCTCCATGATGCCGTATGCTCCTATGCGGAAAGCGACAAACGGCAGGCAGCACAGCCGCCTGCCGTTTGTCGTTGCTACTCTATTGGTGTGCTGATCCTACTGTATGGGAGGCGTCGCGTCAAGAAAATACACGAAGGGGGATCGGCAAATGAGGAACGGCGCCTCTATCGTAGTCTTGCAAAAAAGCACGCCGAAAAAAATGCCGAAAAAAATCCAGGTCTCCTCGCGGGAAGGGAGACCTGAAATGTTGCCCCGACCCGTGTGTCATTGTGCCATGGATTGACGGCCTTGTATTGCACATTTTTTGCAAGGATTCTGTATTATGTCGTTATGTAATGATTTTTTCCACCCAAACCACCGTGTCATAGAAGCGCGCGCTCGCGCCCATGTCAGTTTCGTGGGATGAAGTAAGCTGATTGATGTTGCGGCCCGTCGGGGCTGAATTTCGCCCACCACACACCCGGCGCCAGCACCGTACCCGGCATAAGGGCGGTCGTCACCGCAGCAGCCAGGTGCACCTCGCCCAACTCGTTGCAGACGCGCACCTGACTGCCCTCCTCAATGCCACGCGCGGCCGCGTCCTCGGGATGGATGCGCAGCACGGGTTGGCCCTCGCGTTCGATAAAGCGCGGCGCGTTGGCAAAGGTGGTGTTGAGAAAGGAATGCGCCGGCGGTGAGATGCAGACCAGAGGCGAGGGGCGAGGGGCGAGGGGCGACGTATTGCCAATCGCAAGCGACCGTGCTTCCTCGCCCCCCTTCTCCCCCTCTCCTTGTCTCGCTTGCTCCTGCCATTGCGGCGGCGTGTACGACGGCAGCGGATCATACCCGTCGGCGGCCATGCGCGCGCTGTAAAACTCGCATTTGCCGCTCGGCGTAGGAAAGTTGCCCTGGGCAAAAGGCAGGTGTGGGTCAGGCAGGTTGAGGCGACAGAATCCCTCTGCCAGCAGCCGCGGCCAGGTGATGCCGGCAAAACGTTCGTGCGTCTGCGTTTCGACAAAAGCGCGCAGGATTTCCTCGTCTGTCTCCGTGAAGCACGCATCTTCATAGCCAAGCGCCGCGGCCAGCCGGCGAAAGATTTCACTGTTGGGCAACGCCGCGCCCACCGGCGCCAGCGCCGGCCGGTTGAGCGCCAGATAGGCGTGGCCGTAGGACCTGTGGATGTCCCAATGCTCGAGCTGCGTCGTCGCCGGCAAAATATAGTCGGCGTGGTCCGCGGTGTCGGTTTGAAAGTGCTCCAACACGACAGTAAAGAGGTCATCGCGACGCAGCCCCGCGCACACGGCGTTCTGATCGGGCGCGCCCGCGGCCGGGTTGCAGTTGTAGACAATCAGCGCCTTGACCGGTGGGCCGGCCTGGCCCGGCGCAGGCAGGGGATCGATCGGACGCGGGTGATAATGAGCTTGGGCAAGCCGGGCGGGCTCGAGGCTCAGCGCGTCGCCCAGCCGGTTCATATTGAGCGTGCGAGGAGCGAAGGGCGAGGGGCGAGGAGTGCGCAGCAGCTCGTCCTCTGCATATAGCCCGCGCTTGTCTAGGTGGCGAAAGAGGCCGCTGGCGCTGAGTTGCATGCCACCGCCATGCGCGCGCCATGCACCGATCAACGCGGGCAGACAGGCGATGGTGCGCACCGCCATGCCGCCACCGTAGTGACGCTGGATGCCGTAGTTGATGCGGATCGCCGCGGGGCGGATGGTGGCATAGTCGCGCGCCAGGTCAATGATGCGCTGCGCCGATACGCCGGTGATGGCCGCGGCGCGCGCCGGCGTCCACTCGCGCACGCGGCTGGCAAGCTGGTCAAAGCCCACGGTGTAGCGCGCTACATAGTCATCGTCATGGAGCTGCTCGGCAATGATGACGTGCATCATTGCCAGGGCCAGCGCGCCGTCCGTGCCCGGGCGAATGGGAAGCCATTCGTCGGCGGCCTGGGCAGTGCGCGTGCGCGCCGGATCGATGACGAGGACGCGCGCGCCTTGTTTGCGCGCGGCCTGCACAAACGGCCACAAATGCAGATTGCTCGTCAGCGTGTTGCTGCCCCAGATCAGAATCAGGCGCGCGTGGGCGAAATCTTCCGGCGCCATGCCTTCGGCCGCGCCGAGGGTGTAAAGATAACCCTCAAAGCCAGCTTCGGAGCAGATCGTGCGCGCCAGCCGGCTCGCGCCCATGCGCTCGAAAAAGCGCGTCGCCATGCCTTCGCCTTGTAAAAAGCCGAGCGTGCCACTGTAGGAGTAGGGCAACACCGCCTCAGCGCCGTATGCGTCGACGACGGAGCGCAGACGCGCTGCGATTTCGTCGATCGCTTCGTCCCACGCCACCGGGGCAAAATGGCCGCTGCCCTTCGCCCCGATGCGGCGCAGCGGCGTCATCAGCCGGTCGGCGTGGTAGGTGCGCTCCAGATAGCGATCCACCTTGCCGCAGAGCTTCCCCTGCGTGATCGGGTGGTGCGGATTGCCCCAGATATCCACCGCGCGGCCGCTGCTGCTTTCCACTGCGACTTGCCAGCTACAGGTGTCGGGGCAGTCGTGCGGGCACGCGCCGGTGACGACGGTAAACGATGGATCGGTGTGGTAGAGGTCGATCTTTGCCATAGGGCTTGCTCTCCTGATCGTGGCGAACGCAATGACTACCGGCATTGTAGCGCATTTATTTTCATTTCTGGTAGCCGGCTTCTCGGCTATGGGTGCACTTGCGCGCCATTTCTCCCTCGATGCACGTTGTGCACTATGCACAAGGAACCGTTGCCTGCCTTTGGCGACTTTCGCGCTGGAATTCACGCGACAGCTTTTTTATACTTATGGCAGTATGTTTTTATTTGCTTGCATTCCAAGGTTGATAGTATGCATTGACCGTCACAATGGTGTCTTGACAATTTGAAGACATGGTTGGACGGTTTCTTTTGTCTTAAAATGTTGTTTTGTAAATTCACAAAGCCATGAAGCAGGAGTTTATTTATGGGTCTTAACTGTAGCACGGTCAAAGATGTGACCAAGGCAATTGAGGAAAACAGCATCGAATTTGTCGATCTGAAATTTACCGATCTTTACGGACAGTGGCAGCACTTTTCAGTGCCAGTCGACTTCTATGATGAGGACGACCTTTTCAAAACGGGTCTAGGCTTTGACGGCTCATCGATCCGTGGCTTTAAGGCGATCGAGAGCAGCGACATGTTGCTGGTTTGTGATCCGACCACAGCCTTTATCGACCCGGTCTGCGCACACCCGACCTTAAGCGTGATCGCCAACGTCTACGAACCCGGCACGATGGAAGCCTTTGGCCGCGACCCGCGCAACGTGATCCGCCGCGCCGAAGCCTATCTCAAGGATACCGGCATTGCCGACACGATGTATTGCGGCCCGGAGGCGGAGTTCTTCATCTTCGACCAGGTCATGTATGAGACGGGGCGCTACTCCTCCTCCTACGGCGTCGAAAGCAGCGAAGCAATCTGGACTTCCGGCGAGTGGGGTCCAGGGCACAAGGTTGGTTACAAGGGTGGTTATTTCCCGGTGGCGCCCTTCGACCTCTTCCAGGACATCCGCTCCGAAATGGTCAACGAGATGATCAAGGCCGGTCTCAAGGTTGAGCGCCATCATCATGAGGTGGCCACTGCGGGTCAGACCGAGATCGACCTCCAGTTTGCCCCGATGATCCAGATGGCCGACTGGATGCAGATTTACAAGTACATCGTTAAGAATGTGGCGGCCAAGTACGGCAAGACGGCCACCTTTATGCCCAAACCCCTCTTCGAGGACAATGGCTCCGGGATGCACGTGCATCAGAGCTTGTGGAAGGATGGCAAGCCGCTCTTCGCCGGCGATAAATATGCGGGGCTGAGCCAGGAAGCGATGTGGTACATCGGCGGCATCCTGAAGCACATCAACTCGCTGCTCGCCATCGCCGCGCCGACCACGAACTCCTACCGCCGCTTGGTGCCTGGGTACGAGGCGCCTGTGGTGATCGCCTATTCGGCCCGCAACCGTTCGGCCGCCTGCCGGATTCCCGTCTCGTCACAGTCGCCCAAGGCCAAGCGCATCGAATTCCGCTGCCCGGACCCGGCTGCAAATCCCTACCTGGCCTTCTCCGCAATGTTGATGGCTGGATTGGACGGCATCAAGCATCAGATCGATCCGGGCAATCCGTCGGAGATGGATCTCTTTGAAGGCGAGACGCTGAAGACAGTGCGCACGGTCGAAGGCTCGCTCTCGGCAGTGCTCGATGCCCTCGAAGCCGATCACGACTACTTGACCGCTGGCGGCGTCTTCACCGAAACGCTGATCGAGACCTATATTCATTACAAGCGCATCAGCGAATTTGACGCCGTGCGTCTGCGCCCGCATCCGCACGAATTCGTCATGTACTACGGCGTGTAACTACAGAGTTGCGTGTTGTGAAGTCGCTCAGAGGTGCGCTGCGCCAAGTGTGTGGGCATAGGTGACACAACCTCGATCATGGAAACACCCGCGCCCGGCGGATTTGCGCGGGCGCGGGTGTTTGTTTATAACGGGCGCCACACTTCTATCATGGCAGCACACTTAGGGTGGCAGCACACCTTAGTGGCGCCACAATCAAGGGAACGTTCAATGATGATCGCCTATAAGCCAGAAGAGTTAGAACGCATCGACGAAACGGTCAAGCGAAATGATATTCGCTTTATTCGTCTTCAGTTTTCCGACATCATCGGCAGCGCCAAGCAGATTACCATTCCGGTCGACTATTGGGACGACGCGGTGTCGCACGGTGTTTGGTTTGATGGCAGCGCCGTCGAAGGGTTTGCGCGCGTCGCCGAAAGCGATATGTATCTCAAGCCGGATCTCGACACGTTCACCGTGATCCCGTGGGAAATGGATCTCTCGACCGCGCGCGTGATCTGCGACGTCCACACGCCCGACGGCGCCCCCTTTGAGGGCGATCCGCGCCAGGTGCTCAAACGCCAGCTTGCACGCGCGGCCAATCTTGGGCTTGATTATTATGTCGGCCCCGAATTGGAATTTTTTCTGTTCAAGGTGCATCCCAATGGGGAATTGCTCCCGCTGAGGCCGCACGATGAAGCCGGCTATTTCGACATCAGCACCGATCTGGCGCACAGCGTGCGTCGCCAGATGGTCGATGCGTTGACCGCGATGGGCATCAACGTGGAAGCGTCGCACCATGAGGTGGCAGCCGGGCAGAGCGAAATCGACTTTCGCTATGGCCCCGCGCTGACGACTGCCGATTCGGCAATTACCTTCCGCACCACAGTCAAGGCCGTGGCGCAGAAGAACGGCTTACACTGCACCTTTATGCCAAAACCGGTGGCCGGCATCAACGGGTCGGGGATGCACATCCATCAGAGTTTGTGGCAGCGAGGCGGCAGCGACACCGCCATGTACGACGCTGACAGCGAATATGGCTTGAGCGAGACCGCGCTGCGCTTCATCGCCGGTCAACTCGTACACGCCAAGGGGATCGCGCCGATCCTTGCGCCGCTGGTCAATAGCTATAAGCGCCTGGTGCCGGGCTATGAAGCGCCGGTCTATATCTCGTGGGGGCGCACCAACCGCAGCGCCTTGATCCGCATCCCGCGCGTCTCGACCGGACGCCACAAGAGCACGCGCTGCGAGCTGCGCTGTCCCGATCCGAGCTGCAACCCCTATCTGGCCTTTGCCGTCATGTTGGCCGCGGGGCTGGACGGCATCGAAAACAAAATGACGCCGCCCTTGCCCGCCGAGGAAGATCTCTATCACATGGATAACCTGCGCGCGGGGCTGGAGACTTTGCCCGGTGATTTTGGCGATGCGCTCGATGAGCTTAAGCAAGATGAGGTGATTCAGGACGCTCTGGGGCAGCACGTCTACGAGCGCTTTATCGAGGCGAAACAACAGGAATGGCAGGATTATCAGCGCTACGTCACCCAGTGGGAGCTGGATCGCTACCTCAAGGTCTATTGAGGACTACCTGGACAGTCCAGAGGTGACAGTCACTTGTGAAGTGACTGTCACCTGATCAAACAGTGACAAGGGTGACTACTCGGACGGCTGTGCGGTCAGCGTCAATCCTTCTGACCCCCACAGCGATTCGTCGTACTCGACCGCTACGATCTGATCTCCATCTTTTTCGAAGGTGATCACATCAGGCTCATCGTACGCTTCGTCGGGCGTGCCGGTGATGGAGACCGTGAGCGCACCGTCGGCGTTTTCTTCCCAGACGCCGACTTCAGCAATGACAGGCTCGTCGTTGAGGAAATCGGTGTCCAGCGTGATGGAGCCATCGTCGAAAAGCGTCAGCGTGATGACGCGACCTGGGCTGCTGGCCGCCGGCAGCGTGTCGGATTGATAGACCGTCACGACCGCGGGCGTTGTCATCGCATCCATCATTTCCGGCGTGATCTCTTGCAGCTTGAACAGCATGAACACGCCGTCCTGCAGAATTTCACCGCTGCGGCTGTAGAGCGTGACGGCCGGCTCGTCGTACTCCTTGTCCATCGCGCCGGTCATCGTGACCGTGATCGAACCGTCGATCTCTTCGCCCACGTCCCCACTTCGCTGCTCGCACCCTTCGTCAGATAAATAGTCGTCTGTTCGGCGTTGTTGTTGTCATAGAGCGCCAATACCATCACGTAGCCGGCGGCGTCCGCGGCCGGATAGACATTGGAGCCGTAGACGCCGCTGGGATCGACGGCGTTCGCCATTTCCTCCGGCGAGACTTCGGGCCACAGCGTCAGCACAAATACCCCGTCGATCAACGTGTCGTCGACGTGCTGATAGGTCGTCGTGTTCGCCTCTGTGTATTCTTCATCCGGCGTACCGGTGGCAGTGACGCTGATGGCATCGCCGGCGTCCTCTTCCCAGATGCCGATTTCGTTGACCACGCCTTTGCCGAGATAGATGCTGTACTGATCCATGTTGCCGTTGTCATAGAGCGCCAGCATGGTGATCAGCCCGGAGGCGTCGGCGGCTGGGTAAACATTTGACACCCAAATGCGCCTCATGTCGCTCGCGCTATCCATCTCTGCTGTATCGCTGTTTTCTGCATCACTTGCAGCCGTCTCGTCTTCGGCGCCTTCAATCAGCGCGTCCATTTCTGCGGGCGTCACCACGGTCAGCGCCTGGTAGGTGAAGACGCCGTCGCTCATCATGTCAGCTTCAGGCGTGAGCGTCATTGTCGTCGGTTCGTTGTACTCACGGTCGGCGTTGCCGGTAAGCGTGACGAGTACGGCGCCATCGTCGCCGGTTTCCCAGGTTCCCGTCTCGGTGACGTCACCCTTGCCAAGATAGATCGTGACCACCTCGGCGGCGTTGTTGGGGTAGAGCGCGACAAATGAGATCATGCCGGGCGCATCGGCGGCCGGATAGACGTTGGACGCCCAAACCTGCAGCACGCCGTCGTCTGCCTGGCTGGGCGTTGCCGCCAGCGCCGGAGAGACTGCCCCCAGCACCATCAAACATGCAGCCAGGATGACCGCAAAAAAGGTGGAAGGTGTTTTTAGTTGCATAAATGCCTCCAGATGGTTGGTTGATGATAGAAACTTTACCCATCGCCTCGCATCAATCCTGACTGACTCGCTATGGGCAGCATGTCCACACCTTTCTGAACTTCCAGGATCGATCTCGCAGCAATGCTTACCTTAATGAAACGCCAGGTAAAATGGGATTGGTTCCCTCATAACCCTTCTTTTGTCTCGGCGATCAGGTGATCCACGATTGCCTTAATGTCGCCGTCACTGGCGTCGAAAACGCGCAGTTGCCGGTCGGCGCCGGTGCCGTGCGTCAGAATATCCTCAATTGGCTTCATGAAGGGGCGGATCTCCAACTCGTCGATCTCCTCGCCGATCATCTCCAACAGCTCGCGCACCAGCGCGCGCGTGGGCAATTCCTCGGTCTTGCCAAAGTCGATCATCTTGCCGTCGATGCCATAACGAGCCGCACGCCAGCGATTTTCGTCGATCAATTCGGTGCGATAGACGCGAAAGGTGATGTTGCGCTGGCGCAGCTTCCACAGCCAGAGCACCAGCGCCTGAAAGATGCCGGCAATGGCAATCGCCTCATCGACGCGGGTGCAGATGTCGCAGATGCGAAACTCCAGCGTCGGGTAGTTGTGATGCGGACGGCAGTCCCACCAGATCTTGCTGCCGTCTGGGATGCAGCCGGAACGTGTGAGCGCGCCGATCAGGTGATCCCAATCGGCCACGGTGCGGCAGATTTCCGCGGTGCCAGAGCGCGGGAAGTCGGCAAAAACGGCGGATCGGTAGCTCTTGAGGCCAGTCTTGCGCCCCGACCAAAAGGGACTGCTCGCGCTCAACGCCAGCATGTGCGGCAGCATATAGCGCACGACATTCATGGCGTCGATGGCAAAGCTGCGATCCTCGATGCCGATGTGGACATGCATCCCAAAGATCAGCAGCCGCTGCGCCAGCAGTTGCATCTCCTGCAGGACGCCCTGGTAGCGAGGCAGCGGCGTCACCGCCTGGCTGAACCAGCGGCTGAACGGATGTGTGGCCGCGGCCACGACCGCCAGCTCCTTCTGCGCGGCCAGGTCGATGATGAAGCGCCGTTGCTTAGTCAGCTCGTCGCGCGCCTGCTCCAGGGTGCGACAGACAGGCGTGCCCAGTTCGACCATCGCCTGATGCAGTTCCGGTTTGATTTCACGCTCGACCATGATCACGCGTTCGCCGTCGAGAAACTGCGTAATAAAAGAGCGCAGTTCGCGCGTCTCTGGGTCGATAATCTGATATTCCTCTTCGATGCCAATGGTCAATGAGGGTCGTGAAGTCATGCCAGGTTCTCCGTTTCCGCAACCAGAAAATCGACCACGGCGCGTGCATCTTCACCGTGTTCGGCCCAGACCGCAAGCTGTTGATCGGACGAGCTGCCGCGGGCGAGAATGGTGTAACAATGTTCGAGTTCGTGCCACGAGCTGAGCTTGCGCGCCACAGGTTCGATCCGGTCGAGCAACTCGCTGATCAACTCGCGCGCGGGAACTTGTTGCTCGACGCCAAAGTCGACCAGGTTGCCGTCCAACCCGTAGCGCACCGCGCGCCACTTATTCTCGGCGATCAGGGTGCGGTCGTAGAGACGGAACGACAGGTTGCGTTGGCGCAGATCCACCATCCAGGCCACCGAAGCCTGGATCAGCGCCGTGACCGCCAGCACATCGCGATAAGAGGGCATCATATCACAGATGCGGATGACCAGCGTGGGAAAACGATAGTGGGGCACGACATCATACATGATGCGCCGTGGGTCGGGGATGCTGTTGGTGCGCATCAGTGTATCGACATAGAGACGATAGTCGTGATAGCTGCTGAAGGCGCCGGGGATGCCGGTGCGCGGCAACGAATCGACCAGCACCGCGCGGTAACTCTTGAGGCCGGTATTGCGTCCCTGCCAGAAGGGCGAACTGGTGCTGAGACAGAAAATGTGGGGCAACACGTAGCGCAGCGTGTTCATGACGTCGATCGCCAGATCGCGATCCTCGACGCCGATATGGATGCGCAGGCCAAAGGCAAGGATGCGGCGCGCGATCACTTGCACGTCTTCGGCCATCTGGCGATATTGCGCCAGCATCTCCTCCCGACCTTCCCAGCGGCTGAACGGATGGGTGCCCGCGCCGGCGATCTTGAAGCCGCCGGCGACGCCCAGTTCCAGCATCTGTTCGCGCACGCGCAGCAACATATCGCGCGCCTCGTTGATGTCCATGCACACGGGGGTGCCCGTCGAGACGGCCCCTTCGCGAATCAACGTCGCCAGATCGGCGCTGGGCGCACGCTCGTTGACCACCATCTTTTCGCGCGCCATCGATTGCGTTACATAGCCCAACAATTCGCGCGAGTCCGGGTCAATCAGTTGGTATTCTTCTTCGATGCCAATATTGAAAGATGGATAGTACATAGTTTGGCCCTTGTTTTGAAGAGATTGGAGAATAGAGATTGAGAGATTAGGGGATTAGGGAAGATCTTTGCTTGTGCATCAACAGCTACAATCTCCAATCTCTCAATCTCCTACTCTTTCCTGTCCACAATAAACGCCGGCACGACCGACCCGCCGCCCGCGGTCACTTTGAGCAGCGTAACCTTGCTCAGCCGCACCAGGCTGCCGTCCACCGTGTCGCCGTTGAAGATGAAGGGGTCGGAATCCACCAGGCGCCGGCTGATGTCGATGGCGTCGTTCGGAGTGAGTGAAGGGAAATCTTCATAAGCGATCATGGCGCGCGTTTGTATGATCGCCGGGTCGGTGAGCGCCGCCTGTAACGCAGCATCCCACGCCGTCTGCTCACATTCCCAACCGATCAGCACGCCTTTGCCGCCATATTCGTCGTTGGGCTTGAGCACCAGTGTGTCTTTGCGCGCGCTGGCCCAGGGCAGCAGATCGACCGACGCGCCGTCGGGCGCAATGGTTTTGCGCTCCTCCACCACACGCGTCCAGGGGATGTGCTGGCGGATGGCCTCCTGTTCTTCCGGGGTGAACAGATAGGCGTTGCGTTCGTCCGAGGCCACCGCAAAGCTCGCCTTCTTGTGCACCAGCTTGCAAGTAAAGGGATTTGCCATGCAAATCGCGCCGGCGCGCAGCGCGTCGATGATAGGGTGGTTCAATTGATAGCGCTGCAACAATTCGGTGGTCAGCACGCGCTTGTAGACATAGTCCACCGCGCGCCCGTCGGCATAGAGCACACCGTTGCGAAATTCCATCTTTTCAGGAGTACAGATGGTGACAGTGATGTCGTAGCGGGCAAAATAGTCGACGAACAGATGGAACTCGGTTGTGGTCGGCACGCCTTCCCAGTCTACGATGACGATATCCGGCAGCTTGCTGCGGTTGCCGCGCCATTGATAGTAGAGGCGCAGCAGTGCATCGACCGCACTGCGTCGCCCTACGGCCAACGCCTCGACGTGATAACGCTCGCCAAACGCCTGCATCAAGGGCGTCTCCAGAAACAGATCGGACAACACATCGCTGTAGGCCATACTCGCCGGGCTTTCGCCATTCAGCTCGATATAGTTGAGCTGGTAGGCGCCGTCATCATGCACGGTGAGAAAGCTGTCCAGCCGTGCGGTGGGGAGGATAGTCGTAAATCCGGTCGGGATCTGAATCAGATCTTCTTCTTCAGGCGTGAGATAAACCTGTTCACGCAAGGCAGGATTACTTAACAGGGCTTCCGCCATCTTGCGAAAGACGCCAAGCACCACGGTGCTGCGCCAGCGCAGATAGTGCCAGTCCATCCCCGTGTGGAGAAGCGGGCGCAGCACGGTCGTCAGGGGTCGGTCGCCAAAGATGAGGCCGCGCGCCGACAAGCCGGGCAACAATGTGTCCCAGCTATCTTGCGCCAGCATCCCAGTCGTGCATAAGTCGTGGTAAATATCAATCGCGAGTTGTCGTTGGCTCATGGTCTGTATGGGTGACGTTGAGTGCGGATTGAAAATCGAAATGCAAGGTGCATTATAGTCATCTCCCAGTCAGACGCAAGCATGGATTCTGCAGCGGATGTGTTGTAATTTTGGCGAGAATGTCGTCGGCGCGGCGCAAGCCACCTGGTGAGGCGCAGCGACGCCTGGCCCGCGCCGCATCGTCTACAGCCTCAATCGCATCCCTTCGCTTGAATACGATACAGATCTTCAACTTGGCGCTGCAATTACTGAGCCGCGGCTTTCGGCGTCAGGTGGCCGACTTTTTCATTACATAGCGAGTGGCGGCGCATTCCTTAAGAAGGAAATATGTCATTTTAGGAAAAGTTGTTTGACAAAAACTCCCTTATGTCTGAAACTACTTATGCATTTTCTCGCAATCACAGTTTTTCAAGACATTTTAGTCAAAAGACAAGGTTTTGGTTTGTGCGTTGCCGTCGCTTGGTTTGCATGGCAATGCTTCTCGTCATTCACGTTATTTATTACACTATCTCGTGCCCTGAAATCTCTCCGGAGGAATATCATGGATTGGATGACCGTGCCGTGGGTCTCAACGTATTGGATGCCGCTGCTCATCGCAGTGGTAGTCGGCTTTATTCTCGGCTGGCTCTTGACTGGCTTGTCGCCGCGCCGCAAGAACACCGAGTACGAAGCACAACTTGCCGATTTGCAGAGCAAGACGCGCCGCACTGAGCGCGAATTGTCCGACGCTAAGAAGCAGGCGGACACGCTCAAAGGCGACGTCAGCCGCGCGGCTGGCGCGGCTGATGATCTCCGTCAACAATTGAACGCCGTGCAGGAGCAACTGGCCGGCGCCATTGACCAGAAAGACACGCTAGAAGCTGACTTGCAGACGCGCAACATTGAGTTGGCGGATGCCAAGATGCAACTGGCGATGGCGCAGGATCAGAGCGATCGCGCGCAGAGCTCCGCCGCCGCCGAGTTGGAAGATTTGCGCGCGCGCTACGAAGCCGCCGTAGGCGAAAATAGCCAGATGCGCGAAGCGTACGACGCGTCGCAGTCCAAAGTCTCTGCGATTGCCGCGGAGGCCACCACAGCGAACGAGTCGGCAAAGGCACGCGAGATTGCGCTCAACGAAGCGTATCAACGGGCGGTCAATCTGCAACGGCTCATTGAGGATCGGGAGCGTGCGCTGATCGACGCCCAGACGGAGCTTGACTCGTCAAAGGCAATGGTCGCGGCCCTCAGCGCCTCCAAGACCGAACTGGAAGATAAGCTGCAAAGAGCGCGCGGCGACGTAGCCAGCGAAATGGCGGCGCTCACGTCCACCATGATCAAGATGAAAGACGATTCACTCACTGCGGCCAACAGTCGTATTGCCGAACTGTCCAAACTGGTGAACGAGCTTCAATCCAAACAGGCTGTCGGCTGAGCAGTCGATCTGCGTTCCGCTTGGGGCATGGGAATCGGGGCATGACTCCGCACCACCCATTGCACCCACCAGGGGAACGCTTCAAGGTCGACCGAGCCGTCTTCACAGGAGAATGACATGGATACTACACAAATCCTGTATCTGGCCGGTGCGTTCCTGCTCGGTTTCATCATCGCCTGGTTTGCCGGGCGCGGCGGGCCGACACGCGCCGCTGAGGAAGCCGCCGCCGAAACTGACACCGTGCGCCGAAAGCTGAGCACTGCGGAAAGCGATCTGCGCAAAACACAAGGACAACTAAAAGAAAATCTTACCTCGCTTGACCAATTGGCTACTGACAAAGACAACCTGGTCAAAATGCTGAGAACCAGCGAGCAAGGCTTGAGCGACGCCGGCGCTGAATTGGATCGTCTGAACGCGGCGTTGAATGAAACTCATGATGCACGCCTTTTGCTGGAGACCGAACTTGAGCAAGCGCGCGGCGCGCTCACAGACGCACGTGGTCAGATCGCCGGCCTGATGGAAAAGCTGGACCACGTTGAGGAAGCCGCATCCGAAGCAAGCGAAGCCGCCGAAACCGCCATTACGGTCGAACAGAACACAAATGAAGAATCCGCCGCACGCATGGCCGAATTGGAAGGTCAGTTGGCGCTGGCGCGTGCTACAGCCGAACGCCTGGCCGAAAAAGAAGTGCTGGCCTCCGCCGAACTCTACTTGCGCCGGCGTGAATACCGCGATATCGTGGCCGGCGGCGAAGATGCAATTGTAGGCGCCCTCGCCACACGCGACCAGTCCCTCACCACGACGCAAATCCAGCTCGACTATATGCGCCGTGACTTGAGCATGTTGACTTCGGCCGGCGCGCAACTGGCGGTCACGTTGGAACAGCGCAACCAGGAGTACGATAATTTGCGCAACCGGTTGGTGGCCGAGAGAACTGATGTACGCGCCTTGCCGGAAGTTTCACTTGCTAGCGCCGCCGCTATGCCGGAAGATAAAAACGCCGCCGCTCCCGCCGCCGAGGCTGGCCCCGATCTGCAAGCCGAGTTGGAAGCGCGCGCCGCCGAGCTGGACGAACTCAAACAAGAGTACGACGAACTTAAAGCCGCGCTTGACCAGGCCATCGCTGAACGCGACGACCTGCAAAGCCAATTCGATGCCCGTTTGGGCGACATTGAGGCGCTGAATGGCAAGGTAACGGACAGCCAGCAAGCATTGCAAGCGGTCGCCGCCGAAAAAGACGACCTGCTGAGCAGACTCGCCGCGCGCGCCGCCATTATCAACACGATGTTGAGCAAGATCGGCGACTTCGATGAAGAGCTCCGCAGCATCGTTCCGGCCACTGAGCAGACTGCCAATCATGGCGCAGCGACGACGACGCAACAAGTAGCATCGGCTGCAACCACTCAGGAAGAAGAGGGGGAGACACATGCCAGTTGAACAAGCACTGCCCGCTGGCCAGACTGTCATGGAAGAAGCGCAAATTGACGCGGCGGAGTTCGACGATCAGGTTATCGAGCCTCGCATCGAAGACCTGAGCGCCAGCATCGCTGCTGTTAAAGCTGCCTTCGCCCAGCAGAGCGATCAATTGTCCAATGTGCAAATTCTCTCCGACGAACTTCAGGAGCAGTTGGGAGCACTGAGCACGGCCAACAGCGATCTGGAGTCGATGCTGGAGGAAAAAGCCAAAGCGCTGGCTGACAGGGAAGCCGAACTCGACGCGTTGCGTCAAACATTTGCCACGCGCAACGAAGAGTTCGATCTCCTGAGCACGCGCTTTGCCGGCGTCGAGAGTCAGGCAACGGAGACGGATACAACAAAGGCAGCGCTTGAGGCGCGCATTCGTGACATCACCGCGAATCTGGACGGTTTGATTGCCGACTTGGACGATGAGGCGCTTCCGGCAGAAGCGCCGGCAGAAAACACCGACGCTGATACGGCAGCAACGCCAGACTCCAACTCGGCCCTGCAGCCTGATGAAACACCCGACGCAACTGCGCCGCCGCCCGATGAGCCGCTCGATCAATTGGCAGCTCGCACTGCTGTTCTGGCGAAGCTGGTGCGCGGCAAGGTGGATGCATTGCAGCTCACTCACACCGACCTGGCTGCCCTACAAGCACAACTAACGACTGCCGTCGCTGACAAAACGGATCTGGAGAATCATGTAACTGACGCTCAGAATCGCGCCGCCGGCTTCCAGGTGGAGATTGCGAACCGCAGCACCGAACTTGAGGGGCTGCATGAAAAACTTGCGGCGCTGAGTGCTGAAACCGAAACAGGCCAGCAGGATCGACAGCGGCTGGCGCGTGCCTTCGCCGAGATCGAGGCGCAGATCGGCAGTGTGGAAGGCGTTCTGCATACAGCCGCCGCACCGACAGCGGCAGAGGACGCGGGTGAAGGCGACGCAGACGCGGCAGAGATCGCCGCAGAGGATGACAACGTGGCGCGCACCGCCGCCGGCATCGCCAGCCTGGTTGCCTTGGTGAACAACACACGCTCCTCTTTAGACGGCGCCCAGAATCAGGTCGCTGAGCTTGAGGAACAACTCGGCGCCATTACCGCGGCCAAGACCGATTTGGAGGCGACGCTCAGCGAAAAGGAAAACATCGTTTTCGACCTGGAAACCACAATCGCCAATCTCCAGGCGGAATTGGCGGCCAAGCACGCAGACCTCGACGCGCAGACGGCCGCGGCGCTAGAGACACAGCAAACCCTCAAGACGCAGATTGCCGCGCTGGAACAGACCAAGCTCGAATTGGAAGGTCAGATCGAAGCGCTGCAAGGCGAACTGACCAGCACGCAGCAGCAACTCAGCGATCTCGACGCCGGGCTGAACGCAGTGTCTGCGGCCTTCGACAGCGACGCCGAAGCTGAAGCAGCAGCAGATGACGAAGCTTCACGGCTCCCCGCGGCCGGCGTGGCAGTTGGTGGCACCGCGGCGCTCGCCGTCGCAGCCCGCCAAAAGAATGCGGCGATCCGCAGCGCACAGGCCGAAGCCGACGCGCTGCGCCAACAACTGGCTGAAACCGAACAGGCGAAGCTCGAGTTGGAAGGCCAGATCGAAGCGCTGCAAGGCGAACTGACCAGTACGCAGCAGCAACTCAGCGATCTCGATGCCGGGCTGAACGCAGTGTCTGCGGCCTTCGACAGCGACGCCGAAGCTGAAGCAGCAGCAGATGACGAAGCTTCACGGCTCCCCGCGGCCGGCGTGGCAGTTGGTGGCACCGCGGCGCTCGCCGTCGCAGCCCGCCAAAAGAATGCGGCGATCCGCAGCGCACAGGCCGAAGCCGACGCGCTGCGCCAACAACTGGCTGAAACCGAACAGGCGAAGCTCGAGTTGGAAGGCCAGATCGAAGCGCTGCAAGGCGAACTGACCAGCACGCAGCAGCAACTCAGCGATCTCGACGCCGGGCTGAACGCAGTGTCCGCTGCCTTCGACAGCGACGCCGAAGCTGAAGCAGCAGCAGATGACGAAGCTTCACGGCTCCCCGCGGCCGGCGTGGCAGTTGGTGGCACCGCGGCGCTCGCCGTCGCAGCCCGCCAAAAGAACGCGGTGATCCGCAGCGCACAGGCCGAAGCCGACGCGCTGCGCCAACAACTGGCTGAAACCGAACAGGCGAAGCTCGAGTTGGAGGAGCAAGTCGCGACCTCGCAGCAATCACAACAAGCGCTACAGGCGCAGTTGGACGAGCTTCAGCAAGCTAAGACAGAGGTGGAAAGCCAATCCGATGCGTTGCGCCAACAACTTGCTGAAACTGAACAGGCGAAGCTTGAGTTGGAAGAACAGGCCGCGACCTCGCAGCAATCACAACAAGCGCTACAGGCGCAGTTGGACGAGCTTCAGCAAGCTAAGACAGAGTTGGAAAGCCAACTCGAGGCAAAGAATACCGAATTGGCAGCAGTGCAGCAGCAGGTGGACGAGCTGAACCGCGATCTGAGCGACCTTTCAGCAGCGCTGGGCACAGGCGACACAGCGCCGGAAGAGGGAGAAGGGCAACGTCTCGCCACGCTTGGCGTTGCCGCCGGCGGCTCGGCGGCGTTGGTGGTGGCGGCTCGCAACAAAAATGCACAGCTACAGCAAGCCCAGGCGGAAGCAGACGCGCTGCGCAGCCAGGTTCAGTCACTCACCGAGGCCGGCGCGACCCTGGAAGCCGACATCAGCGACAAAACCGCCGAGATCGAGCGGCTGACCGCAGAACTGGCATCGCTCAGCGCAGCCCACGCCTCGCTGCAAGCTGAAGTCAGCGACAAGACGGCCGCAATCGAGCGGCTGACCGCTGAATTGGCAACGCTGACCGCAGGACGTGACGAGTTGGAAAGCCAGCTTGCGGCGCGCAGCAGTGAAATTGAAGCCGCGCAAACCCGCTACAGCGAAACGCAAACGCAGCTTGCGCAGGTATCTGCGGAGTTGGAGCAGGTGCGTGGCGACTTGCAGGTGCAAGCAGGCGAACTCGACCAGACGCGCACCGAATATGCCGCGGTGGCTGCCTGGCAGCAACGTGCACCGGCCGTTGTCGATCTCGGACAATCGCTGGCGCTCATGCCCGATGCCAAACTCTCCGCGGCCAACGCCGCGGTGGCAATGCGGGCGTTGCCGAAATTGGTGGCTGCCCCCCAAGATCTGGCCGAGATCAAAGGCATCGGACGCGTCTTCGAGCAGCGCTTATACAAGGCAGGCATCGGCGCCTACTGGGAGTTGGCCGCGTTGTCGGACGACGATCTCAAGAAGATGCTCCAGCTTAACGAACTGCAACTGATGCAAGTCGATCTGGAAGCGATGCGCGCGGATGCACGGCGCCTGGCCGAAGAAACCGGCACAGTTGGGCAGCTTTGGGAGGGCACAGCGCCGGATGATTTCGAGCCGCTCGAAGGGATCGGCAAAGTGTTTGAGCAGCGGCTCTATGATGCCGGCATTTTCACCTATGCGGCGTTGGCCGCGGCGACGCCCGAACAGCTCGCCGAAATTATCCAGGCCAGACCGCCGGCGCAGCCTGATTATGCAAGCTGGATCGCGCAGGCGCAACGCCTTGTAGACGAAGCCAACCAGTAATCTGCCTTGTTGAACAGTAAGCACGTCGTGGTAAGACCGGGTTCCTTTTCAGGCAACCCGGTCTTTTTCCATAGAGGGAGAATCTCATGCGCAAGGGATTACAGATAGCTTTGTGGGGCGTGCTCGCTGGCTTGACGGCTTTTCTGGCGTTGTTGCTAAAGCAAAAAGATGAAGCGGTCTCGCTTGCCCAGGCAAGGCTGGCGCGCCTGGAGCAGCGCATGAGCCACCTGGCAAGTGACCCTTCCGGCGCGGACGACGCAGCCGAGCTACGCACGCAACTTGCGGAGAAAACCGCTGAAGTAGAGCATCTCAATGCGCTGCTTGCCGAGTTGCAGCGCGCTGATGGGACAGAAGCGCCGTCCGCCCTGCGTGCTGCATCCGTGCTGGCGCAAGACGCGCAGGCAGATGAATGGCGTCAACGATTTGTGACAGAGACAAGCTGGCACGCCAAGGCGCCGGCGCTGGTGACAGTTGGGCGCGCGCTGGAGAGCCTTGCCCCGGCCAAGCTGGCCTATGCAGACCAGGCCGTGCAGGCGCGCGTGGTGCCGACCGTTGTCGCCCAGCCACAGGATCTCTCAGCCGTGGCGGGGGTGGGCGCCATCTACGAGCAACGGCTTTACAATGCTGGCATCGGCACCTACTTCGAACTGGCGTCCCTCGACGACGACGCGCTGCGTCGCATCCTGAAGCTCGAAAAAGCGCGCGCGGCCATGACCGACCTCGATGCGATCCGCGCCTCGGCGCGCGCTTTGGCAACCGAACACGACGCCGCGGGCTACATCTGGACGGGCGAAGCAGTCGACGATTTTGAACCGATCAAGGGGATCGGCAAAGTGTACGAACAGCGGTTGTACAATGCCGGTATTCGCACCTATGCCGCGCTGGCGCAGACAGCGCCTGAAGACCTGCTGACTATCTGCCAGTCGCGGTCGCCCGTCGCGCCGGATGTTGCCGGCTGGATCGGCCAGGCGAAGAAGCTGGCGGGAAAAACATAGCGTCTTTTTATTGATGTCCCGTCCGATCAGGCCGCGACGAATGTCTGAGGTGTAGCAGCTTTTTCTAGACTAAGATGGATAGCAGCTTATCCAGTCTCTAGAAAGGGCAAACTTGATGAACAATCCCCAGTTATATATCCCCAGATGGCGTCTTGTTTGCGTCTTGCTGCTCGTTTGGATGGTCGCCCTCTTGTCGCCGCATCCGGTCATAGCACAGGGTGCTGTGATGGCAAATCCCACGCCCACCCCCACGCCCACGCCGTTGCCTCCCCCAGTCCCTCCAACGGTGTTGGCCCCAGCCGATGGATCGCTAGCCACTATCGTCAATGCACCGCCGTTGGCAATGCCTGCGCTGCTCTGGACGCAGCCGGAAAGCGCCAACATTTACCACTTCCAAATCTCTGATGCTCCCGGTTTCTCCACCCTCCTGATCGAGTCGGACACCTACGCCACAACGTACACGCCAACTGCCATATGGCAGGATGGGTTCTATTACTGGCGCGTGCGCGCGGGTCGAAAAGAAGGCAACAAGGCGACCGTATGGGGAGAGTACTCTGATATATTCTCACTTGAAAAACTGGAGCAACGACCCCGATAATCAGCCGCAACTGATTTCACCAGAAGCCAATGCACTGCGAACGTCTTTCACCGCGCAGGACTTCAGTTGGACGCCTGTAATAGGCGCGGCAGGGTACAAGTTGGATATTTCCACCAATGGAGATTTTTCCAACATCGTCTACAGCGCAGAGACGCTCAAACCGCATCACACACCGACCAAACGACTGGCGGCCAACGATGCTTACTACTGGCGGGTGATTCCCTTTGCCTACCACACCTCTGCCAGAGATCGCGTCAACGGGACGACCAGCTCAACCTCAGTCTTCAAGTTTAGCTGGAGCACGGCGCCACAGTTGTTGAATCCACCGGCGCTGATCAACGGCGCAAAGCCGGAATTGCGTTTCCTGCCGCGCTTCACCTGGCTGGCGGTGGAAGGCGCAAAAGATTACCAGATCGAGATCAGCACCGACCAGAGCTTCGGGTCGGGCGTCACTGCGTATACGACGCGCAGCACCGACTTCACACCGCTTCAGGCGCTCAGCAACGACCAGGAGTATTACTGGCGCGTCAAGGCAACCAATGCGGAAGGCTACAGCACGGCCTGGAGCGAGGTGCGCAGCTTTCGCATGAAGTGGAACGTCGCGCCCAAATTGCTGACGCCGGCCAACAACCAGACCTATATTTCCTATCCCTACTTTACGTGGGAGCCGGTGGCCGGCGCCGAACGCTACCGATTCAAGATGACAGATGGCGCCGGCGAGAATGCCAAAATTGTCGCCAACGAAGTCATCTACAATGTCAATCATTTCGCCTACCGTGGGCCGTGGGTAGGTGTGCAGTATGACAAGGATTACTATTGGCAGGTGCAGGCGATCGACGCCAGAGGCAATCTGACGCCATGGAGCGAGACTTTCTCGTTTCGTCTGTCTGGTCCGCCTTATCCAGAATATCCCTGGCTTCCGGTGCTTCCCAATTTGATCTATCCACTTCCCTATTATGCACCCGATCAGGCGGGCCATCCTGTCAACACGGATCGCACCGTCGCCTGGCCCCTCTTTGTGTGGGACACGGCACACGCTTCCGAGTGGCCCGCCAATGACGCGGCGATTCCTGACTATTATGAATTGGCGGTTGCAATTTCTGACACGTTTGCGCCGGATTCCATCGTGTATCAAGCCCAGACGCGCGGGTTGGCGATTGCGCCGACGACCTCGAATCCATGGGCGCCACAAGACGGACAGGTCTACTTCTGGCGTGTACGACCTTTCTGGCCTGACCTACGACCTTTCTGGCCTGACGGGCGCCTGCCAACTGAGCATGTTTGGAAGCTGCGCTACAACCGCACGCGCTCCGTCTACACACCGGCCAACGTGATGACGCCCATCTATCCCGCCGATGGCTTTCAGGCAGTGGGCGATCCGCCGGTGCTTGGTTGGCTGCCATTTGCAGACGCAACCAGCTATCGCGTCCAGATCAGCTGGCGACCGGATGCATTTTCCGAACTGTTTATTGTGGATGAAGCACATGCGCTTTCGATCAACTATGTCCCCTGGCAGGAGCGTCTGACCGACATGCCGGCCGGCTCCTACTGGTGGCGCGTGCAGCCGGAGAGCGCACCGAACGCCCCGATCGGCGAGTGGAGTGAGCCGCGGCGCTTCGACCTCTCGAACGACCTGATCACCGGCAACTATTACGATCTGCCGGTGGTGCTGACCGAGGGGACGACGATCATGACGGATTCCGCGATCAACAATTTCACCTTTCAAGCAGTGAGTGCGATGAACACCGGGGACGAGCACGAACTGGGCAAGTTGCACGCCATGCTGGCGCGGCGCCCGACCCCAATGGTGATTACGAGAAATCCACTGTATACAACCTCTACTGGGTCTTTGCCTTTTCCGTGGCGCCGAGCGTCGCTTCCGACGTCACCTATGACCTCTATGTCGACTACGACCACATCCCAGGTTCTGGGGCAACCAGCGACCCGCATGGGCGGGCGCTGGCGTTCGATGATCTACATCGGCCGGACTTTCTCATCCACGTGGATCGCTCCGCTGATGGCGTGTCGATGCGCAGCGTCACCTTACACCGGTGGGGCGCTGGGGGGTGGCTGGCCGAGCAGAAATTTGACGCCATCGGCGGCAAGGCCTGCGCTGTGCCCTGATCCGTCGGTGGTGCAGGTGCTGGTTCCCTATACTGCCCTGGGCGGCGCCGACGACAACTTTTCGGGCAGCCTTGCCCTGGCGCTCCTGAGCATGAAGGACAATGTCATCCGGGACAGTGCACCGCCGCAGGGCGTGATTTACGGCGAGGCCAATCAGCTCGACAATTACGCCTACATTTCGGACATGCTCCTCCCGCTCTATCCCTTTGACGCGCCTTTGACCAACCCCGATCAATTCTACGAGATGCCTGCGCTGCGTTGGCGTATGCCTTACTTTGATTCGGTCGACGGTTATCAGATGCAGGTGGCGCGCGATGCACGTTTTTCCGACATCCTGGAAACTTGGGAGAGTTACGAAACAGGCAAAGGTCATATTTTTGGCGTCCTCCCCACCGCCTTTGTTTCCCAAAACGCCATCAACGACAACGAAACCTATTATTGGCGCGTGCGTATTCGGCATGAGGTCAATGAACCACCACCGTCATCATCATTTGACTTCGGCCCCTGGTCGCCGGCCATGCGCTTCAAACTCAGCAGCCGGCTGCCGGGCAATCCGGCGCTCTCGACGGGCGATGAAGTCTACATGACGCCGGCCTTTCTGTGGGAGCGAGTCGAAGGCGCGTCCGGCTATACGATCCAGATCGACAACGACGCCAATTTCAGCTCGCCGCTCGTGAGCCAGGCTCTCGATGGGACGTCCTACACACCACAGGAAACGTCTGCGAGCGCGGCGTTGATTCCTGGGACGCAATATTACTGGCGGCTGGCCATGCGCCGCTCTAGCTCGGTCATCGGGCAGTGGACGCCCACCATAACCTTCCAGAAGGCCTCGGTCAGCCCGACGCCGATCACGCCGACAGAGCAGATGACCGTCACCGGCCAACCGACGTTTGCCTGGAACGCCATTTTGACGCCAACAGAGACGCCGCGGCTGGCCGCGCCGCTCTACAACTTGCAGGTGGATGACGACCCAACCTTTGGCAGCCCCTGATCAACGTCAAAACCGCCGCCACCGCGTACACGCCCACAAAAGGTCAGAGTCTCGCCGACGGCGTCTGGTACTGGCGGGTGGCGCTTACCGACGCCAACGATAAAAATGGCCCCTTCAGCGCGCCCAGACAATTCGGCAAGCAATACTCACTGCCTGCCCTGCTCGCCCCGCATCCTGGCGGAACCGTGGGCAGCGTGCCCTCGTTTGGCTGGGCGTCACTGGAAAATGCCGCCTACTACGAAGTAACCTACGCGAATAATCCTGCGTTCACCGGCGCTACGAAAGCCACCACTGCCAGCAGCACGCATACGCCCGTCAAGAACCTGGCGACGGGCCGCTACTACTGGTATGTGCAGATGTTCGATCAGGACAAGAAAGGAGGCCCGATTATTGCGCGTTATTTCGATTTTGGTTATGCCGTCTATTTACCGCTTACCTTGAAGTAGATGATTTCGCCTCAGCCAGAGTTTCCTCTGTAACCCGCATTGGCCTCCTCGCCACAACGAGAGACCGGGCTTCTTGGAGAAGCCCGGTCTCTCTGTACAATCGTCACAAACACCTGGTTTCAAAGTGACGCCACTTTAGCGTGAAGTTTTGGGTAAAGCGAGCAACAAGGGAACGTAGATGTGCACAGATAGACGCTGATAAGCGCAGATAAGGCAA
Source organism: Candidatus Caldilinea saccharophila (assembly GCA_016710365.1). GTDB lineage: Bacteria > Chloroflexota > Anaerolineae > Caldilineales > Caldilineaceae > Caldilinea > Caldilinea saccharophila. The sequence goes on along the minus strand of JADJVW010000018.1, from coordinate 46,105 downwards.
AGCATCTGTGGGCCACCTGACAATGCTTCATCCGCCGTCTTCATCCGCCGTCTTCTTCCGCCGTCATCGCCGCGCGCACACTGTCGACCGCAGCGGCAGGCAAAAGCCCCAATTCCACCGCCGACGCCGCCGCGGCCAGCGAATCCGCCACGCGCAACAGCGGGACGCCTTGCGCGCGCAGCGCGTCCGCCATTGCGTCGACGGCTGCGTCGCGCCGGTCGCCGCTCACATCGCGGATGTAAATCGCCCGCACGCGGCCGGGGTGCGTTTCGGCCAGGCGCGTGTAGAGTTCGGGGTCCTGTTGCCCGCTGTCGCCCATCAACACAAAAGGCAGGTCAGGATAGGCTTCGAGCACGCTGCGCATCGACTCCAGCTTATGATTGTGACTAAACTTGTGCGTGATCATCGTAATGCTGTAGTCGCGCAAAAACACAGGGCCGGCCGGAATGCCGCGCAGTTGCATAAACTCGACCAGAAAGTCATAGAGGTTCCACGGGCTGCTCGACACATAGAAGATCGGATTGCGTTCGTTTCCCGTGTAGCCTGCATACAGCGCCCGATAGAGCGCGGCGACGCCACGAAAAGGCAGGCGCGTGGCCGCGTTTTGCAGCAAGATTGCCAACGTCGTGCGCACGAAACTGGTCGCCCCGGTTTGCAACACTGTATCGTCGATATCGCTGATGATGCCGTAGCGGGCCGACGTGGGCGGCACTAAAACCTCCGCGGTGGTGGGCGCCAGCCGTTTGTCCGTGCCCGCTTCCACCAGCGAAAGTGGCACCGCCTGCCAACCACCCTCCGCTGCAATCGGTGCTGTCAGCGGCAGATGCAGATCGAAATACCCTTCATGATCGGTGACGGTCTGGAGTTGCTGGTTCTGATAGCGAGCCTCGACGGTCACACCGGGCGCTTCATGCGAATCGATGCGCCGCAGCGCGTTGCGAAAATTGCGCCAGATCGAGTGGCTGATGTCGGCGACGTCGGGCGTCCTCTCGTACAGCACGCGGCCTCGCAAAAGGAGCGCAGTGGGGGTGCCAAAGCTGCGATAGGGGACAATCACAAGCGGGGATCGGCTCATGACAAGCTGTCCTCCAGGTCAAACACTTTTCCGGGATTGAGAATATCGTGTGGGTCAAATGACCGCTTGAGCAGACGCATGGCCTCGATCTCGGCGGGCGTGCGGCACAGCGCAAGATACGCCTTCTTTTCAAGGCCGATGCCATGCTCAGCCGAAATGGAGCCACCCAGTAAGCGCAGCGGCGCGTAGACAATCGCGGCGACGCGACCGGCGTCCGCGGGCTGCAACTGCGGTGTCCACATATTGACGTGCAAATTGCCGTCACCCAGATGGCCATAAACCCAACAGCGCGCCGCATCGCCAAAATGCAGCGCCACCCCCGCCTGCACGTCTTCGACGTAAGCTTCCATCGCGCCGATGGGCAGGCTGACATCGTAGCCAAAGGTGAGGTGATGCTGGCGTTCGATCTGTTCGGAATCTTCGCGGATGCGCCAGAGGTCGGCGCGCTGCTGCGCGTTGTGCGCGATGACGGCATCGGCAAACAAGCCGTGATTGGCGGCGGCTTCGAGCGCGTCTGCAAAGCGCGACTGGTCAAAACGTTTGTCGCCGCCCAACGCTTCGATTAGCACATAAAAGGCGTAGTGTTGCGCCAGCGGCGGCTTGCTGGGCGCAGGCGCACTCGTCGTCAGCCGATAGTAGCTGTTCCACATCACCTCGAAAGAGACGAGCGCGCCGCCCAGATCGCGCTGCAAACGTGGCGCCAGCGCGGTCACCTGTGCAAAGTCATCCATCGCCAGCAGCGCCGTCGCCTGCGTGCGCGGGGCCGGGAAAAGGCGCAGCACCGCCTGGGTGACGACGCCCAGCGTGCCCTCGCTACCGATAAAAAGCTGCTTGAGATCGTAGCCGGCGTTGTCCTTGAGCATGGCGTTCAGCATCGTCAGCACTGCGCCGTCAGCACGGACGACTTCCAGCCCCAACACCAGATCGCGCATCATGCCGTAGCGCAACACACGCACGCCGCCCGCATTCATCGCCACGCACCCGCCGACGGTCGCTGACCCGCGCGCCGCCAGGTCGAGTGGAAAGAACAGCCCATGCGCCGCGGCCACTTCTTGCACGCGCTGCAGCGGCGCGCCGGCCTGCACGGTCATGGTCTGGTTTGCGACATCCACCGCGACCACCGCGGCCATGCGCTCCAGAGAAATAACAAGGTCACGCGCGGTGGTGTGCGTCGCCCGCACCAGATTGGTGCGCCCGCCCTGAACGACCACCGGCTGGCGCGCCGCATGACAGAGCCGCAGCACCGTAGCAACCTCGGCGGTAGTGCGGGGGCGGACAATGGCCAGCGCGTGCAGCGGCGTCGAGTCGATCCAACTGGTGGCGCGCTCGTGAACCGCCGCGCCGGTCAGCACATTCTCCGCGCCGAGCGCGGTCGTCAATCGCTCAATAAACCCATTCATACACTATCTGGCTTTCCAGCAATGGTGCTTTGCCATCAGCCTGCATGTCTGCACACAGACTGATTTCCTCGCCCCTCGCAACTCGCCCCTCACAACTCGCCCCTCACAACTCGCAACTCGCCCCTGCTACCCCAACATCTCAATCCGATAATCGATAAGCTGGGCGTCGCCATGCCAGCGTTCGACGCGGTGCGCGACATCCTGCAAATGTCGATGCGCCAGCGCGGCGTTCTGGCTGACGCACGCCACTTCGATCACGGCGCGCGTCAGCACGTCCTGCGCCTCGGCCTCGCAGACTGAAACGTTAAAGTCGTGGCAGATGCGGGCGATCAGCGGCTTCAGGATGCTGCGTTTGCCTTTGAGGCTATCGTTCATCGGCAGATAAAGTTCGAGCGTCAACAAGCCTACGGCCATAGTTCACCGTTGTCGATTCCATGGATCGCTGCCAAATTGGGTGCGGATCAGCGCCGCGGAACGGCGCACTTCTGCTGCTGTCAATTCGCTTGGCTCCAAGCTGAGATGCAGCGCCGTCGCAAAGCCAGCCTGCATCGCCGCGACCACACAAGCAAAGCTCACTGCCTCGCTGTCATCGCTGACGCCGAGCGCCTGCGCCAGGGTGCAGGCGCGCTCGCGCAGCTCAGCGCGCAACAGAGCGGCCTCGTTCGGCGCCAGCGCCAGCGCATCGATCAGCCGCGTGATGTCGCCGACGAGCGGCAGGCTGCCATGTTGCAGCACATAGTTGGCGCGGCGACTCTGCGCGCTGCCCATCAATTTGCGGCTGCCCACCGTGATTTCGTACGCGCTGGGCGCCTCGAAGCAGACGGCGGAGACCTCGGCGCCGACGCGCACATCGCCGGGCGCTTTTTCCGCCGGCGCGCCCAGCCGGTGCAGCCCGGCCAGCAGCGCATTGCTGATGCGCAGATAGGCGTCCATCACCCCGCCGCGCATCAAGGGATGCTGCATCGCCGCGGCCACGGAATAGGTGAACTCGTCGGTGTGCAAGATGGCGCGCCCGCCTGTTGGTCTGCGCACGATCTCGTAGCCAAGCTCGGCCACGCGCAGCGCGTCGATGTCAGCGCTCGACTGTAAGCGACCCAGGCTGACAGCCGGCGGGTTCCAGCGATAGAAGCGCACGGTGGGCAGGCTGTCGCCGGCCGCGCACGCCTCGGCAATCGCCTGGTCGATCGCCATATTCGCCGCGCCCGAGCGCGGCGCCGCGTCGACGATCAGCCGCCAGAGAGTCGGCGTCTCGTCTTCAAGTTCGGCCAGATCGACGAAAACATCTTCGGCTGCGTTAGGCTCACTCATCAGCGGATTCCTTTGTCTATCAGAAAGCACAGATGGCTACGGCTTTCCAATGTATCATAAAATATTGAAGCTCCCAACCACTACCCACTCACCACCTCCGGCGTCCACGTCGGCGTCGCGTCGAAAGTTGGTTCGGCAGGCGGCGCTTCAACGGGCGGCGCTGCGGGCGTCGGCTCCTCCGGCGGCAGAGGCGTATCCGTCGGAAGCACGGGCGTGTCCGTCGGCCACGGTGTTTCGGTCGGCGGCAGGGCGGTGGGCGGCTCCGGCGTGACTGTAGGCGCTTCGGCCGTCCACGTCGGCGTGGGTGCGGGCATGTCGGTGGGCGGCGTGTTGTCGACAAAAACGCGCACGCGCGTCTCGTATTGGGCGCCGTTGCCGGCGCGCAGCAGCAGGCGCAGCGTGTGTGGGCCGTTGCCCAGCCCGGTTGTGTCCCACGCCCCAAGCTGGCCGTTGATCACCGGAGCGCCAACCGGGCCGCTGAAGGGCGGACTGAACGCGCCGGGGTCGTGGCTGATGCCATATTGCAGTTCATAGCTGGCAAAGCCGGGCAGCGCAGCGCTGCCGAAGATGGGGAGCACACCGTGCACGCTCTCCCCTTCACCGGGGCTGGTGATAGCAAGCTGCACCTCACCCGGTGCGGGCGTCGGCAGCGGCGCCACCGCCTCGATAGGCGGCTGCTCGATGCCGTGGCGGATCGCCCATTCGCGATGTTCCAGCGGGTAGACTTTGAAGACGCGCTCCTCGATCTGGTCGGCGGGTGTAAATTCATTGGCGAGCTGATCCGTGCCGCGCACCATGCGGATGCGCCGCCAAAGATCCTGCTCCTTGGGCAGCGGCGGGCGATCCTCGGCGAACCAATGTTGGCGCTTCTCCGGACACGCGTCGCTGGGCAGCGCGCCGGTGTCGGCGCAGACTTCGTGCTGGCGCACGCCGGCCGGCGGCATGAAAGGCTGCGCAGGTTCGCCGTTGTGGGCGACCGTCATGAATTGATTCCAGATCGGGCCTGCGCCGGCTACGCCGGAAATATTGACCATCGGCGAGTTGTCCGCGTTGCCCACCCACACGCCGGTGACTAGCTGCGGCGTGTAGCCGACGGTCAAGTTATCGCGGAAATCGTTGGTCGTGCCGGTCTTGGCAGCCGCGGGCCGATCCAGCCGCAGCACGGAGTTGGCGCCAAAGACCGGCGTGCGCGCCTCGTTGTCACTCAGAATATCGGTGAGCAGGAACGCATCGACCGGGCTGACAACTTGTTCGGCGGCTTCGACGCCGGGCTGGCAAGGCTGCGCCGTGCCCTGCTCACAGATGATCTCACCCTGCGCGTCGGTGATCTTCTGGATGGTAACGGGTGGAATGTGCAGACCGTTGTTGGCGAGCGTCGCAAAGGCGTCGGTCAACTCGATGAGTGGAATCTCACCGGCGCCAAGTGACAGACTCAGGCCAAAATCCGGCCGCGTGAGGGTGGTCACGCCAAAACGCTGCATGAGATCGACGAAAACAGGCAGTGTCGCCTCCTGTAAGGCGGCCACCACCGGGATGTTGCGGCTGTTGGCGAGCGCCGCGCGCACAGTGATCAGCCCCATTTCCTTGCCGTCATAATTGACCGGCACGTAGGGTGGGTTGACGCCATCCGGGAAAGCCGTGCTGATGTCGGCGGTGAGCGTGCCTGGCGTCCACTGCTTCTCCTGCGGCTTGTCCGGCAGGTCGAAGGTGGCAAGATAGACAAACGGTTTGGTCGCACTGCCCGGCTGACGTGGCGCCAGCGCCATGTTCACCTGCCCGTCGATCTCCACGTTGTCGAAATCAGCGCTGCCGACGAGCGCCACCACTTCGCCCGTCTGTGGGCGCATCGCCACCAACGCGCCGTTGGAGACGTTGCGATCGGCGAGTGCGCTCACCTGTTCCGCCACAATGCGCTCTGCCTCGGCCTGCAAGCGCGGGTCGAGCGTGGTGTGCACACTGTACCCGGATTGATAGAGCGCCTCCGGACCAAAAAGTTGCTCCAACTGTTGGCGTACAAAGAGGGTGAAATGGGGCGCTTTGAGGTCGAACTGGAGCGGCACATAGGTGAGCGGCTCGACCCATGCCGCGTTTGCCTGCTCCGCGGTGATGTACCCCGCCTCCACCATCAACCCGAGCACAATGCTCTGACGCTTCTTGGCGCGGTCGGGATGCGTGTAAGGGTCGTAATAAGCAGGAGCTGCGGCAATCCGGCCAGCAACGCGGCCTCGCCCAGCGTCAGCTCGCCAACTTCCTTGCCGAAATAGGTCTCAGCGGCCGCGTCGATGCCATAGGAGAGGTTACCGTAATAAACTTCATTCAGGTAAAGCTCGAGGATGTCGTCCTTGCTGTAGCGTCGCGTGATTTCGGCGGCCAGGATGGCTTCTTTGATCTTGCGCGTGGCTGTGCGTTCGGACGAGAGCAGCACGCGCTTGACAAGCTGCTGGGTGATCGTCGAGCCGCCGGAGACGACATCACCTTCCTGGAAGGCATAGTACACGGCGCGCAGCAATGCAACCGGATCGATGCCAGGGTGCGCGTAGAAATTGGCGTCCTCGGTGGCGATGGTGGCCTGAATCACGTAAGGCGAGATATTGGCAAGCAAGACCTCAATCCGCCGGCCCATGTCCGGGTCAAACGCCTCGTTGAGCAGATTGCCCTCGCGGTCGTAGATGCGGGTGGTTTGAAAGGTGCTGGCGCGCTGGCGCAATTCAGTGGGCGAGGGCAAGTCCCGCGCCATCGTGGCATAGCCGATCAACACACCGCCGGCAACTAGTACGGCAGAAATCACAAAGGCCAGGACGCCGCTGCCCACACCTTGCCAAAAGCGGCGATTGCGCGCGGGGCCCGGCGCAGCGCCGTTGGATCGAGGCCGTTTGGGCGGGGCAGGCTGTAGTTCGTACATGAGCAGTCCTGAGTCCTGAATCCGTAGTCCCGAAAGCGTTTCACGCACTTGATAGTTCAGTTAGCCGCACAGGTGGGTCGAAAACCAAATGTTGCGCCACCTGTCAGTGACATTGGCAGCGCACTCTGTAAAACGACGCGGTACAGCGTTTGGTTTCCCGCTTTGCTATGCTGGCGCGCGTAGAGGCATTGCTGGAGACGCAGGAAACAAGAACGGGCTGGCGCACCTACTGAGCCGCCAGCCCGTATCAAACTTTATGCGTGGTGCGGACGTCTCGTCCGCATTTTAACATAAGGCGGACGAGACGTCCGCGCACCGGTGTTTACTGACCGAGCACCACAAATTCGGCGGAGACCCAACCACCGTTCGGATTTTGAGTGTCGGGAACGCCGCCCAATTTCACCCAGAGGCCGTCAGCGGAGACTTCTGCCACAGGGACAGTTTCGCCGGGTTGGACCCAACCGACGATTTCGGCGGTGGTGCTTGGCTCAGCGCGCACGCGCAGGCGTGCGCCTTCAGCGGTCACCAGCGCAAAACCAGGCGCCGGCGCGATGGCTGTGGCAGTTTCCTCGGCGGGCGCTGCGGTGGCTTCTTCAGTTGGCGCTGCGGTAGCGACTGCTTCGGCGGCTTCTTCAGTTGGCGCTGCGGTGACTGCTTCGGCGGCTTCTTCAGTTGGCGCTGCGGTGGCGACTGCTTCGGCGGCTTCTTCAGTTGGCGCTGCGGTGGCGACGGCCTCGGTGACGGTTGCTACAGTCGGTGCAGCAGTGGGGGTGGACGCCACCGGCGCGCTGCTCACCTTGGCGTCGGTGATGGCGCCGGACACAGTGACAAAGTTTGCGGACACCCAGCCCGATCCCTGCGGCGCCTTCGGGATCGCCAGTTCGATCCAGAGACCGTCGCTGCTGCGCCCGATCACTTCGTACTGCTCGCCTTCGCGGATGCCGGCGACGACTTCGGCGCTCTCACCCGGCTGGGCGCGCACGCGCAGCGAACGCGCCGTGACAGTGGCCATCGCGCCCTCGTCCACAGTGGTTGAGGACTCGGTGGAAACCGGTTGCCCGGCCAGCGCGCTTTGCATATCCTCCGCCGTGATCGGCTGGCAAGCTGCCAAGAGCGCCACCGCCATCATGAGTGTTACAATAAGAACCATTCGATTGAATCGCATTTTGAACCCTCTTTATTTTTCTTGCCCGACGCCACCGGCATTATGCTGTTGAGCTTTTCGACGCAGCCTACATCGGGCAACTTTGACACTGGATACCGTTGCATCCAGACACAAACATATCCATTATTCCACAGCGCGGAGGGATTCTCAAAACCACACAGCAGGATGGTTTATGGCAGCGGCGCCGCCAACCTGCCGACTTCCTCCAGAGTTTCAGCGTCGTAGATGATCAGTAGAAGGTAAGATTCCTCTGTATCGCTAGGGATGGATGTCTCGTACACATCGCGCACCTGGACGCCCGGCGCCCACGTCGTCGCGCCGGCAACCTGACGCAGCGGATAGGCGTCCACCACTGCCGAGGCGCCATTTTCCAACGTCAGCGGGACGCCGGCGGCATCGACCGCGCGCAACGATACTTTGAGGTCGCGATCCAGCGCCGCGGTCGGGCGCCAATACAAGGTGATGCGCGCTGCCGGCCCGCCGGCCCACGCCAGGCGCTGGAGATCGTACCCTTCAAGCAGCAGGCGTCCATCCAGCAGAGCGAGCTCACTACGAATTGGCGGCGTTTGCGCCTCGACCTGGCCGCGCGGCCAGACGCGCACCAGCGGCCCCTCACCGGTGAAGCTGTATTGGGCGGCAATGCCATCCAGTTCCCGCGTCAGATAGGGCGCCGCGCCCTCAGCCAGCGCGACAGCCAGCGCCGCGCGTCGTTGCTCTGGATCGTTGGCGACGATCGGGGTGGCCGCCAGCCCGATCTGCTCGGCCTGCTGCATGTACTTGAGCGCGGTCATCTCGCCCTCGATGCCGATGACGCGGCTGCCAGGCGGAAAGTCGACTTTTGCCATGTCAACCGCGTAGTCGTGCGCCGCCCATTCGCCGCTGCGATCGATGGAAGCGTCGCGCCCGCCGCCGGCCATCAGCAGCAGGAGGATGAGCACGGTAAGCGGTGTGTGCCAGCGCGCACGCGGCGTTTGCCGCCGGAGCAAGGCGAGACCACCGCCGGCCAACACAGCAGCGCACAACAAGCCCGGCAGCAGAAACACTTCAGGATCGCCAACGCGATAGCTCAGCGCAAAGACCAGGTTGGCGGCGAGCACCAGCACGATCAAGACCCAGGCCGGACGGAGTTTGCGGTCGGCAAGCATACCGAGGCCAAGCGCACTCAGCACAACGCCGATCCAGCCGGTTTGTGCACGCCAGAGATGTAGCCAGCCCGCGGCATCGTAGCTACGACTCAGTTCGTTGGCGGTGAAGAAGCTGGTGTATTGGCGCGCCAGCACGTGATCCCAGAATCCGCCCCATGTGTTGGCATAGCTGCCGTTCAGGTCGGCGACGCCCTGCGCGGCGCGCAGTGGAATGTAGAGGTAAAGCAGCAGTGGCGCGGCCAACGCGCCCACCCACACCAGCCAGATGCGGCGCGGGCGCAGGATCGCTGGAACTGTCCACAGCAGATAGATTGCTAAGCCAGGCAAGAGCAAGACGACAGTGCGATGGTGTGCAAGCCCCAGCCCAATCAGCACCAATAGCAAGGAAATGCGCCGATCAAAGGCTGTCCCGTGCGTGCGCGGAATGCCGACGGCGACTACGAGAATCGCGGCCACAAACAAATTATGCAAGGCGTACACTTCAGCTACTGTAGCTTGCTGCCACCAGACCGGGCCCAATCCAAACGCAGCCGCGGCGGCCAGGCCGGCCCATGGATCGCCGCGACCCTGTTCATCTTGGGTCAGCCGTCGCGCCAGTACGAAGATCAGTGCGGCGGTGGTCGCTGCCGCCAGCGCGCTGAAGAGATTCACCCGCCACGCCCAATTGCCGAAGGGCAGCAGATGGCTCCACCCCCCGCCCACCAACGTGTAGAGCGGGTATCCGGTCGGGTGGGCGATGCCAAAGCCAGGCAGCACGAGTTGAAATTCAAGCGTATCGTCGAACAACGCAACGATGGAAGGCGCGGCGGTGCTTGCGTAAAGCAGAAGAAAGAGAGCCCAGACAAGCCACGGCAGGAGCCGCTCCGCTTGCTTTTGAAGCGACCCAACACGCTGTCGCTGTTGCTGGTTGCCGGCGTCCGCAGGCTCCGAAGGCGATGTGGTCATCACAGGCAGTCTACCACAGTCGTTAGGCGCTTTGGGAAAATAGATCGCCTTTGGTATGATTGACGCACGATTCGGCCAGCGTTAAAGACATTTCCCCGACGACAAACCAATGGTCACAACTGCATGAATAAGCCACACGTTAATCGATTTGCTCGTTTCCGGTGCGTTCTCTGGATCGGACTGCCCGCGCTGCTGGCGTTGTCGCCACTGGCGGCGGTCGCGCAGGGGGATGCGTCTGGGACACCCGCATCAACTCCGGTTTTTTGGTATATATTATCTGCGGCTGTGGCGATGTTAACCGCGGTCGGGCTTGTGTTGATCGGCGTCGCCGGTTTGGAGACTGAGCGCGCCTGGGATGCTGCGCTGGGCGCGGTGGCTGCGATCAGCCTGGCGACGCTGGCGTACTGGGCGGTCGGTTTTGCGTTGCAGTTTGGCGGGATCGGCCTGGTTTATATGCGACCGGAACTGCGCGGACTGGTGTGGGAATGGAGCCCACTCTCCGTAGACTGGGGCGTCGGCTGGGGCGTAGCAGGGTTAAGCGGGTGGTTTCTCGCGGGTAGCGACATGACCGCCCTCGTGTACGCGCTCTTCTTGTCCCATCTGCCCTGGCTCTTCGTCGTGACGCTCCTGCCTGTGATGGCGGTGCGCGGGCGGGCGCCGATGTTGGCGACGTTAGTGATTGCCCTCCTGATAGGCGGCATCGTCTATCCGCTGGCGGGTAATTGGGTGCAAGGGGGCGGCTGGCTTTCCGCACTGGGGCGCAATTTGAATCTAGGCCATGGTTTTCTCGACGTCGGCGGCGCGGGCAGCGTCTTTTTGCTGGCCGCTGCCTTTGGCCTGGTTGCGCTTGTCGTGTGGACGCCGCGTCGGGCGGCCGCCGCTAGCGCGCACCTGCCGCCCGATTATCAGCCGCTGCTTACGGTGGCAGGAAGCTTGCTCGTCCTGGCCGGGTTGATCGGTTGGTTATGGTCGAACCCGTTGCAAGTGGCAGCCTTGAGCGACCTGGGGATGATGCGCGGCAGCGTTAATGTGCTGCTGTCAGCGGCGGCCGGAGTAGTGGCGCCATTGCTCTATACATGGTTTGTCGCGGGGCAGAGTCACCCGACGTTAGCCGCGCGCGGGCTGGTCGCAGGCGCCGTCGCTGGTTTGGCGGCTGCACCGTTTATACAACCGGCGCCCGCGCTCCTGATCGGTGCGCTGGCGGGTGCGACGACGCCTTTATTGGCCTATGTCATCGATCATCTGCTGCGGCTGGACGACGCCACCGGCCTGGTCGTGACGGCCGGTGCGCCAGCGATGGTGGGATTATTGTTCGCCGGCGTCTTTGCTGACGGCGCCGCCGGCGTTGGCTGGCAGGTCACTGGCGTTGATAATTTCATGGGCGTCGCACGGCAGGGCGTATCAGGGCTTTTCGTGGCGACCGGGTTTCAACCCGATTTTCCCGGACAATTTCAGGCGCAATTGATCGGGATGGCCGCGATGATCGTTTGGGGCGTGCTGACAGGCGTAGTCGCCTGCGCCCCGCTCGGCCTCCTTTTCTGGGGGTTTCAACATAGCGAGCGCACCACACACCCTGATCCGGAGCTGCCTCTCCCGCGCGTCACCGCAGGGGCGGAGCCGCCTGCGCCGGAAAGACGCCGATCATTTCCACCTGTGCCCAGCGACCCTTCTACATAATACTGATCAAGAATGCCACCAGCAGCAGCGCTCCCGCCAATCCCAGCAGCACGCCATATTCTCGCAGGACCGAGCCCCACCCTTGCACCGCTCTACCGACCGGAGGCAGCAAGGTGGAAGGAGTTGGCGGATAGGCGCGCACGTCAGAGCCAAGCAGCATCTCGCGAAACTCGCGCGCGCTGCTTGGACGTTCGTTGGGGTGCATCGAGAGCGAGCGGAAGATCGCGCGTTCGACGCGCGGCGAGACGTTTGGATTGAGCTGGCGCATGGGCGTCAACAAGCCCGGACGCAAAAAGCGCTGCTTGGCATCGGCCGGCGGCTGACCACACAGTAAATGATAGAACGTGGCGCCCATCGCGTAAATGTCACTGCGATTATCGGTGGAGCCAGTATCGCTGCCGTACTGTTCAAGCGGCGTATAGGCGACGGTGCCGCGTCCCTGCACCACGGTCACGGTGCGGCTATCGTTGTTTTGCAACACCTTAACCAGTCCAAAATCCACCAACTTGATGGCGCCGCGCGGCGTCACCTTGATATTACTAGGCTTGATATCGCGATGCACCACAGGTGGATCCTGGCTGTGCATATACTCCAGTGCGTCGAGTAATTGGGTCGCCCATGCCATCACCTGAACCTCACGAAGCTGCTCCTCACGGCGCTGTGCTTCCAGCAAAATTTCCTGTAGATCTCTGCCTTCTACAAAATCCATGACCAGATATTCGCGTCCGCCGATCGAGAAATAATCGGAGACCTTGGGCAGGTTGGGATGATCCAGGCGCGCCAGCGTGCTGGCCTCGACGCGGAACTGCTCGGTGATCTGTTCTAGCTCTTCTTTGGAGACTGAACTCTCGGAAAGCGCAGGCAATACTTCCTTGACTGCGCAGACGCGCCCAGAAAGGCGCAGATCATCGGAGCGATAGACCGCACCCATCCCGCCTTGTCCGACGAGTTCCTGGATTTTGTAGCGACCACGTAAAATTTTGCCCGATTCAAGGATTTGCTGCATGTTTCATCCTATGGTTTGCCAGGCTTTGTCGACATCGGGCCCTGCCATCAAATAAACCTGACTTAACTTAATCATTTTTGTAGTCGTACAACTCTGGTATAATAGACCCATTCGTCGTTGGGTTGCATTATGCGCGCCCAATGAAGTGCTGTCAATCTGTATACTGTCACTGTCTGGATCCTGTCGCAGTCTATATCCTGTCACAGTCTATCCAGAGCACAGTCGGCATAATCCGTTATGAATGATCAAACGGCGTTTTACCAGGCGCTGGAATTTACTTTTTAGAGGAGTCAGATGTCAATCGATTCAGAATTTGAAGCGGCCAATAACCCCGAATCCGAAGGCGAAATCAGGCCGAAGGAAAATGCGATGCTGGTCTTGCAGCGCGGGGCGGAAACCGGGCGGCGCTGGCCGCTCGATCGTAACCGGGCGTTGACCATCGGGCGCGACGAGGATTGTGATATCCACTTGCCCGACCGCCAGGTGAGCCGCAATCACGCCCGCATCTACTGGGCGGACGATCATTACCGCATCGAAGATCTGGGCAGCAAAAACGGCACTCATGTCAATGGGCAAGATGTGCAAAACAATACCTCACTGCCACTTCAAGACGGCGACGAATTACAGATCGCGCTGCGTTTCAAGCTGGCCTTCGTCGATGCCGGCGCGACGGCGCCCTTATCTTTGGACAGTGACAAACGTGGTCTGCGCATCGATAAAGAGACGCGGCAGGTGTGGGCAAATGGGATCATTATCGACCCGCCATTAAGCCTGCATCAGTATCGCTTGCTCGAGATCTTGTGGGATTCGGGCGGCAGTGTGATCACGCGCGAGCAGATCATCGAGGCGGTCTGGCCGGAAGCTGCCAGCGAGGGCGTCAGCGAACAGGCGATCGATGCGCTGGTGCGTCGTCTGCGCGAACGCATCGAGGAGTGCGACAACGAGTTCCGCTACATCGTCACCGTGCGCGGGCACGGTTTCCGCCTGGAAAACCGATGAGCGAGCTGTCCCCCCTGGGGTTGTACATTCACATTCCGTTTTGCGAGCGAAAATGCCCGTATTGCGACTTCAACACCTACGCCGGGCTGGAAGCCTTGCATCAGGCAACGGTGGATGCGCTGTGCGCAGAGATGGAGCGTTGGGCCGCACGCATGGCGCAGTACACGGTTGCGACCATCTTCATTGGCGGCGGCACGCCGACCGTGCTCGAAGCGCGTCAATTGGGGCAACTGTTCGAGGCGATCCACCGCTGTTTCCGCGTGGCGCCGACGGCAGAGATCACTTGCGAGGCCAATCCGGGAACGGTGGATCAGGCAAAATTCGCCGTACTGCGCACGCTGGGCGTGAATCGACTCAGCATGGGCGTCCAGAGTTTTCGGCCGGACGAACTGCGTTTCCTGGGGCGCATCCACTCGGCTGAGGATGTGTACACTGCGTACGCAACGGCACGCGAGGTTGGCTTTGCGAACATCAATTTGGACTTCATCTTCGGCTTGCCCGGACAGACCGAAGGCGATTGGCAAGCGACGCTTGATGAGGCGCTGACATTGGCGCCTGAGCATTTAAGCCTGTATAGCCTGATTGTCGAGCCAGATACACCGCTCTTTCACTGGGTGGAAAGTGGTCGCAGTGAGGCGCCCGACGATGATTTGGCTGCCACGCTGTATGAAATGGCCTTGGTGCAGCTTGGCGCGGCTGGCTATGTCCACTACGAAGTGTCGAATTGGGCGCGGCGGTTGGCGCCAGAAGATGAGCACAGTGAAATGCCGCGGCTGGCCTGTCAGCACAACTTGATGTACTGGCGCAATCAAGCGTATCTTGGCATCGGGCCGGGCGCCCATAGCCATCTACACGTGCACGCAGGCGAGGTTCCAGTCGAGCGGCGCTGGGGCAACCGCAAGCCGGTCGCCGGCTACAACCGTCGCGTGCAGGCAGGTGGCCCGCTGGAAGAATTTGTCGAGGAAATTCCGCCGCGGTTGGCAATGGCGGAGAGCATGATGGTTGGCCTGCGCTTGGTGCGAGAAGGCGTGCGGCTTGACCGCTTCCTCGCCCTGCATGGTGTGTTGCCAACTGCCATCTTTGCCGATGAACTAAAGCAGTTGCATAAAGCCGGGTTGTTAATTGTGGATGACGAGCGCGTCCAACTGACCCGGCGTGGACTCCTGATGGGCAATCAGGTCTTCTTACAATTTTTGCCCGAAGCGTAATCCGGAAAGGCATCTGGTATGGGGCGGGCACTTTATCCTGGAACTTTCGATCCCATTCACAACGGGCACATCGATATTGCTGTTCGCGCCAGCGTTCTCTTCGACGAGATCGTCATGGCAATCTACGATGCGCCCCCAAGAAGCTATTGTTCGACACGCAGGAACGTCTCGAGTTGGCAATGCAGGCGCTTGAGCATCTGCCTAACCTGCGCATCGTAACCTATACTGGGTTGACGGTGGATTGCGCCCGCGAGCATAAGGTGGATGTAATCGTGCGTGGGTTGCGCAACGTCGCCGATTTTGAATACGAGCAGCAGATCGGATGGGCAAACGCCAGCCTTGCCCCGCATATTGATCTGTGTTGTCTTTTCTGTAACAACGACTATGCGTATCTAAGCGCCACCATTCTGAAAGAGGTGGCCAGCCTGGGAGGAGAATGTGGCGCATGGGCGCCCCCCCACGTCCTGGAGGCGCTTGGCCACAAGTTTGATCGCCCCATCCGCAGCAACGCACCAAAAATTTATCTACGTCACGGAGATAAGTGGGTGCATCGCGACTGAGAACCGCCGGGAGGTGTCCCATCGCCATCTTGCAAATTATTGATCAATTAGATGCTTTGTTGGAAAGCAGCCGGCGCGTGCCAATGTCGTCACTGCGCATGATCGACCACAACGAGGCGCAGCAGGTGATCGAGCGGCTACGCGTCAATGTGCCAAGCTCGATCATCGAAAGCGAGCGCATGTTACAGGAGCGCGACCGTATTTTGGAGGCGGCCGAGGCGGAGGCTGTACGCATCGTAGAGCAGGCAAAGCGCCGCGCGCAGGACATCCTGAACAACGATGCGCTGGTCTCTGCCTCGCGACAGGAGGCCGAGCGGATCATCGTCGATTCGCAGCACACGGCTCAGCAGCGGCGCGATGAGGCGGATCGCTATGCGGCGCGCGTGCTGGAAGAACTGGCGGAAAAGCTGCGCATTATCAGCAAACAGGTCGATAATGGTCTCGATCTCTTGCGTCAAAATCTCGAATTGGGCGGCGCCGCCCCTGCCAAACCGGAACGCCGGTCATGAATTTGGTTTGCGCTGGATTCATTGCTATTTTGACAGAACATCGGTTGGCCACTATACTACTCGTCTGTTTGCAACGCGCAGACCGGTGACGCGCGGCCGGCATTGATCTCTGGAGAATGTTTCCTCCTGTGATGCAGGAGGTGTTGTTATGCAATTTAACGTTGCTCAATTGCTCAAAGAACTGACAGGGGCAACCCGTCGGTTTGCACTGAATGAACCGCTCGATGGCCTGGATGAGGAGCTGAAGTTTCTCGGGCCGTTGGTTGGAACTGTTCAGTTGTTGCGCACCAATAGCGGCATTCTCACATCCGGCGAGCTAAGCACAGTCGTACAGGCTACGTGTAATCGCTGTTTGGAGCCTATCGCCGTGCCGGTTCGGTTTGAACTCGAAGATAGTTTTCGGCCACTGACTGAGGTTTACACAGGGCGTTACCTGCACCCTGATGAGTTTGAAGGGTCTGAAGAGGATTTGGAAGATGCTGCGTTGCTGATCAACGAGCAGCATATCCTGAATTTAACGGAAGTAGTGCGTCAGTCAGTATGGTTGGCGATGCCGATGTATCCGGCGTGCAACTGGGAAGGAGCGGGGCAATGTCCAAATCTGACCCGCCGGCTGGCCGAAATCGGCGCATTAGAAGACATCGAACTCTATTCGGATGCCGACGAACGCGACGAGGAGACAAAGATTGACCCGCGCTGGGCTGCGCTGCTTAGCTTGCGGCGTGACGAAGACAGCGCGTCATCTTGATAAATTAAATGCAACAGGCGCAGCACAAGGTCTT
This sequence comes from Candidatus Caldilinea saccharophila, assembly GCA_016710365.1. Lineage (GTDB taxonomy): Bacteria > Chloroflexota > Anaerolineae > Caldilineales > Caldilineaceae > Caldilinea > Caldilinea saccharophila. The sequence continues at coordinate 29,424 of JADJVW010000018.1, read as the reverse complement.
TGGGCCTACGCTGCACGATTATTACCTACGGGTAAGGAGCCAGAAACATGGGACCACTTCCAAAACGAAAACTGAGCAAAGGCCGCCGTGATCGTCGCCGCGCCCATGATGCGATCGGCGTCCCAACGCTGGGTGAATGTGGCAACTGCCATCAACCAGTATTGCCGCATCGGGTTTGCCCTCACTGCGGTTATTACAAGGGCAAACAAGTTCTGGACATCAAGGACAAAAAGTCGGCTAAGAAGTAAGAGCAATTGATCGAAATGGAGTGAGGTTGATTGATCGCCCGGATCAATTTGGGTCTGGTCGAACACTACCCCACGGCCCGCGCCGCGCTGGAAGAAGCCGACGCGGTGCTCGGATTTGCGCTGAGCCGCCTCATGCTCGATGGGCCGGAAACCGAACTGACGGACACTATCAATGCGCAACCGGCCTTAATGGCCGCCAGCATGGCCGCCATGCGCACTGGAAGCCGAGATGGGCGAGGCTGCGTCTGGTGCGGGCGCCGGCGTCTTTGTCGCCGGGCATAGCATGGGAGAGTATACGGCGCTGGTCGCCGCCGGCAGCATCAGCTATGCCGATGGCTTGCGACTGGTGCGCGAGCGCGGTCGCCTGATGAAGCTGGCAGGCGACCGCGCGCCAGGCAGGATGGCCGCCGTATTAGGGTTGGAGGAAGCGCAAGTGGCGGAAGTCTGCGCACGCGTCTCCAGCGACGGCTTCATTGTGCAAGTGGCAAACGACAATTGCCCGGGCCAGCTTGTGATTTCCGGCGATGCGGCCGGCATGGCGGCCGCGATGGCCGCGCTCACAGCCGCCGGCGCGCGCAAGGTGGCGCCGCTCGCCGTCAGCATTGCGGCGCACAGCCCATTGATGCAGCCTGCCGCCGCAGCCCTACGCACCGCCATCGCGCAGACGGCTATTCTGCCGCCGCAAGCTCCGGTGGTCGGCAACACGACCGCGACCCTGCTCACGACGGTGGAGGCGATTCGCGACGAGCTCAACTCGCAGTTGACCGACAGCGTGCGCTGGACTGCCTCTATCCAACACCTGGCGAGCGCTGGAGTGACAACCTTTGTCGAGATAGGCGCGGGCGAAGTGTTGACTGGGCTGGTCAAGCGGATCGCACGCGACGCCAATCGCGTCACCGTCAAAGATGTCAAGGGTGTGCGTGCGTATGTCGCAACGCTGCGCTGACGGGACAGCATTTTGTCGCGCCCTCGGCGCTGATCAGACGCAGCCTTGCCCGTATCAGGTCTCTTGACCCGCGCCCAGGGGCGTCCGCGCGGCCAGTCTGAAACAGACTCTAGTGCAGATCTGTCGTTTCAGAATTACCGCTTCGTGAGTATAATGCTTGGCAAGCATCTAGCCGGGCGCAGTCGCATGTGGATGCATTGTCCAAACTGCGCCCCTGCATTCACCGGCCTGTGCCGCGTGACCAGCAGTTTACGATAGGAAGAGATAGGATGGAGTTCTCGAATCGAGTCGCCCTTGTGACGGGCAGCGGCAGCGGAATTGGCGCAGCGATCGCGCGCGAATTGGCGGCAGGTGGGGCAAAGGTTGCTGTCCACTACCGCGGCAACGCCGAAGGCGCGCGCGCCGTGATGGCGCAGATTACGGAAGCCGGCGGCATTTGCCACATCTTCCAGGCGGATGTCAGCGTGGCCGAGCAGGCCGCTGCGCTGGTCAAACAGGTGCAGAGCGAGCTTGGCGGGCTGGACATTCTGGTCAACAATGCGGGGACAACGCGTGACGGCCTGTTGATGACTATGAAAGAAGACGACTGGGATGTCGTCATCGACACCAATCTGCGCAGTGTGTACACCGTCACCAAGGCCGCAATGCGCGGCTTGGTGCGCCAGAAATGGGGCCGAATCATCAACATCACCAGCGTGGTTGGCCTGTCGGGCCAGGCAGGCCAATCCAATTATGCCGCCAGCAAGGCCGGTATCATCGGGTTCACCAAAAGCCTGGCGCGTGAAGTAGCCAGCCGCAACATCACAGTCAATGCCGTAGCGCCTGGCTTTGTGCCCACCGCGCTCACTGACATTTTGACTGAGGACCAAAAAAGCGCGATTCTTTCCAATACGCCGATCGGCAGGATGGGAACGCCCGAAGAAATTGCCTGGGCGTCGCCTTCCTCGCTGCCGAACGATCCGGCTTCATCACCGGCCACGTCTTGAGCGTCGATGGTGGATTGGTCATGGCTTGAGGGCTGTAATGGTAAATTTGATGGCATCGAACGACTTCAAGCAGCAAAGTGCGCAGCCCTCACCGCTCAAAACCAGTGATCAAGAACATCTACTCTACATTCACGATCGCCAACTGGCGCGGCGGCTGGCGATCCAGACGCTTTTCGAGGTCGACAGCGTCGATCATTTACCGGGGGATGTGGTCGATGCGCGCCTGGCGAACCCGGCCCCCGATGAAAATGGGGAGGATGCGCCCGTTGTCGTGAGTGAGGAAGCCGCAGGGTTTTTACGTTTGCTGGTGTCTGGCGTAATTACGCATCGCGACGCGCTGGACGCCATGATCGCCCACTACGCGCCGGAGTGGCCGGTGAATCAACTGGCCATCATCGACCGCAATGTATTGCGCCTGGCGTTATATGAATTGGGCTGCCGTCAGTTGCAGACGCCGCCAAAAGTGGTGATTAACGAGGCGGTGGAGCTTGCCAAACTCTTTGGCAGTGACAACAGCCCGCGCTTTGTGAACGGCGTGCTCGGGTCGGCTCTGGAAGAGGTTCAAAGGAAGCCATTTTAACATGGATAGCTTTTTTGGCATCGGCATCTTCGAACTGTTTTTGATCGCTGTGATCGCGTTGGTCGTGTTGGGGCCAGAACGGCTGCCCGGCGCCATGCGTACGCTTGCCGACTATCTGCGGCAGATTCGCTCGCTCAGCAGTGAATTCACCTCGCAATTCAGCGAAGAGATCAAGATGCTGGAGGAAATGGATCCGCGCCGGATGGTCAACGACATCCTTGATCCGGCCAAGACCCCTTCTCCCGCTGCCAAAGCACCGACCCCCAAACCACCGCCCGCCAAAGCACTGCCTGCCAAACCCGCGGCCACGAGCAACGTCGCCAAAAGCACCGCAGCCGCGGCGGCAGTGGCGAAAAACAGTGCAAAACCAAGCGAGACCAACGGCAATACGATCCTGGCGCCGGTAGAGACAAAGCAAATCGACCCCACCGACCCACCACCGGCGGAGCCAAGCGCCTCTGCAGACAACCTCCCGCCGTCACCTGAGGGTGCAGATCCCCAGACGGCGCCCGATGACGCCACGTCTGCCCAGGTGGAGAAGAGCCAGTGACGCAAGGGGCGCTTCCACGAGATCCAGTTAACGAGAGTCGTATGACGCTGATGGATCACCTGCTTGAGTTGCGCACGCGACTCATCTGGGTGGTCGGTGCGTTGGTGATCGGCACCGCGGTCTCCATGCTATTTGTCAGCCCTCTGCTGCAATTTATCCTCCTCCCACTGACCGAGGCGGGCGCAAAACCGATGGCGATCGGCCCCACCGACACGATCAGCGTCTTCTTCAAAGTGGGTTTTACGACCGGAGCCGTGATTGCGATGCCGATGATTGTGTATCACATCATCGCCTTTGCCTCGCCAGGTCTTTATCCTCACGAGAAACGCAACTTGATCCTGACGCTGCCCGGCATCATGGTGCTGTTTGTGGTCGGCGCGTTGTTTGCCTATTTCATGTTGCTGCCGACGGCGGTTGGTTTTTTACAGGGGTTTCTGGGCGATATCATTGCCCAGGAATGGACGATCGACAAATATATCGGCTTCGTAACGCGCATCGTCTTCTGGATTGGCGTCGCTTTTGAGATGCCCCTGGTGGTTGCGTTTCTGGCGCGCGCCGGACTCGTCAGTGGGCAACAACTGCTGGGCTTCTGGCGTCAGGCAGTCGTGATCATTGCGATCGTGGCCGCCGCCATCACACCGACCGTGGATCCGGTGAACATGACGTTGGTGATGATGCCGCTCTTGGTGCTCTATGCCAGCAGCGTAGGGCTGGCCTACCTGCTCTACCGCCCACGCGCCCCGCGCGATTTCTCGAAAGAGGATTTCATTCCGTCCGAATATCAGGATGACTAGCGGACGGTGATAGGTGGATGCACCGCCAAGCAAAGGAGGGGTTATCGTGCCAAACCGTATCATTCAAATCATCGCCAACCCAGGCGCTGGACAAGAGGGGCTGAATCTCAAAACAGTGCAAACTATCTTCTCCGCGTACCCGGTGGAGTGGGACGTTAGCATCACCAAGGAGGCCGGCGACGCAACGCTGCTGGCAAAGGCAGCGGTCGAGGCGGGCGCCGACGTTGTGGCCATCTATGGCGGCGACGGCAGTGTAGCGGAGACTGCCGCGGCGCTGGCAGGTGCGTCACAAACCTGTCTGGCCATCTTGCCAGGTGGCACCGCCAATGTCATGTCTGTTGAGCTGGGCATTCCCGGTAAGCTGGAAGATGCGTTGCGCGTGGCCGCTGACCCGGCAAGCCAGGTGCGCACGATCGATATGGGCGTGGTGAACAAGCGGCCGTTCGTGCTGCGCGTAGGCATGGGGCTGGAGGCGGAAATGGTGGCCGGCGCCGATCGTGAGGCGAAGAATAGATTTGGCGTCTTTGCCTACCTGTGGTCCGGCTTGCAGAATATTGCGCGACCCCAACCGGCGCGTTATCAGCTAACCCTCGATGGACAGCAGGTCGAAGCCGATGGGTTGACTTGTATCGTCGCCAACTCCGGCAACATGGGACAGGCGGGTCTCAACCTGATCCCAACCATTGCCGTAGACGATGGTCTGCTTGATGTCATTGTAATTGGGCAGGCTGGACTCAAGAGTTTCTTTGATGTGGCAGGCGCCATTCTGGGTCTGGCCGAGGTGCAGCCGGAGGAACGTCCTACCCGCTACACGCAGCTAGGCGCGGATATGCGCTCCTCGCTGCAATATTGGCAGGCGAAAGAAGTGCGTGTTGTGTGCGAACCGCCCCAGACCATTCAAAGTGACGGCGAGGTGCTGGACGCAAAAGAAGTGCATTGCCAGATCCAGCAGGGGGCGCTGCGCGTGCTCACGCCGCCCGCCTAACTTATCGCAACACCAGCACGCGTAAACCTCTAACCGTTTTGTCGTTACTTGACCGGCGGATCGCCCCAGCGCCGGTCGATCTCTCGCTCGCCGTGCTTCATTGCCAACAAAAGCGCGTCCTGATCCACAGGCAGCGCCATGAAGCGCACGCCGACAGCGTTGTAGATGGCATTGGTAATGGCCGGGCTGATCGGGATCGAGCTGATCTCACCCACGCCTTTGGCCCCGTACGGCCCCTCCGCGGTGGGGTCTTCGACGATAAAGTTGCGCATCTCCGGCGCATGTTTGATCCCCGGCATTTTGTACTGGCCGAGATGCCGCGTCCAGGGCACGCCGTTTTCCTCGATGTAGTGCTCGGTCAACGCGTTGCCGATGCCCATCACAATGCCGCCTTCAATCTGCCCAGTCAGGCTCAGGATGTTGATGGCGCGCCCGATGTCGTGTGCGGAAATGACGCGCTCGACCGCCACCTCGCCCGTGTCCGTATCGACGCTGACCAGCGCCGCGTGCACCGCGTAGGAGAAGCCAAAATGCATGTCGCCGCCCGTACCCAACGGCTGCGTCTTCGGCGCCCAGTATTCGTATTGAAGCTTGGGCGAGCGGCCTTCGTCGAGTAAGGTCTGAACGGCGTTGGCGAAGGAGATGGTGCGCGATGGAGAGATTGGAGAATTGGAGATTGGAGATTGGGCGGGGGGCGTAAGATCTCCCATCTCCGATCTCTGATCTCCAGTGCTCGCTTTCACCTCGGCAAGCCGCGTCTCATCCACATACGCCAGTCCCTCATGAAAGGCGATCACCTCCGGCGGAACATCGAATTTTTCCGCCAAGACGCCTTGCATCCGCTCGCGCATCGAACGCGCAGCCAGCCGTGCGGCGTTACCGCTGAGATAGGTCTGACGGCTGGCGGTGGTGGGGCCGCCGTCGGGCGACAGGTCGGTGTCCATCACCAGCACGCCCACGTCGCGGAAAGGCAGACCCAGTTCCTCCGCGGTGCACGCTGCCAGCACGCCGATCAGGTTCTGTCCCATTTCCGCGCTGCTCGTGCGAATCTCAGCGCGGCCGGTGGGGTAGACCTCAACCTCGGCGGTGGCCTTGTCGGGTGCGCCGCCGCCCAGCCCGGTGTTCTTGTAGCCGGCGGCCAGTCCCCACGCATAGACTTTGCTGCCAACGCGGGTGGGGGTGAAGAGAGGGGAGGAAAGAGGGAGAGGGGGAGATTGAGGGATTAAGAGATCAAGAGATTGGAGATTAGAGATTGGCGCGGCGTCATTCTCCTGTTCTCCCTGTCTCCCTGTCTCCTTATCTCCTTCAATCTCCAATCTCCAATCTCCAATCTCCCGCTCCACCTTTTCCAGACAGGTCAGCAGCCCGACGCTGTCGCGCAGCACCTGGCCTGTAGCGGTCATGGCGCCAACCTGCATGGCATTTTTGCGGCGCAACTCGATCGGATCCATGCCCAGCGCCTCGGCGACGAGATCCATGTTGCTCTCAACGGCAAAGGCCGACTGCGTGACGCCAAACCCGCGGAACGCGCCGCACGGCGCGTTGTTGGTGTACATCGCATAACAGTCGATTTTGGCGCTGCCTACCACATACGGGCCGGTGGCGTGGGTCGTGGCGCGCGTCATCACCTTTTCACCCAGGCTGGCGTAGGCGCCGCTGTCGCCGTAGAGTTCGGCCTCGACCGCGGTGAGCGTGCCATCGCGCCGCGCGCCGGTCTTGATGCGGATAATGGTGGCGTGGCGCTTGGGATGAAAGCGCAGACTCTCTGCGCGCATGTAGAGCACCTTGACCGGCCGGCGCGTCACCTGCGCGGCTAACGCGGCATGAAACTGGCCCGCGATGTCTTCCTTACCGCCAAAGCCGCCGCCCATCACCGTGCCTTTGACGCGCACCGCCTCATTGGGCAATCCCAGACAGCGCGCCACCTGGTCGCGGTCGGCGTAGGGAATCTGGCTGCCGACGTAGATGGTCAACTTGTCGTGGCTGCCGTAGTGTGGGTCGGCCCACCCCGCGGGCACGGCCACCGAGCACTCTGGCTCCAGGAAGGCGTGTTCGGTCATCGGCGTGCGATAAGTGCGCTCTACGATGACGTCGGCGGCAGCGAAACCAGCCTCCAAATTGCCGTGACGCACCTTGATGTGCTTGAGCAGGTTGCCGTCCGGCCGGTCAGGATGCAGCACCGGCGCATCGGGCTGGCGCGCGGCGACGGGATCGGTGACGGCCGGCAGCACCTCATAGTCGACGATGATCAGCTTGAGCGCGTCGTGCGCCAGCTCGTTGGTGTCGGCGACGACCAGTGCGATCGGGTCGCCCACATAGCGCGCCGGATAGTCCCCGCCGGCAAAGGCAGGCCAATCATACTCGACCAGGCCATGGCGTAGTTCGCCTGGAATGTCTTGCTGCGTCAGCACACAGTGGACCCCGGGCAGCGCTTCTGCGGCGGTGGCGTCGATGTGCAGAATGCGGGCATGAGGATGAGCGCTGCGCAGGGTGGCGCCGTGCAGCATCTCGGCAAAGGTGAAATCATCGGCATAGCGCGCGGCCCCAGTGACCTTTTCCACCGCGTCGGGACGCGGCAACGCCCTGCCGATCTGCGCCAATGGCGCGACGTGGTCGGGCAGCACCGGTGCGGGCAGATGACCTGTGCGCATCTTCTCAGCGGCGGCCTTGACCGCATTGACGATGGACGTATAGCCCGTACAGCGGCAGTACGTGTCTTTCAAGCAATGTTTGATCTCGTCGTCAGTCGGGTCCTGGTTGGCGTCGAGCAGCGTCTTGGCCTGCAGGATAAACCCCGGCGTGCAAAAGCCGCACTGCGTGGCGCCGTATTGCACGAAGGCTTCCTGCAGCGGATGCAAATCTTCAATCTCTCCTCTCTGATTGCCATTGTTATGAGATTGGAGATTGGAGATTAAAGATTGTTGACCGGCCCACGCATCCGCCACGCCTTCGATGGTCAACACTTCGGCGCCCTGAGCTTTGAAGGCCGGGAAGATACACGAATCGACGCTGCGGCCGTTGACGATCACGGTGCAGGCGCCGCATTCGGCCTCGTTGCAGCCAATTTTGACGCCGGTCAAGCCTAAATCGTAGCGCAGCACTTCGGCCAGAAAGCGATTGGCGGGCACGTCGAGGGAATGTGGCGCACCGTTGATGGTCAAGGATAGTGTGGGCATAGGTTCCTCCTGTAGGTCGGGCGATCAGCCCAACGTTGTCGCATCAACCAGCGGCGTCGCGCCGATAGCGCAACGGCGAAAAATGGCGGTCAGTGAAACGTAGGTCGGGCTACCAGCCCGACGTTGTCGCATCAACCAGCAGTGTCGCGCCGATAGCGCAACGGCGAAAAATGGCGGTCAGTGAAGCGTAGGTCGGGCTACCAGCCCGACGTTGTCGCATCAATCAGCGGATGTTGTCTCCGTACGCGCCTGCGCAATCGCGCGCGGCAACACGCGGCGCAGCAGCACTGCGATCATCTCGTGGCGATACGCTTTGGACGCGCGATGTTTGCTGGTGCGCAACTCCGCCTGGCGTTGCGCGGCGACGACGGCAGCGTCAATGACAGCGTCATCCAAGCTGGGCGCGGCCAGCAGGATCGCTTCGCTTTCCAGCGCGCGAAATGGAATCGGCCTGGCCCGGCCCGACGGCAATCGCAGCAGCGACTGCGCGTGCGCCCGCCGCGTCCAGCGTCACTTGGGCTGCAACGCCCAGGATCGGCAGCGCCACGCCTTGCGGGCGCATGATGCGGTCGAAGGCGCTGCCAGTGTGTGGTTCCTGCACCGGGAAGCGAAACGCGCCGATCATCTGGTTGGGGGCAAGGCTGTTCATGCCTGGCCCGACAAAGATCGAGAGCAGCGGCTGCCATGTACATTCGACAGCGATGCCGTTCCACGTGCACACCTGCACCTCGGCGCCCAGCGCCAGCAGCCCGATGGTTCCATCCGCCGCGGGCAGAGCGTGCGCCACATTGCCGCCGATGGTGGCGACATTGCGCACCTGCGGCCCGCCGACGACGCTGCAACTCTCCGCCAGCGCTGCGCCGTAACGGCGAATGAGCGGATGGGCTTCGATGACGGTGTGCGTCACCGCCGCGCCAACGATGATCCAGCCATCTTCCTCAATGATCTGGTCGAGGCCACGAATGGTGGTCACATCGACCAACGCCTGCGGCGGCGCGTGATTGCCCTGTTGAAAGTCGAGAATCAGATCGGTGCCGCCCGCCACAATCTGAGCGGCGCCGGCGTAATCGCTGAGCAGCGCAAGCGCTTCGTCGAGGCTGTGGGGCGTATGGTAGGCTTGCCAGCGCATGAGAGTTCCTTGAGTGAGTCTTCCCAGAAATTGGTTGCAATTCTGAACAGAGGATGAAGTATAGCAAACAGAGCGTCTGCTGTCTATCAACGATGCAAGGCGGGCAAGTTCATTTAACGCAGGCTGTGTAATTCCTGTCCATGACCCTACGGGGTGCAATGAACAACGAAAATGCTGAGATAGCCTTCCTCTGCGACGCTGCGTCAGAGTTCCATTTTCAGGTTGGTGTTATACTTCGCTTATGATCATCAGCGCCAGCCGCCGCACCGATATTCCCGCCTTCTATGCGCCGTGGTTTATGCACCGCGTCCGCGCCGGCGCTTGCACCGTGCCCAACCCCTTCAATCGCAACCAGATCAGCCACATCTCCTTGCGCCCGGAGGATGTCGAGGTGATTGTCTTCTGGACGCGCAACCCGCGCCCGCTGCTGGCGCACCTGGGTGAGCTGGACGCACTCGGCTATCGCTACTATTTCCAGTACACAATTTTGGACAACCCACGCACCATCGACCCGAAAACGCCGCCGGTGGAGGCCGCCATCGAGACCTTTCACCGGCTCGCCGACCGGATCGGGCCGGAACGGGTCATTTGGCGCTACGACCCCATCGTGCTGAGTTCCGTCACCGACAGCAACTTCCACCGCGAGCGCTACGCCTGGCTCGCCCGCCGGCTGCGCGGCTACACGACACGGTCGGTGATCAGCTTCATGGATGTCTACAAAAAGGCGGCGCCACGGCTGCGTGCGCTTGCCGCCCAGGGGGTGACGCTGCCCGAGCAGCCGTCTGTCCCACTGCCGGGTTACAATGATTTGCTGCACTGCCTGGTGGAGACTGCGGCGCAAAACGCGATGGAGATTGTCAGTTGCGCCGAGGAGGCGGATCTGACCGGCTGCGGCGTAAACCCTGGCAAATGCGTGGACGACGCGCTGATCGAGCGCGTCTTTGGGCTGCGGCTCAACCTCAGGAAAGACCCCAGCCAGCGCGACGCCTGTGGATGCGTGGCCAGCCGCGACATCGGCATGTATGACTCTTGCCTCTTCGGTTGCCAGTACTGTTATGCGACCAGCAGCTTCGCCCGCGCCGCCGCAAACCACGCCGCGCACGATCCGCATTCGCCTTCCTTGCTCGGCAACTACGGGCAGGAATAGTCCACGCCAATCAGTTACCTATAAAGAATCAGAAAACAGATGCGCAGGTCGGGCTAATGGCCCGGCGTGTCGCTACAACCAAAACAAGTAAATCACGGGAGGCGCGCATGAGTTCTCATGCGCGCCTCTAGTTTCAGTACTTCACGAAACTCACACAAAGCCACCAAGAGCACAAAGGACGCTATCTTTAACTTTGTGATCGTGTGAGACCAAATCGTGAACTACTGAGTTTTCTCAAAGGCTGGCCCTACGCAAACGCGTCGTACAACGAGCGCACTTGCACGGCCCGCTCTGCTGTCCAACCTGCGGGCAACGGCGTTGTGATCGTGCGGCTGCGACCGGCAGGCAGGTCGAAATAGTTGTCGCTGAAGATGGCGTCGGCGCCCACCAGGCTGACTTCGACAAAGCGCGCCAGTGTGTCGCTGGTCACTTCGATGGCAAGCTGCCCCTCCTGCGCCGTCACGCTGGCCGCCAGCGTGGGCTGGCGCAGCGCCAGATGTTTGTTGGGCACAAAGGTGGCAACGTTGGTGGCGATGACCGCGTCGCCCTGCCGTAGCTCGGCCACAAAGATCAGGTCGCGCTGATTTTCGACGTTCACTTCGGCGGCAAAGTCCAGTTCGATGACAGGCGTGTCGGCCAGCGGTGCTGCACTAACGGGCTGCTCGCCCTGCTTGACGGCCACGCCGTCAAGCGTCTCCAGCGTCCAACGCACTACACCCGACCACGCCTGCTGCAAGTCGCTGGTGACATGCACGGCCACGTGCGTCCCTTGCTCGGCGATGGAAAGCATCACTGGCGCATAGAAGCGCCGCGCGGCGTAGTGCAGCGCCTTCCAGCGGCCAAAGTAGTCGAGGCTCGACCACGAGGCGACCGGCCAGCAGTCGTTGAGCTGCCAGTAGAGCGCACCACTGACGCGATCCATGTGGCGGCGCCAGTGCTCCACGCCGTAGCGGATGCCTTCGGCCTGCAAGACGAGACTCATGTAGACCATTGACGGGAAGTCTTTGGGCATGCGGTAATTTTCGGTCATCTGCGCCAGCATCAGCCCATTGCCCGGCGTTCTTCTGATGATGCTCCATAATGTAGGAGGTCATGTTCCAGTCCGCCTCGTCCGCGTAGGTGCGGATCGTCTCCAGCGGCGGCAGCGCCTGGAAGCCAAACTCACTCATGAAGCGCGGGTACTGGTCGCGGTAGGCGGTGAAGGGCTTGCGACCATGCCAGACATCCCAGTAGTGGGCATCGCCCTGCGCCTGTCCGTTGACATCATGGAAGGGCGTGTCCGACGACGGCGAGCTGGGCCAGTAAGCTGTATCGGGGTCAAGGCCGGCGATCCACGCCGGCAGCGTCGTGTGGAAGTACTGGAGATAGGCGTCGCGCAGCACCCGCCAGTCGGCCAGCGGCTGCGACTTGGTCGCCATCTCAAGCAACATGCGGATGCGCGGGTCGTGCTCTGCCATCTCGGCGAGCAGAGCAGTCTGCTCCGGCGTCAGCTCCGGCTCGGCCCAGCCCCACATTTCCCAGCCCCACTCCATCTCGTTGTTGCCGCACCAGAGCACCAGGCTGGCGCGATGGCGCAGACGGCGTACATTCTCGGCGGTTTCGGCGCACACATTCTCGACGAAATCGGCGCGGTCCAGCGGATAGATGCTGCACGAATAGATGCAGTCCTGCCAGACCAGGATGCCGTAGCGGTCGCAGAGGTCGTAGAAGTGCTCCTCTTCGTAGAAGCCACCGCCCCAGACGCGCAGCATGTTCTGGTGCGTGGCCGCGGCGTCGCGGATCAATTGTTCGAGCGAAGCGCCCGGCCCGCGGTCGCCCTCCAGCCGCGTCGGGAAGGAGTCGGCCGGGATCCAGTTCGATCCCTTGGCAAAGATCGGCACGCCGTTGACGACAAAGGTGAAGGAGTTGCCCCACTGGTCAGCTTCTTGGCGCAGCTCGATAGTGCGCAGGCCAAGCTGAAAATGCCGCGTATCGACGCGCACACCGGCCTGCTCCAGCAGCACCTCGACCGAATAGAGCGGCTGCGCGCCGTAGCCGTTGGGCCACCAGATCTGCGGATTGTCGACCGCCAGCGCCAGCGTGACATGGCCGCCCTTCACCGGCTCGACCATTTCCTGCGCACCACTGCCGTCCGGCGCAGTCAGGCGCAAAATCACGATGGCCGGCGTATCGCTCCAGTGCTTGACGGCCACCGTGGCCGAGACAGCCACGCTGCCCTGGCCGTGCTTCTGGCGCAGGTGCACATCGGCGAAGCGCGCACCGCTGCGTCCTTCCAGGCGGATCTCCTTCCAGACACCGATCGGCGGCAGTTGCGGCCCCCAGTCCCAGCCAAATTGAGAGGGCGCCTTGCGGATGTGCGGCCCGCCATCGATGGCCTGCGTGACCCGCGCAGGGGCGTTGGGCGTTGGCTTCGCTGATAAAGCGCACCGGCGAGTGGAAGTGAACCAGCATCTCGTTCTCACCGTCACGCAGCCGATCCTTGACCTCCCATTCGTAGCGGCGATACATATTGTTGGTGCTGCCCAGCATCTGCCCGTTGAGCGCGACATCGGCCAGCGTATCCAGCCCGTCGCAGACCAGGAAGAGCTTCTCCTCGGCCAGGAGATCGGCGTCCACGGCAAAGGTGTAACGATAGTCCCAGTCCTGCTCCGCCACCCACGCCACCTTCTTCTCGTTGTCGGCAACGAAGGGGTCGGGGATTTTGCCCAGCGCCAGCAGGTCGGTGTGGACGCCGCCGGGCACGGTCGCTGGCAGCCATTCGTCGGCGCCGGCCTGGCGAAAGCGCCACTGGTCACCGGTAAGGGATTGAACGTTCATGTAGTTCTCCTTTTATTCAAAAAAATAGACCGCGGATTTGGCGGATTGGCGCGGTTTTCTCCCGAAAAGCAGAAGTCTGCGCCATCAGTGGGCCGCTTGTTCCGGGGTCGAAAAATTTACCTGGCATAGAGGCGCAGTTCCAGCCCTTCTACGGGCTGCCGGTCCAGCAGCGTGAACTCACTCTGCAACGTCGCCGGAATCAACTGCTGCGGGTCGGTGTACCAGTCATGGCTGTAGATCAGCCAGACGCGCGCCCGATCATCGAGCAGCGTGTTCAGGCGCGGCACATCGGCCACCCCCATAATCGGCTCCAGCACGCCGGCTGCGAAGAGATCGGCGGGCGCACCGTGGCGCTCGGCTGCGATCCCGGCGCGATCAAAGTAGTAGTCGAAGGGAATCTGCACCCAGGTGGCGTTGAAGAGCAGCAAGTCGCCGGGCTGGAAGTGCTGTGCGGCATAAGCCGCCGCCTCGCGCCACTCTTCCTTGCGAAAGTCGCGGTAGTAGCTGTGGAGCGAAAGAAGCTGCGCGATCACCAGTCCGCCCAGCACAACCGCGATGACCAGTTTGCGACGCAGCGCCACGACGCCAATCGCCAGGATGGTGTACAACGGCAGCGACGCCCAGATCAGCGTGCGGTCATAGAAGATCGGGCGGCGCAGGCTGACCAGCCATTCGCCCACGAAGGGGGTCAGCCACAGCGTCAGCAGCAGCGCCAGCAGCGCCGGTTGCGTGCGTAACGCCGCCACGCCGAGAACAAAAAGCGCCCCAAAGATCAGCCACACCCAGCCCGGCATGATCCAGGCATTGGAGAAGCCGCCGGTCGCAAAAACCAGCAGCGTGTCGAGCACAGTCTGCGCTGTCGGCGCCGTAATCCAGAACTGCGCGTAGACGCCGATGCTCTGCCGCACGAATGCGACCGACCACGGCAGCCACAACACGACCACAGCAAGCTGCGCCGCCAGCCAACTGCGCAGCCGCGGCGTCTCAAGCTGGCGCTGGCCGTCGCCACTGCCGCGCCGCCAGCCCATCAACCCCAGCACGTAGAGATTGATCGCCACGGGCAAAAAGAGCGCGGTATTGTGCGTCAGCAGCGCAGCGACCGTGAACAACACATACCCAATCCACGCCAGTCTTTGTCGCCAACGGGGACGCCCCTCACCCCTCGCCCCTCGCCCCTCACCCGTCATCAACCACGCCAGGCAGAGCAACGCGCCGGCCACGGCAAAGGTGAGCAGCGCGTACATGCGCGCTTCCTGGGCAAAGCGCACGTGAAAGGGCGCAACCGCCAGCAGCAGCGCGGCGATCAGCCCGGCCCGACCGCCCGCCAGCGTGCGCACAAAGCCGTAGAACAGAGGAATGGTCGTTGTGCTGAAGATCGCGGAGAGGCTGCGCACCCAGCCCTCGCTGTCACTCAGGGCCAGCCAGCCATGCAGCAGGACGTAGTACAAGGGCGGGTGCTGGTCGATACGCACGATCCAGCCGAGCAGATCGCCCAACGGCTGGCGGGCCATCCAGATGCTGAAGGCTTCATCCAGCCACAAGCCCTTGGCGCCGATTGCCCAGACTCTCAACGCCAGGCCGAGCAGTGTGATCGAAACCAGCCACAGGATCGCCAGATATGACCTGTGGCTGGTTGGTGTGGCGTAGATCTGTCTCATCCGTTCAATCCGTGGTCGATTTTGCCAGGGCTGTAGCGTTCCTCCATTACTTAAGAAGGAATACGCTACACGGTTGAGAGGTCCCATTCTTCATAGATTTTGGGGACATCGCTGAGCAGGCGCTTGGTGTAGGGTTCTTGTGGGTGCAGGATCACGCGGTCGGCAGTCCCGCTTTCGACAAAGCGGCCGCGCTCCATGATATAGACCTTGTCAGAAACGTAATACGCCAAGCCAATGTCATGGGTGATGAAGATGATCGTCATGCCGATCTCGTCGCGCAACTGCATCAGCATATCCAAAATTGTGGCGCGTGAACTGGCGTCGATCATCGAAGTGGGCTCATCCGCCAGCAGAATTTTGGGCTTGAGCAGAAAGACGCGAGCAATCATCAGGCGCTGCTGCTGTCCGCCGGAAAGCTCGAAGGGGTACTTGTTGGTCAATTCCTCGAACTTCAGATTGACAAAGCTGCACGCTTCCGTCATCAGTTCCACTTTCTTAGCCTGTGGCAGATTGCGCCCACCGCGCAAGTGGATGCAGTCCAACAAGACCGAGTCGATCTTGTTAAATGTGTTGAAGGAAGAAAATGGATCTTGAAAGATCGCCTGAATATTTTTCCAATATTCGCGTTTCTTGCGCTGGCCGCGAATATCGCGCCGCTTGCCCTGGTAGTAGACCTCGCCTTCCGTTTCGTTGCTCAACCCCAACAGCATCTTCGCCAGCGTCGTTTTGCCGCTGCCCGATTCACCCACAATGGAGACGACTTCGCCCTCGTAAAGTTCGAGATCGACGTGATCGACGGCAACGGTTTTATTTTTGCCAAAGCCAAAGACCTTGGTCAGCCCTTTTGTGCTCAGGCAGATGGCCCTATCAGCGTGCATTGACATGGGTCTGTCCACGGGTTTGTTCATGGGCTTGTTCATTGACGTAGGTCTCTCTGAGTACGGTCTCGGCAAAGATGCATCGATAGCTGCGTCCGCCGTGCGCCTCGCGCAGTTGCTGTCCGAGCGGCGTCCTGCATTCCGGCAGAACATACTTGCAGCGATCGGCAAACCGGCAGCCGGGAGGCGGATTCTTCAAGTTTGGCGGCACGCCCGGAATTGCCGTCAGCTTGACATTGCGCAGCCCTTCCTCCGGCACGATGATCGACCCCATCAGTCCCTTGGAGTAAGGGTGAAGCGGGTCGAACACAGCTTCCTGGGCGCTGGCCAGTTCCACCAACTGCCCGGCGTACATCACCATGATGTGGTCGGTCACGTTGTACAACAGCGGCAGTTCGTGCGTGATGAAGATCATGGCTTTGATGTACCCGTTCTCCATCAGGTCGCGCAGCATCTTGATCACCATCTTCTGCGACGTAACGTCGAGCGCCGAAGATGGCTCGTCGGCGATCAGCACCTTGGGGCCAAGGATCACCGAAACGGCGATGACCGTGCGCTGTTTCATGCCGCCCGAAAGCTCCACCGGGTATTTCTGCAGCACCTCCGCCGGCAGCCCCAGCAGCTCAAAGCGCTGGCGGGCAAGGTCGTAGATGTCTTTCTTGCTCGTGTCGGGATGATGCGCCTGCACCACATCTTCGATAAAGCGGATGACCTTTTGGGTCGGGTTCAGCGCATTCATCGCCGCCTGCGGGATGTAGGCGATCTCGCGGCCCAGGATGGTGCGACGAACGTCGTCCGCAGGCATACCGGTGATGTTGAGGCCATCAATGATGATTTCGCCGCTCGTATAGTGCAGCGGGGGGAAGTAATAGCCCATCAGGCTGAGCGCCAGCGTCGATTTGCCGCAGCCCGATTCGCCGGCGATGCCGAGGGATTGCCCCTCCTCGACCTTGAAAGACACGTGGTCTACGGCGTAAATATCTTCCTTAAAGCGGGTGATGTATTTCGTCGTCAGGTCCTTGACTTCAAGGATCACATTGCCCATGCTGCCACCTAATCTCTCAACCTAATCTCTCAGGGCTGGATTAAACACCTGGTCAAGACCGGTGTTCATCAAATTCATCGAAAACGCAATGAGCGCAATGACCAAGATCACAGGGAAGAACGCCCACCATTTCCCCAGGATATGGGCCTGGTAGATCATGGCCCAGTTCAGCATGAGGCCCAACGTCGGCACTTCCGTCGTGCGCGGGCCAAGCCCCAGGATCGATAACCCCGCCTCAGCCAGGATGCCGGCGGAAATCTGCAGAATCAGCGCCATCACGACATACGAAGCGATGTACGGCAGAATATCCCTGAGGATGATGCTGAAAAGAGAGTGGCCGGAGAGCCGCGACAGGTTGACATGGTCGCGGTTGCGCAGGGAAATCACCTGCGAGCGCACCGCTCTGGCGGTCCACACCCAGGAGGTGAAACCAATCACCGCAGCAACGGTGAACGCCCCGCGCTTGTCTTGCCCAATGCTGAATGAAATCAAGATCAACAGCACAAAGCTGGGGATCACGGTAAAAAGATTGGTGATGAACATCAGGCCATCATCCACGATGCCGCCAATATAACCGGAGATCAAGCCGATAAACAACCCGATCAACGTGGCGATAAAGCCGGCGACAAAGCCGATTTGCAGCGATACGCGCGTGGCCGCCACCAATTCGGTCAACACATCGCGGCCAAAATTGTCGGTGCCCAGGGGCAGCAGCCGGACATTCGGCACCTGGCCGACGTTGACAAAGTCCGTTTGGGCGACGGTTCCCACCTGTTGCAAGACGCCTGCTTCATCTCTGGCGGCAAGAATCGCATCTTCGGTGTCGAGAAGCCCCTGCAGCGAGCTGTTGAGACGAATGAAGTAGTTGCGCCGGGCATTGGTCATCCCCGGAATCGCCAGGGTGGGATCGTAGGTCTTGAACCATAATTCGAGGAGCTGCTGCGTGTCCGCCGTATCAATCTCGTCCTCAAGCACGCCGGCCGCCACCAGCCATTCCTGCATGGCGGCCCGATCGTCGTCATTCAGGCGGCTGGCAACGCGTCGGGCGTCGGCGCCCTTCAAGTTGAGCGTATACTGCGGCGAGCCGATGCTGTCATAGACATTGACGTAGATGCCCGGCTCGAAAAAAGTGCCCCGTCCAATAATGGTTAACGGCGGATCCTTGATAATCAGTGGATAGACCAGCACCACCAGCAGAATTGCCACAAAAATGCTGAAGCCAGTGACAAATTTTCCGGAGCGAAATGCCTGTTGAAACATAAATTTCATAGTGGCTGCATTCCTTAGTCACTCTGTGCGGCTTTGATACGCGGGTCAAGGAAACCATAAATGATTTCGATCGTGAAGTTCGCAATCAACACCATGATGGTGACGATCAGCGTAGTCGCCGAGATCAGGGGGTAATCCCCACCAAGCACCGCCGTCAAGATGGTGGAGCCAAGCCCCGGATAGCTGAAGATGATCTCCGCCACCAGCGCACCGCCCACCATGGTGCCGACGGCGAGCGCCAGGCCGGTGATCTGCGGCAGCATCGCGTTGCGGAACACATAACCGACGATCTGGCGGTCTTTGATCCCCATAAACCGGCTGTACTTTACGTAATCCGCATTCAACTCGTAAATGGCCATCGAGCGCATGCCGATCGCTTGGCCGCCGATGGTAATCAGCACAATCGACCAGAAGGGGAGTTGATAGTGGACAATGACCGACCAGATAAACTCCCAACTCAGGTTCGGGATCATGTCGAAGCCGTAGCCGCCGGACGTGGGGAACCAACGCAGGTTGACGGCAAAGATCACCAGCAGAATCACCGCCATGCCGAACGCCGGCAGGTTGCTGACAAAAATGCTGGTCGGCATGAGCACCTTGTCGAAACCACCGCGGCGATAGGCAGCGAACACGCCCAGTGTATTGCCAATGACCCAACCGACGATAATGGCAGGCAACTGCAGGGCAATCGTCCACCATATGGAGGCGCCGATCACGTCCGCGACGGTGCGCGGATACTGGCTAAACGAATAACCAAAATCGCCCCGCAATACATTGCGTACATAGAGGAAGAACTGCTCATGCAGGGGCAGGTTTGTGCCGAACAGTTTTGTATACTGTTCATAGATCGCTTGTACGCCGGAGGTGTTCGTCATGCCTTGCGCCATACGGGCCACAATCGCCGCCACCGGGTCGCCGGGCATCAGACGCGGCAGGAAGAAATTCAGCAGGAACGCCGCCACCAGCGTGACGAGGAACCACAGCAACTTATTCGAAAAATAGCTTGCGTACCCTTTCAACGTTCGCTCCTTGCGCTGCTGGCCGGCGGCCAGGCCCCGCGCCCACGTGGGCGCGGGGCCTGGTTGTTTCTACTGCTAAGTCGCTTACGGGTTGACCAGGGTCAGGTTGTACAGACCGGCAATGCTCCAGCCGTCAGTCAGGTTCAGCGGCGGAACAGGCGGGTTGGTGCCATCACCCTCGTGAGGGAAGTTGGTCCAAACGCTCTCGTTCACCGTGTGGAACGACTGCGGGCGATACATAAGCGTGAAGGAGGGCACATCGGTCAAATAGGTCTTGACCAGTTCGGTGTACATCTCGTTCAATTTCGCCGGGTCGGTTTCCGCAGGGATCGCCTGGATCACGGCGTCGGCGTCGGGGTTGTTGTAGCCGCCGAAGTTGCCGTTCCAGTTGCTCGGCATCCCAATGAACTCGGAACTCATCAGTTGGCGGGCACGGCCCCACGGCTGGGTCGGGCCGGCGCCGTTACTTCCCATCATGAAGATGTCATAGCCTTCGGGCAGCGGCGTGTCGGACTTGGTGACAACCGTCTGGTAGACGGACCATTCCGGGAAGTTGGTCGTAATGTCGATGCCGATTTCCTTGCCCGCGGCAGCCACGACTTCGATGGCAGCCTGCCAGTCGGACCAGCCGTTGGGGCAGGTGGCGACGTAGCTCAGGTTCTTGCCGTCGTATTCGCGCCAGCCATCGCCGTCGCTGTCCACGATGCCGGCGTCGTCAAGCAGTTTCTTGGCGCCTTCAACGTCATTGCCGGCCCACTGCAGATCCGCCACAGCCGCATGGTCGTACATAGCCTGCTCACCCTCGGTCGGGTTCATCAGTGAGCGCGGGACCTGGGTGAACGTCGCCGATTGATTGGTCATCGCATTGGCGATAATGGTCGGATAGTCCACGGCGATGGCGATCGCCTTGCGCACCGCCACCTGATCCAGACCCGGAGAGTTCAGGTTGTACCAGGCAGTCGGCAGGCTGGCGCCGATGCCGTAGGGGGCATCCGGCAGGTAAGTGGAAATGGGCAGGTTGTCCTTCAGCCACAGATCCTGCACATTGGAATTGAACTGCTGGCTGACATCCACCTCACCGGCCTGCAATGCCGTCGTGCCGGCGGCGTTGTCTTTGTAGATCGCGTGCGCAAGGTACTTCGGCGCAGGCAGCTTGCCCCACATGGACGCATCCTGGCCCCAGTAGCTGTCGTTACGGACGTAGACAACCTTGCTGTCATCCGCAAAGTACTTGGCATAAGGGCCGGAGTACACAACATCTTCCGCCGGGTCAGCCAGGAAAGCGGTGGCATCGTCACCGACGCGCGCTTCCAGCGTCTCTGTCCAGGCTTTCTGCATCACGTAGTTGGAGCTAACGTAGGCGGCGACGAGCAACGGATTGACGGCCTTGCCGGTCTCGTCCAACTTTGCCTTAACCACGACAGTCTGGGGATCGACGGCGACGATGTCTTCGATGTAGTCTGCATTGGCGGCGCCGATCGGCGTGTTGTACTTGACATGGGAAGCCCAGGTGTAGGCGACATCTTCCGCCGTCACCGGCGTGCCGTCACTCCACTTGGCAGCGGACTTGAGCTTGAATGTCAGCTCCGTGCCCGCGTCATTCCATGTGTAATCGCCGTCAGCCAGCAGCGGATAGACCTTGCCGTCAAGCATGTTGTAGAGATAGGGGGTCTCAAACATGACCACGCGGGCGTTGTCGCCCTGAGCAATGGCCATGGCATTGTTGTTGCTGCTGGAGTACGGATTCCAACCGACGACCGAACCCCACTGCTGGCCGTTGTAATAGAGGGTCTCATTGCGCGGCAGCGTGTTGGCGTCGGCCGGGCCGCAGCCTCCTGCACCGGCGCGGCAGCCTCTTCCGCCGGCGCCTGCGTCGCTTCTTCGACGGCCTGTGGCGCGCCCGCGTCAGTGGTGGTCGCCGGCGCGCCACAGGCGCCCAACGCTAAACTAAGGATGACAAGCAGACCAACTAAGCCGATAAACTTGTTTCGCATCATACTCCTCTCCTCCTCATTAGGAGGCGTTGAAAAGAAAATAAAACAGGACATAAACAGACGCCAGGAACTTTTCTCGATTCAGCCTTCTCCTTTCGTTATCTATCCAACGGCAGCGTGCAAATCCACCGTCAGCCCTGCTGTAGATTCCCGCATCACAAACGAAACACTCATCGTGCAACGCACCGCGGGTCGCCAGGGTGCATTGACACGGCCTAACAGCAGATCGACGGCCAGCCGTCCCAGCGCCACACGATCGACATGCATGGTGGTCAAGGTTGGTTGGATAAAGCTGGCCATTTGGATGTCATCAAAACCGGTGACCGCGATCTGTTCGGGTACAGCGATGCCTTGTTGCGTAAAACGTCGAATCACGCCGATCGCCTGCATATCGTTGGCGCACACGACTGCCGTCGCGTCGCTGTGGACCTCAATCAACATCTCGGCCGCGGCTTCACCGTCAGGAATTCCCAAATCGGGAGTCTCGATAATTTGCGGCGTCAGCCCATGCTGGTGCATGGCGCCCTCGTACCCGGCTTGACGTTCGACGATACTTGGGTGCTCCGGTCCAGCGACAAAGACGATCTGCTGATGGCCCTGCGCGATCAGATGCGCAACCACCGCCGACATACCGCCGGTGTTGTCCATCATAACGCTGTCCCACGGCGTATCCGGCGCCCAATTATCCACCATGACGCAGGGGGCGTCGATGACGCGCGTCAACGCTGCGACCACACTATGGGGCAAGGCGCCAAGCGTAATCAGCCCACCGATGCGTTCGTCATTGAGCAAAGTTGGCAACTTGCGTAGGCGCTCATCGGCAATCTCCATCACATTGAAGGCAAGATGGATATCCAGATCGCTGCAAGCCTGCTCGACGCCATGATACACATCCGCATAGAATGGGTTGGCAAGGATGCTGGTTTCGGAAACCGGCTTGGCCAGCAGGCCAATATGCGTGACGGCCAGCATCGGCAACGGCAGTCGCTTGGGCAGTGTGTAGTTCAGTCCCTGAGCAACTTCCATGACGCGGCGCCGAGTATCTTCGCTGACGCCCATCTTGTTATTGAGGACGCGCGAGACGGTGCCGATTGAGACGCCTGCTTCTTTTGCAATCTTGCGTGCACTGGCCATATATATCGGTAAGAACGATGTCTCAGGTAAGAACGAAAGCAGAATCAGATAACGAAACACTTATCACAGTTGTTTACTAAACATGTTCATTTGGGCGATTCCAGTTATAACAGACTCAAGGGTTTGTGTCAACCACTTTGGGATTTTTCTTACCTTTTTAATAAAAATCGGCCCGGAAAGGGAAAAAACGATGAAACGATTTCAGTGGTCTCGCATTCTGGATGAGCTGTGGCGTTTACTATTGATTATCATCGGTTCTGTGCTGGCTGGCGTGGGATTCGCTCTATTTCAAGTGCCTTATAACATCGCGGCCGGCGGCGTCAGCGGCATTGCCATTCTTATCAACCATTTCACAGGGTGGCCGATCTCGGTGATGTATTTGCTCATGAACATTCCCCTCTTTGCCGTAGGGTTCTTCTATCTGGGGCGCTGGCGATTTCTTTTCTCGACGGCGTTAGCGGTCTTGATCTTCTCTGTGACGACTGGACTGTTCAACCAGTCCTTACCTGCCATGCTGCCGGAATGGCCGATCACCAACAACGTTCTGCTCAGTGCGATTTATGCTGGACTGGTGGGCGGCATCGGCGGCGGTCTGCTCTATCTCGCCGGCGCTACTATGGGCGGGACCGCGATCATCGGTCGTATCATCCAGGTCAAAACCGGGCTGTCGTTGAGCCAGATTTACCTCTTTGTCGATGGCGCCATCGTGGTGGCCGCCGGAATCGTTTTCGGCTGGGAGATCGCACTGTATTCCATGCTGACTTTGCTGCTGAGTGGCCAGGCCGCGGATTTTGTCATGGAAGGGCCAAGCCGCGCACGCACGGCCATGGTGGTCACGACCCAACCGCAGGCGATCACACAGGCGTTGATCGCCGAGCTTGGCCGCGGCGTCAGCTACTGGGAAGCAGTCGGCGGCTACACGGGAGAAAAACGTACGATCGTGCTGTGTACGATCTACCGGCCACAAGTCGGCGATCTGAAACGCGTGGTCGCCGCGCACGATCCCCATGCCTTTGTCATCATCGGCACGACGCAGCAAGCGCTCGGCGAGGGCTTCACCGAGCTGCGGCGCAACTAAGCAGGCGTTTCCACTTTTTTCCGCGCGCCACTATAATGACCGCATCGATCAGCTATACCATGATCCAAAGTGCAGGGTAAATGTCCGGGATAGTAAAACCAGCCTCCCACCCCATCATTGCACAGCTTGCGCAGCGCCGACTGGCTTTGCCGGTGTTGCTCTTCCTGACCGCGCATCGGCCGTGGCGCTTTATCGCAGGACAGGCGCTGCTCACGGCCGCGCCGCTGGCAGGGTTGGCCGGGCTGGGGACGGTGGGCGCGTGGGCTGCCATCCTCAATGACCCTGATGCCTTTGCCGCCTTGCAGCAAAGCTTAGAGGAAGTTGCCAAATGAATCAGGGTCTCAGCCCGCGCACCATTGCAACACAATGGCGCGGAACGCTGGATCTCAGCCTGGAGAGCGGTGAGGCGCCGGTCTTCACCATCGACGCGACCGCCAGCGGGCTGGCAGGCATGAACGCCGTACTCGCGCTCGCGCTGCTCGACGCGCATCGCAATGACCTTGCCGCGCCGCGCCTGACCGTGGGCGGGACAAGCCCGCTTTGGTTGGCAGCGCTTTGGCATACGCGCCCGCCAAACGCTCCACTGCGAACGCTGCCGACTGTGACTGCGTACACCGCGCCGGACGTGGCGACGCACCTGGCAGCGCTGACCACTTGGGATACGCAGCGCGCCGCCTTCCACCGCAGAGCGCACGATCTGCCGCCGTGGGCCGCGCCGGCGGTCGCACCGGAAACCAACCCGGCAGCCGGAGGCCGCTGGGAAACGTCACCGCTTGCCCGCTTCTCCGACGCCGCGGGCAGCGATGGCTGGCTTGCGTGGGCAGGCGTGGTGATGGCGGTTGCGCTGTTGTTGATTGCCGCGCTTGCATGACTTTGAGTTGCGGAGGGGCGAGTTGCGAGGGGCGTAGTCTCCCTAAATTGTCACATTACGCATCACGCATACTTACGATGATAGAACGGTTCGCTCATGTCTAGTTCTCCACCGGTGCGCAGCAACTGGCTCTTTGCGATCTTGCTCATGGCCGCGCTGATCTTTGTCGTGCTGAGCCGCGCCGGGTTGGGCGGGGTTTTCAGCCATCGTGCGCGCGGGCTACGAATGGGCGCTGTTGTTGGGCGGCGTCGCTTTACTCCTGGGGATTGTCAACGTGCTCTGGCTGCATATGCGCCGCATCGCCCTGGGGCCAGCGCGATTGGGTGTTAAGCCTGGCATTGATTGCGATGTTGATTGCAGTAGCCGGTGCAGGTTTACTCAGCCCGGCGGGTGCGACCAGTCCACTGCTCGAATGGGTGTTTGATGCGGTGATTGCCCCCGGGCAGGCGGCGCTGTTTGCTTTGCTCGTCTTTTTCATGGCCGCGGCCGCCTTTCAATATCTCCGCATCGGACGGCGCGGCGGTGCGTGGATGTTGGCTGGCTTCCTCGTGATTCTGGCCGCTCAGACCCCGTTTATCTTTGCATGGCTGCCGCCGGAGAGCGCCGGTGTGGCCGATTGGCTTCTCAACGCGCCGGTGATGGCCGCGCTGCGTGGCGTGTTGCTGGGCGGCAGCCTGGCTTTGCTGGTGGTTGGCCTGCGCCTGCTCTTGGGGAGACCGTAGCCATGCCTGCCTTGCTTTGCTCGCACTGCGGCACGCCGAACCGCACCGGCTCGAATTTCTGTAACCGCTGCGGCGCGGATCTACGCGGCGAACCGCAACCGCGGGCTGAAGCGGCGCCCGGCGACGCTGCGCCAGACGCCGCTTCACCGGACGCAACGCCGTCCTTGCGGACCTAGCAGCCCTGGCTCGCGCCTGGCTTTACAGGCGCCGACGATGTTCCTTTTGAGGAGGACGAAGAAGACGCGGCTGCACTCGACGCATTGCCGCCGTTGCCCGCGCCGGCGATGCGTTTGGTGAGCGGCGTCCAGGGCTTGCTCGACCCGATCCGTGTTGCAGCCATGCCGCAGGATAAAGACGTTCCTGCGCAACCACCAAGCGCGCAGGGAATTTCCCTTTGGCGTCGAGCAGATGCGCCGCGTACGGACGTTGATGATGGAAGAACCAACGTTGGCGTCCGGCTCTGTGGCGCCACGGCAGCCACACCGCTCGCTCTGGCTGCCGTGGATATTCCTCATCCTCGGTGTGGGCGTCGCGGCGCCATTGCTGATTGGCTGGCCGTTGCCTGCCGGAAAGCCAATGTTGTGGCGTGGCGTGGCAAGCGGCTTCGATGCAGTGGATCGTTTGGCGCCGAACGCACGCGTACAAATTTTATGGGCATACGACCCGGCCACTGCCGGCGAGATGGATCTGCTGAGCGCGCCTGTGTTGCGCCACCTGCTCGACCGCGGCGCGACGCTGCGGATCGTCTCCTTGTTGCCCAATGGCCCAGCGACCGCGCGGCGCAGCCTGGCCAATGTGGAAATGCAACGTCTGCCCGATTTATCCGCCATCGGCATGCATCACGCTTTCGAGGTGAGCTTTTGGCCGGGCGGCGCCACCGTGTTGCCGTTGTTGGCGTCGGAAAGCGCCGATCTCGCGGTCTTGTTTGCGGCCCAGAGCGAGGACGTGCAGCATTGGCTGGAACAAATTGCGCCGATCAACCGCGTCCCAGTCGTGGCCGTCACTTCCGCCGGCGCCGACCCGCCACTCCGCGCCTATCTCGACAGCGGCCAATTGGTGGGGCTGGTCAGTGGCTATGATGGCGCCTATCACTACACCGAATTGTTGGGAGAGACCCCGGCGCCTGACGACGTGCGCGCGATGCGGTCGCAGGTGGCAGGTCAAGACTACGGCGCGTTGGCGATCCTGGCCATCATTGTGCTGGGCAACCTGATCGCGCTGTTGACGGGGAGACGCCACGATGGGTAATGCCCTGCCAGCCGCATGGTTCGGATCGGCCGGGGTTTGGGTCGGTTTTGTGTTCACCCTATTAGTGTTCAGTGCGATCTTCGGCGACCATCTCCTTGCCCGCTTTGCCCAATATGTGCTGGTCGGGACGGTGCTGGGATATGCTGTCGTCGTCACTTGGCAAAGTATTTTGACGTTGCATCTCGTCGCCACCCTGCGCGCAGAGCCACAGGCAACACCCTGGCAGTGGCTTCCGATCGGGCTGGCAGCCGTCATGGCAATCGCCGGCCTGGAGCGCATTTTTGCGCAGGGGCGCGCACAGCCCACGCCGCGTGGCTGGCGGCAAGGCTTGCGGTTGCTTGGCGCGCTGCCGGCGCTGGGACTGGTGGCCTTCAGCGTCGCTGTCGCCGCAGTCGGCGCGATACAAGGCACGCTGGCGCCACAATTCCTCTATGCGGCGCGCAGCAGCCTGGAATGGGGAGCGCCGGCGGCGCTCTTTGCAACCGGTGTGTTGACCCTGAGCCTGACTGTGGCTGCCCTGGTTTTTTTTGTGATCGACCTCGATCGACATGTGGCGCAGCAGCCTCGCTGGGTGCAGCGTCTGGTGCACGGTTGGGTGTGGGTGGGGCAGCGGGCGGTATGGCTGGCCGCGGGTGTGCTCTTTGCGCGGTTGTTTGCTGCGCGGCTCAGCCTTTTTGTCGCCGAGCTGGGCAATTGGATCTGGCGCTTTCAATCCGCAGAAATTAGCAGCCTTCTCGAACGTGGGTGGCGCATGGTGACAGGGAGCTGACGACATGGAAGAAACACCGATCGCCGCGGGCTTGCGCGCGCCCGCTGGGTCGATCCTGGCCGTCGGCGTCGAACTGAGTGCAATACGCGCCTGCCTGCTGGAAGAAGTTAGTGGAACGTATCGTGTGGCGGCATGGCACACGCTGCCGCGGCGCAAGGATGCCAGCCTCGCCGCGACCGGCGTCGATCTATGCCGTCAGATGGGCGAGCGTCTTGACCGTGTTCTGGTCGACGAAGCGACTGCCGCGCCTTTGGCGACAAGCGACGACAGCGTGCGTTTCCCTCCTTTGCAACATATCGCCGTCGCGGCCAGCCCGCGGCCGCACCTGCGCATCTGGATCGCCGGCTTGTCGATGACCCAAAGCATGGAGGCGGTCTACGAAGCGCTGTGCGGCAGCCCGGCGCACGTGATCGGCTACACCGTGCTTGGCGCCGACATCAACACCACGGCCCTGACCGATGCCATAGTGACCACGGCGCCCGACATCCTTGTCATTGTCGGCGGCTTTGATGATCCTGACCCGGCCACCCATCGGCTGCTGGTGGAGTTGAGCCGGCTGATCGGGCAGGCGTTGGCGCGCCTCGCGCCTGCGCAACGCCCCGCGGTCATCTATGCGGGGAATCGCTGGGCCGCGCCCCATGTCGCGGAGGCGGTGCAGGCGGCGGGCGGCGGCGCCGTCGAATCGGTCGCCAACGTCCAACCGGCGCCGGGCGTCGCGCACAAAACCGCGCTGGCGCGCGCCTGCAACTTTCATTACTGGCGGCTCAGCCGGCGCACCCCAGGCTTTCGTGAGATCAGCCGCTGGGTCACGCCGCCCGGCCACATCACCAGCCTGGAGAGCGCCTTCACCCAGTTGGTGCAGGTGTGGATGGAGCTGCATGGCCTGCCCGAACTCCACGGGCTGTACTGCGCACCGGCCTGGTGGCTCCACGTCTGGGCCACCCCCAGCCAGCTTGGGTTGAACATGCGCTATATCGAACCGCAGACGCGCCCCTCCGCGCTGCACGGCTGGCCGCCGCTCCAATTGGTCAGCGGCGATTGGCCGGTCGCCCTCTGGCCGCAGCCGGAGATCTTTTGGTGGGATCGCAGCGGCATGGCCCCTTTGCTGGCGTCCGTCGGACAACTGGCGCCACAGGCGATGATCCAGGGGCTGCGCGCCGATCTGCTGCGTTTGCGCGGTCAATAATTGGAGAGTAGAGATTGGAGAGTGCGCACCTGCCACTCTCCAATCTCTACTCTCTACTCTCTACTCTCTACTCTCTACTCTCTATTTTCCCGCCTGCCGGATTACATCGGTAATGTACTCAATCTCGTCAATGCGCAATGACGAAGCCGACGGCAGATAAAAGCCGCGCCTGCACAAATCTTCGGCCACGGGATAGCGCTCACCCTTGAATTGCTGCCAGTAAACCGGCTGCGCGTGCATCGGGATGAAGAAGGTGCGCGTCTCGATGCCGTGATCGGCCAGGACGCGACGCAGCGCATCGCGGTTCATGCCATACGCCGCCTCATCGACCAGAATGCCGTACATCCAGTAGACATTTTTGGCCCACGGCGCCTCGGACGGCGTGCGGATGCCAGGGATGTCCTGCAAGCGCCGGTTGTATTCAGCCGCGTTGCGCCGCCGCGCCGCCACGAAGCCGTCAAGTTGCTCCACTTGCGCCAGCCCGATCGCGGCCTGCAAATTGGTCATGCGATAATTGAAGCCCACAAACTTATGCCAGAAATGGCGCTCGTGGCTGAACGCGTGGTCGCGCAGGTTCCAGGCCAACTGCGCCAAATCGCGGTCGTTGGTGGTCACCATGCCGCCTTCGCCCGTGGTGATGATCTTATTGCCATAGAAGCTGAACCCCGCGGCATGACCCAGCCCGCCCGTGCGCCGTCCTTTGTATTCGGCGCCGTGCGCCTCGGCCGCGTCCTCGATCACCAGCAAGCCATGCTTTGCGGCCAGCGCCATCAGCGGATCCATGTCCGTCGGATGGCCGTAGATATGCACGGGCACGATTGCCTGGTGCGGCGTAATTGGTGCCTCGACCTGGTTGATGTCCATCTGCCAGTAAGCCGGCTCCATATCCACCAGCACCGGCTTTGCGCCACAATAGGTGACGGCATTGGCCGTGGCGATCATCGTGAAGGTGGGGATGATGACCTCGTCGCCCGGCTCCAGTCCTAGCGTCGCCATCGTCAGGTGCATGGCGACGGTGCCGTTGGCGCACGCGATGCCATACTTCACACCGCAAACCTCGGCAAAGCGCGCCTCGAAGTCACGGATAAAGCGGCCGGCCGACGAAATCCAGTTCGTTTCGATGGCTTGTTGGACATATTTTAGCTCGTTGCCGCCCAACGTTGGTTCGCAGACCGGGATGATCGAGCGTCGCGGC
>JADJVW010000017.1 GCA_016710365.1 Candidatus Caldilinea saccharophila | reverse complement strand
TGCGAAGCTGATCGCCGTCCCTGCGCTGGCATGAGCTTGAACAGTGGCTTGCGGTGCAAAAGCAAAAGCACCATCTTCAACTGGTGGGCACGGATTCGAGCGGTGAAGCGTCGCTGCAAACACACACGCTGCAAAGCCGATTGCGCTGATTCTTGGCAATGAAGCCAAAGGCATGAGCGTCGCTCCCAAAACTTGTGTGTGACTATACAATCAGCATCTCCTGGCAGGCGCGGGTCAACTCGCTCAATGTCGCGCCCGGTTCGATCCTGCTGTGGGAAATTTGTAAGAACAGCAACAGGCAGACACCGACTGCGTCAAACTGACTTTGCGCAGCGGCGCCTTTCTTCTTCCCGCAATGACACTATTTTTTGTGGGTCAAGCGGATCTCGTGTAGTTACGTGCCGGGGACGGGCCTGCGGTGCTTCGGTTGAGCAGACAGCGATCAGCCCGCCCCCGGCACGTAAGACCCGACCCCATCAATTCCGGTTGAGCCTTTTTGTTTGACAAAGTGAACCATTTTGATACATAATGCCTATGAGTGCGAACTCGGCTACAAGTAATTTATCGACCACCGGAGGAATGAGCCAGTGCGCGCGAGTAGTTCAAATCGCTAACACTGGATGACGAAAATCATCGGAGACGACTTGAAAACGACGCAATACGGTTGGTCGCTTGGTATGCCTTGATTCGCAAAACTGGAGAGAAGCTTGTGGGAAGTGTGATCCAGACTTTCAGAACGGTATTGCACAAGTAATTTTCACCGTAGAGGAAGATATGATAGTTCTGCTACATGGGTTCATCAAGAAGTCGCAGAGGACGCCACCGCGGTGATTTGCAACCGGCCAGACGCCGACTTCAATCACTGCGTGAAAAATGAGGGAGGTGTGATGAACGCAAAGCCATTGGGAAGCACCCTGATGATTTTCGCAGAAGAAGGTCGACTTCTGTTGAGGCGGAAGCCGTAGGCCACGAAACGCGCTTTTTGGCCTTCCAGATTGCCAGCTTGATGTAAGAACAGCAATCACTAAGGCGGAGATGGCGTTCCGTATGAACACCAGCCGTGCAGCCGTAAACGACTGCCTGATGCACACAGTGAATCTGCTACACTGGCGACGCTCGAAAAAGGCCGCCGCCGCCTTGGGGCGCAGATTGCAGACCGAGCTGGTATAGAATTACGCTCTCTTAAATCGCTACCCAAAAGCTTTGCACGCAGCGCCAGCCCTCACCGCCACATCCTGATAATCGACCACATACTGCCGGAAGGTGATTTTGGCGGGCGGCCCAGTAGTCGCTGCACTTTCCTTCTTCTGTGACCTGCGCGGCCATTCCCTCGGCAAGTGCCGAGTTGTAAAGCCACGTCATCACCACGGCAAAGGCAGCGAGGCGCCGTCAGCACTCCGCCGCCACAGAAAACTCAGCGACGATGGGTTGCGGTGTGGTCGGTCGCCCCAGCACCCGCCGGAAACCCAGCGACCTGGTAGTAATCGAGCGCCTGCCGGTGAGGTCATAAGCTTTGCTTTGACCCGGCTGCGACAGGGCCAGCGCGCCCACCGCAGCGATATCGCACGTCGATAAAGCTGGTCTCGCTTTGCCGACCGGCACAGTAGTTTCGCCGCGCTTGCGAATCTCGTCGGCGGCGCGTCGTGTTGAGGTTCTGGGGCGAAGAAGCTGGCGCTCAGAAACGTGTAGCTCATCGGCGACGCTACCAGATAGCTCCACCGCGGCGGCTCCTGCTGGTTGTTCTCGATCCTGATCAGTGAGAGAAAGACGACGGGCGCACACCAGCCTGCTGCGCCACATCCAGCGCCGGTGCGATATACTTTTGATATCGGTAATTCCAGGTGGGCGCATGAGAAACATGCTCTCCACGCCGGCGAAACCCGGCGGCGTAAGTTTCCGGGCGCACAAAGTCAAATTTACAGTTTCAAGCTGGTCGCCAAAGCGCCGTGAGCTGCCAGCTTGCGATCCGCCGCACGCACCGCCAGCCCTCCGCCAGCAGCAGCTTAACGATCCGGCTACCGATATTGCCTGACGCACCCGTCACCAGAATTGTTGCAGCCATCTAAAACCACTTCCACTTTAAATTGATTTGACGCAGAGGCGCAGAGGCGGAGAGAACTCTAGCAAATTTTCCTTCTCAGCGCCTCCGCGCCAAAGCGTTGGCTAGTTGCTGATTGTCGGCGTTTTGTGCAGATACGCGCCGTCGCTCACCTGGCGTAGCGTGAACTCGGCCGTGTCCGCCCGGCTGATGCGCATGCCCATGCCTTTGCCCACATAACCCACCTGCACCACACCGGTCGGCGGGTCGTCGGTCAGCATCGGCACGCTCACGATCACCCAGTCCAGTTCGAGGCGCTCACCTTCTCCACCACCTGTTTCATATCTTCGTAGACGTGGCGCGCGCCACCAGCTTGAGCAGTAGATTCACCACATGGTTCGTGATCTTGGGGCATCGTTGGGGTCGCCCCCACCCGCAATCTGCCGAGATCACCAGCCTGCGTACGCCGTGCGCATGGCAGTGATGATGTTCTCCGTGCCCGCCGTCACCTGATAGGTCGGCTTGTTCTCCGTCGGCCCCAGCGTGCTGATCACCGCATCGACGCCGGCAATCGCCTGGTTGACTTGCGCCTTATCCTGCACGTCACCCTGCACTCCCGTCAGGCGCGTGCTCAATGCCCAGTTTGGCGGGCGTGCACAAAGGCGACGACCTCATGCCCTGCGGCCAGCGCCTGGCTCCACCACATGCTTGCCCGTGTGCCCGGTGGCGCCAAAGACTGCAATCCTCACCGCTGCACCTCCACCGGACTGAACGTGGAGCAAACTGCGCCGCCCACTGCTGACGCTCGTCATTTGCACCGGCAACTTCACCACCGGTAGCTATCTCCACCCAGGCGATGCGGTCGCGTTCCTCCTGAAACCTATAGCCGGCGACACCTGACGCAGCGCCTCAACCATGTCGAGGCGTAGGTCGTACATCGGGAAGCCGGTACGCTCCTCGATCATCGGCCCGCTGCTGTTCCACGCGATCAGCTTGACGCCCGCCGCGCGCGCCGCTTCCACCGCGTTGCGCATCAGCCGCGGCGCTCCCATCGGATCGCCGCCAAAAGCCGGGATCAGCAGCGCCACCGCATCGACGCCGGTGTTGGCGGCCGCCAGACTGGCCGGGTCGTTGAGATCGCCCACGACGATCTCGGCGCTTATGTCGCCAGCTTGGCTGCCTTTTCTGGGTCGCGGCGACGCGTGGAATGGCCCCTTGCTCCAGCAGCTTCCCATGGAATCTAGCCGCTTGCGAACCCGTAGCGCCGTAGACGAGGATTTTCTTGCCCGGAGTGATGCTGAGTTTGTCATTTTCGGTCTCCTGTTTGATTGCTGTTCAAAAAAGCTTTACCACCAAGGCCCGAAGCGCATGTGGGATTTGCCATGTCTTTAGCTTTTCTTAGCGCCCCTTTGCGTCTTCGTGTCTTCGTGTTTGCAGTTCACCCTGCTTGCTGATGCTATTCACCTGTGGTTGGCGCAGGCGCAGCAGCGCGACCAGTTCTACCGCCACGCGGCGCAGCGGGTCGCCACCGTGATAGGTGCGGGTCAGTGATGATGCCGCCCTCGATCGCCGGCAAATGAAGATTGCCAGCGCCAGCGCGTGTCTCGGCGCTAAAACCGCTGGCCGCCAGTCCGCCTCGAACGCGCTTTGAAACTGCCGGATAGGCGGTGCGGCAGGCCAGGTCCAGCCGTTCCTTCTTGCGGCGGCGGTCTCCATCGCGATGGTCATCAAGCGGCCGCCGCTGCGAAAACCTTGACGCTCCCAACCGGCGATGTTGGCGACAAACGTGCTGACTGCCTCCGCCGGGTCATCGATCCCGCCAGGCTCGCCGCGATGCGCCGCGTGGTGGCGCTGCCCGGCGGCGCACCGCCGCCCCAGCGATCTCGGTATCCCTCTGCCCCAGGAAAAGTAGTAGTAAAGCGAACCTTGGGCGCGCCGCTCCTTGACGATCTGGTTCGCCAGTGGCATGAAAGCCCCGGCTTTCCAGCAGGTCGCACGCGGTTTCGATAATCTGGTCAAAGCGCCGCCGTCATCCGGGGGGCTCCACCAGGTCGATGGACAGAAAGGTGGCGTTGTGGGAATCACCAGCGCTGGCGCTTGCCCGCCCGGCTGTTCCTTGAAGAAGCCCATGCGCTGCGCCATCTTGTCGCCATCGCGCGCCACCAGCTTGTGGATGATCTGCATAATTGCGGCCTCGTCTTCCACCACGTTGGCCGCACCCTGCACCTCTGTCCCGCGCAACTGCACCGTCACCGGCGCGCCGCCGCGCAGATTCTTCCCACCAACTGCTGTGCGTGAAGACATAGAGCCAGTTTGCTTCCGCAGATAGCCGACCGGGATCGTGTATTGCGTGCCGCCTTGCGCCCGTAAAGCTGAGCAGGATCAACCGCCCGCTCATCAGGCCGTGCGGCGAGTGCAGCACCGCACCCACAATGGGGTTCGCGATCTGGTACATGATGCGCGGCATCGGCGGCGCTTTGTGCTTCTGGATTGCCGTCTGCCATCTTGTCCTCCAATTTGCCTGCCACTTCAGATTGCGACCGATTATACCAATCGGTCTATATATGGTCAAGCATTCCTAATGACAGTTGTTGCTTTTAGGGATACAATACCTTCGCCAGTCTGTGGTTGGAGTGATAAGAGCTTGAGTCGAGTGAATTGCGCCCATGCTGGCAACATAGTGAAGGATGGCAGCAATAATATTTGATTGGGTGGTTCGGGAAGCAATTCAATGGTTGCGTGGACATATCTACGACCACGGAAGAACGCTTTCAAATCCAAAACACCAGCGTCGGGATGTGCCCTGCGAAAATCGGCAAGCTGGCGATGAGAAAGATTAACCATGAAGAGCGAAAGGTTGACTGGATTATGACGGGAGTCTCTTTGATGGTCATGAAGTCCTCAATGCCCCAGAATTGTTTAGCGTCGCGTGAAGTTGAACTCGATTTGGAAGCGCAGGCGATAGTAGTGAATCAGGGTATCGTATGTGAGTTTGAGATCACTGCTGAAAAGCACCGCATGTGCGGACGCCACTCTCCAGATTGGTTTTGACCAGGATCACGACATTGAGTGGGTCGGCAAAGCACTCGTGCAACATCGTGGCTTGGTAAACATCAGTGCGAATCCCCTTGTCCTGACCGGTCGCCATCTGATAACGCTCTGGAATGGCCTGATAATTGAGCTTGTCGCCAGAGCGACGACGGGGCCCAGACTTCTTCTGTTCACCCTTGTACTCGAAGTAGAGCGCCGAATCGTGACGCAGTTTCGAGATCAGGTGCAACCCCAGACTTTGCTGCACCATCTGACAAACGTTGTTGTTGCCGAAATGACCATCCAGCACCAGATAGGTGAGGGGAAGAGTCCACCAATCAGTTCCAACAACTTCTTGACCAGTCGCTCCATCATTCTCAGTTCGCCGTTCCATTCAACGTGACGTTTGTCTTTATTCTTGCTGCCTTTGGGACGTCCCGCCTTGCGCTTGCCTCCCCTTTGATTCTTCTTCGCTGCGCTTTTCTTGGTCGCACGCTGCTTCGCTTTCGCTGGGCCGTCCGTCTCTGCGTGCTTAACCACTTGCTCCGTCAGCAGCGGATGGGAAACAGCATCACTCACACTGACCAGAGAAAGGGTGAAGAAGCTGACCCCAGCGATGGGCTTGTTGTAGATCGACGAGAAAAACGGGCCCAACCCGTGTGTCTTCTTTCCGGCTTTGCTGACCACGCTCTCGTCGCCAACAACCAGATACACCTCATCAGGTTGGAACAGGTGGGTGCGGAAGAACAGCCAACTCATCTGCGCCCACGGCAGCACTGTATTGAACCAACGCTGCACTGTCCGGTAGCTGCCACCCTCTCCGTCCAGCGCGAAATACTAACATCGTCACACGACCGGTCATTGCCAACATCGCGGCGATGATTCGTCCCAACTGACGTGTCGCTGTCTGATTCTGACATTAGTCCAAGCATTGAAGCAGTGCGATAATCTCGATCATGAGCGGTTCTGTCTGATAGGAATTCCACTTTTGTCGGTGATAAGCCTATCCTACACGACCGCCTCTATCTTTCCCCTTTTTTGGCGAAGGTATTGTGTTTGTGACAGAATTCTATGGTAATCACAGACGTTGGTGCTACTATCTGCTGCGCTCGATTTCGAAGACAGACCACTCTGCAAAATCAGCAGTTCCAGGTGTGGATAGAAAAGACCTACACGATATCTATGTGGTGCGTCCATCCGAGACAGAACAAGCGAAGATTTCCGGATTTCTTGATTCACATCTGTTGGATCTGGACAATGTCATGAGACGGGTGGAGAAAGAAATCGACCTCATGCGCGAATACCGCACGCGCCTGATCGCCGACGTGGTCACAGGCAAAGTCGACGTGCGCGCCGTGGCCGCGGCCCTGCCGGCGGAGCTTGACGAACCCGGCGAACCGCTCGACGAGGCAGAGGCGGAAGAAGCCGACCTGGACGACGCGCCGGAGGATGATGCAGGGGAAGAGGAATGAGACTCACGCGGAGACGCGGAGGAGCGGAGAAAGACGGGAGTCGTCCTCTTTCCGCGCCTCCGCGTGCGCCCGGCAGTGGCGATGAGTCTCACGCGAAGGGGAAGGCAGCACCGCTATTGCTTTTCTCCGCGCCTCCACGTCTCCGCGTGCGCCCGGCAGTGGCGATGAATCTCACGCGAAGGGGAAGGCAGCACCGCCGTTGCTTTTCTCCGCGCCTCCGCGTGCGCCCGGCATTGGCAATGTGTAGTTTGCGGCATCTCGCGACATGACTTTGTGACAACAAGTACACTAGACCCGGAGCGCCCATGATCACCGACACCTCTGAAAAAGGCCTCGAATCCCTCATCGTCGAACACATGACCGGCGTGCCGCAGGGCAGGCTGGCCACCATCACGGCTGCGGCCGATGCGCCGGCGGCGTATGGCGGCGCCGGCTGGCTGCTGGGCAACCCCGCCGACTACAACCGCGAGTACGCCGTCGACCTGGTGCAGTTGCGCGAATTTCTCGCCGCCACACAGCCGGAGCTGGTGGACGCCTTCGACCTTGACAGCGACGGCCCGACGCGGCGCAAGTTTCTGGCGCGGCTGCAAGGCGAGGTCACCCGCCGCGGCGTCATCGACGTGTTGCGCGCCGGCGTCAGGCATGGCCCGCACAGCGTCGACCTCTTCTACGGCGC
The DNA here is from genome assembly GCA_016710365.1 of Candidatus Caldilinea saccharophila. Classification (GTDB taxonomy): domain Bacteria; phylum Chloroflexota; class Anaerolineae; order Caldilineales; family Caldilineaceae; genus Caldilinea; species Caldilinea saccharophila. The sequence continues at coordinate 44,633 of JADJVW010000017.1, read as the reverse complement.
GCTGACGCCCGGCAACGCCAAGGCCGAGCAGCGCTTTGCCGCCAACCGCTTCAGCGTCACCCGCCAACTGCGCTACAGCCGCGCCGAGACGCAGCTTGCGCTCGACCTGGCCATCTTCATCAACGGTCTGCCCGTCGCCACCTTCGAGCTCAAGAACGCCCTCACCAAGCAAACTGTCGACGATGCCGTGGAGCAATACAGGCGCGACCGCGACCCGCGCGAGCTGATCTTCCAGTTTGGCCGCTGCGCCGTCCACTTCGCCGTGGACGACCAGGAGATTCGCATGTGTACGGAGTTGAAGGGCAAGGCCTCCTGGTTCCTCCCCTTCAACCAGGGCTGGAACGACGGCGCCGGCAACCCACCCAACCCGCACGGCCTCAAGACCGACTACCTGTGGCGGCGCGTCCTCACGCCGGCCAGCCTCACCAACATCCTGGAGAATTTCGCCCAGATCGTCGAGACCAAAGACGAGAAGACGGGCCGCAAAAAGCGCCGCGCCATTTTCCCGCGCTATCACCAACTCGACGTCGTGCGCCGCCTGTTGGCCGACGTGGCCGCACAGGGCGCGGGGCAGCGCTATCTCATCCAGCATTCGGCGGGCAGCGGCAAGAGCAACTCCATCGCCTGGCTGGCCCACCAGTTGATCGGCCTGACGCACGTCGATCCAGAAACCGGCGCGCCAGAAACCGAGTTTCTCCAAGAAACTCGGTTTCTTACAGCATCAAACAGCGCCGGCCGGCCGCTCTTCGACTCCATCATCGTCGTCACCGACCGCCGCCTCCTCGACCAGCAGATCAACGCCACGATCAAGGGCTTTGCCCAGGTCGGCGCCACCGTGGGCCACGCCGACCGCTCCGGCGATCTGCGCACGTTTATCGAGGGCGGCAAGAAGATCATCATCACCACGGTGCAGAAGTTCCCCTTCATCCTCGACGAGATCGGCGACGAGCACCGCGGGCGCCGCTTTGCCATCCTTATCGACTAGGCGCACTCCAGCCAAAGCGGGCGCACCTCGGCCAAGATGTCCATGGCGCTGTCGGTGGCGGGCGAGGCGGAGGAAGAAGAGACGACCGAAGACAAGATCAACCGCATCATCGAGGCCAAGAAGCTCCTCCCCAACGCCAGCTACTTTGCCTTCACCGCCACGCCCAAAAACAAGACGCTGGAACTCTTCGGCGTCCCTTATCCCGACGCGGGCAAGGTCAAGCATCGCCCCTTCCACAGCTACACCATGAAGCAGGCGATCCAGGAAGGCTTTATCCTCGATGTGCTGGCCTATTACACGCCCGTGGCAAGCTACTACCGCCTGGTCAAGACGGTGGAGGGCGACCCTGAGTTCGATGTCAAGCGCGCGCAGAAGAAGCTGCGCCGCTACGTGGAGTCGCACGACCACGCCATCCGCCTCAAGGCCGAGATCATGGTCGATCACTTTCACGCGCAGGTGTTGGCGCCGGGCAAGATCGGCGGCAAGGCGCGCGCCATGGTCGTCTGCAGCAGCATCCAGCGCGCGATCCAGTATTACTTCGCCATCCGCGCCTATCTGCGCGAGCGCAACAGCCCTTACCAGGCCATCGTCGCCTTTTCGGGCGAACACGAGCACGGCGGCGCGCAGGTCAGCGAGGCGTCGCTCAACGGCTTCCCCGCCAGCCAGATCGCCGACAATATCCAGGAAGACCCCTACCGCTTCCTGGTCTGCGCCGACAAATTCCAGACCGGCTACGACGAGCCGCTGCTGCACACCATGTACGTCAACAAGCCGCTGAGCGGCATCAAGGCCGTGCAGACGCTCTCGCGCCTCAACCGCGCCCATCCGCAGAAGCACGACGTCTTTGTGCTCGACTTTCTCAACGACGCCGACGTCATCCGCGAGTCGTTCGCCGACTACTACCGCACGACCATCCTGAGCGACGAGACCGACCCCAATAAGCTGCACGATTTGCAGGACGACCTCGACCGCAGCGGCGTCTACAGCCAGGACCAGATCGACGACCTGGTGGCGCGCTACCTCGACGGCGCCGGTCGCGAGCGGCTCGACCCTCTCCTCGATGCGTGTGGCGACCTATCTCGACGAACTGGACGAGGACGGGCAGGTCGATTTCAAGGGCAAGGCCAAGGTGTTTGTGCGCACCTACAGCTTTCTGGCTGCCATCCTGCCCTACAACAACGCCGGCTGGGAGAAGCTTTCGATCTTCCTCAACTTTCTCATCCTCAAGCTGCCGGCGCCGCAGGAAGAAGACCTGGCGCGCGGCATTTTGGAGACCATCGACATGGATTCCTACCGCGTCGAGAAGCAGTCCGCCCTGCGCATCATCCTGGACGACAGCGACGCCGAGATCGACCCGGCGCCCACCGCGAGCGGTGGCTACAAACCTGAGCCGGAATTGGACCTGCTGAGCAATATCGTGCGCGCCTTCAACGCGCAATTCAGCGCCAGCTTCAGCGACGCCGACCGCGTCTCACGCCGCATCCTCGAAGACATCGCACCCAAAGTGGCCGCGGACAGCGCCTTCCAGAACGCGGCCAAACACTCCGACCGCCAGAACGCGCGCATCGAGCACGACAAGGCGCTCGGCCGCGTCATGCTCGGCTTGCTCAAAGACGATACCGAACTCTTCAAGCAATTCAGCGATAATCTGTCATTTAAGCGATGGCTGACCGATATGGTCTTTGAACTGATTTACGCGCCGGGCGAGAAGGCGGCGTAGCTCTTACCGCAATGCCGGCTCTCCCGCTGGCAGAAAGACCCACCCGCCCACCTCTTCCCGCCCGGCGCCGCGGGCGGTGCGCAGCGAGGGGAGATTGGCATCGTTGATCGTGCCGAGCACGAGGCGGTGGCGTTGCGTATCCAGGCGGGCAAGCAGCAAGCGCTGCATCGGCCGCGCCAGGCCGCGCCCCCGGAAGCGCGTATCCAACATCTCTTCCATCATGACCCAGCCCGGTATGCCGCGCACCACATCGGGCAGCGCGGCGATAACGCCGGCATAGTCGCCATCCACTTCGACCACGTAAAGACCGCCCGCGTGCGCGCACGCAATGTATTCCTCCTCTGTAGTCTGTTGGAGCTTTCCCTTCCACGCCGGGTTGGCGGCGAGCGCACGCGCATACAGCTCGGCATAGGCTGGATAGGAGGCGCCGTCTGCATCTGCAATCAGGCGCAGCGTCTCTTTGGGCATAGCCAGCGGCAGCCGGTTGATGGCCTCAATCGGGCCGGCCACCAGCCGCAGATCGCTCACGGCGCCGGGGAGCGTGCGCAGGTCGGGTCGATCGGCGGCGCTCCACCACTGGACGGCCTGGGGCTGGAAGGTGGCAAAGTCCTCACACAGCCACTGCGTGGCGGCCAGCACTTCGTGCGGCGTGAAGTGGCGGCTCTGCGCAAAGACGCCGACAAAGGGACGCTCGATGTCCAGTCCATAGAAGTGGATGCCGGCCAGCACAGTGGCGTCTGCCTGCACCCGGCGCTCGCGCAGCAGATACTCGTCCGCGCGGGCGCCGGGAATGGGGCAGGCTTGTGCATAGCTGGCCGCCTGGCTGGGGTCGGTGCGGTGTTGAATCGTCTCCTCTAATTCCTGGCGCATCGAAGCGGTGAAGGACGCTTCGCCGACCCAGGCGCGGACAGCAGCCGGCGTGCTGTCGAGCAACCAGGCTAGATAGGCTGTATTGTGCATAACTCCTCCCATCACTTGTCGGGTTTCTTGCCGGCAAAATTCGTCGGCGCCGCTGGGACTGGTTGAAAAATAGCTACCAAGACGCCGAGAGCGCAAAGGGCGCTATCTTCAACTTTGTGACTTTATGTCTCCGTGTGAGGCAAATCGTGAATTACTGAATCTACCAGAGGGTTACAGCGGTTGGCAAACGCAGGGCAAGCGCGGCAAGCCATCGGCAAGCAAGTTGCTGGGCGAGGGTGAACAGTGCGCGCCTCATCAAGCTTCGATGCGCTCCCCGGCGTACAGTGGTCTGTCTATAAACAAGCAACTGCTGTAAGCGGGCGAATCGGAGAGGAGGCAACATTGCGCATCCACATCGTCGGCGCCTCTGGAGCAGGCAAATCAACGCTTGCCCGCAGATTGTCCAGCCATTTTCGCTGTCGCCACGTTGAACTGGACGCCTATCGCTGGCGTCCCCTCTGGCAGAAGACGCCAGACCATCACTTGCAGGCCGTGGTGCGCCAATTGCTGCGCGGCGATGCATGGGTCATCGACGGGAGTTACGCCAGCGTGCGCGCACAGATCTGGGGGCGAGCGGATACGCTGATCTGGCTCGACTATCCGGCGCCGCTGGTTGTCTGTCGCCTGCTGCATCGCGGCGTGCGCGACATCGTGCAGCAGACCGATCTGTGGGGGACAGGCAATCGCGAAGGCTGGCGCTGGCTGCTGGGCAAGGAGTCGCTGGTGTTGCGTTCGCTGCGCACGTGGCGCGATCTGCGCGCCACGCTGCCGGCGCTCTGCGCAGAAGGTCGCCATCGCCATCTGCGCCTGGTTCATCTACATTCGCCGCGGGAAACCGACGCCTGGTTGGCCGCGGTCGCGCGCGCAGCCTATCCTGTGGAGTGCGCCATGCAGCCAATCGCGCTCTCTGCCGCGTTGTGGGGGAACGGTTCAGGCTAGATGGATAAAAATGCATACTCGCTTGCCTGGGCAGCAATGAAAAGTTGCTCAGCCCGGTCAATGTGACAGGTGGAATTGCTCCATGGCTTTCGCACGGGGCACAAATGTGTACCTCAGAGTGTATCTGCACGATCCCCGCACATACATAGCAGCGCAAAAGATGACAGAGTAAAGTAGTAGCTCGGAGCAGTTGCGAGCAGACAACCGCAGCGGCCCGTCAGAATGTCAAGCGAGAATCAACGGAGGAAACCTATGAAATTTCGTTTTTTGTTTGGCGTTGTAGCGTTGGCAGCAATGTTGGCGGTAAGCGCCTGCGGCCAGGACGGTGCAACCGATCAGATGCCAGTAGAGCAGGATGCAACGGCTGTGATGGATGCCACTGCGCCTGAAGCGACGGACGCTCCGCTTCAGATCGTCGATGTGACGCCCGATGCTGAAGCAGAAGGAGAAGGAGAAGCTGTGCCGGCCGAGGGTGTGGAGATGACGCCCGCAATGGAAGGGGAAGCTGGGGCAGCCGCGGAAGGCAGTTCAGATGCGGCGCTAACGGCAACGGCGCAACTGCAGAATGCCGCGGGTGAGCCGGTGGGGACAGCCACCTTCACCGAAATGCAGGATAGCACGGTGATGATTTCGGCGCAGCTCACTGGGCTGGAGACCGATATCGTAGGGCCGCACGGCATCCACATTCACCAGACCGGCGCCTGTACGCCGGACTTCGACGCGGCAGGCGGCCACTTCAACCCAACCGGGATGCAACACGGCCTGGATAATCCAGCCGGCCCGCACATGGGTGATCTGCCCAATATTCAGCTCGACGAAGCCGGCAACGGCGCTTACGAAGCGACGACCGACCTGTTCACACTGAGTGACGGTGACCGCTCGCTCTTCGACGACGACGGCAGCGCCCTGGTCATCCATGCCGAGGCGGACGACCAGGTAACCGATCCTTCCGGCAACAGCGGCGACCGCATTGCCTGCGGCGTGATTGTTGCGTCGGCAGAGTAGCGCAGCTACCACTTCCTACATTGGATGAACAAAAAGAGGACGGCATGCCGTCCTCTTTTTGTTTTGACGATTTGTCACAAAAATAACCACTGTCTATCCCTCAATACCTTCGCCAAAAAAGGGGAAAGATAGAGCGGTCGTGTAGGATAGGCTTATCACCGACAAAAGTGGAATTCCTATCAGACAGAACCGCTCATGATCGAGATTATCGCACTGCTTCAATGCTTGGACCAATGTCAGAATCAGACAGCGACACGTCAGTTGGGACGAATCATCGCCGCGATGTTGGCAATGACCGGTCGTGTGACGATGTTGGGCATTTCGCGCTGGACGGAGAGGGGTGGCAGCTACCGGACAGTGCAGCGTTGGTTCAATTACAGTGCTGCTGGGCGCAGATGAGTTGGCTGTTCTTCCGCACCCACCTGTTCCAACCTGATGAGGTGTATCTGGTTGTTGGCGACGAGAGCGTGGTCAGCGAAGCCGGAAAGAAGACACACGGGTTGGACCGTTTTTCTCGTCGATTCACAACAAGCCCATCGCTGGGGTCAGCTTCTTCACCCTTTCTCTGGTCAGTGTGAGGATGCTGTTTCCCATCCGCTGCTGACGGAGCAAGTGGTTAAGCACGCAGAGACGGACGCTCCAGCGAAAGCGAAGCAGCGTGCGAGACCAAGAAAAGCGCAGCGAAGAAGAATCCAAAGGGAGGCAAGCGCAAGGCGGACGTCCCAAAGGCAGCAAGAATAAAGACAAACGTCACGTTGAATGGAACGGCGAACTGAGAATGATGGAGCGACTGGTCAAGAAGTTGTTGGAACTGATTGGTGGACTCTTCCCCTCACCTATCTGGTGCGGATGGTCATTTCGGCAACAACAACGTTTGTCAGATGGTGCAGCAAAGTCTCGGGGTTGCACTGATCTCGAAACTGCGTCACGATTCGGCGCTCTACTGAGTACAAGGGTGAACAGAAGAAGTTCAGGCCCCTGTCGTCGCTCTGGCGACAAGCTCAATTATCAGGCCATTCCAGAGCGTTATCAGATGGCGACCGGTCAGGACAAGGGGATTCGCACTGATGTTTACCAAGCCACGATGTTGCACGAGTGCTTGCCGACCCACTCACGTCGTGATCCTGGTCAAAACCAATCTGAGAGTGGCGTCCGCGTTTATGCGGTGCTTTTCAGCAGTGATCTCAAACTCACACACGATACCCTGATTCACTACTATCGCCTGCGCTTCCAAATCGAGTTCAACTTCCGCGACGCTAAACAATTCTGGGGCATGGAGGACTTGCGACCATCAAAGAGACTCCCGTCACCAATGCAGTCAACCTTCGCTCTTCATGGTTAATCTTTCTCATCGCCAGCTTGCCGATTTTCGCAGGTCACATCCCGACGCTGGTGTTTTGGATTTGAAAGCGTTCTTCCGTGGTCGTAGATATGTCCACGCAACCATTGAATTGTTTCCCGAACCACCCAATCCGAATATTATTGCTGCCATCCTTCACTATGTTGCCAGCATGGGCGCAATTCACTCGACTCAAGCTCTTATCACTCAACCATAGACTGGCGAAGGTATTGAAACAGCGAGGTGTTATGAGGCCAAAAGTCTTGTTCAAGATAGTAGACAGCATTGGTGGATCCATATCTGCCGATGACAACGCCTGGTGCTCGTGATCTTGCCTCGTTGTGAGTACCGATTATGCCTCCAGAGGAGACAACGGGAATATCGCCGTCTAAACGCTGATCCTGTGACAAATCGTATCCTCTCTGTAAATGCGTCACCCATTTCAGACGCTTCACCTCCCAATGTGCCGGCACATCCCCAGCCACGCCACACCCGGACGGCTTGAGCGGCACGGACGGGTCCAGCCCGCGCGTCACTGCCTGGTGGATGATGGCCTGCTTCTGCTCGGTAAGCAGGGCAATCAGCCGCCGCCGCGCCCGGATGTAGCGCCGGATACGCCGCTCCACGTGGTCAAGGTAGCGGACGATGGCGGCTTGTTCGGCGGGGGGAGGGAGTGGAATCAAGGATCGGCTCAGTTTTTCGTAGTCGACGTTCTGTCCTTGTCTGATCCCCGTTACGTGCAAGGTCAGGTTCTCTATGTAAGGCTTCGACTTGAATAGAAGAGCCAGATAGGCATGATTCTGAGGTTCTACGGGATATAAGACCGTATACGCTGGACTGATGATGCCCTGCTCGCGCGCGTATTCGATGCCACCCTGAAACGAACGAAGGCTAATCACGAAGTCGTCAGTGCGAACTATTTTCAGGTTCTGCAAGTCCTTGAGCGCCAGGACGGTACGGTTTTCATACTCTTCCTTGCGTACGACACCTTTTGTCTGGGTTGCAGCCAAAAGCGGTTCGTCTGGAAGCCCTTGACGCTTCGCTCTCGCAAAATAGTTTTCGTCCGTGCCAACTTCCAACGCACCGGCACCTCGCCCAGCCAGGGCACGCCGGAGTCTTTGTATTCAGGGTAGGACGGCAACTGAGCGATCATTGCGCGCCGCCCCCTTCAATTGGCTCACGCAGACGCGGGGGCGCGGAGAAAAGGCGGTTTGTTCTCCTCCTCCGCTTCTCGGCGTCTCCGCGTGCGTGTTTTTCTATTTCACGCGGAGACGCGGGGGCGCGGAGAAAAGGCGGTTCGTTCTCCTCCCTCCGCGCCTCGGCGTCTCCGCGTGCGTGTTTTTCTATCTCACGCGGAGGCGCGGGGGCGCGGAGGGTTGAACTCTCAGTCCCATCTCTCCGCGCCTCGGCGTCTCCGCGTGAGCCCGCATTGACGCGCAACGAAGACCGTGCAGCCGGGAAATCGTTGACGATGCGGCGCAGCCCCTCCTTGAGCGTGGCGCCGCCGAAGTTGATGAGCAATCCAACCGGCAGGTGCATGAGCTTGAGGTAGGTCAACACCTGCTTGCTGTGCACCGGCGCCAGCGTTTCCACCGACTTCAACTCGACGATGACGCACCCCTCGACGAGCAGATCAATGCGCAGTCCGTCGTCAAAGCGCATGCCGTCATACTCGAATACCACGCGCAGCTGGCGTTCGATGTGGAGCCCGCGACGCTGTAGCATCCTGGCCAGCACCGTCTCGTAGACGGACTCCAGCAGCCCGGGTCCCAGGTCCCGATGCAACTGGATCGCCGCATCGATCACCGTCCCCGTGATCTGATCAAACTCTATCTCACGCGGAGGCGCGGGGGCGCGGAGAAAAGGCGGTTCGTCCTCCTCCCTCCGCGTCTCGGCGTCTCCGCGTGCGTGGGGTTCTATTTCACGCGGAGGCGCGGGGGCGCGGAGGGTTGAATCTTCAGTCCCATCTCTCCGCGCCTCGGCGTCTCCGCGTGCGCCATCTTTTGGTTCACTCACAGCCCACCCCCGATAATCTCTCCAAGTAAACCCTCCGTCTCCGCCTCCACCGCCAGAATATCCGCCCGAATCTCCGCCAGCGTGCGCAGCGGCTGCGGCTTGTAGAAATAGCGGTTGAAGCTGATCTCGTAGCCGATCTTGGTCGCCGCTGCGTCCACCCAGGCGTCGGGCACGTGGGGCAGCACCTCGCGGGCGATAAAGCCGGCGACGCCGCCTTCCTCCAGCAGCGGAATCTGCTCCGTGTCGCGCAGGTCGGGGTCCGGCTCGTATTCGACCACGACGGGCTTGCCATGGATGGCGTTCATAAAAAGGCCGTGCCGCGGATCAGGTGCGACGCCCTGCTTGTAAATCTTTGGATCACCGGCGGTGTCGTCGGCGCGGGCGGCGCTCTGCTTGAGTGCCTTGATCTCCTTCGGCGTGTAGACGCGGGCCGGGTCGATGCCCTGGAGTCGCAGCGGACGCTCGACGGTCACTTTCCAGTAGCCAAAGGCGGCGTTGGGGAAGATCTTCGACTGCTCGCTTTCCCGAAAGGCGAGGAAGGTCGTGCAGATGCGCTCGATGTCCGCTTCGCTCAACTCGCAGTTCTTCTTGCCCAGGTTCTTACGCAGCGGCTGGCGCCATTGCGTGGCGTCGATTAACTGCACGAAGCCGCGGCGGTGGGCGGGCTTGCGGTTGCTCACCACCCAGATGTAGGTGGCGATGCCGGTGTTGTAGAACATGTTGAGCGGCAGCGCGACGATGGCCTCCAGCCAGTCGTTCTCGATGATCCAGCGGCGGATGTTGCTCTCACCCGAGCCGTCGCCCGTGAAGAGCGACGATCCGTTGTGCACTTCGGCGATGCGGCTGCCCAACGTGGTGTCCTGCTTCATCTTGCTCGCCATGTTGGCCAGGAAGAGCAGTTGGCCGTCGCTGGAGCGGGGGATCAGCGAGAACTCGGGGTCGCCGTTGTGCTGCACCACAAAGCGCGGGTCGCGGATGCTGCCCTTGCCGCCCATGCGCTCCAGGTCGCTCTTCCAACTCTTGCCATAGGGCGGGTTGGACATCATGAAGTCGAAGGTGCGCGCGGTGAAGGCGTCGTTGGCCAGCGTGGAATATTCCGGGCCGCCTACGATGTTGTCGGCGCCATCGCCCTCACCCTTGAGCAGCATGTCGGCCTTGCAGATGGCGTAGGTCTCGGCGTTGATCTCCTGGCCGTAGAGATGGGTCACCACCTACTTGCCCTGCGCGGCGGCCAGTTCGACGAGCGTCGTTTCGCCGACCGTCAACATGCCGCCCGTGCCGATGGCGCCGTCGTAAAGCAGGTAGGTGCCCGACTCGATCTGGTCGGCGATGGGCCGGAAAACCAGAAAGGCCATGAGCCGCACCACATCGCGCGGGGTCCAGTGCTCACCCGCTTCCTCGTTATTCTCCTCATTGAAGCGGCGCACCAGCTCCTCGAAGACCGTGCCCATGGCGTGGTTGTCGAGCCCCGGCTGCCGCTCCGACCCATCCGCGGCGAGGACAGGGTAGGGGCTGAGGTTGATCGTCGGGTCGAGCAACTTCTGATCAGCGTGCCCAGCGCGTCGGCCTTCGAGAGCGTGGGAATCTGGTTGCGGAACTTGAAGTTTTCTAGGATCTCCTGCACGTTGGCGGAGAAGCCGTCGAGATAGGCCTCGAAGTCGGCGCGCAGTTGCTGCTGGCTGGCGCGGTTGCGCAGGTCGCGCAAGGTGAAGGGCGAGGCGTTGTAAAAAGCCTGCCTGGCGGCCTGGCGCAGCGCGCCCTCCTGGTTGACGATGCCGGCGACGTCGAGCAGCTTTTTCGTTGCGAGCACCGCGGGCTTCGTGTCCTCGAGCACGGCGTCGAGCCGGCGCAGCACCGTCATCGGCAGGATCACGTCGCGGTATTTGCCGCGCACGTAGAGGTCGCGCAGCACATCGTCGGCGATGCCCCAGATGAAACTCACGATTCGGCTATAAACGGTGGCATCCATGCGATTCCTGTTTCTGGGTATAGGCGGGCGGCGCGGACCTAAGAGTTCGATCACGTCCGGGTTGCGGGCAGAAGAAACGTCTCTTGCCACTCTATCACGTTACGCGACGGGCGTGGAAACGTAAGCACGCTCCCCTTCAATGTTATCGGCTGTAAAGCTGTATTTCCTTCGTATCTATAGCGGGAATAGATGAAAATGGCTCGCCTTTAGCTCGACGCAGAACGTATCCAGGTCGAGCAGTGGCGCTAGAAAAGGGGAATCACGATGGCGCCAGGGGCATAACCTTTTGCAGCAGCGTGAGGTTGTCCGGCTCGACCAGCACGGCGCCGTCAGGGAGAATGAGCGTCGGGACATGGCGCTGGCCGCTGCGCCGCACCATCTCCTCGGCGCCTTCCGCATCCTGGAGAATGTCGATTTCCTGATAGGCGACGCCCAGCTTGCTCAGCACCGTCTTGACGCGCCAGCAGTCTGGGCAGAGTGAAGTTGTGTACAGCAGCAGGTCAGCCATGATCGTCGATCCGCGAGATGATTTAGCACGGTATCACAACCAGCCAGGGAGAACCAAATGGCCGGTCAGAGAAGAAATCATCCACAGATTGCGCAGATTTCACGGAGGAAAAGAGGCGCTCGCTATTGGAGTTGACGCTCAATTTGGTCGAAGCTTTTTGACTCAACCACGTCCCGTAATTATAATATGATTACAAAGTGAGGTGCATGATGACTGTTAAAGCTCGAATTATTCAAATTGGAAATTCGCAAGGCATCCGTATTCCTAAGTCCATTCTCGAACAACTTGGTTTTACTGGAGAGGTCGAATTGGAGGTCTTGCCCGATCAGTTGATTGTTCGTTCTCTCCATCAACCTCGGCAACAATGGGAAAAATATTTCCAGACGATGGTGGAAGCGGGAGATGACCAGTTGTTTGATGATGAACCATTCCTCCAAACCGCATGGGAAGAAAGCGAGTGGGAATGGTAGTCAAGCGATTTGAGGTCTATTGGGTGAATCTTGATCCGACAATTGGCAGCGAAATCAAGAAGATGCGGCCATGCGTGATTGTGTCACCAGATGAGATGAACCGTCATATTGCCACAGCTATCATTGCGCCGATGACGACCAAAGGGGGAAGTTATCCGTCTCGTGTTGAGTGTGAATTTGAGGGCAAAAATGGCCAGGTAGTATTGGACCAACTTAGGACAGTTGATAAGAAACGCCTGGTAAAGAAGATGGGAAGCATCGATAAAAAGACCCAACAATCAATCCTGTTGATATTAGCAGAGATGTTTGCCGAGTAAGAAAGTAATCCCTGATGGGTGCATCTGCCTCGTAGATAGCACGCGGATGACGCGGATTTCCCTAATTTCAGTACTTCACGCAACTCACACAGAGGCGCCAAGCGCACAAAGGGCGCCATCTTCAACTTTGTTGTGCCTTGGCGTCTCCGTGTGAGGCGAAATCGTGAACTACTGAATTTTGATCCGCAATCATCCGCCAAATCCGCGCCATCCGCGTGCTATTTTTCTTGTGTCTGCATCCTGACCGCCTAGCGTTGCACCGCCGGCAGGTAGACGCGTTCGTTGAGCGTCGCCGGCAAAGGCACGGTCGCCTCGTAGTCAGGCTCCACATCTACGCCCTGCATGATGCCAAGCGGGGCGTAGTCTTGATAGCCGGGGAACACGGCGCCCAGCTTGGGATTGCCCAGCCGCCGGATCAGAATCTCGCTCAACACACGCCGATAATCAGTCGTGATCGCCAGGTCGCGGCGGTCGTAGAGTTGCTCGGTCGCCAGCCCCGGCCAGTCGCCGTAGACTTTGCCGCCGTTGACCGCGCCGCCCGCCACCAACACGACATTGCCATGCCCGTGGTCGGTGCCGCGGCTGGCGTTTTCCTGGAAGCTGCGGCCAAATTCGCTCATGACCACGACCGTGATGCGCTTGGTGTGATCCGTGCCGTTGTCGTTGGAGAGATCCAGCAAGAACGCGGAAATGCCGTTCCCCAATTCGGCCAGCTTGTCAAAGAAGTAACCGGCGCCGCCGTCGCCCTGGTATTCGTGCGTGTCCCAACCACCTACGTCGAGCGTGGCGACCTGCAATCCCAACTGCATGCGGATCACCTGCGCCACGGTTTGCAGGCTGCGGCCAAAGCCGGTGTTGGGATAGACCGCGCCGTTGCCGGGCGTGTAAGTCCCCGGATTGGCGCTTTCGACGACATCGATAGCGTCCAGCGTCTGCAGGCCGGCTTGATGCAGCCACGAAGCGCCGCCATACATTTTGCGCATCGCCTCACGCTGCCATTCGCCGTACTTCCAGTGGCCGCCAAAACTGAAATCGTTGGGGCTGGTCATCCCGATGCTTTCGCGGCTGCCGAGCAGCGAAGTTGGTTGCAGATTGCCCACCGCCACCGCGGGCATGATGATCTGAGCGGGAAGATTGCCCGCGGTCTGCAAGTGGCGCGTCAGCCAGCCGGTCGTGCTGGATTTATTGTCGGGCGTGCCCAATTCCATGAACTGCATGGCGTCGAAATGGCTGCGTGTGTCGCTGGTCAGGCCCGCGGCGTGGACGATGGCCAGCTTTTTGTCCTGAAACAACCCTTGCAGCGCGGCCGCGCCCGGATGCAGCCCAAAGCGGTCGTCGAGCGGCAGCGCGGCGCTGGCGCCGGTCACGGGCACGGCAATGCGCGGACGCTTACTCTCGTAATGGCCGCGGTCGATGCCCGCAAGCGGCGGCACGATGTTGAGGCCATCCACGCCGCCGCGCAAGAAGACGACGAGTAGAATGTCTTGGTTAGGTTCAGCTTCGGCGCTGCCAAAAGCCGTAAAGCTCAGGCTGCTTGTCCACGTGGCAATTGCTGCCGAACAGCCGACCATGAAGCCGCGTCGTGATGGTTTAAACATATCTCAGGTTTCCTTGTGCGTGGTTGAGGGTGCGTAGTTATCGCCACTGGAATGACGGCGCCATCAAGATCAGGCCGACCGTGAAACGCAACCGCTCTTTGATCTGATCGGCGGGCAGGCTGCTTTCCTGGTTGCGCCCCGCGGCCATGAAGTCGACGATCGGCTGGCGTTCGTCGGCAGGCAGCGCACGCCCCAGGACGCGTTGCGCCCAGAAGTCCACAATAGCCACCGGCGTGGTGATGCTGGCCGGCATCTGGCTGAGACAATCGATGCGCAGATTGTCTTTATCCGCCCCCACACCGCCGATCTTCCAACTGTCGATCAGCCAGTTGCACAAGCGCCAGCGCTGCAGCATCGGCATCGTGCTCGACCAATTTTCCTTGCGGTCGGGGTAGCCGTCGGGCGGGCGCCAGTTGAACATGGCCTGTCCCAGCGCCTCATATTTATAGCGGAAGGAATCGCTCCACACATAGTTGGCGTTGGCGGCGCGCAACAGGCTGACGGTATACTCGAACGGCCGCTTGATCTTTTCTCCCCACGTCGTGCTGAATTCGGGCGAGAGCAAGATCGTGCGCACCACCTGTTTAAGTTGATCCGGCGCCGCGCGCTGCGCATAGAAAACGTCGGCAGCCGCCTGCACCACCGCTTCGGGCGGGTCGTCGCCGAGCAGACGGCGACAAAGCTTGCGGCTGATGTAGCGCGCCGTGCCCACATGGTTGGCAAGGAGATCGAGCACGGTCTCGCCATCCTGTTGCCCGGAGCCGCTGGGGATATTCTGCGCCAGCACGATCTTGGAATACTTGGCGTGCACGGAGTCATCGAAACGAAAGTCGCCGGTTGTGGCATCGATGCGCCAGCCGGTGAAACATTGCGTCGCGCTGTAGATGTCCTCATCGACGTACATCAGCGGTTTGCCGTTGCTGTCTTTGGGCGCAGGATGCTGGTAGCCGCCATCGGCGCCCACGGTCGATGCCACGCCGAAATAGTTCTCCGCGCCCAGCCCATGTAGCTCGAAAAGCTCGCGAGCGTAATTTTCGTTGGGGCCGGCGCTGGTGTTCGAGACATTGTCCAGGTAATACAACATGGCCGCGCTCTTGGCGACCGCGCCCAGCATCTGCCGGAAATTGCCCAGCATGTTCCCGCGCAGCGCGTCACGGTCGTAATAGACCCACGTGCCCGCACTCCACGAATCCCAGCCATAGACGTTGAAGTGATTGTGCCAGAAATCGGCCAGGACCTCGACCAGTTGGCGCTGGCTGTAAATGGCGCGCAGGAACGTCGCCTGCATCGTCTCCCGCGCGGGTAGCATCCGTTCGTCCCACGTGACACTGGGCTTGGTGACGTGATCCAGCCACAACTGGGCGCGCGATTTGCCAAGCGTCGTAAAGCCTTGTGCGGCGATGATCGCGTCGCACCCGCTGTCGTCGATGGCAACTGGGTTGAGTTGCCGGTCGACATAGATCTGGAGCCGTTCCGCGCTGGTGGCGCCCAGCGCCATCAAGCCATCCAATTCACCGGGGCGCGGGCCAAAGGCGATGCGATTGAGCGCGATGATTTCGGGTGAGGGCGTTTCCGGGGCCGCGGCTGCGATCAGGTTCACCACGCGCTGTGGCGAACGCATGGCCGCGGGGCCGGCCGGCGCCTGGGCGCGTACGGCCACAGGGCGGAGCGTGGCGACCGCGGCGCCAGTGGCCGCGACGGCAGCCCCGCGCCGAAGCAATTCGCGGCGGCTGGGGGACGGCCGGCGCGGCGGCTGTTGGGGCGATGGCGTGACGTCCGTGGCGTGGCTGGATGAAGACACAGATACCTCCCTGTCAAGCTGGCCGTTTGAACTGCCAACCATGACGTGCTACTTGCTTTTGATGATCAAGATGACTGGTGAATTCGCCGCGCTGCAAGTACGGGCAGCCCCGCGCTGATGTTGGCGCAAGTCTAGCACAAAGGATGCGGCCGTAATTGTCGCACGCAGAACGGCTGGATTGCGGTAGCTGTACGCTTGGTGCACGGCTACTGCACGTGGGTTCGCCGCCTGTTCGTGCTAAAGAGTATTTGCAGATGATGTGGAGAGTGCTATACTGGTTTTTGCAGTGCCGCAGCGTGTGGCAATTATTTGAAAAAATCTGCCGCGACTCCTAAATTTGGCCTAGCTTATCTTCGGACGAGGAGCCTTTCATCCATGATCAAATTCCGCATATTCAGTGCGCTCACCGGCGCGGCAGTGCTGGTTGGCATGCTAGTGACATTGTTTGGCTTTACCTCTGCTTTTGCCCAGGAGGAGCCAGCCGTCATTGGCGACCTTGCATTGGTCAAATATGTTTGCCCAACCGACGTAGGCGTGACGGGGACGGCGATTCCCGCCCTTTGCGCCAACGCCAATGACCCCAACGGCGCTGATGTGCCGGTCATTCCTGTGAACGGCGCGGTCTCCTTTATCTACCAGGTGACGTATACATGCCGTCCCGGCGTTATTTGTGAGCCGTTGAATCCCATCTCGGTGACGATCAGCGATAATCAACTGCCGACCACCACCCCCACTGTATACGGCCCGCAGCTCGATGCGAACAGCAACGGGCTGATCGATGCGGGGGACATCTGGCTCTACAAAGTCAACGGCTTGCAGGCCATCGACCTGGCCGCGGCGACGACCCTGCCCTTTGGCACGCCGGCGCCCGGTTGCGCCGCCGCCCCGGACGCCGGCGGCTCACGCCCCACCTATGTGAACAGAGCGCGCGTGACAGGCCCTTCCGCCTCCCAGGAAGATCCGGCGGCATACTGCAACCCCCCGGCGACGCCCACGCCGACTTTGACCGCCACGCCCACCGGGACGGCCTCACCGACGCCCACCTTCACGCCAGCGCCGGGGCCGGGGCCACGGCCAACCGACAGTCCCGCGCGCCCGGTGCCGATTCCAGAGCCGGTCACGATGGTGCTTTTCGGCACCGGACTGGCAGCGTTGTCCGCGGCGCTTGCGGTGCGCAAACGTTCTGGCAAATAGGCGCGAGCAATTCAACAAGCGGCGGGGCGGTCAAAAGACCGCCCCGCTTTTTTATTGGCGCTGCGGCGTCAACCTATTTCTCTCAACAATTGACCGGCGCGGCAAAGACGTAGCGAAAACGTCGCCCTAGCGTCATGTAAACACACAGCGAATTTCCTCAAAATCAGCGAATTATGTTCGGTTTCGCTTCCTATAACCTTTGGCGATGCGCTTTCGTCCTGTAAGATGAAAACGTTTATACGCAGGCGTTATGCTGGACGGCATTGATTGTCGCCCATGCCAAAAACTGCCAGTAAGTTGCAAGTAAAGGCTCATCTAATTTTTAGGAAAGGGGACTATACTGAAAAAACTATCGCCAACCGTTGTCGTCATCCTGAATTCGCCACGATCCTAGTCAATCGATGAGAAAAACCACCATGTTCAGCATCCATCACACTATGAAAAAAACATCGCTGCTCCTCCTGCTGACCATTTTGCTCCTTGCCAATTTCCCGCACGCGGCGCTGGCACAAACCGATCCGCGGCCGGCGCTGGAAGTTACGACGACGCCGACCGGCGTCCAGGTCATCTGGTCGGCGTCTGCTGCGGGCGGCGCCAACGCCGCCGCGCTCGCTCAGTTGCTGCCCACAGCCCGCTATAACGGCTACGACCTGCCGATCCAGACCATCACGCTTGCCGTTGCTCCCGACGCCACTCCCGCGGTCGTCATCGAGCAGGTGCAGTCTGCTGCGCTGGCCGGCGGCATTGCGCCCGGCGCGCCGATCCTGCCGCCCGTACTGGACTGGACGCCGATGCCCAATATTGCGCCTGACGACCCGGTGAGCTTGCCGGCCGCGCCCGCCTTTATCCTGCGCGAGGGCGTCAACAAGGGACAACGCTTCGCCGTCCTTGCCATCAGCCCAATTTATGCGGAAGCTGGTGTGGTCAAGATTGCCAGCGAGCTGCGCGTCTCCGTCGCCGGCGCGGCCGAAACCACGCTGGTGGACGCTGCGTCCGTCGCCGCGCAGAGCCGCGTGGCCGCCGAAATCGTCACTGTCCCGGTCAATCAAGCCGCGTTGCAGAATGGCTACAAGCTCACGGTGAGCCAGCCGGGTCTGCAGGAAGTGCCGTACAGCGCGTTTGGCGCCGATTTTGACGTCACTCGCCTGCGTCTGTCGCATCGTGGGGAAACCGTCGCCGTTGAGGCGCTTGCCGACCGGCTGCGCTTTTACGCGCCCACGGTGGGCGACCGCTGGAATCAAGCCTCGACCTATTGGCTTACCTTTGACGGCGGCGGGACGCGCATCAATGCGACGGTGGCGACAAGCACAGACGCCACGACCGCCGCTGCGCCCGGTCAGGCGTTTGAACGCGGCGTCTGGCGCACCAACAAACAGTACGTTTCCGAGTATCCCGGTTTTGACGCCGATCATTGGTTCGGCGCCTCGCTGACAGCATCGGGAACGATGACACAGTCTTTTCCTGTGGCATCAGCGGCGATCTCAAAAACGCTGCCAGGTATCTCTGGACAACCCGTCTACACCGTGAATGTCACCGTGATTGGTGCTGTTGCATGGAATGAATGTAATTTAGGCGTTGGGAGATATAGAGTCAATACCAAGTTTTTGACAGGTGAAGATGTAAATCTCTTCGCTCTAGGTTTGAACTTCGTTAGCGAACTTGACAAAGCCGGTCGGTGAGTTTGGTTCTGCGCAGCGAGTTTCAGCAGAATGGCGTGCAACTTGGGAATGGCGCAAGGATCGTCGTGCGGCAATCCGAGAAATCGTGGCAGGTTATCGATACGGACTCGACTTACCGAATTGAGAAAGAGAATGCTGCGCTGGTTGTATATGGAGACATCGTAGGCGACGCGCAACTCACCACATGGAATCCTTCGCAAACAATTAACGGTAATTGTCGACTTCAAGAGAATTGGAGCTTGGGCCTGGCCACCAGTATAGATCCGGTGGCGCTCAAAACAATTCTTGTGCCCAGCGGCGTCGCCGGCTACAACACCAGCATTCTGCTCGATGCGGTGACGTGGGAGCGACCGGTGGCCTTGAACTTTGACGGCGCCGGCGCCGAGTTCTGGACGGCGGCCGGGGCGGCAAGTTTCACGCTCTCCGCCCTGCCGGCGGCGCGTGCGCTCTATGATGTCACCGACCCGCTCAACCCCGTCGTGATGCCGCTCAGCGGCGCTGGCTCCACCGCATCCTTTAGCCAGGCCGACGGTGCAGAGCCGCGCCACTACGTGCTGGCAAATCTGGCCGCCCTGACAACGCCGGGGACCGCAGCGCATCCTGCCGCGGACTTTGGCAACGCGCTGGCCGCCGACGCGCTTTACATCGGGCCGGCGCAGTTCAAAGAGGAGTTGCAGCCGCTGCTAACCCTGCGCAGCAGCCAGGGATATACCCCGCTCTTCGTCGATGTGCAGGCAATTTTTGATGTGTATGGAGATGGCTACACCTCCGCGCCGGCGATCCGCAACTTCCTGCGCGACCGCAGCGACTGGCAAAATGCGGCTCGCACGATCTCAGTGGTCCTTGTGGGCGACGGCACGTACGACCCATTCAATTACAAAAACACGGGCTTTGGCAGCGGTGTGAGCCATCCCATGCCGCCGTACATGCTGGATGTGGATATCTACATCAACGAAGCGCCCTGCGAAACTTGCTTTGCACAGTTGAACGGCGACGACCCGATCACGGGCGACGACCCAGCGGGGCGCAATCCAAAGAGCAATGTCTTTATTCCCGATGTTTGGCTTGGGCGTTTCCCCGTGCGCAACGAAGCCGAATTGACCACGATGGTCAACAAGATCGTGGCCTATGAGAGCGCTGCCGACCTGCCAGGCTGGCTTTCCGCGCAGTTGTTCCTGGCCGACAATTTCATCACCAGCATCAACGCACAGAATCAGGTCACGATTGATCCGGCGGGGACTTTGCCAGCTACGCAGATGAAGTCATTCAACTTTTCGGGTATGGGGCGGGCACGCAGCGCGTCTACTATGATCACTCGCCTGACCGTCGAGTCGATTTCACTGTGCCGGCGGGTGCGGGCATGTTCAATACCGTTGCGCGCGCGTCTGCCGAGACATGGCGCGTCTCCTCGGCCAGCGAGGCTACGCAGAGGGTGATCGACGTCATCAATGCCGGCGTCGGGCTGATGGTCTATAACGGCCACAGCAACCACTGGAATTACGCTAAACTCGAAGATCGATCCGGGGCCGCAGTGGCGCCGCTGATGAGTATCAACGAGGCGCCGTTGCTGGTTAACGGTGAAAAGCTGTTTGTCGGCCTGTCGATGACCTGCCTGACGTCGCAGTTTGCCGTGCCGGCAGTCACTGGCACGCTGGATGAGATGTTTGTGCGCAGCGCCACCGGCGGCGCGGTGGCCACCTGGGGGCCTGCAGGCCCAGAGCGTGGCGCACGGGCACGACTATCTGCAAAAGGGCTTTGTGAGCAAGCTGCGCAACGCGCCGCCCAACAGCCAACGCATGGGCGACCTGGTGGCGGCCGGCTACGATAACCTGCTCACCTCACCGCTGACCAACTGGCTCGACGCACTCAAGACCTTTGTCGTGCTAGGCGATCCGCTGACGCGGGTGCGCGTCAACGTAGGCTTCGACAACGGCATCTTCTTGCCGTCCGTGCGGCGGTAGGAGCAGGAAAAGAGGAGATTGGGAGATTAGGAGATTGAAAATGGAAGCCCTGCCATTGCTCCCTGTCTCCCTATCTCCCTATCTCCCTATCTCCCTATCTCCCTATCTCCCTATCTCCCTGTCTCCCCATCTCCTTGTCTCCCTGTCTCCTAGTCTCACCTTCTCCCCTCCCCCAACAATCTCCTCAAAACGATACGACAACATACCGGTGACAAACTACCACCGGAGGAAAACCCTTAGCCATTAAATCGTTTGCCTCGCTATCCCATTTGAATTTGCAAGGAGCATACGCATATGCCATACGGAATTGAAACCGTCACCGTGATCGGCGCGGGGACGATGGGGGCTGCTATTGCCGGACACCTGGCTAACGCCGGGATCCGCTCGTGGCTGTTGGACATCGTCCCGTCAGAGTTGACCGCCGAAGAGACGGCAGCCGGCCTGACCCTGGCCGACCGCAAGGTGCGCAACCGCATTGTCCAGGCCGGCTACGAGCGCATGGTCAAGGCCAAGCCGTCGAATCTATTCACCAAGCACGCGGCTAGCCTTGTCAAAGTCGGCAATCTCGAAGATGACTTCGACGCCGCGGTCGGCGCCAGCGACTGGATCATCGAGGTGATCGTCGAGCGGCCGGAGCCGAAGCAGAAGCTGATGGCGCGCATCGAAGCGGCGGCGCCGGCCAACGCCATCATCAGCAGCAACACCTCCGGCATCCCGATCCACATCATCGCCCAGGGCCGTACGCCGGAATTTAAGGCGCGCTTCCTCGGCACCCACTTCTTCAACCCGCCGCGCTATCTCCACCTGCTGGAGATCATCCCGACGCCCGACACGGACCCCGCCGTGGTCGAGCGCATGAAGCGCTTTGTCGAAAATGTGCTGGGCAAGGGCGTGGTCGTCTGCAAGGACACGCCCAACTTCATCGCCAACCGCATGATCAGCTTTATCCAGAGCGACCTCATGGAGTACGCCATCGAGAATGGCTACACTGTCGAAGCGGTCGATGCGCTGACTGGGCCGCTGCTGGGGCGCCCCAAGACCGGCGCCTTCCGCCTCAACGACATCGTCGGCATCGACGTGATGGCGCTGGTCGGCGGCAACCTCTACGACCTGATCCCGGAGGACGAGGATCGCGAGGTGCTGCGTGGCGAGTATAGCTCGGCCGTCATGCAGCTCCTGATCGACAACAAGCTGCTCGGCGCGAAGAGCGGGCAGGGCTTCTACAAGACGGTCGTCGACGAGAAGGGCAAGAAGTCCTTCTGGGGGCTGGACTTGCAGACCGCAGCCGAGGATGGCGCATTGGAGTACGTGGCGCCTAAGAAGCCGCGCTGGAGCAGCGTCGGCGATGCGCGCAACCTGCCGCTGGCCGACCGCCTCAAGGCGCTGGTCGATGCGGACGACGAGGCGGGCGAGCTGATCTGGCACACCCTCTCGCGCACGATGGCCTATGCTTCGAAGCGCGTGCCGGAGATCGCCGACAGTCTGGTCGACATCGACAACGCCATGAAGTGGGGCTTTGCGTGGGAAATGGGCCCCTTCGAGACGTGGGACGCACTGGGCGTCAAGGCCACGACTGCCCGCCTCGAAGGCGAGGGCGTGAGCGTGGCGCCGTGGGTCAAGGAGATGCTGGCGGCGGGCAAGGAGAGCTTCTATACCTACGCCGAGGGCCAGCAGATGGTCTACGATCCGGCGTCCAAGCGGTATGTGGCGGTGGCGCGCAACCCCAAGTCGCTGAGCATGCAGGACATCCGCCGCACGCGCAAGGAGCTGACCGGCAACGAGATGGCCAGCCTGTGGGACATCGGCGACGGTGTGATGCTGCTGGAGTGGCACACGCGCGTCAACGCGCTGGACGGCCCCATGTTCGACATCATGCAGGAGGCGATCGAACGGCTGCACGGCAACGCCAGCGGGCTGGTCATCGCCAACGACGGCAAAAACTTTGCAGTCGGCGCCAACATCTTTGCGATGATGCTGGCGGTGCAGAGCAATATGTGGAATGAACTGGAGATGATGATCAAGTTTGGCCAGGACGCCTTCATGGGGCTGCGCACCGCGCCGAAGCCGGTCGTCGCCGCGCCGCATCAGATGGCGCTGGGCGGTGGCTGTGAAATCTGCCTCGCCGCCGACCGCGTCCTGGCCGACGCCGAGACCTACATGGGTCTGGTCGAGGTCGGCATCGGCGTCATCCCCGGCTGGGGCGGCTGCAAGGAGATGGTGCGCCGCCACATCAGCCCGCACATGCACGCCACCAACGTCAACCCGACGCCCTATCTGCGCAAGGTCTTCGAGACGGTCGGCTTTGCCAAGGTCTCGACCTCCGGCGCGGAGGCGCGCGAGCTAGGCTACCTGGGCGCCGACGACCGCATCGTGCTCAACACGGAGCACCGCATCGCCGAGGCCAAACAGGCCGTGCTGACGATGAACGAAGCCGGCTACCGGGCGCCGACCGTCAAGGGCAACGTCTACGCCGCGGGCCGCGATGTGGTCGCCGCGGTCAACATCGAAATCTACAGCATGATCCAGGGCGGCTACATCAGCGAATACGATGGCGTGGTGGCGGGCAAGCTCGGCCACATCCTCGCCGGCGGCGATCTGAGTCAGGGCGCGTGGATGGACGAGCAGTACTTCCTCGACCTGGAGCGCGAAGCCTTCCTCAGTCTTGTCGGCAACAAGAAGACGCAGGATCGCATCCAGTATATGCTAGAGAAGAACAAGCCGCTGAGAAATTAGGGGCGAGTTGCGAGGGGCGAGGGGCGACGATGGCGCATGTTCAGACTTCAGCCGGTGCGGATCGACCACACACATTTGATGAGTGGAAGGACTCCGTGC
Source organism: Candidatus Caldilinea saccharophila (assembly GCA_016710365.1). GTDB lineage: Bacteria > Chloroflexota > Anaerolineae > Caldilineales > Caldilineaceae > Caldilinea > Caldilinea saccharophila. Next base: position 21,340 of record JADJVW010000017.1, on the reverse strand, counting down.
CGGCGCGCATCAAGAGCCATCAGTTGTGGAGTTCGCTCTTCTATCAGAAAGCGCTTTTTTTGCACGATCTATGCTGGTTTGACTGTGAACCGTGGCTTGAGGATGCGCGTGGCCGTTCAATTGTTGCTCAGATTATCCGGCGTTGTGGTTCCATCAGCGCAAACATTGAAGAAGAATATGGCCGCTGCTTTGGTCGGGACTATGCCAGGTTTTTATCAATCGCCGTGGCTTCTGCACGCGAGACCCAAGGATGGTACATGCGGGCGCGCCATCTCATGAAAGCTGAAGTGTTACAGCATCGGCTAGAACTTTGTGATGAGATTATCGCAATGCTGGCGCCGACCATCAAGACGCAAAGGTAGCCCAAGGACTCTGTTCGAAATCATCGCGAGTGAACAGGGCAGAGGTGGGGCAGGCGACCAGACATCGCCCCTCGCCCCTTGCCCCTCGCAACTTGTTTACAAGGAGACTTCAACATGCGTAACGCTGTAATCGTTGCCGCCGCACGGACTGCGGTGGGCAAGGCGCCGAAGGGGACGCTGCGCACGACGCGGCCGGATGAGATGGCCGCGGCGGTGGTCAATGCGGTGATCGAACGCGCCGGCATCGACAAGGCAGAGATCGAGGACATCGTGCTCGGCTGCGCCTTTCCAGAGGCGGAGCAGGGCATGAACATGGCGCGCATCGTGGCGCTGCGTGCGGGCTTACCGGTGACGACCGCGGGGCAGACAGTCAACCGCTTCTGCTCTAGCGGCTTGCAGACGATCGCCACCGCCGCGCAGCAGATCATGGCCGGCATGGGCGACGTGATTATTGCCGGCGGCGCCGAAAGCATGTCGATGGTGCCGATGATCGGCAACAAGTTCACACCCAATCCATACCTGGCCAGCGAATATCCCGGCGTCTATCTGGGCATGGGGCTGACCGCCGAAAATGTCGCGCGTCAATATGAGATCGGCCGGGAGGAGCAGGACGCCTTTGCCTTGCGTAGCCATCAGCGCGCGGCCGCGGCGCAGGCAGCCGGCAAGTTCGACGCCGAAATCACACCGCTGCCGGTCAACGTCAAATTGGGCGAGGGCGGCGCCGTCAAGGAAATCGAGCTGGTCTTCCAGCAGGACGAAGGCATCCGCCATGACAGCAGCATAGCCGCGCTGGCCAAGCTCAAGCCGGCCTTTGCCATGAACGGCACGGTCACTGCCGGCAATAGCTCGCAAACCAGTGATGGCGCCGCGGCTTTGCTGATCATGAGCGAAGAAAAGGCCAAGTCGCTCGGTCTGAAGCCGCTGGCGCGCTTTGTCAGCTTTGCCGTGGGTGGCGTCCCGCCGGAGGTGATGGGCATCGGCCCGATTGCCGCCGTCCCCAAGGCGCTCAAATACGCCGGCATGGAGCTCAAGGACATCGACCTGATCGAACTCAACGAAGCCTTTGCCGCACAGGGGCTGGCCGTGATGCGCGAACTGGGCATGGACGAAGAGAAGGTCAACGTCAACGGCGGCGCCATTGCACTGGGCCATCCGCTCGGCTGCACCGGCGCCAAGCTCACCGTGCAGATCATCCACGAGCTGCAACGCCAGGGCAAGCAGACCGGCCTGGTCACGATGTGCATCGGCGGCGGCATGGGCGCGGCGGGGATCATTCAGTTGGTGAACTGAGGAGGGACAGCTTTCTCTCACGCAGCAACTAGGGTAGGGACGGCAGACATACAGTCTGCCGTCCTTTATTTTTCTCCCTTCATTGCAGCCGTAAATCATATCTCGTCATTGACGGCAACTAGAGCGTAGAGAATGGAACTAATGCTGCGCTCGCTCTTTGCCTGCCATCCAGACAAGCTACCGCTGTCCTTGACGATCTTCGACAATGGCTCCACCGATGACTTGTAGGCGCTGCGCGCACAGGCCGAACAATCAAGTGGCTGACTGGCCGGCTAGAGCGTTGGCTTTTTCAGAAGCTGGAGCAACAAAAACGGTGGAGGCAGCCATTTGGGCGAAATGGCTGCCTCCACCGTTTTTTGTTGCTCTCTTGTGATTGCGCCGCAGTGGACTAGCGGTTGATGACCGGCAGATAGAGCTTCTGCGTGGCCGCCTGGCCGCCGATTACGGTAAAAGTCCCGGTGGCAATCGCCGTGAAGTGTCCTACGAAGGGGCAGGTGCGGCCCTCGCGGCCACAGTCAACATCGGGTGGCGGCGCGGCGCTGGCGGGCAATGCCAGCGTCACGAGCAGGGCGAGGCCGAGCAGCAGTCTGGCCAGCCAGGCCGGGACGCGGGGCAGAGTTGCCTCTCTGGTCGAGAACATTGTGTGCGTTTGCATAGCGTCTCTCCTTACTCGTCGGTCAGCGCGGGCAGGGCGTCATTTGTCACAGCACCCGCGGCGGCGGCAGCAGCCGGCGGCCCCACAAGTTCGTAAAAACCCTGCAGGTAACAGACAATGTCGAAGCTAACAATCAGCGGGCTGTTCTGGACATTGTTGAAGAACTTGACTTCCCACAGGCCATTGTTTGTATAGAGATAACGGCTCCATGTCCCCGTTCCAGTCTCTTGCACATCGTAGGCGGCATCCCATCCCCCAAAGGAACAATAGTAGTCGGTCGATGCGATGCCTGTCGGCACGCGTGTCGTGGTATTGTCCGTTAGTTGATAACTGGTGAAGCGCATGATGCGCACAGGCGGCGTGTCGTTCACAGTAAAGCGACCGTTGACGTTGAGCCCGGTGTTGATGCTGCTCCCCTTCGTGGGGCTGAGCGACATCAGGTTTTGGTTGGCGCCGATCCAGACAAAGCCATCGTTGGCCCAGAAGCGCCAGCCATCGACGGCTGCATCGGAGACCCGCTCGATATCATTGGCGCTGTCGACAAAGAGCCGGGTGGCAAGTTGCGCGTTGGCTGCATTCTGCGCGTTGACTGCGTTCTGCGCGTTGGCTGCGTTCTGCGCGTTGACCGCATTCTGCGCGTTGATGGCATCGGTGGCGCTAAACGCGTTGGTGGCGCTCAGTGCGGTGGTGGCCGTGATCGCGGTGGTGGCGCTGACGGCGGTGTTGGCGAAGAGCGCCCACGGCACGGCGTGGATACGCTGGCGCGGGCTTTGTTCTGGGTCGTTGCCCACGGCGATGGCGATGTAGCGCGGGCTGTCGCTCAACGCATCCGCCAGCGGCGTCGAAGGATTGTCACCCAGCACGATGTTGAACAGCCCATCGCGCACGGTGACGTTGTCAAAGCTTTCTTGATAGAGCAGTGTGCCGGCGGTGGGCAGCGTATAGATTCTGGCCGTGATCTTAAATGTGCCGCTGACCAGACTGCCGTTGGCGTTGCGCAGGATGCCCTGGTAGTTGACGGTGGCGGGAATGACCGGGGCGGCGGCCTGTTGCGTGGTGGACGCGCCGGCGGCCAGCGCGCCTGACTGCATTCCCACGACCAGCGCTGCGGCGGCCAGGAGCAGCGCGCAGACCGAGAGCATCAGTTCGAGACGACGTGTTCGCATAAGTTTTCTCCTTGCTTGCTGTGAATGGAACGGTTGACAAACCAATAATTGAATGCCGGGGTGTGGGTTTACCGTGCGGTCAGAGCGGGCGCTGTTTGTGTGAATCTGTCGGCCGGTTCACTGACACTCTCACTCTCCTGTGCGCAAATTCTGTTATACTGGGTGTATCACTTGGCTCGCATACGCTACCTGTCTTCCTTTTGCCCGCCCGCCAGACTCGCGATCAAAAAGTCGACCAATGCGCCCAGTGTGCTTAAGATCACTTCGTCCGGTTCTGCCGTCACTTCGCGCACCGAGAAGCGCCAGACCCAGGACCCTTGCTGCTCACCATCCGGTTCGCGCCAACAGCGCAACAGAAACGATCGGTGGGATCGCGCGGCCCTTTGACCTGTTGGTGGTATGGCGCCTTGCGTTGGCATGGCGGCAGGATAGCCAGCAAGCGTTCCGTAATCGTTCCAGGAAATCTCTTGCTCGAACTCACATTTCTCACCCCGCTCACGATCCGGCTGGACGGCCAGCCGCTCAAGCTGCCGACGCGGCGCACCGAAGCGCTGCTGGTCTACTTGATCCGCAACCGCCAGACCCACGCCCGCGATGTGCTGGCCTATCTCTTCTGGGACGACCTGCCGCAGAGCAAGGCGCAGGGCAATCTGCGCGTGCTGCTGGCCAATCTGCGCAAGGCGCTGCCCCGCTCTGTCACGATTACGCGCCAGACGGTCGCCTTCAACGCGGCCAGCGCCTACAATCTGGATGTGGACGATCTGGAGCAAAGGCTAACTACCGCACGCCAAGAGATCGACCACAGCGGCGCGCTGAACAGAACGACTGCCACCGATCTGGGGCGGGCGCTGCTCACCTATCAGGGCGATCTGCTGCCGGGCTTCTATCTACGCGAGGGGTACGGCTTCGAGGAGTGGCTGGCGACGGAGCGCGAGTGGCTGTGGACGCGGGTCGTCGAAGCGCTCGATGACCTGGCGACCGAGCACCTGCAGCGCGGCGACTACCGCGCCGGCATCGAGCAGGCGCAGCGCCTGGTCAACCTGGATCCGTTGCGCGAGGAAGGGCATCAGCTATTGATGCAACTCTGGGCCGCAGAGGGTCAGCTAAGCGCCGCGCTCGCCCAGTATGACCGCTGCACCGAGATTCTGGCACGGGAGCTGGGCGTCCCTCCCCACCCGTTCACCACCGAGTTGAGCGAACGCATCCGCGCCGGCGCGTGGCAGCTACCGCGTGGCGCAGAGGCAACTCCTGGCGGTTCCCGCCAACCTGTCCCGCACAACCTGCCGCGCCCGATGACGCCCTTCTGGGGGCGAACTGCCGAACTCGCGCACCTGGCAACGTTGCTGCGTGATCCGGTCACACCGTTGATCACCATTGCCGGCCCTGGCGGCGTGGGCAAGACTGCATTGGCGATTGAGGCGGCGCGGCAATTGGTCGAAGCGGAGCGCCTGGGGCCGGGGAGAGATGGCATGCGCCCGCACTTCGCAGACGGCATCTATTTTGTCGCATTGGGGACTGTCAGCACCGGTTCAGGAATCGCACCGGCCACTGCGGAGGCTATCGGCTATCATTTTCAGAAGGATACCGACGACGAAATTGTGCAACTGTTGCGCTACGTACGCGGCAAGAGCATGTTGCTGGTTTTGGACAACGCCGAACACCTGCTCAACGACACTGACTTTTTTGGCAGGCTCCTCGCCGCGCCCCACGTGAAACTGCTGATAACGTCTCGCCACAAGCTGAATCGGCATGGCGAAACCGTCGTCACGCTCGATGGCCTGGACTTTCCCAGCCCTGCGACTGCCGCCGAACTGGAGGGCGCGCCGGCGTTCCACGCCACCTTGCTGCAATTCAGCGCTGTTCGCCTCTTTATAGAAACCATCCGCCGCGCCCATGGCAACATCACGCTGCGCGACAAGGATGTGGCGGACATCGCCAGGATCTGCCAACTGGTGCAGGGTATCCCGCTGGCGCTTCTACTGGCCGCGACCTGGATCGAGTTGTTCTCGCCTGCCGAGATTGCCGCCGAAATCGAGCGAAACGTCGCTTTTCTGGCGATCGATGCGGCGCACGGAGGCGCAGATCACCCTGTGCGCCAGCACAGCATGCAGGCCGTTTTCGACCACTCGTGGGCGTTGCTGACTCGCAACGAGCAACAGACGCTTGCACGAATGTCGATCTTTCACAGCGGTTGCACCCGGCGCGTCGCGCAGGAAGTGACCGGTGGTTCGCTGCGTGAATTGCTCTCCCTGGTGCACAAATCGTTGCTGGTGCGTGATGTCGCTTCCGAACGCTTCACCATGCATGAATTGCTGCGCCAGATGGCGGCCGCGAGATTGCGCGAGCGCGACGAACCTGCCGCTCCGCTCCATCGCCTTGCCGTCACAACCCTGGAGCAACTCTATGCACAGCACCTGGCGCCGTATGCAAGTGAACTGGCCGACCACGCCGAGCAGGCAGGCATGGTGGACAAGGCGCGCAGCTATTGGCAGCTTGCCGGCGACGCCGCCCGTGATCTCTATCAAAACGCGCTTGCCCTCGAACAATATGGCCGCGCACTGCAATTGACAGGCGACGATGATCTTGAAACGGCCTTCCAGCTACGCAGGGAGCGCCAGGCGATCAACCATCTCCTGGGCCGGCGTGCGCAACAGGCAAGCGAGCTGGCGGCACTCCACGACCTGGCGGAGGCGATGCACGATGTGCGCAAGCAGAGTGACGCCTCGATCTGCCAGGCGCGCTATGCGGAAGCGACCGGCAACTACGCCGATGCCGCGCAGGCGGCTCAGATGGCGGTTGCTCTGGCGGAAACAGCCGGGGCTGGCGACTTACAGGCGCTCGGCAACCTGGCCTGGGGTGTGGCGTTGAGCCGGGAAAATGACTTCGACGCGGCGCGGGATCGGCTAGAAGCAGCCGTACGGTTTGCCGAAGCCTCGGCTCTGCCCCTGGTCGCGGCGGACAGTCTGCGCAATCTAGGCATCGACGCGGTCTACCAGGGCCGGCCCGACCTCGCCCGGCGCTATTTTGAGGAGAATCTGGAAATCTATCGACAACTGGGAAATCGGCCGGGCGAGGCGGCCGGGCTGGGCAACCTGGGCGCGCTGGCGCTCCACCAGTGTGACTATCACGGCGCTCGACCTTTCCTGGCGGAGGCGGTGGCGCTTTTTCGCCAGATGGGCGACCGGCGCAGCGAGGCAATCGGACTGAACAATCTCGGCGTGATTGCCCACAAAGTCGGTCAGTACGCCGAGTCCCAGCGGAGCTTCGAGCACGCCTTGCGCATCGCCCATGCGATCGACGATCAACAGACCTGTCGCGAGGCGCACAATCTGCTCGGCTATCTCTTCAGCGACCAGGCGCAGCACGACAATGCCCGCGCGCACTACGCACAGGCGCTATCCCTGGCGCGGGCATTGAATGCGGAAGGACACATCCTGGAGTCGCAGGTTGGGCTCGCCGCGGCCGCGTTGGCCGACGGCGACGTCACCGGCGCGTACGCGCGCCTGGGCGAGGTGGTGGATGCCATCGACGAAGCCGTGCTGGCCCAGGCCGATGACCTGGTGCGGATTTACTGGTCAGCCTATCGCATCCTCAGCGCCAACCGCGATGAGCGCGCCGGCCCCATGCTTGACGCCGCATGCGCTCATGTGCGGCGCCAGGCTGTGCAGATTTTCGAAGCGGATGTGCGGCAGGCGTTTCTGCACGCCATCCCCATCCATCATGCGCTCGGTGAGTTGTGCGCCGGCCGGATTTGAGCCGGGCGCTTAGCGAAAGTTGGTGGGCTTATGTTGGCGCAGCATGAAGTTGTTCGTCAGTGGCTGAGCGAAGATGTCCTCAACGTGATACAGCAGCGCGTCTCGCTGCATTATGCCCGCCCCTGGCGCATCCTGCACGCCCTGGGCCGCACCGAATTCGCCTCGCATCCCGCGGCCGTGCTGTCCGGCGCCGGCTTTGCCGTCTTTGTGAAGCTTGGCGCCGGGCCGCTGGCGGCCGACCGCTTTCAGCAGGAGCTGACCGGGCTGCATTTGCTCAGCACGCGAGCCGGCGTGCTGACGCCGGCCGGCATCGGCGTCGTGGAGATCGAGGGCGGCGCCGTGCTGATCATGGAAGCCGTGCAGGAAGTCGAGCGCGACCCTGCTTTCTGGCGACAGATGGGACAGGCGCTGGCGCAGCTTCACCGTGCCAAGGGCGCTCGCTTTGGATTGGAAACACACTGCTATTGGGGCGATCTCTATCAGGACAACACGCCGACGCAGGACTGGGTCGAGTTCTTTCGCGCGCGCCGGCTGGCGCCACGGCTGAAAGCGGCGTTCGATTCTGGACATCTGCCGGCGATATTGGTGACGCAAATTGAACAGATTGAGACCCAGTTGCCGCAGCTCTGTGGGTCTGCACCCCAGCCATCGTTGCTCCATGGCGACGCCCACAAGAACAACTGCCTTGCCTCGCCACACGGCCCGATCTTTATCGACCCGTCCGTATACTACGGCCACCCCGAAATGGACCTGGCTTATGTCGATTTCTTTGAACCGGCGCCCGCCGAATTCTTTGCCGCCTACGCCGAGGTGACGCCGTTGGAGCCGGGCTTTGCTGAGCGTCGCGCGCTGTGGCAGATTCCGGCATGGCTGGCCATGGTGCAAGTTGGCGGTCCTGGCTATCTGGACAAACTCGATGCTGCCGTGCGACACTATCGCTAAAGACCCTGCCATGGGCAGCGCCTTTTGAAGTGAAGTCATATCGATTGAAAAGTTGGAGCACGGATTGTGAATGAACTTGCCTGCGACGCCATCCTGTTTGATCTGGACGGCGTCCTGATCGATTCCTCGGCGTGCATTGCGCGCAACTGGAAGATCTGGGCCGAGCCGCACAGCATCGATGTTGCCGCGATTATGAAGGTGGCGCACGGCGTGCGTTCGATGGAGACGATCCAGCAGGTGGCGCCCCATCTCGACGCACAGGCAGAGGCGGAGCGGCTCACCGCGCTGGAGGTGGCCGACACGGACGGCGTCATTGCTATGCCGGGCGCACATGCCTTGCTCTCCGCGCTGCCGGCCCACGCCTGGACGATTGTGACGTCGGGCGGCGCGGCGCTGGCCAGGGCGCGATTGGCAGCGGTTGGGCTGCCAGTTCCAGCGCAGATGGTCACGGCGGACGATGTAGCGCAGGGCAAGCCCGCGCCGGAGCCTTACCTGCTCGGCGCGCAGCGGCTGGGCATCGCACCAGAACGGCTCCTCGTCGTCGAGGATGCACCGGCCGGCATCCAGGCAGGGCGCAGCGCTGGTATTCGCGTGCTTGGCATTGCCTCCACGCATACCCGCAGCGAGTTGTTGGAAAGCGGGGTAACGGCAGTGGTTGACCGGCTGATCGATCTCTGCGTTTGCAACGCGGCCGACAGGTATGGCTTTATCGTTCAAATGGTACAGTGACTTGATGCAACACAGGAGAGAGTGATGATTCGCCAACTTGCCCACGTCTGTTTCTTTACCGACCAGATCGATGCGATGGTCGCCTTCTATCGCGACGGACTTGGCCTGCCCGTCAAGTTCACCCTCCACACCGACGACGACGAACTGATGGGCTACTACTTCGATTGCGGCGTCACCACCTTTATCGAAGTCTTCGACCAGAAACTCGCCGTCAAGCAGTGGGGCGGTCAGGTGCAGGCGTTGAAGCCCGGCAGCCAATATAAGCACTTCTGCCTGGAAGTCACCGGGCTGGCCGATGTCAAGGCCATGCTCGAAGGCCGCGGCATCCAAGTCACTGCCATCAAGATGGGCATGGATCACTCGCTACAGGCATGGATCAACGACCCCGACGGCAACGCTATCGAATTGATGGAATATACACATGCCAGCCTGCAACTGCGCCGCCCGGCGCAGTGAAGCATTGGTTTGGACGTTCGTCACGGGAATTTTGGCCGTGGCATTTTTCCTGGCGGCGTGGTTGGCGTGGTGGGTGGCCGGCGGCACGACCTGACGCGACGATGCGCCACCGCGCCCAGGCAGAGTTCATATGCTATACTCCCCGTTATGCGATGGCTCTATCTGCTTGTATTTGTGGCTGGTCTGGTCACACTGGGGATGGAATTGAGCGCGTCCCGGCTGTTGGAGCCTGCCTTCGGCAACAGCCAGATCGTGTGGGCGGCGCTCATCGGGCTGATCCTGTTGAGCCTTGCCGCGGGCGCCTGGTTGGGTGGGCTGCTGGCCGACCGATATCCCCACCGCAGCGCACTGGAGTTGACGCTTACCGCCGGCGCTCTGTGCGTTGCGTTCGTGCCGCTGCTCAGTACGCCGGTGCTGCGGCTGGCGTCGCAGGGGCTGGCCGAGTTTGCCCCCGGGTTGCTGATCGGCGCGCTGTTGGCCGTGGGTTTGCTTTTTGCCGCACCCGCCATGCTGCTTGGCACTGCTACACCCTGGGCCGTGCGGCTGGCGATGGAGGTCAACGAACAAGAGCGAGCGACGCGAAGCAGCAGCGAAAAAACGCATCTCCCCTCCAATCTCCGATCTTGGCAAGACGGCGGGCCGCCTCTCCGCTACGGCCACCGCCGGCAGTCTGATCGGGGCGTTTCTACCCGTACTCTGGCTGATCCCAGCCTTTGGCACGCGTTGGACTTTCTATCTGCTGGCGTTGCTGTTATTGGTCGTAATCAGCGCCAGCGCATTCCGCCGGTCGCATCGTTGGGTTCCGCTGGCGGCAATCGCCATCGTGTTGGCGGTCGCTTGGTTAGTGCAGCCGCAAGGTGTGCGCGCCGCCTGGGATGACGGCCGCAGCGGAGCGATCCTCTTCGAGGATGAAAGCGCATTCAACTATATCGCCGTGCGGCAATGGGGCAGCGAGCGTCATCTAAAGCTCAACGACGGCATCGGCATCCACAGCGTCTACCATCCCGACATGCTGCTAAGCCAGGGCATCTGGGATTATTTCCTGTTAGCGCCGTTGTTTGGAGGGGGTGAAGGGCGAGGGACGCGCGGCGATGTCGCGATCGACGAGGTGGCGACAGGACGACAGGCAGACGGGGAAACCTTGTTCCCCCAATCTCTGATCTCCAATCTGCTTTTGATCGGCGCGGCGCGGGTACGACGCCAGGGCTTTACACAGAGATCTACGGCGGCATCCCGATCACGGGAGTGGAGTTGGATCCTGAAATCATCGCGCTAGGGCAGACGCTCTTCGAGGCGAATTGGCCAAATTACACAGCGGTGGCCGCTGATGGAAGGCGCTGGCTGGCCCAACAGCCCGGAGTAGCGTTTGACGTGATCGCCATCGATGCTTACCGACCCCCTTATATTCCCTTTCATCTCACGACGGTGGAATTCTTTGCTTTAGTAAACGAGCATCTGACTGAAAATGGCGTCGTTGCTGTCAACGTTGGGCGCACCGACACGAATTATGCGTTGGTCGAGGCAGTGGCAGCCACCCTGCAGCAAGTCTTTCCAAGCGTATTTGTCATTGACGAGCCAGGCCCGCCAGCCATGCTGGCTAATTCGCTGGTGGTGGCGACCAGACAACCCACGACGCTCGCTAAAGTGCACAGAAACATTGCAATGCTGCCTGACGGTTTGCCGGCCGAGTTCACGGCATTTGTCCAGGACGCTGCGCCGCGGATTCGCCCGGTCGCGGCGCAGCCGGACGCGCCTATTTTCACCGATGATCGGTCACAGGTCGAGCAGGTGGTGCATAGCTTGATCATGGATTTCATGTTGGGAGGGGCGGATTGACGAGCTTGTCTATCGCGCGGATAGGACAGGTTCATGAAGATTTCTGGGCATCCATGTCGGTTGTCGAAGTCCACAGCTTATGCCATACTATGCAATTAAGTTATTAGCGATGAAGATAAAGCAGACGGCAAAAGTCTTGCATTTTTCAGGATTGTGTTGCCTGCGGGTGGAACCACGAAGGGGTAGAGCATGTCCGGACATTCAAAATGGTCTACAATTAAGCGGAAAAAAGGAGCTGCCGACGCTGCGCGCGGCAAGTTGTTTACGCGTTTAGCGCGCGAAATTCAGGTGGCAGCGCGCAATGGCGCCGATCCCAATTCCAACTTCACCTTGCGGCTAGCCATTGACCGGGCGCGTACTGAAAACATGCCCAAAGACAACATCGAGCGTTCTATTCGACGCGGGGCAGGGCTTGAGAAAGACGGGATCGAGATCGAGACCATTGTCTACGAAGGCTATGGCCCGCATGGCATTGCCATCCTGGTCGAATGCCTGACCGATAACCGCAACCGCACCATCTCGGAGGTGCGCCGAGTCTTCACAAAGGCGAATGGCGCACTTGGCGAGCCAGGCTCCGTTGCGTGGCAGTTCACAGAAAAAGGGTACGTTGTTTTCAATCGATTCGACGAGGATGGCGATAGCATCGTCCTTGACACAGATGAGTTGTTTATGGCAGCCATCGAGAGCGGCGCAGACGACGTCGAAGTCTCAGAAGATGTGGTGGAGGTCTATACCGAGCGCACGAGTTTTGCCCAGGTCAGCCAGTCGCTCGACGAACAGGGCTACAAGGCATCGCAGGCCGAACTGGTGATGCAGCCCAATACCACAATCGAGATTGACGCCGACGACGCAATTTCTGTCCTCACGTTGGTCGAGTCGCTCGAAGAACTGGACGATGTGAACAAGGTCTATCACAACCTTGAGATGACGGAAGCCATGATGACCCAATACGCTTGAGGTCAAATGTCGCAGGAAGCGCCAGGGGTGACCGATGGCAGTCGGTCACCCCTTTTCTTTGAGTTTTCATGAGGAAACCCATGACCAACCAATCTTTTGAGCGTATCGTGCTTGGCATTGATCCCGGTACGGCGATTACCGGATATGGCGCGGTTGGAGAAAGCGAGAACGGCGATTTCGCCCTCCTGGCTTGCGGCGTATTTCGCACAGAGGCTGGCGAGCCAATGCATCTGCGCTTGTTGGAATTGTTTCAGGATATGCAGGCGTTGCTTGACGAGTTCAAGCCCGATGAAGTGGCCGTTGAAAAACTCTTCTTTGGACGAAATGTCACGACTGCCATCTCGGTCGGGCAGGCGCGCGGCGCTATCCTGGTTGCCGCCGCATTGGCTGGTCTCCCTGTTGTGGAATACACACCGGCGGAGATCAAACAGGCGGTCGCAGGGTACGGCAATGCCGACAAACAACAAGTGCAGCAGATGGTGAAACAGTTGCTGAATCTCGCCGCCGCGCCAAGTCCTGATGATGCTGCAGATGGCGTTGCCATTGCCATTTGTCATCTACAAACGGCTCGGTACGCTCGGCTAACATGATTTTCCAACAAATGAAGTATTTTTTTAGAAATTTCTCAACACAGCGCGAAGGATTTGGCGTCTTCTTGCGATTACAATGATGGAGCAGGTAAACAACAGCGTCCGATCTTTGCCTACTCCAATAAAATTGCGCCCAGGAAATATACACCCCTGGTGCGTGGAACCAATCAGCAACACTGATTTGCTATATTTCTATTTGGCCAGTGATGGCCTCCTGTGGAAGACTCGCTCATGTATCAGACGCTCACATTCCGCCGAGTTGAATCGCTCCCGAAACCAACCATGACCAGTCCAACGTTGCTTCAATCGACGGCGCCGGCAACCAACATTTCTATTCTTGTGGTTGATGACGAAGAGCCGTTGCGCAATTTGCTTCAAATCTCATTGCAGCGACATGGATATCACGTTGCAATCGCCCGCAACGGTCGTGAGGCGCTGGAGGTTGCGGCTTCTCGCAAAATCGACTTGGTCTTGCTCGACATCATGATGCCTGAGATGGATGGTTTTGCCACCTGTTTAGAGTTGCGCAAACGCAGCGATATCCCCATTGTGATGCTCACTGCCCTGAATCGCCCGGACGATATCGTCCACGGTTTCAATTTGGGGGCAGATGACTATATCACCAAACCTTTTACCTTCCGTGAGGTTGAGGTGCGTTTACAGGCGATCCTGCGCCGCGTCTATTGGAGCCAGGAACGGGTGGAGCCTTCGGTCCTGACTGCCAACGAAATTAGCCTTAACGACGACACCCACGAAGTCTCGGTGCGAGATGAGGCCGTTCACTTGACGCCGATCGAATACCAACTGTTGCGCTTTCTGATGATCTCACCCGATCGTCCCATCAGCAAAGATACGTTGTTCCAACACGTCTGGGGCTACGATATGGTCGGCGGCACCAATCTGGTAGAAGTCGCCATGCGTCGTCTGCGCGAGAAAATTGAACAAGATCCCTCACAGCCTGTATACTTATTGACGGTCCGTGGCGCCGGTTACAAGTTCAACTCAGAAGGAATGCGAGTAAGCTGAGCTTCTGCATTCCAGTGCCTGTCAAGCACATCTCTTATCTTCATCGTCGGCGCCGGCCAGGTGAATTGTTCCTATGGTGCGTATTGTTCGTGGAACTGTGGCGATCCGGCAGAAAGACGCGTTGATCGTCGATGTGGGTGGTGCAGGCGGCGGAATTGCCCTCAAAGTTTATACCCCCGATCCAACAGCAGCGCGCTTTCAAGAAGGCGCTGCTGTTTTGTTGCACACCTATCTCCAAGTGCGTGAAGACGCGCTGACTCTCTATGGCTTCGAGAGTGACGATGAGTTGTCGATCTTTGAACTGTTATTGACGGTGAGCGGCGTTGGCCCCAAGGTCGCATTGAGTACACTCAGCACGCTCAGCCCCGATGCACTCAGGCTAGCATTAGCCAATGGTGAACCGGCAGTCATTGCACGCGTCCCCGGCATTGGCAGGCGCACGGCGGAAAAGATCGTGCTAGACCTGAAAGACAAGGTGAAGGCGCCAGCGAGCGGCCTCGAGGCGCTTGCCCAAATCAGCGCTGCCGACGCCGAAGTGATCGACGCCCTGGTCGCGCTGGGTTACAGCATCGTCGAGGCGCAGCGCGCTATCCAATCACTGCCAAAGGATGTCACGGGCGTTGAGGCGCGGCTCCGGCTCGCCCTGAGCGGCTTTGGCGGCTGATGATTGTTCTCCCGTAACTATTCAGGCGGGACAAGAATCGTTCAACCAATGGCACGCGGATGACGCGGATCAGGCGAATTTTCGCTGATCTGATCCGCAAATATCTGCCTGATCCGCGTCATCCGCGTTCTATTCTTATGCGGCTGAATAAATACGTTTTCCCTACAATGCTGCCATCCAGTTGGAAAAACTACGCTATCACCCTGCGTAGAGATGGGGCGTTAACCAGGCAGTGTGTGGCGTATCGTCAAGTAGGGTGCTGCCGACAAAATCCGGCGCGCCGTTCAAAAAACTGCGTGCGTCCATGGCGCGCTTGCCGGCCGGCTGCACGGTGCGCAGCAACAGGCAACCGGCGCCCGCGCCCACCACCAGCCCGGCGGACGTGTGCGCGACGCTCCCTGGCGCCTCAGCCTCGGCCAGCACGGACGCCTCAATGATGCGGAAGGGTTCGCCTTTCCAGAAGGTGTATGCGGTGGGCCAGGGGGTGTAGGCGCGCGTCATGCGCTCGATGGCGACGGCCGGCTGCGCCCAATCGATGCGTCCATCCTCTTTCTGGATCAAGTGGCAGGTGGAGGACTCGCCCGGCAGCAAGGATTGGTCGATAGGCGCCACCTCACCGCGTAGCCAACCGGTCAGCGTCTCGACCAGCAGCGCCGCGCCCTGCTCAGCCAGCCGCGCGCTGACGGAAGTGGTGGTGTCATCGGTGTGAATCGGCTGAACCGCCTGGCGCAATGCCGGCCCAGTATCCATGCCCTCGTCCATCAGCATGATCGTGACGCCGGTTTCTTGCCGCCCGTCGAGCAGGGCGGCGGCGATAGGCGACGCGCCGCGATAGGCCGGCAGCAGGCTGGCGTGCACGTTGATGCAGCCAAAGGTTGGGATCTCAAGCACGTTTTTCGGCAAAATCAAACCGTAGGCAGCCACCACGAAAATATCGGGCGCCAGCAAGCGGAGGCTGTCCACGACGCCAGGGTGCTTGCGCAGCGAGGCGGGCTGGAGCACCGGCAAGCCAGCCGCTTCCGCCGCCTGTTTGACAGGGCTGCTCACCGGCTGCTTGCTGCGGCCAGCGGGCCGATCTGGCTGTGTGACGACCGCCGCCACCTGCCACCCACGCGTCGACGAGGCTTCGACCAAAGCGCGCAGCGACGGTGCGGCAAATTCCGGCGTGCCCATAAAGACGATGCGCTTGATGTCATTGTTTGTCATGGCCGGATTGTACCACACCTGGTAATGAAACTTTCGTGCGCATCCTGCGTATTGTTGGATGCTTGGAGATGACGCCGCAAAGCGTATCTGACAGAGAGCAAAGCAGGCCGCATCCGGGCTGGCGCCGAAGGTTTTCGACCCATCTGCCGGGCGGGTTGCGCAAGATCAAATATTATAGAGAATCCCGCGTTTATCGGGAGGGAGAAAAGTTGTATGACGAACGCATCAATGGATCAAACACCGGGTCAGCCGCAGAACGAAGCGTGGAGCGAACCACAGCCTGCCGGCGGAAATGACCATGTCGAGCAGACGCCGGTGGAACGCATGGCCGGCGCCGCCTACACGCAGGCCGGCGAGGCAGCCGATGCGCTGCGCCGCGGCGAACTGATGCAACAGCCGGAAGTGGATCCGCTGGCCGACAGCGACGATCGCCTGATCGCCATGTTGAGCTATGCAACTCAATTGTTTTTGCCGGTGATCATGCCGCTGATTGTGTTGTTGAGCGAAAGCAGCAAGAAGCGACCCTTCCAGCGCTACCATGCGGTGCAAAGCCTGGCGTTGGTGATGATCTTCTGGGCGGTTTTTCTGCTGGGTTGGGTCAGCATCGGCATCATCCAGATCATTCCGGTGATCGGTTGGCTGATTTTGGCCCTCGCGTTTTGCATGACGCCGATCTACTTCCTTAGCGGTATGGGGTTGTTGCTCTACTACGGCTATCAGGCGTACAAGGGGCGGCGGTTTGCCATCCCTGGGATCACCAGCTTCCTGCGCGATCAGGGCTGGCTATAAACCTGACACAGCCAATCCGACTGATTGCACCGCCTGGCGGAATCTCCGCCAGGCGGTGTTTTTAATTGGCGCAGTGCGATACGACAGCATTGGAAAAATAGACCGCGGATGAAGCGAATTAGACGGATTTTCGTGGATTTCTGAACAACATGTGGATTGATCTATTAGAGCATAACAAAACAGCATAGGGATTGATAAAATTAAACAAAATCAACAAATATATCAATTTTGTTAATTTAAGTATTGACATTATTAAAATTAGTGCTAAGATATGTTCTTAAAGCGAAGGTGCAGCGTTTGCTGTCCGAGAGGCCGGTGCACACAAGTCAAGTGCATAGAGGCGAGGAGTAGAATGTCATGTTGCCACACAACGAATATGTTTTGGATGAAGCGCAACGAACGCATCGCAACGAGTTGATGTAGGAAGTCGCGCAGGCGCGCTTGCTCCGCCTTGTCTGTGCGCCGCAGCCGGGTTGGATCGATAGTGGGCTTGTCTTCCTGGGGCGTGCGTTGGTGCGGCTGGGGCGCCGGCTCGAAATGCGTGTTCCCGTCGGTTTGAACGAGGTGCAGTCTTGACGGCCACCGGTGTCATCCGGTCTTCATTTCGGCCCTATGCGCTGTCAACCATGATCGCTGAAAGGTCGTCCTGGCTGCCCTCGTTTCAACATCAGGTAGGTTTACACAACGGATCGCGGACGTCTCGTCCGCAGATACATACACAAATGCAGACGAGACGTCCGCGATCCAGGCAAGGTTTATAAAGGAGGATTGAAATGTTGCCACTTCCCACACGTTGTCCGCTGACAGGCGGGGAGATCGTCGTCACCCGCATTTATTGTCCTGACGCCGATGTCAGCCTTGAAGGGCGTTTTGCCGTGGTTGAGCCGCCCTTTGCCCAGCTCACCCCGGAGCAGATCAATTTTGTCGAGATTTTCGTGCGCAACGAAGGCAAGCTCAACCGCATGGAAGACGAGCTGGGGCTTTCGTATCCGACGATCCGCAGCCGCTTGCATGATGTGATTCGTGCGCTGGGCTATGAGCCAGGCAAAGAAGAAGCGCCGCCGATCGTCGACCGCAAGCAGGTGCTCGCCGAACTTGACGCCGGGACGCTCTCGTTTGAAGAAGCCATGCAGAAGTTGCAGGGAGGTGACTGATGGACGCCATGCATGTCATGCAAAGTGGGCTTGCGCCTACCTTGATCCTGCGTTGCATTGAGGGCAACCTGACCTTGAATGGGTGGGATCGCCCCGAAGTGCAGGTGCGTGTGCGCGACGGAAACGACACGCTGACGGTCGAACAGCAGGATGGCGTCATCGTCATCAACTGTGAGGAGGATCTTTGGCTTCAGGTCCCTGTCCAGTCCAGCATCACGGTCGATGCAGTGGAAGGCAACGCTTCGTTCAGCCTGCTTCTCAATAGCCTCACGATCGGCGCGGTGGAAGGCAACGCCGTGGTGCACAGCGTCAACACCCTCACCGCCAACCAGATCGAGGGCAACTTCGCGGCGCACTTGATGGCCGGCGACTTGCGCGTCGATGTCATCGAGGGCAACGCGCAGATTGCCAAAGTGGCCGGCGCCGTCTGGCTCGGCCAGGTTGAAGGCAACCTGGTGCTCAACGAGATCGGCGGCAGCATCGAAGCTGCAGCGGAAGGCAACGTCAAGGCGCAGGCGCTGCTTGCCGCGGGTCAGCAGTGCTCGATCCGGGCGGAAGGTGGGATTACCTGCGAGATTCCACGCGGCGCTGGCGGCGTCTTTTCGCTCAAGGCAGAGGGGCACATCCGGGTGCGGGGGCTGGGCGAGGAGCGCAGCATGAAACACGGCGTGTTGGACTTCGAGCGCGAGCCTGCCCATGCCAGGCTGACGCTGGAGGCGGAAGGCAACATCCTTTTGCAAGGCGTCCAGCCGCACAGCTTTACTGAGGCCGACTTTGCCGGCCCCATCGCCGAAGAGATGGCCATGCGCTCCGTCGAGATCACGCAGCAGATCACCGCGCAGATTGAAGCACAGGTCGTCGAACTCTCGCGACAGCTCGACGACAAGTTGTCACGGCTTGGCACGAACGAAGAACTGGCAACGTCGATCCAGGAAAAAGTGCAAGCCGCCATGCGCCGCGCCGAGGAAAAACTGGCCGAGGCCATGCGCAAGGTCGAGCAGCGTGCGCAGGAGTCCGAAAGCCGGCGGCGCAAATCCGCTGGGTGGGCGGCGCCACCCGCGGCGCCATTGCCGCCTGCACCGGCCAAACCCAAGCGCCCGCCCGCCACTGATGAGGAGCGCATGTTGATCCTGCGCATGGTTGAACAAGGCAAAATTTCGGTCGAGCAGGCGGAAAAGCTGTTCGCAGCGTTGAATGGCGCCAAACAGGAGCGCTAACGGTATTCCGTAATTGCAAGAGAGAGTTTGGAGGAGATGACAATGGCAATCAGTGAAGAACGTCGCAAAGTACTGCAAATGGTGGAGGAAGGCAAACTATCGCCCGAGGATGGGGCGCGTTTGCTGGCCGCGCTGGGCCAGCCGGAGGAGCCGGGAACAGAGCCGGCGCCGCCGGTCTCCAGCGTAGACGCCACCGGTCGCTCTTTCCGCGTGCGCGTCAGCAATGTCGCAACCGGGAAGCAAAAGGTGACAGTCAACATCCCGCTGGCTCTGGTCGATTTTGGCTTGCGCTTTGTGCCCGCCAGCGAGAAATTCAATGTGGAAACCTTGCGCGCAGCGATCCACAACGGGATGACGGGGCGCATCGTCGAAGTGCTTGACGATGAAAAGGGCGATCGCGTCGAGATCTTCATCGAGTGAACGGTGAGAGAGGCGTGGCGAGGGCTACGCAAAACAGACCGCGGATGGCGCGGATTTGGCGGATGGCTGCGGATTTATCTGTCGAATCCCTCTTATCTGTGACCGATTGGCAGCAGCTTGTATAAATGCCTTGCCGCATAGTGCACCGCGACGACCCGCTGGCTTGTTGGCTGGCGGGTCGTCGCGCCTGTTCTCACTGGGGCTGAAAAGCGCCGCCCGGCAGGATGCTGGTATAATAGACCGGCAGCATCTCTCTCAGCGTACGTCTATTACCAATCCGGCTGGTTTTGAGGAGCCTTTCCATGAGCGCTACCCCTCCGACTGATTCTAACCTGGAGCCATTTGCGCGCATTGCGGCGACCGCGCCGGCAATTGCCGAGCTTGTCGCCAAATTTGCCCGGCGTGAGCGTTTGCCTGGACTGGCCTACGGCGTGGTCGCCGCGGGCCGGCTTGTTTATGGCGGCGGGACCGGCAAGGCGGATCTGGCGGCCAACACGCCGGCGGACGACGGCACACTCTTTCGCATTGCGTCGATGACCAAGAGTTTCGCCGCGGTCGCCATCCTCCAATTGCGCGACGCGGGCCTGCTCTCCCTCGACGATCCCGCCGCTCGCTATGTCCCGGAACTGGCGTCGCTGACCTATCCCACCAGCGATTCGCCCGTGGTCACGGTGCGCCACTTGTTGTCAATGGCCCCCGGCTGGCCGGAGGATAATCCCTGGGGAGACCGTCAACTGTCGCTGGAGGATGAAGCCTTTTCCAAACTGTTGAGCGACGGCGTCACTTTTGCCGCTGCCCCGGATGTGCATTATGAATATTCCAACCTGGGCTACATGATCCTGGGGCGCATCGTTGGGCAGGTTGCAGGAATGTCGTTTCAGGCGTATGTGAGGGAACGTATCCTTCGCCCGCTTGGCATGACAGCAAGCGGCTGGAACGTCGACGAATTGTCCGGTCAAGTTGTCGCCAAAGGGTATCGCAACGTCAACGGTGAACTGGTCGAGGACGCCCTGGCGCTTGCCCGTTCGGCAGGCGACGCCGCCGCCTTCGGCGGCCTCTACACGTCCGTGCGTGAGCTGGCGCAGTGGGTGGCGCTCTTTCTCGCGGCCTGGCCCCCGCGCGATGGGGAAGAAGGGCCGGTGTTGCGGCGAAGTTCGCTGCGTGAGATGCAGCGCTGCGCCAATCCACGCCCTCCGCTCATCAACCGCACAATTGGCGCGCCACAACGCTATGAAGTAGGCGGCTACGGTTACGGCCTCTTTGCCTCCCTGACCAGCGATTTTGGGCGCTTCGTCGGTCATGCGGGCGGGCTGCCTGGCTTTGGCTCTCACATGGTCTGGCTGCCCGACGATGACGTCGGCGTCGTGACGCTGGCAAATGCCACCTACGCCCCGGCTGTGCCGATCACGATGCAGATACTGCGTCAGGTCGTCGCACAGGCGCAGCTTACGCCGCGGCGCGTGCGCCCGGCGGAAGCGCTGGTGAGGGCGCAGGCGTGTACGATCCGCTTGCTCGACCGGTGGGATGACGAACTGGCCGATGAACTTGTGGCCGCCAATTTCTTCCTGGATGAGCCGCGCGCGCGCTGGCGGTCTCGGCTGGAGGCGCTGCGCAGCCGGCACGGCGAGTTGCGCGTCGACGGCGACATCGAGGTGACCAACCCGCTGCGCGGGGTGTGGACGATGGTTGGTGCGCAGGGCTGGTGCCGGGTCACGATCACGCTGACGCCGACCATGCCGCCGCGCGTGCAATATCTCGGCATCGAATCGATCTTCCCGCCCGGCGCCGCGATGCAGACCGCGCTGGAAGCGCTGCTGGCGGCAACCGCGGCGCCATCGCTGCGCGCGGTCACCAAGATATTCACCGCAACGTGCGACCGCCGCGGCGTGCTTGCTCACTTGCGCATGGTCAATACGTTGTACGGCGCCTGCACCCTGGAGCGGATTCTTGGCGGCGATGGTGAGCAGCGCACGGTCGCCCGCGTGCACAGCGAGCAAGGCCCGCTGGAGGTGGAGATCACACTGGATAGAGGCACGGCAAAACTGACCTCCGCCGAGTTTCGGGTAGCAGGATGACTGCCCGGCGCGTGGACATTCCGTCCGCAATATCACGGCGAAATGTGGGCG
>JADJVW010000016.1 GCA_016710365.1 Candidatus Caldilinea saccharophila | reverse complement strand
GGTCGACGATTGGATGATGGAGACCGAACTGACCGCCAGTGCGATCCAGTGCTGGACCGCGATGGAAGAATACTATGGCGTCGTGCCGTGTACACTGATGAGCATCATGAGCGACGGGCTGCTGCCTTCGGCGTGCGAAACCGATATTGCCGGCACGGTGGCGATGATGGCGCTGGCCTATGCGTCGGGCAAACCGAGCGCGATCGTGGACTGGAACAACAACTACGGCGATGATCCCGACAAGGCGATTGTCTTCCACTGCTCGAACCTGCCCAAGAGCATCTTTGTAGAAGAGGGCGACGTGCAAAAGGCTGGCGGGCTGATTGCCCCCGACGATATCCCTGTGATGGACTTCCAGGAGATCATCGCCGGCGCCGTGGGCAAGGAGAACACCTTCGGCACCGTGGTCGGCCGCGTCAAGGCGGATCCCTTCACCTACCTGCGCGTTTCGACGGACGATCTCAACGGGCGCATCGTCGCCTATGTGGGCGAAGGCACGCTGACCAACGACCCGATCAAGACCTTCGGCGGCTATGGCGTGGTGCATGTGCCGCAGTTGCAGAAGCTGCTCACTTACATCTGCGAGAATGGCTTTGAACACCACGTCGCCATGAACCTGTCACAGACCGCGCCGGCTGTCAACGAGGCGCTCAACAAGTACATGGGCTGGTCGACGTACTGGCATCAGGCGTAGAGATTAGAGATTAGAGATTGGGAGATTAGAGATTGGAGATTTGGTCACTGGCCGCAAAGCCCTCAATCTGCTAATCTCCGAATCTCCAATCGCCAAATCTCTAATCTCTAATCTCCATTCACCAAAAGGAGTTCTGTATGGGATTGCGGGAAGATCGACTTGCGCAGGTGCGCGGGTTTATGCGTGGTCAGAATGTCGATGTGTTGGTGCTGCGACAGGTGAGCAGCTTTGCGTGGGCAACGGGCGGCCATCGCTCATACGTGAATACAGCGTCGTCCAACGGCATTGGGACGCTGGTTATTACGCCGGACGAGCAGATGGTGGTGACGAACACGATCGAGGCGCCGCGGCTGGAGCAGGAGGAAGGGCTGGTCGCGGCCGGCTGGAAGTTGCGTGTGGCGCCCTGGTACAAGGGCGACGACACGCTGGAGCGCCTGGTTACTGGCAAGCGCGCGGGCGCGGACTTTGCGCTGGAGGGCGGCGTCGATCTGTCCGGTGCGGTGGCCTGGCAGCGCTCGCTGCTGCTGCCGGAAGAGGTCGCACGCTTCCGCTCGCTGGGCAAACTCTGCGCCGAGGCCATGGACAGCGCGATTCACGCGGTGGCCCCCGGCATGAGCGAGTATGAAATCGGCGCGCAACTGGCCTTTGAGACGGAACGTCGCGGTGCGCAGGCGATTGTCAATCTCATTGCCACTGATGAGCGCATTTTCAAGTTCCGTCACCCATTGCCCACCGACAAAAAGCTGGATCGCTACGCTATGCTGGTGCTGTGTGGCCGCCGCGATGGGCTGGTCTGCTCAATCACGCGGCTGATCCGGTTTGGCAAGCTGCCCGATTCGCTGCGCATCAAAGCGGAGGCCACCGCGCAGATCGACGGGGTCTTTATCCTGGGCACGCGGCCTGGCCGTGCGGTGGGTGAGATCTTTGGCAGCGCACGCGCGGCCTACGCGTCAGCCGGCTTCCCGGACGAGTGGCAATATCACCACCAAGGCGGGCCGGCAGGCTATGAGGCGCGTGAGGTAATCGCCACCCCGGACATGACCGAGCCGGTCGCCGTGGGGCAGGTCTATGCCTGGAACCCATCGATTGCCGGCGTCAAGTCGGAAGATACGATCCTGGTCGGCGAAAACGGCAACGAGGTGCTCACGACCATCGACGGCTGGCCGACGTGGGACGTGACGGTGAATGGCGTAACCATCGCGCGCCCGGCGATTCTGGAAATCTAAGGAAAGCGTATCCACAGATTGCACAGATTGTTAGTTGTTCGCATCTGTGCAATCTGTGCAATCTGTGGATGCATTTTCAGGTAAGCTCAAAAAAGCTTCTTTTCTGAGATGGGAATTGGCACAGGAAGCGCTGATATGAGCAGTAAGAAATATGTGATCGGCATCGATTATGGCACCGAGTCCGGGCGGGCGCTGCTGGTGGAAGTGGCGACCGGCAAGGAAGTCGCCACCGCGGTGCATGTCTACGCCAACGGCGTCATTGACGAGAAGCTGCCGGGGACAAACATTCGATTGGAGCCGGACTGGGCCTTGCAAGACCCGCATGACTACATCGAGGTGCTCAAACGCGCCGTGCCGGCTGTGCTCCAGCAGAGCCGCGTCGACCCCGCCGATGTGATCGGCATTGCGACCGACTTCACCGCGTGCACGATCTTGCCGACCACGCGCGAGGGTGCGCCCCTCTGCTTCTTGCCCGAATATCGCAACCGACCGCACGCGTGGGTCAAGCTGTGGAAGCATCACGCCGCGCAGCCGGAAGCCAACAAACTCAACGAGATCGCCGCACGCGAAGGGTATGACTTCCTGCCCCGCTACGGCGGCAAGATCAGCTCGGAATGGCTCGTGCCCAAAGCCTGGCAGATGCTTGATGAGGACCCGGAGATCTACGCGGCCGCGGATCGGATCATCGAGGCCGCGGACTGGATCATCTGGCAGATGACCGGGATGGAAAAACGCAACCTGACGACGGCCGGCTACAAAGGCATCTGGTCCAAGCAGCACGGCTATCCGCCCCCAGCTTTCTTCAAGGCGCTCGACCCGCGGCTGGAAAATCTGGTTGAGGAGAAGCTGTCGACCGACATCCACGAACTGGGCGAGAAGGCGGGCGGGCTCACCGAGCAGGCCGCGCAGTGGACGGGATTGCTGCCGGGCACTGCGGTGGCGATCGGCAATGTCGACGCGCACGCGGCGCTGCCGGCCGCCGGGGTGAGCGAGGCGGGACGCATGGTCATTATCATGGGCACGTCGAATTGTCACATGCTGCTGGGCGAGGAAGAACGCATCGTGCCGGGGATGTGTGGCTACGTCGAGGACGGCAGCATTCCAGGGTTCTTTGGGTAGGAGGCGGGCCAATCGTGCGCGGGCGACCATTTCGCCTGGTTTATGGAAAATTGCGCGCCGGCCAGCTATGCGGCGGAAGCTGAGCGTCGCGGCCTCAGCCTGCACGATCTGTTTGAGGAGAAGGCGTCGGCGCTCAAGCCCGGTGAATCCGGCCTGGTGGCGCTGGACTGGTGGAATGGCAACCGCAGCGTGTTGGTGGACGTCGATCTGACGGGCGTGCTCGTCGGCATGACGCTGGCGACCAAACCGGAGGAGATTTACCGCGCGTTGATCGAAGCCACGGCCTACGGCACGCGGGTCATCATCGAAGCCTTCCAGGACAACGATGTGCCGGTGCACGAGATCGTCGCTTCGGGCGGGTTGCCCGACCGCAACAAACTGCTGATTCAGATCTATGCTGATGTGACGGGCCGGCCGCTCAACGTGGCGGGCACAAAACAGGGCGGCGCGTTCGGTTCGGCCATGCACTCGGCAGTGGCGGCTGGCAAAGACGCGGGCGGCTACGCCACGATCCAAGAGGCGACCCAGGCCATGGCGTGGCTGCGCGATGAGCGTTACGAACCCAACCCCGCGGCGACAGCGGTCTATAACGAACTGTTTGCCGAGTACAGGCAGCTTCACGACTACTTTGGTCGCGGCGGCAACGACGTGATGAAGCGGCTCAAGGCGTTGAGGGCGCATGTGTTGTTGGAAGAATAAGGGATTAGGAGATTGTGAGATTGGAGATTGGGTGGGAGGTGTCATGGGTGATTTCGGGATTTTTTATCCACCGATGTTCCTAAGTCCCCTAATCCCTTAATCCCCCCCAATCCCCTAATCTCTAATCTCTAATTCCCAATCTCCACTTTAAGGAGCTAGTATGCTGGAATCAATCAAACAAGAGCTGCACCAGTTGCATCTGGAACTGCCCAGGCAGAACCTGGTGACGTGGACGAGTGGGAATATCAGCGCACGCGACCCTGCATCGGGGTTGGTGGTGATCAAGCCGTCCGGCATCCGCTATGAAGACCTGCAGCCGGAGCACATGGTGGTCGTCGATCTCGAAGGCGAGATTGTTGAAGGGTCGCTGAAACCATCCTCGGACACAGCCAGCCATCTCTACATCTACCGCCATCGCCCGGATGTCAACGGCATCGCGCACACGCACTCGCGCTATGCCACGGCCTTTGCCGCCAACGGCATGGCGATCCCAGTCTATCTCACCGCGCAGGCGGATGAATTCGGTGGGCCGATCCCGTGTGGCGGCTTTGCGCTGATCGGCGGCGAAGAGATCGGCCAAGTGGTGATCGAGGCGATCGGGACGTCGCCGGCGGTGCTACTCAAGAATCATGGCGTTTTTAC
The DNA here is from genome assembly GCA_016710365.1 of Candidatus Caldilinea saccharophila. Taxonomy (GTDB): domain Bacteria; phylum Chloroflexota; class Anaerolineae; order Caldilineales; family Caldilineaceae; genus Caldilinea; species Caldilinea saccharophila. The sequence continues at coordinate 142,520 of JADJVW010000016.1, read as the reverse complement.
CGTAGGGCCGAGCGCCAAAGCGGCGCTGAAAGCCGCAGTGATGGTCGAAGATGTGGCGGCGACCGTCTGGCTGGCATTGCAGATCGGCCAACCCGACCGCATCGGCGACGAAGACGTGGCAAAGCTGCACTATCGATACACGCACGTGTACGGACAGTGAGGAAGAGAACGTAACCGCGGCCGGCGTTGTCGCTGACGATTTGCAGAAAGCACAAAGAAGCCGAGTTTCTCAAGGAAACTCGGCTTCTTTGGCGCCACCTAACCAGCGGCTAATTTACGGCCATTTGTACAAGTCACCTGGCGCCCGACGCAAGCCGTGCAGCCAGCTCGCGGTAAGCGGCATAGCGCACATCGTACAACGATACAGTTGAGGAATGGGGGAGAATCTCCGCCAGTGGCAATCGCCAGCGCTCAACGATGGATTCCACACCACCCAGCAACCCGGCGCCGAGACCGGCCAGGGTTGCCGCCCCGCGCGCCGGCCAGTTGGCGCCGTGCGCTACATGCAAGCGAATCCCGGTGATGCCGGCAAGCAGGGCAGGCCAGCCGGCGCCGCGTTGCGCCGCCCGACATCCACATCTGCCGGGCCGGCAAGTGGGCGGCATCCAGCATCTCCAGCGCCCAGCGCACTTCATACGCGATACCCTCACACAACGCGCGCACCATGTCAGCGCGTGTGTGGTCGAGGCGCAGGCCGACAAAGCCGCCAGAACCGCCTGTCTGCACGTCATTGCTCGTCTGCACACTGCCACCGAGCGGCAAAAAGAGGAGGCCATTGGCTCCGGGCGGACTCTCCGCCAGGGCGGTTTCCAGCGCGGCATAGCGGCCGGCAGCGTCGAGACCCAGGAGGTTCAGCCACCAGTCCACGACCGCGCCGAAGCCACCCAGCAATTGAGAAACGGTATAGACATCACGCACGACGTGGAAATTCAGATCCATGCCGGCCGGCATCCGGTCGAGGTGTGGGTCGGACGCCAGCGCGGTCAGCACCCAGGCGGTGCCTGAAGCGAGCATGAGCTGCCCAGGCGCCATCACGCCCATGCCCAGCGCGGCGCAGCATTGATCCTGCCCGCCTACGACGACGGTCAAATCGGTGGGCAGCCCGGTGGCGCGCACAACTTCCGGCAGGAGACGGCCAGCCATCGTGCCAGCCGGCGCCAGTTCACTCAATTGCGTGGTGCTGATTCCAGCCAGCGCGGACAATTCCGGCGACCAAATGCGCGTCGTGCGGTCAAGCAGGAGCAGTTCCGCGGCTTCGGAAAAATCGGTGAGGGGGCGGCCGGTCAGGCGCTGCAACAGGAAACCCTGCACGTCGAGAAAACGCACGGCCTGCTTTGCCACGCTGGGCGCGTGGCGTGTGAGCCAGGCGATGCTGGCAAGCGCCAGGCCCGGATGCGGATGCCAGCCGCTGAGTTGCCGGACACGCGCGGCAACGCCGTCCATGCGCCACGCCGCAACTATGGGCTCCGCTCTGCAATCCAGCCAGGTAATCAACGGCGCAAGCGGCGCGCCCGCGGCGTCTACGGGGACGACCGAGCCGGCTTGCGCGGCCAGCGCGAGCGCCGCTATCCGTCCATGCCCGGCGCTGGCTTCGGCAGCTTCGCGTAAGGCTGCGACCAGGGCGCGCCAGATCTCGTCGGCATCCTGTTCAGCCCAGCCTGGCTGCGGCGTCATAAGGCGATAGGTGCGCCGCGCGGTGAAGCGTTCCACGCCGGCCAGGTCGTAGAGCACCGCCTTGAGCGCCGACGTGCCGACTTCGATACCAAGCAAGAGGTTTTCCACGCGGGTTATGCTCCAACTTTCGGAACCTCGTAGCCGAATTCGCGCATTCCCGCTTCCAGAAAATCGAAGTAGCTGACGCCCTCGGCGCGGTCGAAGCGACCGACCACTTCACGACGCACGATGATGCGTCCCAATGGAATGCCGAGATACGCCTCAAGCCGCGCCAGCGTGGCCTCTTGCTGGTTGATAAAGTCCTCGAAGCGCACTGCGAGCCAGTTCGCCGGCTTTGGCGTCGCGGCCACGATGGCGTGCTGATAGTGCCAGGAGACGGCGCGGCGCGCCCGCCAGATCAATTCCTCCATCTGCGCCGGCGTAGTCGCAGCTTCGACCAGCGCAGGATAACGGGTGCGCAGCAGTTGCTCGGCATCGGGCTGCAGCACCCCGAAATCGCCCAGATCGTCGGTCATGTGGCGCGCCAGGATGTTATCGCGCGGGTTGCGCACCCAGTGAATGTACTTGATGTCGGGAAACAGGCGCACGATCCAGGGAAAGACGAGCGTCGTTTCAGGAAGCTTCCAGCCTTTGTGCTCGTCTTTGGCGGCGAGCACCTTTCTTAGATACGTCTGGAGCAGATCGGTGAACTCGTCGGGGATCGGCATTGTGTGCAGCGCGCTGAAATCCCATTCCAGCCCGCCTTGCCACGTCACATAGCGCGCCAGCACGCGGCACGCATCGTACATTGGCTCCGGCGGCAGCAGATCGCCGGAACGGTTGAGCGGCTCGCCCATAAAGACGTTGCTGGCAATCAAGGTGTGCGAGATGGCGCGCGTTCCACCATGCCCGCGCCCGATAATCGTAATTAAGGACATCGATCGCGCCCTCCCCTAACGTTGGTGTGATCTCATGCTTGCGTTCCGGGTAACGATACAGCCAAGTTGCGATAGACCACGGATTAGGCGGATTGAACGGATCAGAACGGATTTAAATCTGTGAAAATCCGCCTAATCCGTCAAATCCGCGGTCTATTCTTGCGATTCCCTCCATTATCATTCCGTCAAGGGGAAATGGATTCGTTTGCCTTCGCGCGCCGAACGATAGGCGCCGAGCACCATTTCGATCGAGATGCGGCCATCTTCGGCTGTGGTCGGCGGCGCCAGGTCGTACTTGATACAGTCCAAAAAGGCGCGCGGCACTGCGGCGATGCGCTCGGCGTGAGTGGGAGGGATAGCAATCTCCAAATCCTGCCAGTGGGTCGCGTCGCGACGATAGAGCTTGAGCGCGATCGGATGCGACGGCAGAACGACGTTCGTCGAGGGTACATCATCATGGTTCTGGATGATCACACCCTGGTCGCCGTAGACTTCGGTCGTGTTTTCGCCCGCCAGCGTGACGGAAGAATTGAGCAGCACCGCCATCGCGCCGCTGGCATAGCGGTAGATAGCGACGCCGGTGTCATCGGGCGCCACGTCGGTGATGGTGTTGTCGATCTCGGCCATCACACTCGTTGGGCGACCCAGGATCCAATGCAAGAAATCGGTGGCATGGCTGGCGTCGTCCATGAACATGCCCATGTTCTGGACAGGGTCGAGATGCCAGCGCGTCGGGCCATTGACAAAGGTCTCGTTGAAAAGCACCGGGATACAGTGACGACGGCGCACCAGACTGATCCTGCCGACCGCGCCGCTTTCCATCAGTTCCTTGATTTTCTGATTCGATGGGTCGTGGCGCATCTGGTAGGCCATCATAAATTTGACCCCAGCCGCGGCGACGGCTTCGGCCATCCGGTCGCAGTCAGCCAGCGTCAACGCCATCGGCTTCTGGCAGAGGATGTGTTTGCCGGCGCAGCGGCCAGCACCATCTCGGCGTGGCGGTTCGTCTCGCAGGTGACGATCACGCCTTGCACCGCCGGGTTGTCAAGCAGATATTCCAGATGCGGCGAGTAGGACATGCCGTACTTTTCGGCGGCGGCGCTGCCGCGTGCATTGTCATCATCCCAACAGGCGACCAACTGCACATCGTCGTAGGTGGACATACGGTCGCAGTACAGATTGGCATGGCCGTGTGCGAAACTAATGATCCCGATGCCGATTTTTGTATTCATTCGTTCCTCTTTACGGCTAAGTCGCAGACCCGCTATCTTTGCGGGCAGCTTCGACAGTTGATTGAATCCACACCGCGACCTGGGCAGTGCTCTCAGCAATGTCTTGGGCGGTGGTGTCCAGCAGATCGATGACAGGTGCTATCGAGCGGGTCTGAAACCAACGGTTGAACTGCTGCTGCGCCTCGATGTACTCGTCGGAGCTACTCTGCCGCCATGCGGGCCGGCTGTGCAGCCGTGTAGCGAGCACATCGTCTGCACAGACCAGCGCCAGATAGTGGATAGCGCCGACATAGCGGCGCTCGACGCAAGGCGCCAGGTTCTCCGGCACGCCCACACCTGCCCCGACCAGCACGACCGGCCGCCCCGCCTGGGCGATGTTCTTGGCCATCCGCAGCCACGTCTCGAAGAAGTCGCGGTAGCTTGTCTCTGGCCGGTCAAACTCCGGCCGCCACAGGATGTCCACATCCAGCATCACGGCATAGTCGATTTCACCCGCCAACTGCTGGCAGATCGTGCTCTTACCCGCACCGCTGGCGCCGGTAACGATCAGCAGCGGCAACTGCCGGAAGCGATGGCGATGGCCGCACACCGGACAGATGGCGTCGGCGTAGCCAGGCTGTTCACTTTGCTCAACTATCTTATCGGCCCGGTAAAGGCCGCAGGCGTAACAGACATTGAACATACGGCCCGCCGTCGCCCCTCGCAACTCCTCTACCCCACCGGCACTTCCTCAGCGCGGCCCGTCTCGAAGGAGCGGATCGCGGCCTCGATGATCTCCTGCACCGCCAAGCCTTCGTGACCTGACGCATCGAGGTGGGCGCGCGGCACGCCCGCGTCCACCTGCTCCAGCCAGCGATGGATGCGGTTGCTGAAAGTGGCGTTAAAACCACTCAATCCGCCCATGATGCTGTTGCGGATCACGGTCAGCTCGTCTGAATCGCGTGGGTAGAGGGTGAGTTCCTCGTACAGGTTGTCGAGCACGAAGCGCCCCTTTGTGCCCAACACCTCGCAGCGCTCCAGGTTGTGACGTGGGTTGGCGTCGTAGCTGCCGGTGAGATGGCCGACGACGCCATTGGCAAACTGTAGGTTCACCTGCACGTTGGAGTAACACTTCCGGCCCGGCGCCTGGTTGAAGAAGGCGTGTACGCGCTCCACGTCGCCGCAGAAGTAGCGCATGATGTCGAGCGAATGGGGGTGCAGCGCACGGATGTGGAACCACGGTGAGGACTCGTTCGGGTTGCCGATCCACATCGTCATATTGATCAGCAGCAGGTCGCCCAGCCGCCCCTCGTCTACCCACTGCTTCGCCTTGGCAGCCGGCGGCACGAAGCGATGGTTCAGGTTGATGCCGTAATAGACGCCCTTCTGGTCAGCCTTCGCCACCATCTGCCGCGCCTTCTCGATCTCGTTCGAGATCGGCTTTTCGCCCAGCACGTGCAGACCGGCCTCCAGACACTGCATCGTCGGCGCGAAGTGGTCGCCGCCGTTCTCGACGCCCGCCGAACAGACGCTCACCGCATCCAGTTGCTCGTGCTTGAGCATTTCCTCGACGCTGTAGTAGGCGCGCACGCCGTAGCGCGCCGCGGCGCGGTCCGCGCGCTCCTTGATGATGTCGCACACGGCCACCAGGTCGGCCAGGTCATCCGCCTGATAGACCGGCGCATGGGTGTTGCCGATATTGCCCATGCCGACGATTGCAACTCGAAGCATGATGTATTCTCCTAATCATTGCAGGCATTGTGAAGCGGAATCCACCGAATAAGCGTGAAGCATCCGGTGGATTCCGCTGTAGAAAACTGTCTGTCTATATTTTAGCAACACGCACTACCAATTTGGCAAATAGCGCCTATCGCTTGAAATAGAACTGCTCACCACTGTTGTTCGCGCCGATAGCCTGGCCGGAAGTCTGCACATTGCCGAGGTCTGCATCGACGAGCAGCGCGTAATTCACATTTTCGACAATATTGAAGATATAAACGTTGTCATAGTGAATGCTGTACAATTCTTCGGTCAGCGCTTTGTCCTCGTCAGAGCCAGGAAGGGTTTGAATGCGACCTGCCTGAATCTCATAGAGCCTCTTCACGGGCGCCGGCGGCTCTTCGCCATTCACGCCGTTGCTGTCGTACCAGAGCTCCCACAAACGCGCCCATTGCGGAGTCGGGAGATAGTCCGTCCACGTGCCGTTGGGCCACATCGGTTGCACCGACCAGATGATGGTGGCATAGTGTTCATTGGCGTCCATTCGCTGGGTCAGCAGGGATGCATCCAGCACTTTAAGCGTCGTGCGGATGTCCACATCCTTCAGATGTTCCACCAGCAATTCCCCTACAGGAATGATGTCCGGTGCATAGTCGGCGGTTTCGATGAAGAGATCAAAGGGTTCGCCATTGGGCGCCAGGCGGAAACCATCCGCATCACGTTGATCCATCCACATCTCGTCCAGCAGTTGGTTGGCTTTGGCCACATCATAGTCGCCTGGGACAAGGGTGGGCGGTGTAGCCAGGCCGAAGTAGATACTCTCGATGATCTCGTCGCGATTGATCGCCATATTCAACGCCTGGCGGAAGCGCAAATCACCAGTGACCAGTCGCCAGGTCGGATCGGGGTTGGTGTAGTTGAGCCACAAGGCCGTGGGATCTACATGACTGTTGAGCAGCGCCAGTTTGAAGTTGCCGGCCTCTTCATTCTCTTTATACATGGACAGATTGACGAGGGCGGTGTCTTCACGCACGAAGTCGACGTCGCCGGCAATGACTTTAGCGTTGATCATGTTGGTGTCTTGCACCAGGGTAGAGATCAGTTTGTCGACGTAAGGTAGCTGTTTACCTTCGGTGTCCACTTTGAAATAATAGGGGTTACGCTCAAAAATCAACACACCCGACTGCTCGGAATCTTTCGCGACCCATGGATATAAGCCTGGATAGTCGATGCAGCGCAGCCGCGTAACATCCCAGTTGTCACAGTTCTTGCTGGTAAAAAGCTGCCACCACTCATCTGTCAGGTTCAACCTGTCAAGTTCCTGGCGCAGCTCCTCGATGGGTGTGTAGTTGATGTGAAACTGCTTGAGATAGTGAGAGGGGCGCAACAGATCGGTGTAGCCTTGCCACCCTTTAATGCTCAACTCACGCAGCAGGCCTCCGTAAGGTTCGTTGAACGTGAGTTTGAAGGTGGTCTCATCTACTATCTCCAACTTCATCGGTTCTCCATCGGGTCGACCGCCATCACGGAACTTGGAGGGAAAACTAGGGGTCAACTGCTCGTTAAGATAAATGTCTTCATAGACAAAACGAACGTCTTCGGTGGTGACAGGCGCTCCGTCCGACCATTTCAACCCGTCGCGCAACTGAAAGGTGAAGACCTTATTATCATCCTCAACGGTGAAGTTCTGAACGATGTTGGGGCGAATCGGATCTACGCTGATGCCCGGCGCCATGAGTAGATTCTCATTCATCATGATGAAGATATCCGGGTTCCAGTCAGAATCGCCATGAGCAAAGTACAGGATGCCGCCAAACTGACCCGGCGCCCAGTCAGTCAGTTCGTCTTCAGCAACAATGACGCCTGGCCCGACAACGAAGGGTTCTGCTGGCAAACGTTCTTCCAGTGGCGGCAGGGAGTCTGCCGCCACTCTCTCGGCCAGCATGGGGGCTTCCTTTGTGGTGTCCGTTGACAAAGCAGCAGCCTGCTGATCGGGCGCAGCAACTTCCGGCGCCGGGGCAGGCGCAGCAGGTTGGGCGCATGCCGCAAGCACCAACCCCAACACAATGAACAGGACGAGCAACCGTTGTTTCGACATACCTTCCTCCTTGTGAATTTTGTGAAGATAGACAGTGATTCGCACCGCGGCGAGAACATTCGCTTAGCGGAGATCATCCATGCGCTATAGGGGTGGGCACGCGTTGTTGCTGTGAGCGCCGACCGGCTTCCGCAGCATATTCCTCGAACAACTTCAGATAGAGCAGGTATTCTTGATAAGAGACGCCGGGCGGGGTTTGGTGGTCGCAACTCACTAAAAACCCGCCGCCGGCGGCGGCAGGCAGCAGGCGCTCGCACTCACCTCGCATCGCTGCCTCGCCCTTGTTCATCACCATCTTGTCAAAATGGCCGACGAAGCGCATGGTTGGATGCTCCGCTCGGAGCGCTGATATCGACGCCAGCCTGACGCTCCAGGGGCAAGATCCCGTCTACGCCTACCTCCTCGAACCAGTGGGCGGCTTGGGAAATATCGCCATCGGAATCGACAATGACGCGCACCCCATGTTTGTGGAGCGCAGGTACGATCTGCGCGTAATAGGGTTTTAGAAATTCGTCGAAAGAAGATTTGGAGAGCATGGAGCCATGATTGTAGCTCATGTCTTCGGCGATGGTCACGAAGTCAGGCGTATAAGCCGAACAAAGCTCATCGATCACGGAGAGCAGCCATTCTGTCAGATCGGAGTTGATGCGGTGCATCAACTCCGGCTGATCGTAGAACGCGTAGAGGTGGCGCTCGATGCCCAGAATCTGGCGGGGAAACCAAAAAAAGCCATCTAGCGTAAACCAAAGTACAGCTTCTCCCTGAGCCTGAAGCGCTGTCCAGCGCGCCCAGCGCCGATGGTTGACGACTCGCTTGGGATAGAGATGACGGCGAATCCGCAAGTAATCCGCTTCGTCCGCGGCAATCCCCGCGCCGTGACTGACAGGGTGCGGACAGTTGCGCTTGTAGGTGTTAATCCAGTCCTGCATGTACATATCAAGACCAAAATGACGATAGAGGTCATAGCGGTGCTTGACGCGCTTGGGAAGTCCCTCTTCGCGCCAACGCTCGATGGTCTTATCCCACCAGACTGCCCATTCCAACAGCGGCAGCCGATCGTAGGGGCGAAAATCCATGACGGCTTGGAATCGCTCGCGAGTATTCATCCCTCTCCCCGTTCATCTTGACGATGAATTGTCTGTTTCACGCCGCGACGATTAGCTTGGTCGGATGGTAGATCAGCGGGGTCTGTGCATCGTCTTCCAATACATCGCCGACCTGTAGACCCGCGATTTGTTCGTCCCGCAGGATGTTGCGTTGTCCGTTGAAGGTGGAGCCATCCGGCATATACGCGCAGGTAAAGGCGCGGCGTAAGCCAACGGTCATGTTCGGGCCGGCGGCATGAGCAATTAGACCGTTGTGCCACGAGCATGAACCAGCTTTGATGGTCACGGGTGCGGCTTGAATCTTTGCCCAATCTTCATAAACCTTGAAGAGGTCACCCATGTTGTGGCCGATTCCCACGTTGTCGTAGGTGGCCAGCGAGTGCGTGCCAGGCAAAAACCAAAGGCACCCATTTTCAATGGTCACATCATCCAGCGCGACCCAAATGGTAAGTGCATCGCGCGAATAGAAGGACCAATAGGGATTGTCCAAGTGCCACGCGGTGGGATTGGCGTAGGGCTTCTTGATCAGCGCCTGGTCATGCCAGATGCGGATGCCTTCGACGCCGGCGAGTGTGGCGGCTATCTTGCCCAGACGTGCATCCAGCATCAACTTGCGCACCTTTGGGTTGTCTTGCCAGAGGTTGACGCGTTGGACGAAAACATTTTCGTAGTACTCGTTGGGTTTGCCCATCTGCCCCAGAATGCGTTGCTGACCTCGCTCCGCCACAGCATCGGTGACGGCATCACGCCATTCTTGCAACTCTTCTTGCGACAAGAAATCGTGCATAACGACATAGCCGTTCTTGCGATAGAAATCGACTTCCTCGTGAGAGATGTTGGTATTCATCGGATGTTCCCTTTGTCAGCACTCAGGCCAGCAGTATCCGAATCTCATCAAGCCGGGATGCGGTCAAGCCAGGCATTGGGCAGGAGAGTTCGAATCTGGATGAAAATTAGAAAGTGGATAGCTATCTCGGTACATTATAGACCCAAGCGGATGGCTAAGGAATAGATGTCGATGGACAGGTCATGGACAAAAATCAACAAGTAGCCTATCCTGTTGACTGCCAGCTAGATTTGCCATGCTAAGAAAATAGCCTTCACAGAGATGGGGAGATTCGAGTGCGAGTATTATCGATCCGCGAAATTTGTCCGGTCGTCCGCATTGCCAACTACATCAAGGTGACGCCCGGCGCCACATGGCCCAACCGCCGCATTCCCGATCTGGAGCTGATCCTTGTCGTCAGCGGTGAATACGAATATGTCACGGAAGCGCACCGGCATCTCTTGAACAAAGGGGATGTGCTTTTTATCGAATCAGGCATTCTTCATTCCAAGTCTATGTTGTCCCACTGCCAACAAGGTTTGCTTTCGGCCATCCATCTGGAGTTGTTGCCGAATTCATCCTGGTTGGCCGGCGATTATCGATTGACGCCTCATCCCGAAATCGTGACAAGAGTGGAAGACTTTGACTACCTACGCGGACGCTTTCGACGTTTGGCCGAGGTGTACCAGGGATACTCGCCACACCGAGAGGAATTGACCAGCGCGATTGCCCGAGAAATACTCGCCACGCTTGCCAGCCACTGGCATCCCAGCGCACGCACCCAAGTCACCCCACGCATGCAGGCCATGATCGACTATATCCGCGTCAATCTGACCCATCCTATCTCTCGCCTCGATCTGGCGCAGACGTTCAATGTTTCCCCGGCCTATGTCAACCTGCTTTTTCAACGCGAGCTCGGCACGACGCCCACAGCGATGATTCATCGCGAACGCGTGTCGCGGCGTACAACCTGATGTTCGAGCACGGACTCTCCGTCAAAGAGACGGCAAAGGCGGTTGGATTTCGGGACCAGTTCTACTTTTCGCGCGTGTTCAAACGGATTATGGGATATGCCCCCTCTGCTGTTGCCTCAAACAACCACATGGCTCGCCTGTTCCCTATCGACTGAACCGGATAGGTCAGTCAGGTAGCAGTGCAGCTATTTACGTCGCAAAACCTCATACATTTCTACAGTGTAAAGCTGCGTATAATTTTCGCGAATGTAGTCGTCCAGCAGCGTGACGCCGCTGCTGAACCGGCTGGCGTTTGGCTCGTTCGGGTTGCCCCAGTTGATGAGCGCCACCCACTCAGGCTCCTGCGCGGTCAATTCGGCGACCATTTCTTCCTGCACGGGCTGAGTAGTCGTCACGCCAGGATGAAGTTCATGATGGCGCGTCGCAATCGGGCGGCCCGGCCAGGAAGTAGATGCTGACATCGTTGGCGAAGACATTGTCATGGCGCGGCAGACCGGCAAAGAACGGTTCGCCCTCCGGCGCTTGATGTTCGAGAATCTGGACGACATCGTCCTGTCCTGGCAGCGTCGGCACACAACCGGCGCGCGGCAGGGTAGAGTAGCATCCCTGCGGCGGATACTCGCGTACGAACTCGCTGAGACGACTATAAGGCGCCACAAAATACAGCAGTACAGGCACAAGCAGCAGCAGCACGACAGGCGCCGCCACCCAGGGTTTCTCCCAGCGCGCCGCGGGGATCTGTCGCACCAGCCACGCGATCAAGATAACCACAACCAGCGCTGCCGGCAGCACGTGAATCTCGTCATAGCGGCTCAGCGCCTGCACAAACAGCCCTGCGCCCATCACGACGAGCGCGGCTGCCATGCTATCGGTGCGTGCAAAGCGCCTGCCGCCGCGCCAGGAACGGATTGCAGACCACAGCAACAGCAGGGCGGACAATGCGTAGACCAGCAAGGGAATGTAGAAGCGCAGATAATCGCCAAATAGACGGCCCAGCCGCACGTCAAGACTGCCCTCACCAGACCAGATCGACCAGTTCGGCAGCAACGGCGGGTAGGGAAGATGGCGCACCGCCCGGAAGGTGGTCGCCGGAAACACGAGCAGGTTCTCGACCATGACGTCAAAACCGGCGACAGCGCCAAGATAGCCATAAAACGCCAGCACCAACAACGCAGCCGGCCCCGCGACCGCGAGCAAAGCCAGCAGCAGGCGACGCGTGCGCACCCCCCAGCCTGCATTCTCATCAGGCGGCAACAGCCAGGTGAGGATCAGCAGCACGCCGACCGACGCCGCCGTATAAAAGCCAAGATCGAGCCGGAAAAAGGTGGTTATCCCTACCAGTAGGCCGGCGCCGATCAGCCAGCCCCGCGCGCCGGTGTCCAGATAGCGGAAACTCAGCAGCAGCGCGGCAAACCCAAAGAGCAACGCAGGGAAAACCGCGTAGCCATAGAAGGTCGCCGCGGCCAGCAGGACTGCCGCAGCCAGGTAAGGCGCCACCGCCCACCGCCACGACCGCAGCACACGCCGCCACCAGATAGAGCACCAGGGCCAGCGCCATCCGCACAAGCGTGTCGTAGACGCGTTCGACGAGGACGCTCTGGCCAGCCACGCCAAAGAGCGCGGCCAGCACGTAGGATTGCCCCGGCGGGTAGATCGCCCAATAGTCGCGGAATGGGATGTCGCCGTTCAACACACGCATCCCGTTGACCAACGCCAGCCCTTCGTCGTAGGGATTGAGGGGAAACTTGATCGGCAGGGCCATCAGCACGGCGCCCGCGGCTAAAGCAGCAATGATCAGAATGTGCGCCTGCAATCTCTGCGCGCGCGTCTGCGCTGCGCCCGTTGCTGGTTGTGTGCGGCGCTGCACCATCGTGCGCGTCCAGACATACACCAGCAGCACGGCTGCCAGAATCAGCACGCTGATCAAATTCACCGAGCCAGCGACTACTTCCAGCACCAGACGCAACGCCTGGGCCGCCGCCAGAATCAGCGCCAGGATGCCAACAACGCGCGCAAAGCGCAGAAAAAGCTGCCCGCGCGGCACACCGTTCCGGTAATACGCCTCAGTGGTCACCAGCAGCACGAGCAACAACACGACCAGCACCACCACGCCCACCTGGTTAAACACGTGGACGGCGTAGCGATCCCAGGTCGTAAAGAGCATCGCCATCTGGGAGAGGTCGCGTACGGCCAAGGCCACGAGCAGCCCGACCAGAAAGGTGAAGAGCCACAGCCCGTAGGCTGCAACGTAGGCGCTTACAGGCGGATCGACAAGCTCCTGCCCCGTATTACGCCGGGAAAGACTTGACACGTGGTACGACCCCTCCCAGGCTGAGGTCTTCGGCGAAGTGGCAGCTCACATGATAGCCGGGCGCCAGTTCGCGTAGTTCAGGCTCTTCCTCGGCGCAGCGGTCATGTGCATATTTGCAGCGCGGGCGGAAGACGCAGCCAGACGGCAAATGCGCCAGATCGGGCGGTTCGCCCGGCGTCACGATGCGATGGCCGCGACGGCGATCGATGGCGCGCGGCACCGCGGCCAGCAGCAGTTCGGTGTAGGGATGCTTGGGATGCGCCAGCAGTTCCTGCTTTGGCCCCAGTTCGACCAGCTTACCGGCGTACATCACGGCAATGCGGTCGCTAATGTAACGGATCACCGACATGTTGTGCGACACAAAAATATAGGTAAGATTCTGCTGCTCCTGCAAGTCTTTGAGCAAGTTGAGAATCTGCGCCTGGATCGAAACATCGAGCGCTGAGACTGGCTCATCTGCGACGATCAATTCTGGCTCGACGACAAGCGCGGGCAATGCCGATGCGCTGGCGCTGGCCGCCGCTGAAGCTGTGCGGGTAGCGGCGCAAGTGCTCGACGCGCAAGCCCACCTGCTGGATGACCTTTGCCACGCGGTCTTCCAAGTCCCGACCACTCGCCAGGCCATTGACCTTGAGCGGTTCGCCCACAGTCTCCAGCACATTCATGCGCGGATTGAGCGAGGCAAAGGGATCCTGGAAGATCATCTGGACAGAGCGCCGGAAGAGCCGCATCTGTTCGCTGTTCAACTCGGTGACTGACAACTCACGGCCATCCGTGTGCAAGATCACTTGTCCACCCGTTGGCTCGTAGACGCGCACCAGACAGCGGCCCAGCGTCGTCTTGCCGCAGCCGCTCTCGCCGACCACGCCCAACACTTCGCCACGCTGGACGCGCAAATTAACATCATCCACCGCTTTGATATTACCGATGGTGCGGCGCATAAGTCCCTTTTGGATCGGGAAATACTTGCGCAACCCTTCGACTTCCAACAACACATCGTTGTTTGCGTTCATGGCTGGTCTTTCTCTGGCTGGTCTTTCTCTAGCGATGCTCTCTTTACTCGGTGTACAGGAAGCAGCGCACCCAATGTTGCGGACGCGCCTCGATCATGGGTGGCCGCGATTGGTCGCACACACCCTCAATCCGTTTTTCACAGCGCGAATAGAAGGGGCATCCCTGATGCACGGCAAAAGGACTCGGCAGCACCCCACGGATCGGGGTGAGCCGCTCAATGTCGCCATCGATCGTCGGGATCGAACGCCACAGCGCTTCGGTGTAGGGATGGAGCGGGTTGTCGAAAAGCTCGTCGGTCGCCGCGTGCTCCATCACCAGCCCCAGGTACATGACCATCACCTCATCCGCCACACCGCCGACCACCGTCAGGTCGTGACTGATGTACATGATTGCCATGCCAAACTCTTTTTGCAGATCCTTGAGCAGCTCCAGAATCTGCGCCTCGATCGTTACGTCAAGCGCCGTGGTAGGCTCGTCGGCAATCACCATGCGCGGGTTGCAGACCAGCGACATGGCGATCATGGCGCGCTGCCGCATTCCGCCGGAAAATTGATAGGGGTAGGCGTCGATGCGCTCCTCGGCGCGTGGAATGCCGACGCGTCGCATCATCTCGACCGCGCGTTCACGCGCTTCCTTCTTGCTGACATCGGGATAGTGGATCTGCACGGCTTCCATGATCTGGTTGCCCAGCGTATGCACCGGGCTGAAGGAGGTCATTGGCTCCTGGAAAATCATGGAGATTTCTTTGCCGCGGATACTGCGAATCTCCGCACCGCTGGGCGGCAGCTCCGTCACATTGACGACGCGCACGCTGGCGTCATTTTCCGGCAGGTTCAGGAGCACGCGACCGCCCACCACTTTCCCCGGCGGCGATGGGATAATGCCCATGATCGCCTGGGCGGTCACCGACTTGCCGGAACCGCTTTCACCGATAACGCCCAAAGTTTTCCCTTGTTGAATCTGGAAACTGACGCCTTCGAGCGCATGGACGGTGCCTTCATGTAACAGGAATTGCACCTTCAAATCTTGTACATCGACCAGAACATTGTTCGTAGTTTGCATATTCATTCGCCCTGCTGGGGTTCACCGATGCAAGACCGGATCACGCCGAATATGGGTCGGCGGCATCGCGCAGACCGTCGCCGACGAAGTTGAAGAGCAGCACCGTGCCGATCACGAAGAGCGCCGGGATCAAGCGCCAGGGCTGCTGCGCCACGGCCACGAGATCCTGCGCATCCTTGAGCAGCACGCCCCAGCTCACCGCCGGCGGCTGAATGCCCAGCCCCAGGAAGCTGAGCGCCGTCTCACCGAGAATAGCGACCGGAATCGCCAGCGTGATCGACACGATCAGATGGCTCGTAAAGCCCGGCATTAGATGGCGGAAGATAATGCGCGACTTGCTGGCGCCGGCCACTTGCGCGGCCAACGCGTAATCTTCCTCGCGCAGAGCGAGCAGCTTGCCGCGCACCACGCGCGCCAGCCCAGTCCACCCCACTGCCGCCAGGATCAGCGTAATCGCAAAGAAGGTCTGCGTGGCGTCCCAGGTGCGCGGCAGCGCCGCGGAGAGCGCCATCCAGAAGGGAATCAGCGGGATCGAGATGAGCACGTCGATCAGGCGCTGAATGACCTCGTCGGTCGTGCCGCCAAAGTAACCAGAGACGCCGCCGATCATAACGCCCAGCATGAAGCTGATCAAGACGCCGAACAGACCGATCGAGAGCGAGATGCGCGATCCAAAAATAGTGCGCGAAAAAATGTCGCGCCCCAACTCGTCGGAGCCGAACAGCATGATCGGCGGCGCGCCTTCCCCAGTGCCGAAGAGATGGATACTCATCGGCCACATCCCCCACATCTTATATTCCTCCCCCTGCGTGAAAAACAGGATAGGATAAGGTGTGCTGGTATCTTCGGTGAAAATGTATTTAAAGGTCTCTTTATCCAACGTTTTTTCCAACCCGTAAACGAACGGTCTATATAACGCTCCCTCGTGGAAAATGTGAATATTGGTGGGCGGCATCATTTGCAGACCCTGGGAGCGCCAGGTCGCCGAATAGGGGCTGACGAACTCAGCAAAGATCGCGCCGAGATAGAGCAAAATCAGCAGCACCAGCGAGATCATCGCCAACCGGTGGCGCCGAAAGCGCCACAAGATCAATTGCCACGGATTGGCGTAGTAGAAACGCTCGTCGGCTGCTTCCAGCCGCTCGTCCAGCGAACCGAGGCTGCGATCCTCCGCTTCGTCGAGAAAAGGCGCGCTGCCGGTCACGCTGCTCTTGCTGCGTTCGGAAATCTGCGTGCTCATTTGCTGAGACCTCCATAGCGAATGCGTGGGTCAGCCCAGGCCAGATAGATGTCCGAGATCAGGCTGCCAAAGATCGTCAGCGCGCTCAAAATCAGCACGATGCTGCCGGTCAGATACATGTCCTGCGCCAGCGTAGAACGCAGCAACAGTGGGCCGATCGACGGCACGCTCAAGACAATCGAAATGAGCACTTCACCGGCAAAAATGGCGGGCAGCAACCAGCCGATCGTGCTGAAGACAGGATTCAGCGCCAACCGCACCGGGTATTTCAGCAGCAGTTGGGTTTCCGACAATCCCTTGGCGCGTGCGGTGACGACATATTGTTTTTTGAGTTCATCGAGCAGGTTGCCGCGCAGCACGCGGATCGTGGAGCCGGCGCTTGCCATACCGATGATGATCAATGGCAAGATCATGTGCTGGAGCATGTTCATGGCTTTGGCAAAACTCCACGGCGCATCTAGAAATTCTTTTGAATACAGGCCGAGCGCCGAGAAGCCAAGAAACTGATTCGCCGCCCACGCCAAAATCATTGCCAGCAAAAATCCGGGCGTCGCCAGGCCGATAAATCCGATAAACGTAGCCAGGTAATCGATGAGCGAATATTGATGAGTGGCCGAATAGATCCCAATCGGGATCGCAACTATCCACGAAAAAACCAGAGCCATCAACGAAATCGCTAACGTAATGGGGAGCCGCTCCGCAATCACCTCACCAACAGGCCTGCCCCACTGAAATGACCAGCCAAAATCACCGCGAGTGACGATGCCCGTAATCCATTTGAAATAGCGCACGTAGGTGGGTTGGTCAAAGCCGTAGAGTGCAGTCAGACGCTGCGCCTCCTGGTCGGACATCTGGATGCCGGAGGTGCGCAGTTGGGAAACATAAGTCGTCACCCAGTCACCGGGCGGCAGTTCAATCACGAAAAAGGCGATGAACGAAACCAGGAGCAGAATCGGAATCAACATCAATAGACGACGAATGATATAGACGAGCACGTATAGCTACCTCCTGAAGAAGATGGTGCAACGCCAGTCTCACTTGTACAGCAGAAAATGGCGGCGAGTCTCCGCCGTGTCAAGCCGTTTGTTTACATCTAACGATTTGGAGGCCATTTTCTGCTGCATTCGAACGCTTGTGGGGTGCTTCAAGCCAGGACGGTGCGAGAGAGGCCGGCCAGTTGAGCTGGCCGGCCTCTCTCGCTGAAGATCAATTACTGCTCAAACCAAAGCTGCTCGCCTGCGAAGTTCGAGGCGATGGCATAGCCGCCTTCCGCCACGTTGCGAAGGTTCGCTGCGGCGATCATCGGGTACTTCACCTTTTCTACGATCGTGATCGCGGGCAGGTTTTCGCGCACCCAGGCAAAGCTATCTTCCTTAAGCTGGTTGAACTCATCGGAGCCGGAGACCGAACTCCAGCGGGCGACGTCCAACGCATACATGTCCTTCACCCACTGCGGCGGCTCCTCGCCTTCGGCGCCGTTGGTCTGGTGCCACAGGTGCCACGCACGCGCGGTGCGGTTGAAGCTGTCGCTGCCGGTGTAGTCGCTGTCCCAGCCCTGGTCATGGCCCCAGAACATCGTCGCCTGAAGCCCATTGGCAAGATTGCGCTGATCCCACAACTGCGGGTCGATGCGCTTCACCTGCAGGTCAATGCCGACATCCTTCAGTTGCTCGGAGACCAACTCCGCCACCGACTCCAGGTCCGGCGCGTGTGCGCCGTGCTCGAGCAGGATGGAGAAAGGTTTGCCGTCAACCATGCGCATACCGTTGGCGTCGCGCTCGGTCATCCCCATTTCGTCCAACAGGGCGTTGGCGGCATCCACGTCATAGGTGGAGTTCTCTTCGCCGACGCTTACCATCGGCATCTCGGCCATGCCGTAGTAGACGCTGTCGATGATCTCCTGGCGGTCGATAGCGTGGCTCAACGCCTTGCGGAAACGGATGTCCTGGGCAACTTTGCGCCAGGTCTCGTCGTTGAAGGTCTGGTTGAGGTAGAGCATGCTGGAGTCGACATGCATGTCGGTCAGCACGGTGCGGAAACCGCCCTTTTCCTCATTCTCCTTGTACAGTGGCACCTTTATCAGCGCCGTGCTCTCCCGCAGGAAGTCCACGTCGCCGGACAGCACCGCTGATTGACCATCTCGACGTCTTCCACCTGCACCGACACAATCTTGTCGATGTAGGGCAGTTGTTTGCCTTCCGTGTCAACCTTGAAGTAATAGGGATTGCGCTCGAAGACCATGATGCCGGGCGACTCTGGCTGCACGGAGATCCACGGGGTCAGCGTGGGGTAGCCGATGCAGCGAGCGCGCGTCACGTCCCAACTCTGGCAGCGTTTCTGCTGCGAGAAGAGTTGCCACCACTCGTCGGTCAGGTTGTTGGCTTCCAGGTCCGCCTTCATATCTTCGATCGGCGTGAAATCGGGATGCCATTGCTTGAGCACGTGCGCCGGGTTGATCAGCTCGGTGTAGCCGTTCCAGCCTTCAATGGTGATGTTGCGCAGGAAACCACCGTAGGGACCCGTCGACGTCAACGTAAAGTTGTAGTCGTCCATAATATCCAGCGTCATCGGGTCGCCGGCCGGGTCGTAACCCGTGCGGAAGCGCGCAGGCACGCCGGTCGCGAAGAGCTTCTCATTACCGTAAATGTTCTCCCACGTGAAGCGGACATCTTCGGTGGTGACCGGCTCGCCGTCCGACCACTTCAGCCCTTCGCGCATTTTGAAGGTGAAGACGGTATTGTCGTCGCTCACCTCAAAGCTCTTCAGGACATTGCCCTGGATGCCCTGCACGCTCAGGTCGGCGCCTGCAGCAGCGGCTCGTTCATCATGACGAAAACATCGGGCGACCAGTCGGCGACGCTGTGCGCCGAGTTCATGGTGCCGCCGTACTGACCTGGCGCCCAGTTCGGCACATTGGCCTCGCTCAGCAACACGCCTGGGCCAACCACGAACGGAACCTTCGGCAGACGATCTTCCAGCGGGGGCAATGTGCCGGCCGCTACAGCTTCCGCCAGACTTGGGGCTTCCATTGCCATCTCGCCTGAGGGCGCAGCCGCGGCTGGCGCTTCCGCAGCCGGGGCATCTACTGCAGGGGCGTCGGCTGGTGGTGCAGCCGGGGCGCCTCCACACGCAGCCAATACCAGCGCCAAAATGACGAGCAGACTTGCAACCGTAACCTTTCGCATGGGACTCCTCTCCTTGATTTAAAACGATTATGGAAGTGAACCAAAGACTGACGGTGCCGCAACGCATTTTGGGTTACACCAAGCCGCGTTTGGGGGTCAGTCCAAGTTACCAACAAACATCAATCCAGTGAGTGTCACTGGAATAGAACACGATGAGTTTACTTTGGGATGTCAACACAAAACAGAACGTTTGTAAGCGCCGACTAAACTAATGGGAGCTCCGTCACCTGAATTCCAACACAAAATAAAAAGCTGGAAATTTTGTTTTGCTTGCGAATAACAGTTATTTACTTTCGATTTGGGAATCTAAGAATAAATGTAACATAGATTATTTATCGTGTCAATCTTGTTTCAAGAACGTTGACTTTATCCCCAGGTTGCACAGATCACGGGCGGCTTTCGGGAAATGGGTCAGACGAACCGCACCTGATCCATTTCCCGAAAGTCAAATCCATAGAGGGTAGTATAGACGGTGGTGTGACGCTAGAAGGCTCGCTACACCTCACCCTTGATGCGTCGTCAACATCCGCACCGGCCCGAGCAGCCCAGAATCACATTGGCCAGGAAAGACGTAGAAAGTCGGGCTTTGTACGTCCAGATAGGGCGCCAGTGTGTTCAGCACCAACACTTCGATCTGGTTTGCGCCAGTCTGCACCCACGCCGTCACGTCGTAGCGATAGGGCGACAACACCCGCACGCCGGCCGATTGGCCGTTGATCCACACCTCCGCCGTGCCGCGCACATGTCCTAGATCAAGCCAAAGCCGGCCCGCCGGTAAAGCGTCAAGCGTAACTGTGCGCCGGTAGCGAATGCCGCCGGCATAGCTCTCCAGCCCCTGCTCCGCCCACAGCCCCAACTCGATGCGACCTTCACCCGTGCGATAGGTGACTGGGCCACGCAACAAACGGCCGCCGCTGTCACCGCGCGCCGCCTCGACGCGCATCACCGCAGTGCGTACATGAGTCGCCTCGTCACCCAGGTGAATTTGACCATCGCCGCCGACGGCTGTCTCGATGCCCTCAATCCAGACGCGTGCGTGGCCCTGAACAGGCGCGTTCATCTCCAGTGCGCCCGGCGGCACGCGCCAGCGCAGCCATGCGACCTGCGCGGCGCCGGCATAGGGATCCGGCGCGATGGCGACTGCCGTGTCGTCGGTGCGCGCATCCTCCAGCCAATCCGGCGGCGGGCAGCGGATGGGGACGTCGCCACAGATGCGAGAAGCTGGGATCCATATCGACAAAGACAGGCTGCATAAAGTCGAACTTCATATCCGCCCACTGGCGCCGACGCAACTCGACCGGGACAGGCGCGGCATCGTCGCGGCGCACCTGCCAGGCAGGGCCGCTGCTCCAGGTGAAGCGACGCCCGTCCGCGTCAACGGCAACGCCATCCGCGACCACGGCAGCTTTGCGGCCCACATCCTGGGTTTCGAGTTCGATCTGGTTGCGCCCTTGCCGCAGGTTGCCCACAGGATAGGGCTGCACGCGCGCCGGGCTGTGATAAGGATCAAAGCCCCCCTGCCGTCCCACCTCGACGCCGTTCACCAACACGCGGCACGGCGCATCCGCGCCGACCTGGAGGGTGGCGTGCGCCGGCTGGAACGGCATGTCCACCGCATACAGGAAGCTGATGCGCGAATGCAGGCGCGGCGCATCGGGCGTCGTCATCCACTCTGGCCGGGCATAGCGCGCCGCCTCGCGCACCAACGCCCACGATGCACGCAGGTTCACGGTCTGCTCCGCGGTCAGGCGGAACTCGATCAGATTGACGCCCGCCCTGAGCTGCACCGGCGCCAGCCACAGATAACCCGCAGGCGCAGCGCTTACCTCTGCCCCGTTGATCCAAAGCTGCTTGGCAGCCGGCGCCCCGAGCGCCAGCGTCAAGTTGTCCGCAGTTTCCAGCCACACGCTGGTGCGGAACTGCACCGCTTGACCCGCCGGCGTTTGACCAAAGATCAGGAATTCCTCTGGAACATGCCCCTTTGGCCCCAACGTGGGCAGATGAATCGGATCGCGCTGCACCCCGCGCGACAACGAGTAGATCACCGGCTGCCACCCGGCGCTTTGGAGGCGATCGCTGTCCGCCGCGGGCGCAACCAGCGGCGCGGGTAATTGTTCGGGAGGAAGCGGCCCGGTGAACCATCCCTGCGTCCCAAACGTCGCCGTGACCGTCGCGTCATCTGCACCCGCAGGCGCCGGCCACGTCCCTGACTGCCAGCCGGCGGCCAGGCCGTCTTGTCCTGGCGCTTCGCGGCGATGCTCAAAGCGCCAACTCTGCACCGGCGGCGCGCCCGAATGCGCCGGTCGCGCCAAATCGCCGTAGCGATTGTCGAGCGTCGGTTCGAGGCGCGCTTCCCACGCACCGGTTAATTCACACAGGACTTCGGTGGCGCCGGATGGTGATGCGGGCTGCACCGCGCTGTCCGCGTGCTCCGGCCAGTCGGACAGTTCCGCCTGTCCCGGCCAGACCAGCAACGCAGCCGGCCCTGCGTCGAACGGGATATCCACGATCACGCCGTCGTCGAGTTCTTTTGCACGCAGCGTGCGCCGTGCGCCGTCGTAGACGTCCCACAGTTCGGTGCGCTGCGCACCCTGCGCACCGTCACCTGCATATCGCGTTGATAATCAGCAGGATCGAAGGTGTAGGCAATGTCGAGCCAACTGCGGTTGCGTTCCTGGCGCGTGGCGTAGGGCGCGGCCGCGGGCACGAACAACACGTCCCGCCCAGCGATGCGGCGGTGCAAGGTTGGCGTCGGCGCATCCACCGTGCGCGGCAGCTCAGCCAACGCCGCGGGCAAGGCCTGGACGTTGTCGATCCGGCGTGCGCGGCCATCGGTGAATGTCTGGCGCAGGCGCGCCACGATGTCACTTGCCGCGCCGACGCCCAGCCTGGGCAGCGCGCCGATGGCAATCAACAGCCCGCCACCCTCCACAAACTGCAACAACATTTCCGCGGTCGCGGTCTCCAACACGCTGCCGCCGAGCAGGATCAGGCGCGGAAACGTTCGGCGCCGATCACCAGCCTGCTCTCCTCCACCACGCCGCGCTGCACGGAAGCGTCGTCCAGCACATCATAATCGCGACGATCCTGGTCGAGGATGCCGGGGCGCATCTCCTGCCAGAACATGCTGCCGACCAAGCGCTGATAGACGTCGTGCGCGGCCTGTGCTTCTGGCAATGCGTTGCCATCGGGGGCCAGTCCCGCCTGCACGGTGGTGTTGGGGAAGAGCACGCCGAATGTCACAGACATGATGCCTTGGCTCAACACGTAGCAAAGCCGGCTGACAGCCCGCGAGAAGTGCGCATAGTGTCGCCAGTAGGGTTGGCGCCAGCAGGTCGAAGGCGGCGCCCATTCCCACCAACCGCCGCGCGTGCTGTAATAGACGGCGTGTGGATTGTAGAGCGTAGCGCCGGCGCGCAGCCAGGGCAACAGCCAGTCAAAGGTCTCCTCCAACGTGCCGCCCCAGCCGCTGCTGTGGAAAGACTCGATCCAGACGCGCGGCCGATCATAGAGATGCGCCAGCGAGCTGTGGATCTTGGCTTCGCCGTGATGGTCGCTGCCAGGGACGGTGAACCAGCGATGGGTGCGCAGGTAGTCGGCGTAGAAGCCGACCGAGGCGATGGGGTGGCCGGCGCGCGCCGGCCCCTGCTGATCGAAGCCACAGAGCAGATGATGCCGTTCGTGCCAGGCAAAGAGCGGCTTGAAGAACGCTGTTTCCGCCAACGCCGCGCACCTGATGGAAGTCGGCGCGCAGTTGATCGGCCGCATCGCCGCGGCCGTCCCACAGTTCCGGCAGGCGCGTGATAAGGTCGTAGCCGGTCTGCGCCCGGAAGCGCTCGGCAAAGTCCGCGCTCCACGTGGCAAGCGAGGGCAGCTCATCTTGAAACGAGCCGATAATGACTTCGCCAAAGAGATGGCCGGCGCGGCGCTCGAACTCGCCGTGCACCATGTCCAGCAGACGGGCGCAGCCGTCGGCGCTGAAGTAATCGAAGCCGCGGCGCACGGTATAGACTAGACGCACGCGCTGCGATTGTCCCCCTTCGACCACCACGCGCCCATTCTTCACAGGAATTGGCTGTGAGGCGCCGGCAGGTTGTCCAGCGGCGTCCAACGGCGTTGCGGCCGCGGCCAGCGCCGCGCCTTCGGCCGGACAAATCAATTCGACCGGGCCGTCGCCTTCGTGGACGATGCTTTCAAGCCATTGCCCGGCAAAGCTGCTGTTCTCGCGCACGACCTGACCCTGGAAATTGGCGCCCGAAAAGCCAAGTTGGTCGTAGAACCAGATGGACACGCCCAGTTCGCGCGCATCTTCACACATGCCCAGAAAGATCTCCCACCATGCCTCAGACAAAAAGGGCGGATCGTCCGGATCGCTGCCATAGAGCGGGCTTGTCGGCGCCAGATTGAGGACGATGAGATTATAGACGCCACCCTCGGCAAAGCGCTCCAATTGCCAACGCAGCCGGCTGCGGTCAAGTCGCTCGCCGCTCCACCACCAGATCGGCACAGGGGAATATGCCTTGGGCGGCGTCAAAAAATCCGAAATCAGCGAATCAGTAACCATGCAGTGTCTCCCACAGCTTCTTAAAGATCAATCGTCAGAAACTGGCGCAGATAGGCCAAACTCTGCACAAGCGAGGCCTGGCGCAGCGCCAGCGACCCTTCATAGGCGCGATCTTCCACTTCGACCGTCACCGGCCCGTTGTACCCCGTATCCGTGAGCACCGAGAAGAATTTGCCCCAATCCACATCGCCCATACCCGGCAGCTTGGGCGTGTGATACTCATTGGGGAGCGCCAGCACGCCCACCTGGTCGAGCTGATGCGTGTCGATGCGCGCATCCTTGGCGTGGACGTGGAAGAGCCGATCTTTGAATTCGCGCATCGGCGCCAGATAATCCATGCGCTGCCAGATCAGGTGGGACGGATCGTAGTTCAGGCCAAAGTTCTTGCTGGGAATGTCCTCGAACATGCGCCGCCAGATCGCAGGCGAGCGCGCCAGATTTTTGCCGCCGGGCCACTCGTCACGCGTGAAAAGCATTGGGCAATTTTCGATGCCGATCTTGACGCCGTGATCCTCGGCAAAGGCGATCAGCGGCTGCCAAGTGCTCAGAAAGCGCGGCCAGTTTTCATCGAGCGATTTGGTCCAATCGCGCCGATAAAGGTATTGACCACCGGCGCGCCCAGCAATTGCGCCGCTGCCACGACGGCTTTGATGTGCTCAACGTAGACCTGCGCCTCCGTCTCGTCGGGCGTCAGCGGGTTTGGATAGTAGCCCAGCCCGCTGATGGCGACGTTGTACTGCGCAAACAGGTCGTTGATCTGCGCCGCATCGTCTGCGGTGAAGCCGGTCACATCGATGTGCGTGACGCCGGCATAGCGCCGTTCCGCCTTGCCCTGCGGCCAACACATCACCTCGACGCAGCCATAGCCTGTCTCAGCGGCAAAAGCCACCACTTCTTCCAGCGTCAGATCGGGCAGGATCGCGCTGACAAATCCCAATTTCATAGAAATCCCCCTTATGTAAATTTTGGAGCGCGGACGTCGCGTCCGCATTCAACGCTATCAAAGCGGGCGCGATGTCCGCGCACCAGATTATCCCTCGACCTTGGCCCAACGCTGCTCGTCATGGCTGCGCAGGATCGCCTCGCACAGCAGGATCTCACGATGCCCCTCCTCGAAAGTGGGGAAGAAGGGGGTCGCATCGAAATCCCCAGCCGCGATGTAGTCGTAGAAGGCGCGGAAGCACATCTTGAACGAATCCGGATAACCTTCGTTATGTCCACCTGGATAGTCTATGTAGCGCCCGACAGCCGCATCCATCAGGCTGGCGTCCTTGAAAAGGTGCTCGTTGGGCTGATTGCGATGGCCGATCCAGAGTTCATTGGGGCGCTCACCGTCAAACCAGATCGCATCCTGCGCACCGGCGATTTCATAGCGCAGACTGTTCTTGCGGCCGGCCGTAAGCTGCGACACCCACAACGCGCCGCGCGCACCGTTCTTGAAACGCAACAGCACCGCGCCCATGTCCTCCGTCTCAATGGGAATGGCATCGGTCTCCTGATGCGTCGCGGTCTTGGCGCTGAAGGTTTCAACTTCGCCCTGCGGTCGATAGCGCGTCGGGAAGACCGTGCGCAAATCGGCAAAGACCTCTTCGATTTCCAGCCCGGTGATCGTCTGCACCAGATCCATCCAGTGCGTGCCGATGTCGGCGACCGCACGCAGCCGCCCCCCTTCCGAAGCGAGCACGCGCCAGTTATAGTCGGTCGGGTAAAGCAACCAGTCCTGCACGTAGTTGCCGAAGACCGAGAGGACTTCCCCGATCTTGCCCGTGCGCACGCGCGCACGCGCCTCCAGGCTGGTTGGGTAAAAGCGATAGTTGTAGTTGACGCCAGCCGCCAACTTGACCGATTGCGCCAGTTCGACCAATTCGGCCGACTCGCGCGAGTTCATCGTCAGCGGCTTTTCGCAGAGCACGTGCTTACCCGCCAGCAGCGCCGCCTTTGCCGTCGCAAAGTGCCAGCGGTTCGGCGTCGTGATGTGCACGGCCTGCACCTCGTCATCGGCCAGGATTTCGTCGAAGTTGGTGTATGCCTTTGCAATGCCGTGCGCTTCGGCAAACCGTCTGGATTTCTCCGGTGAAGATCCCAGAATGCCGACAATGCGCACACCCAGCCGGCGCAATGCCTCCGTGTGCGCCGGCCCCATAAAGCCTGTGCCCGTAATGGCGACGCCGATATCGTACATAGCGTTCCCCTTTGCGGTTGAATTTTAATTTGGTAAAACTGTGACTGACTTGGTTTGTACTGCCACACTGTATACCAAGGCAGGAATTTCCTGTCAACCAAAGCGCGTGACGCCCTGTAAGGACAATGACGCGCGCCAGGCGGCAAATGAACGGACGCAAGGCAGAGGAAGCATTGCGTTAATTGGCGTCATGTGCGCTGCGCCCGCATCGCCGTGCAAATCTCGCGATAGCCGATCGGGATGATGCCCTCGCGCTGAAGAAAATCCTTGAGGCGTTGTGAGCGGAAATACTCATATTCAAAGATGCGCCAGGCCGCGTGATCCGGCGCAATGACCTCGATGTCGCCGGGCGCATTCGGGTGCAGGCTGAAGTAGGTGATGCCAGGCGCCAGGATGCGCAGGCTGGCCTCGTAAAGATCGGCGTCCCCTGCTCGATCCCCGTCCGGCCCATAACCCGGCGTGATGAGAAAGCGATCGACCAACCCCATGCCGCGCGCCTCCAGGCCATCGACAAACGCGGCCCAGTCCGCGTCACTTGCATCGGTATACCCGCGGGTGCGGATCGCGCTGTCGAGTTGGCGCAGCACCAACACGGGCGCGTTATACTCAAAACCAAGCTTCACATAGGCAGGAAAGAGATCCGGCAGCAGCGCCGCGCCCATGTGCGCGTCAATGTGCGTGAAGTCGACGCCCGCGGCGCGCACGCGCTCGATCTGGGCGCGGAACTCGGCCAGCGCGGCGTCCGCATCGAGGTGTATTTGCGTCTGCGCCGGCTGCTGCCAGAAATAGCCGAGCGGATCGACCAGCCCCGCAGCGGCCTCGCACGCGGCCACCGGCCCCCAGCGGTAGTTCGACCACTCGCTGTTGAGCGTCAGATGTACGCCGACATCGACTTCGGGGTGAGCAGCACAGTAATCCAGTATCTCCGGCGCCCACGGACAGGCCGCCATGATCGAGCCGGTGCGCACGATACCCGCCTCCAGCAGATCAAGGAAGGCGCGGTTGCTGCCGTGGCACATACCCACGTCGTCGGCGTGAAAGATCACGAGGTGGGCGTCGGGCGGGTAGCCTAATTGGGCCAGCAACGGATTGAGCGTCATTTGTGTAGCCATGTTCTTTCCTTTACTCCACAAAGTTACCAAAACACAAAGATCGCTATCTTCAACTTTATGATTTTGCCGCTTTATGTAAGGCATAATCGTGAACTGCTTGGTTCATCGCACAGCAAAGGCTGCGGCCTGTCGTGCTGCCACCTCACGCAATGCAGTATAGCACACAGGAAAAGCCAAATCAGGGCTGACAATCTTGGCCGCATATCGTGGATACGAGCAGGCAAAAAGAGTGCGCCTGACTAACTTGCCACTTGTTCAGCCATGAAGTACAATTGCAGCCACTTGTGAAATTTGTCACTTTCCCCTTTGACTTCTATATTCCTATCCAGTCCACGGACAGTTGGACCGAACAAAAGAGGAAATCCATGCAAAAGCAAAACAGTCCGAATTCAGGGGTCTCCCGGCGGAGTTTCCTAAAGTGGAGCGCGGCGGCAGGCGGCGCCACGGCCGCGCTGTCCGCCGCCGATTTTGCCTTTGTGCCCGTGCGTTCGAGCAGCCACGCGCAGAATGCAGCAGCGGCGGCGCGCATGGTGCGCACCTGCTGCCCAGCCCACAACTGCGGCGGCCGCTGCCCGATCAACGCCACGGTCAAAGACGGCGTGATCGTCCGCCTCGAATCGGACGACCGCACTTACGACGAAGTGGACGACCCCCGCATTCTGGCCTGTGCGCGCGGAAAAGGATACCGTAGCCGTCTCTACCATCGAGAACGTCTCAAGACGCCGATGAAACGCGTGGGCGAGCGCGGCGAAGGCAAATTCGAGCCGATCTCATGGGATGAAGCGATCGAAATGGCGGCCAGCGAGATCAAGCGCGTCAGAGAAACGTATGGCAACAGCGCGCTCTTTGTGCCGTATGGCACCGGCAGCTATCAGCAGGTCAACGGATCGCACATCGCGTCGCGTCTCTTCAATGTCTACGGCGGCCATCTCGGCTATTACAACAACTATAGCTGGGCGCAGATTCAGCGCGCCACGCCCACGGTCTACGGCACGCAGGTCACCGGCGGACAGCGCCAGGATTGGGTCAACGCCAAATACATCATTATGTGGAGCTGGAACCCAGCCGAAATGATCGACGGGTCGAACAGCGCCTGGTTCATCAAGAAGGCGCGCCAGAATGGCGCCAAGGTGGTCGTCATCGACCCGCGCAAGTCGCTGTCGGCGGTGGCGCTGGCGGACGAGTGGATTCCGATCCGCCCCGGCACCGACACCGCGCTGATGTCCGCAATGGCCTATGTGATGATCACCGAGGAAATTTACGACAAGGAGTTTGTCGCCACGCACTGTCTCGGCTTTGACGAAACCCAGATGCCCGCAGGGTTGGAGGACGAGGAGAGCTACAAGGATTACATCCTGGGGACGCGCGACGGCACGCCCAAGACGCCGGAATGGGCCGAGGCGATCACGCGCATCCCGCGCGCCAAGATCGTACAACTGGCGCGCGAGTACGCGACGATCAAGCCGGGTGTGCTCTATCAGGGCTACGGGATGCAGCGCCGTGCGTACGGCGAGCAGCCGGTGCGCGGCGGCTGCGTATTGGCAGCCATCACCGGCAACGTCGGCATCCACGGCGGCTGGGCAAGCGGCATCGCGTTCCAGCCAACCGCCGGGCCTTATTGGACGGCAATCCCAGGGGGTTCCAACGACGTTAAAACCAGCATTCCTTGCTTCCTCTGGTCGGAAGCGGTGATCCGCGGCAAACAGATGACGGGCGCTGATGGCGTGGTCGGCGCTGACATGCTCGACAACGATATCAAGCTGATGTACGCAGTGGCCACCAATTGTCTGGTCAACCAGCACGGCAACATCAACCGCAGCGCCGAGATTCTCAAGGACACCAGCAAGGTCGAATTTCTGATCGTCCAGGATCAATTCCTGACCTCGACAGGCATGTTTGCCGATTTGCTGCTGCCCGCGTGCATGGGCTACGAGACCTACGGCCTGCAAGATGGATGGAAGTACGGTGAGGAAGCCATCTTCATGCCAAAGGTCGTAGAGCCGGCTTTTGAAAGCAAGAGCGACTATCGCATCTGCGCTGAAATCGCCGAAAAGCTCGGCGTGGGCGATGCTTTCACCGAAGGCCGCGATGAGCGGGGCTGGATCGACTGGATCATCGAGAATGTCTACCGTCCAGGGTGGATGCCCAACATCCCCACCATCGACGAGTTCGAGCAGCAGAACATCGGCGTCTACAGCGTGCCAGTCACCGAACCGGCGATCACCTTCGCCGACTTCCGCGCCGACCCGAAGGCCAATCCGCTCTCCACGCCGTCGGGCTTGATCGAGATCTTCTCGCCCGAACTCTTCAACATGAATCAGCCCGACGAGATTCCAGCCGTGCCCAAGTACATCCAGGAGTGGGAAAGTCCCTTTGGCCCAGAGGCCGAAAGCTATCCGCTGCAAGCGGTGGGGCACCATTACCTGCACCGCGTCCATTCGACGCACGACAATGTTGACTGGCTCGAGGAGGCGTTCCCGCAGCGACTCTTTGTCAACCCCATTGACGCGCGGGCGCAGGCTGAAGACGGCGACCAGGTGCGCGTCTACAACGACCGCGGCACGATCATCATGCCCTGTCGCTTCAGCAACAAGATCATGCCGGGGGTGGTGGATGTGCCGACCGGCGGCTGGTGGACGCCCGACGAGAATGGCATTGACCGCCGCGGCGCGGTCAACATGTTAACGTCGGAGCGGTGGTCGCCGCTGGCGTTTGGCAACACCCAACACACGATCATGGTGCAGCTTGAGCGGCATCAGGCCTAAGGGAGAAACTCAACATCATGGCAAATAAACAACTCGGCTTCTATATTGACCTCAGCGGTTGCTCCGGCTGCAAGGCGTGCCAGATTGCCTGCCGCGACAAGAATGACACCAATCTCGGCGTGCTCTGGCGGCGCGTCTATGAGATCGGCGGCGGCAGTTGGCACGAGCAAGGCGACGCGCTGATTGACGGCACTTTCAGCTATTTCGTCTCGTCGGCCTGCTCGCACTGCACCGATCCGGCCTGCATACCCGTCTGCCCCACGCGGGCAATCACCAAGCGCGCTGAAGATGGCGTCGTGATTATCGACCAGTCCAAGTGCATCGGCTGCCGCTACTGTGAATGGGCCTGTCCCTATGGCGCGCCGCAGTTCAACGCCGCAACCGGCACGATGTCGAAGTGTGACTTCTGCCAGGACTTTCTGGCCGAAGGCAAAGACCCGGCCTGCGTCTCTGCGTGCCAGATGCGTGTGCTGCACTACGGCGATATCGAGGAGCTGCGCGCTCAGTATGGGACCACCGGGGCCATCTTCCCCTTCCCAGATCCGTCGATCACGCAGCCCAACACCACCTTCACGCCGCATCGCGACAGTGTGCCATCCGACGATCGCAGCGCCCAGATCATGAACCCAGAGGAAGTGTAACGATGAATACCAGTGAATTAGCGTTGGTGATCTTCACGATTGCCGCCCAGATGTCGGTGGGCGCTTTTCTGGTGCTCGGCGGCGTCCACTTCTTTGCGACGCGCTACGCCGGCATCGAAGAAGCCGACAAGCTCAGCGACCTCGCATTGTTGGCGATCGGCCCGGTGCTGGTCTTCGGCCTGATCGTCTCCGTGCTGCACCTCGGCAACCCGATCAATGCCTGGCGCGCCATTACGAACATCGGCACCTCCTGGCTCAGCCGCGAGATTCTCTTTGGCATCCTCTTTGCCGGCGCCGGCTTCCTCTTCACGCTCATGCAGTGGCGCAAGATCGGCTCGCCTGGGCTGCGCAACATCGTCGCGCTGGCGACGGCGGCCTTCGGTGTGGGGCTGGTCGTCTCGATGGCAATGGTCTACTACACGCTGCCCTCGGTGCCCGCCTGGAACACCTGGACAACGCTCGCCTCCTTCTTCACGACCACCCTTCTGCTCGGTGCGCTGGCGATTTCAACAGCCTTTGTGGGCAGCTACACCTATCTCCACGCGCGCGGCCAAGCCGAAAGTGAAAAGCAGCGCGAAATCCTGGTGATTACACTGCGCTGGATGGCGCTGGTTGCGTTGGTCATGCTGGGCTTGCAGTTCATCATCCTGCCGCTTTACATGGGCTATCTGGCGACCTCCGGCCCCACCGCGGAGCAAAGTGCGGCGATTCTGATCGACGAGCATGGCGTGCTCTTTGCCACCCGCCTGCTGCTGATCTTCCTGGGCGCGGGCATCTTCAGCATCTTCATCTACACCATGTCGCGCAGCAACCGCAACCTCCGCCTGATGAGCACGCTGGTATACGGCGCGTTTGCGCTTGTGCTGGTGGGCGAAGTGATCGGCCGCTACCTCTTCTACGCTTCCTTCGCACGCATCGGCCCGCTTTGATGCGACGCGCGCTTGCGCATCCTTGCATCTCGTCACAGTCGCAACAGCCTGGCGCCAACGGGCTGTTGCGACCGCTCTCGATCAGAACGGCTACTTACTCATGAACAATTTTCCCACAAACGGCGCCGAAGCGACCACAACTTTCGCCGGCCACTTCAGCAACGAAGAGCTTCACGCCTACGCGCTGGCGCTCAAGGTGCAGGCAATGGCCTTTTACCTCCCGCCCAGCGAGCCTTTTCTGACGAATCTGTGCGTCGAAGCGTTGCTGGCGGATTGGCCGCTGGCGCCCGACGCGCCCGATGTCGCCGCCGGGCTGCATCTCCTGCGCACCACGTTGTGTGAAGAAAATGCAGTGCAGGCGTTGCTGCCGGCGCTGCGCGAAGAATACACCGTACTCTTTATCGGGCTGGAGCGCGTGGCCGCGCCGCCGTGGGAATCGGTCTATCTCAGTCGCGACCATCTGCTCTTCGACGAGCAGACGCTGCAAGTGCGCGACGCCTATGCCGCGTTTGGTCTGCAAATTCCGCATATCGACCGTGAGCCGGACGACCATATCGGCTTCGAACTGCTCTTCCTGGCGCATCTGATGCAGCAGGCCGCGCACGCTGGACAACGACGACCGCAGCGAAGCCGAGCGCTATCTGGCCGCCGCGCACAACTTTCTTCACGCCCACCCGCTGCAATGGGTCAAGCTCTTTGTCGAACGGATCGAGCGCCACGCGCACACCGATTACTACCGGGGCATGGCGCTGCTGCTAACGGGCGTCCTGACAGCCCTGGCAACGATGACGCAGCCCGCTCTTCGGGTCGATCCAACCACCCAAGTGTAGCCGCATGAATCTGCTGAAGCTGGCGCCACTCCTGGAACAATTTGCTTCCACGCAGCCGGGTGGTCTTCGGGTGGACAGCACGCGCTGTCTGCATAGCTGGAACCAGGCGAACGCCTGCGAACAGTGCGTCGTGGCCTGCCCGTCACAGGCGCTCACCGTTGCACCGGGCGCAGTAACCCTGGATGCAGCGGCGTGCAGCGGCTGTGGCCTCTGCCTGCACCTCTGTCCGACCGGGGTCTTTGCTGGGGAGGACGAGACGGCGCATCTGTTGCGCTCTGTAGCAACGCTGCGGGCGCGCGCTGCGCTGGATTTGACCTGCGGCCCCTTTGCCGCCACGCTGGCCGATCCAGGCGTCGATGCCATCGTGCAGGTGCAGGGCTGTCTGGCGAGCCTGGGCGCGGCCGCCTATGTGGGGCTGGCCGCGCTGGGCGTCGACGCGATCGGTCTGCGGCTGGAAGCTTGCGACGCCTGCCCGATCGGCGCGCTGCGTGAAACGATTGCGGCCACAGCCGCCCGCGCTGCGGCGCTGACGCACACGACAATTACCACCCGCGCTGCTGCGCCGGCAGCAGGTGTGCGCAAGCCGCTTCATGCGACGCACGCGCCGCACTATTCGCGACGTGCGCTGCTGCATCGCTTTGTCGGCAGCGACAGGGAGGCTGATCTGTCGTTGCCGCCCCTGGACAGTTCGCCGCCAGCGGGCAAGGCGCCGCCGCTGGAACGACGCGCCTTGCTCCATGCACTTGCCCACCTGCCGGAAGAACGACGAAGCGCCGCCGCCTACTTCCCAACTTTCACCACTTCCTCTGCCTGCACTGCCTGCCAGACCTGCGCGGCCGTCTGCCCCACCGGGGCGCTTTCTTCAGAGCTGACCGAGCACGCGTTTGCGCTGCACCTGGAGCCGCTGGCATGCACCGCGTGTGGGCTGTGCGTCGAACTGTGTGCGCCGGCCGCGCTGCAGCCGGCGCCAGCGGTGGCGTACATCGATGCCCAGCCGATCACGCTGCTGGAGCAGGCGACCAGATCGTGCAAGCGCTGCCGCGCTCCCTTTGCGGGCGAAAGCGATCTCTGCCCCGCCTGTGCCTTCCGCCGCAAACATCCCGCGGGGATGATGAGCCGCCCTCGGCTTGTGGGAACTCCACAACCATAATAAAAATTGACCACGGATGGTGCAGATTCGGCGAGTTCCTGCGGATTTCACCTGCACAATATCCGCACGCGTTCGCCTGACCGCTTGCTCCGTGGTCGACTGTCACCGGGCTGAATTGTCACCGGGGCTGAATGCTTGCGCCGTGTCGCTGAAACCCTACCCGATCGGCCGGCCGGCAGCCTCCGCCAGCGCGTCGGCGTGATGGCCGCGGCCGCTGATGCGCAGACGCGCGAGATAGGCGTCCCAGCCTGGACTGCCGACTCTGGCGTGCAGCGGCCCGCCCTCGGCGATTACACCCCAGAAGGGGTCGCCACGCTGGGCACGATACATCTGCGTCCCCACCCACGTGTCGAGCAACTTGAGACCCGCCCCCACCACCTCCGGTTGCGTCGCAGCCAGATTGGTGGTCTCGTGCGGGTCTTTGTCCAGGTCGAAAAGCATGTATTCGGGGAAATCCTTCAGCCCGGTGTGGTAGGTGCGCATGAGCAGCCACTTCTCCCAGCGCACGCTGCGCTGGCAGCTCCACGCGCCCTGGCTGAGCACCAGATAGTCGCGGCCCTGATCGGGCGCGGCGCCAAGATCCGCGGCAAAGCTGAGGCCATCCCACGCCGGCGGCGGCGTCCCACCGAGCATCTCGACGAGCGTGGCGGGCAGGTCGAGGTGATAGTGCAGCCCCGTGCGCACGCCGCCCGCCTGGCCATCCGTCACGCCCGGCCAGCGCACGATCAGCGGCACGCGGTTGGTGATGTGGTCGGCGGTCTGGTGGTCGCCCCAGATGTTGAGTTCGCCCTGGTTCTCGCCGTGGTCGGCGCTGACGATGATCACGGTGTCGTCGTAGATGCCCAGCGCCTTGAGGTCGTCGATCAGGTTGCCGACGTAGTGATCAGCGTAGCGGATGCCGGTGTCATAGCCGTCGAGGTGCGCCTTGGCATCGGCCAGCGTGCGGATGTGGCCCACGCCCATCGTCCAGATCGACGGTAGTTGGTCGTCGTAGCCGGCCACATCCATCGCACCGTGCGGGCCGTAGCTGGCATTCTGCCGGTCGATCAGATCCTGCGTGATCCAATCCTCGATCGGCTCGTCAGCGAAGGGGTTGCCAAACTCCGCCGGGTGGTCGTAGGGTGTGTGCGGATCCCAGAAGTTGACATGCAGGAACCAGTTCTCCTTTTGCCCGTTCGCTTCCAGCCAGCTCTTGGCGGGCGGATACATTTCATCGGCGTTTTCCAGGCCACCCTTACCGGTGTCATAGGTCTCGGTGAAGCCGAAGCTGACCTGGTAGGCGGTGTGGCGGTTGGGAAAGGGGCTGATCATGCAGGTGTGATAGCCGGCGCGGCGCAGCATCGTGCCGAGGCTCTCCTGCGCCGCACGCGCGCGGAAGCCACGCTCCGGCCCTTCCAGCGGCATGTCCGCGAAGTCGCCGCCGTGGTTGACGACGCCCGTGCGGATGCCAAACATGCCGGTGAAGAAGGCGGTGCGGCTGGGCAGGCAGGGCGAGTCGGAGCAGTAGAAGTTGGTGAAGCGCACCCCCTCCGCGGCCAGCTTGTCGATGTTGGGCGAGGTCTGCCGGTGATAGCCGTAACAGGAGAGATGGTCGGGGCGCAGCGAGTCGATGTCGATATAAAGAACGCGCATGAAAAGCTCCTTCGATTGGGATCGGGAAAAGTAAAGAAACACCACCACAAAGATTTTGTGTTGAAAGTCAACCCCCAACTGGTATGGAATGCAGATGTTGGGGGTCAAAGGGCTTGCGGGTTTTGAGAACGCCATAGGCGAGGTGGAGCAGTTTGCGCATGACGGCGCCGACGACGGCCATTTTGGGCTTGCCGCGCTCAGTGAGACGTGCATGCAGGTCGGCAATGATAGGATTGAAGCGATGGGCGGAAAGCGCAGGCATAAAGAACAGGGTGCGCAAGTGACGGTTGCCGACTTTGGAGAGGCGGGGCTTTTTGCGCACGGACGCGCCGGAGGTGTGCTCAGTGGGAACCAGGCCGGCATAGGCGGCGAGGTGGGAAGCCTGACGAAAGCGCGTCACATCCACCTCAGCCAGGAAGCGGCAGGCGGTGAGACGGCCGATGCCTGGAATGGAGCAAAGCAGTTCAATCTGCTGGGCTTTGTCGGGGTCCTGGGAGAGCAGTTCGTGCAACTCCTTTTCGAGCAGTTCGATCTCCTGGTTCAGGAAGTCAAGGGTCTTTTGGATGGAGCGACGGAGCGGCGGGGAAGTCAGCCCAGCCGCCAGTTGGTTGCGCTTGCGTTGGCGGTCTTCCTTGAGCGTGGCGATATGGCGGCTGAGTTCCTGGCTTTCCCGCTCAATGCGCAAAGGCGGCTTCCAGGCTAGGGGCTGTTGGGTGAAGCAGAAATCGGCAATCAGTTGAGCATCCAGCCGGTCATTCTTGTTGCGCCGCAACTTGCTGCGCCCATAGGCGTGAATCTGGGCTGGGTTGACCAGGCTCACCTGGTGGCCTTGCGTGTGCAGGTAATCAGCCAGCGCATCGCCATAGCGACCGGTCGCTTCCAGACAGACGTGCAACGCTTCCACCTGGTGGGTGGCGAGCCACTTCACCACACGCTTGAACCCCTGGCTGTCGTTGCTGAAGCTCGCCTGCGCATACGCCTGATTGTCCTGCGTCAGCGCTGTGTCAAACGTGCCTTTGGCGATGTCGATCCCAAGAATATGCATCTCGTTTCCTTTCCCTTGTTCAACTGCTTCCGGGCCGGCTGCCTTCTGTCTGCGAACGCTCTGGTGATTCAGGCTCACCTTGCGGGGCCGCAACATTTTGTCCGTTCTCGAACAGAGGACCAGGAGCGGGAGCTAATCTTTGTGACGAGTTCTTGGACTGCTGTCACTAACGAACTTCACCACCCCCTTGCCGGAAAATGACAGGCCTTTTATCTGTCACTTTTCCTATCTGTCAACATACCAGTCACAAAGGGCGCTAAGCGGCACGAAGCATTCTCTTTTTCTTGAGTTTCTTTGTGCCCCTTTGTGGGCTTTGCGTCTTCGTGGTCAAGCTGTTCCTACGCGCCGGCGACGCGCGGCATGCGCGTCGGCTCGCGCTGGATTTCGGCCTGCACGAACTTGAGCAGCAGCTCACTCTTGACCGCGGCGTAGGCGGGATCGTCCCAGCGGTTGCAGCGTTCGTCCGGGTCGGACTCCAGGTCGAAGAGTTCGCCGTACTTAGCATTGCGATAGACGGTGATCTTGTAGCGGTCGGTGATCAGCGTGCGCAGGTGCACGGTCGTCGGGTTGTGGCGATTTTCGACGAGTACGTGGTCGCGCGCCGCGGCCTCTTCGCCGCACCAGACCGGGAGCTGATCGACGCCCTGCATCACCCCCGGCGCGTCGATGCCAGCCGCGGCCAGCCACGTCTGCGGGTAGTCGACCAGGCTTTGCAGCGCGTCGGAGGTTTCGCCGGCAGGCACGCAGCCTGGGTAGCGCACGATCATCGGCACGCGCAGCACATCCTCGTAGTGAAAGGGACCCTTGGCGATCAGCCCGTGCTGACCCAGGAAGTGGCCGTGATCGGAGGTAAAGACGACCAGCGTGTTCTCGGCCAGCCCGGCTTTGTCCAAATAGTCAAGGATGCGCCCGATCTCGGCGTCGATCAGGCTCATCATGCCGTAGTAAGAGGCGATGCTGCGCCGCATCTCGGCGTCATCGTGCAGGTGCGAGTGGAAGCCGTGCAAGTCCTGCCCGCCCGGCTCGGCGTAGTCGGAGAAGTCCGGCTGCGTCTCGCGCGTGCGCGCAAAGTGTGGCGGCATGTCGGCAAATTCGCCCTCGCGATAGCGCCCCGGCTGCACGTCGGCCGGATCGTACATGCTGGCCCACGGTTCCGGGACGGCATAGGGCGGGTGCGGGTCGAAGAAGCTGGCCCACAAAAAGAAGGGTTGGTCGGCCTCCACGCACTGCTCTATGTTGGCGATGGTGCGCTCGCCGATCCAGTGCGTGTGGTGGAACTCCTCCGGCAGGTCCCAGTGCAGCGCGTCGCGCATGTAATAGGGGCCGGCGTACTTGTCGTCGGGGTCAGACGGCCACTGCTGAAAGTAGTCGCGCCAGTTGGTCAGCCCCTTCTCCTCCATCCACAGCGCGTAGTGCTGGCCGGCGTGTGATTCGTTGGCGTGCATGCGTGCGGTCTCGACATGGTCGAAGCCATACCACGGGCCATGAAAATCACGCCAGAAGTCGAGGTCGCGCAACACTGGCTGGCACTCGATCGACTCGCTGCCCGGCTCCGACTTGAGCGGCTGGAAGTGCGCCTTGCCGACCAGGATCGAGCGGTAGCCATTGGCCTGGAAGACGTCGCCCACGGTCGGCACATCCTCCGGCAGCTTGACGCCGATCGCCCAGCAGCCGTGCCACGCCGGATACATGCCGGTGATCAGCGAAGCACGCGTCGGCGAACAGGTCGGGTTGGGACAGTACGCACGCGTGAAACGCGTGCCCTCGCGCGCCAGCCGGTCGAGCGCCGGCGTCTGCAGCACTGAGTTGGTGACGCCCAGCGCGCTGTGGTGCTGCTGGTCGGTGGAGATAAAAAGGATATTGGGTCGTGACACGATGGCGCCTTTCCGACTATTGTTTGACAGCGCCTGCGATGCCTTCGACAAAGTAGCGCTGCATGAAGAGAAAAACGAGGATGACCGGCAGCAGGCTGATCGACGCGGCGGGGGCCATGCCGCTCCAGTCGACGTAGAACTCGCCGCGGAATGCGTACATGCCCACCGCCAGCGTGCGCAGATCGGGCCGCGAGAGCGTCAGCACTAGTGGCAGCAGGAAGTCATTCCACGAGTTGATGAAGTGCAGGATGATCACCGTCGCCACGATCGGCATCGCCAGCGGCAGCATCACCTGGACGAAGACGCGCACAAAGCTGGCGCCATCCATAATCGCCGCCTCCTCCAGCTCGCGCGGGAGTTGGCTGAAGTAGCCGGCGAAGAGCAGGATGTAGAGCACGTGCGCGCCGCCGCTCTGCGCTAGGATCACGCCCCAGAGCGTGTCGGCCAGACCGAGCCGGTTGACCATTTCAAAGACGGGGATGATCGTGTAGCCGGTGGGCAGAAAGACCGTCGCCACAAAGATGCCGATGATCGCTTTCTTGCCTGGAAAGGCGTAGCGCCCCAGCACGTAACCGATCATCGAGGTGACGACGATCACCAGAATGACCGACGAGACCGTGATGATTACGGTGTTGAGAAAATATTGGCCGATGCGCGCCTGCTCCCACGCCCGCACATAGTTCTGCCACTGCGGGTCGGCCGGGATCAGCCCCAGCCCGCCAAAGATCTCGGCGTTGGTCTTGAGCGATGCGCTGACCATCCACAGCAGCGGATAGATCCACAGCAGGCCGATCGGGATCAGGATCAGGCTGATGATCGTGGCGCGCAGCACCGAGGCGCGCACTCGGCGGCGTCTGCGCGGTGGCGTTGGCTGGGCGTCCAGATTGGCTACACTCATGGTTAACTCCTCACTCGCCGCTGGTTTCCAGCGCGCCGCGCACCTCACGCATATTGCGCACGCCCCATGCCTGCAACAGCGCCAGCAGCATGATCGACATACCAAAGACCACGCCGGCGGCCGAGGCATAGCCCAGCCGCGGCACGCCAATGCCGCCCATGTCGGAGCCAAAGGCGGTGCGATAGATATAGACTTCCATCACTTCGGTGACAAAGAAGGGGCCGCCGCCGGTCATCGTCTGCACCAGCGGGAAGACGCGCAGCGTGCCCACCGCGGTGATCAGCACGATCACGATCGCAAAGGGGATCAGCAGCGGCAGGGTAATATGCAGCAGTTGCCGCCACCACGTAGCGCCGTCCACCCTGGCCGCCTCGTAGAGCGACTGCGGGATCACCTGCAGCGCGGCCAGCCAGTAGATCATCGGCTGGCCCAGCCACTTCCAGATTTCGACGCCGACGACAGTCCACAGCGACAGCTTGGGATTGCCCAGAAAGTCGATCGGCCCGCCGATCAGCCCCATCGACAGGAAGGCCTTGTTGATCGGCCCGTTGAAAGGGCTGAGCACGAAGGTCATCATGATGCCGATGATCGCCGCGGTCGTCACCACGGGCAGGAAGAAGAGCGTGCGGAAGGCGGGCGAGACGAGCCGCATCGCCTGGTCGTTGAGCAGAATCGCCAGCAGCAGCGCCAGGCCGAGCTTGATCGGCACGCTGACGAGCATGAAGAGAAAGGAGCGCACGAAGGCGTCCCAGAAGTACTTGTCGCCCACCACTTCCACGTAATTGCTCAGGCCGATAAAGGTTTTGCTGGCGGTGAAGCCCGACCACTGAAAGAGCGAGTAGTACCACGACATCACGATTGGGTAGAAGGTGAAGAGCGCCGAGAGCAGGAGCGCCGGCAGCATGAAGAGATAGCACCAGCGCGCGGCCCAGAGGCGCTCGCCCAGGCTCTTGCTGGCGGTGAGACGGCGATCGCCGGTTGCGTTTTGCAATTGTGTCGCTTCTCTGACGGCCATGCGCTTCTCGCTTTCAAAAAGTCCTACAGGAAGGAGAAACCGAGTTTTTTGGAAAAACTCGGTTTCTGTCTGCTGACGGATTTGCACCGCTGTGGCTCAGGCCGTCGCGTAATCCGCTTCGGTATAATCCTGCATCGGATCCCAGTTGGCGAAGACGTAATCGTCGCGGCTGACGTTGGCGCCCTTATCCTGCGCAGCCTTGATCGCCCGATCCAGTTCGGCGTTGGTGCGATCCTGCAAATCCTGGAACTGCTCCTTGGCGCCGATGATCTGGCCGGCCATCAGCCCCTGGATCACCTCGTTGAAGTTGGGCGTCACCGCGCGCAGCTCCTGGTTGATCATCGCCACGTCGAGGTTGCGGATCAGCGGCGACGGGCCGACCTTGTACATGCCGTTCTGCACAGCCAGCGCGTTCAACTCGCGCGGGTCGGTGCTGGCCGTTTCCATCGCCTCAGGCATGAAGCCAGTATCCCCAACACCCGCCACTCGGTTCCAGGCAAGCTGCCCTTCGAGCGAAGTCCAATAGTGCATGATGTCGGCAGCGATTTCCGGATGCTTGCTTTGGGCGTAGAGCCACATTTCGTTATTGACAGCGATGCTGACGTGCAGCGGCATGACGTTGTTGGGGTCGGCCAGCGGCGTGTGTGCAGTGTTCCAGTTGAAGTCCGGATTCTCCGCCTTCCACTGCGGCAGACACCACAGCCCTTGCAGAATCATACCGGCCGCGCCCTGCGCTATCTGGGCACGCGCCTGCGGCGCATTGATCGAAAGATAGCCTGGGAAGAAGCTGCCGTCGCTGTTCATCGCCAACAACAGCTCCATCGCCGCGATGTACTCATCCGAGGTGAAGTTGTAGTCGCCGGTGAGCAGGTTCATATCGTCCAGCGTGCTGCCCACGTTGGGGACGCCGGCAAAGGTTGCCAGATCACGCACCACCGCGCCCCAGCGGTTGAGCTGGTTGCCGCCGATGATGACGCCGTAGTACTGACCCTTGCCATTTTCCGTCACCTTCTTGGCCGCGACGCGGTAATCGTCCCACGTCATGGTATTAGCGGCCGGATCGTAGCCCGCCTCCTGCAGATAATCTTGGTTGAAGAGCAGCATAGTCGACGTAATTTTACTCGTCGAATGCGGCAGACAGTAGGTTTTGCCACCGAATACGTTGATGCCCTCGACAAAGGAGCCGACAGGATAAGCAGCTTTGACTGCGGCCAGATCAGATAGCAGATCGTCGTAAGGCATGAGCCATCCCTCAGCATACGCCTGTGCACTGGTGATGCCTTGCGGAATGCTGAAGACATCGTGCAGGTTGCCGTTCTGAATGCCCAGCGGCACGATCTTGCCGATCTCGTTCCAGGGCAGGCCGTCATATTGCACGGTGATGTTGGGGTGCGCTTCCTGATATTTGGCAAAGAACTGCTTCCAGAAGACCGCCTTGGTGTCGCCGCTGTCCAGCCAACGGAAGGTGACCGGCTCGGTCGGCAACTGCACGCCGCTGGGCACGATGCGGATATCGCCCTTGACAAAGGGCGCGGGCGTCGCGGTCGGCCCGCTGGCGGCCGGCGCCACGGTGGCGGGCGCACAGGCCATCAACACGCCGCCGGCGGCCAGTAGCGACGCCGTGCGTAAAAACTCGCGACGCGAAATTCCATGAGAAGTTGGCATCCTGGGAGCTCCTTTCCTCAGTCACAGTGAACAAAGTCTGGATGGGCGAATCCGGCGGAAATCGCCGGATCGGTAGACAGATTGGGAAGAATTTCGCTACAGTCAGTGCGACGTCCGTAGTCTAACAAAAAAGTAGCAGGAAGAAAAACGCGCGATTCGCGCAACTTTTTGGAAAGCCAACTCCAGGAAGACTCTTCAGAAAGCTGGTCAAGCGCATGGTTTTTGGCCTGTTGTTCGTTGTGGGTGGGTTTGCGCGCTTGCGGGCCGGCTTGGTGGTGGATGTGCAGCGCAGCGGGGCAAGTTGCGGGTGATGAGCTGTTTGTTCAGAGAAATCAGTTGATGATTTTGCCGATCTGATTGATAATCAGCCGCATGATGGATCATATCGTCCAATGAGCACGATATGATCCCGGACAGAGAAATCACCATCTATTTGCTCGATAATGAGTAGTTTTGCGGACGGCTACGCCGCCCGCAAAATGTCCCGCTCACCGATGCAGCGGGGGCGGCTACCGCCGCCAAACTACCCGCTGCACCTGGCGGGCTGACGCCCGCAGGTGAGCGGGACATTGGGCGGATGAGATGCCGTGGTGCTTGCGCCTGATAAGATTTCAGTCAAGATCATCTCAAAAAGTTGCGTGAATATGAAAGGCGACTATGACAACAACCATACAAATTCCTAATCCAGTATACGAATCAGCCGAACAGTTGGCCCGGAAGCTTGATGTGTCTCTGAGCGAACTGTACACTGTTGCCCTCTCGGCGTACGTGAACGCACACCAACTGGAAGATGTGACAGAGGCGCTAAACCAAGTCTATGAGACAGAGTCATCCACACTGGAACCTGAGTTAGTTGCTCTTCAAGTCGCGTCAATTGGTAACGAAACGTGGTAATAAGTCGAGGTGAAATCTGGTGGGCTGATTTGCCTGAACCGATCGCCTCGGAACCAGGTTACCGCAGACCGCTTCTTATCGTGCAGTCGGATGTGTTCAACCAGAGCCGAATTGCCACCGTTGTTGCGGTGGCGCTCAGTTCGAACTTGAAGTTGGCGCAAGCGCCTGGGAACGTGTTGTTGCCACGCAAGGCAACAGGTTTGGCGAAGGATTGTGTGGCGAACGTGTCTCAAGTCATCACAATTGACAAAAGCTTTTTAACAGAACCCGTGGGTACGCTGTCCGCATATCTGCTTGGGCAGATTGAGAATGGCTTGCGACTGGTGATGGCTTTGTAGCTCATGCTGCCGCGACCCAATATCTCGTGCAGCCTACCGGGAACGAGCTCGGCTTCTACGCGATGCGGACGAGCATCCTCGGCGGCTGACGGGTGTCGTTTACGTGCGCAAGCAAGGTAGCGCGTCGGCGCAATCGCCAATGACACCGGGTTCACATTCCATAGAGCGCTCACCCCTCGGCTTCGTCCAACACAGATGATGCGGCGGCTTGCTCTGAGCGCAGGCGACGTTTTGCGCTTGCTGCGCCGCATCATCCATATTTCGTTATGAATTTGGAGCCAAGACATGCCGACTTCTTCATTCAAATCCGTTACTCCTGTTTTCACTGTAGAGGACCTGCCAGCGGCCCTCGACTAACTTTCAGCACATACTTAGATTTGCTGTCGCTTGGACCTGGGGGACGCCACCTGACAGGGCCAGTGTAAGTCGCGACAATGTCGAGATCACTTTGTCGAAACGCGGTCTCGCCGACTCACATGGCCCGTCGCGTGTCTTCATTCAGATTTCCGACATCGACGATTACTATGCCACTATCCGAAAGGCTGGCGCACCGATCGACGTTCCGCTAGATGATCGTGAATACGGGATGAGAGATTTTCACCTCATTGATCCAAGCGGCAATCAGATTAGCTTTGGACAGCCAATCAAGATCAATGCATAGCAATCGCATGCACCGGAGCCGAGCCGGTCGGTTTGGCATGGAGCATCACTTGGAGGCGGCTCAGTGATGCTGGTCGTTCAGTCATTGTTCCAATAGAAAGTTTTGGTTTAATCGCTCCGCAAAAATCTTGAAATGCGAGAAAGCGATTGTCCTGCTATAAGCCAGTTTGCAGAAACACAAATTTTAGCCCCGGTGGATGATTCGTCATCCTGCCGTTTTTTTTTGTTGCCCTCCCAGCTTGTCACCTCACAAATCACCACCTCAATCACCAG
Source organism: Candidatus Caldilinea saccharophila (assembly GCA_016710365.1). Taxonomy (GTDB): domain Bacteria; phylum Chloroflexota; class Anaerolineae; order Caldilineales; family Caldilineaceae; genus Caldilinea; species Caldilinea saccharophila. The sequence goes on along the minus strand of JADJVW010000016.1, from coordinate 98,716 downwards.
ATGTGGTGATGACCTCTCACCACATTAATTTGTATCCTTCAAGCCATGAAGACAAGGCAGTGGTGTGGCCGTGCTTCACAGTTTATTTACACATGGCGATACGTCGAATCAAGAAACGCCAATCAACAGGCCTGGCTGCTATCGTGCAGGTCATGAAATCAATCAACTATGCAACAAAAGGAGTTAGGCATGGAAGTTTTATATGATGTTTTATCATGGGGTTCTCCCCTCGGCATTTCGTTATTTCTTTTCTTTTTGGCAAGTGGTGCGGGCATTTTCTTTTGGGGAATTTCCCATTTACCCAAAAGCGATAAGAAAAATAAAGAAGAAAAAGCCTAAAGTAAAGCTACTTTGAAACCAAGAGTTTCTCGAAGTCAGGGTCCAGTTCCAATTTGGGCCATAGGCGCTTGATGATGGCGAACGGTTCGGTGTTGATGCGATCGACGAAGGCTTTGCAGGCATCAAACAGCTCACGCGGAGGCATAGCAATGATTGCGAGTCACGTCTTCACGCATCCATTTCCAAAGACCCTCAATCGGGTTGAGATCAGGCTATACCCCGGCAAGGGCACGAGGGTGAAGCCCAACCCTTGGGGCCTCCGCCTGAACAGCTTTGGCGGTGTGACCGATGCACCATCCCAGATGATCACAGTCGGCGCGGTGAGCGCCCAGCCAGGCAGCCAGATGGTGCAGGAACTTGATCGTATTGTCGCCGTTGCAGCCGCCTTCGTTCCAGATGAAGCACTTCCCGTTGGTGAAGTCATAGGCGCCATACCAGTCGATCCTGTCCTGCAAGCGGGGGCAATGACTCAATCGCCAGGCTGGTTCACCCTTCTGTGCCCAGGTATAGCCCAGGTCCATGTCCTGATGAAGATGCGCCTCATCAATGTAGATCGCCGCATCGCGCCCTGGCACACCTGCGTAAGAGTTTCTGGAAGGCGGTCATGAAAGCCGCACGCTTAGCGGGATTCGCACGCTTGAGCACTTTCTGGCACTTCTTCCAGCTCAAATCATGCGTGTGCAACACTTTGCTCAACGTACGCCGCCCGACCTCACAGGCGAAGACCTGCTTGATCCAGCGCCGCAGCTTCTTTAGCGTCCAGTTGTAACCAGGCAGGCCATGCTCAATGGGCGCACTCTCTTTCACCGTGGCAACGATTTGCTTGACTTGTTCGGGCGCAAAAGGGGGGCCCGCCACTACGCTGATAGGTCACGGCTTCTGGCCCAAGGAGTTGTACGTGTGCACCCACTTCAGCACGGTGTTGTCGTCATGCTTCATGGCAGCCGCCCACTGCGTGGCATTCGTGTAGCCGCACCAATCTCGTACAACGCCAGGAATCGTTCACGCGTCCGTGGATGCTCCGCCGCCACGGATAACCGGCGCAAGTCCGCCAGCGTCTGCTCCCATTTTGCCAGGTCTGGTCGCACCATCTTGCCCTCCTCTTGTCTCTCTGTATCAATACATCCGCATGAGAAGGGTTTTAACAGATCTGTCCATGTATCGCAAAACTATGATTCTGAAAGTATCTTTACTTTAGTACACACGGGCTAAAATACCTCATTGGTTGCCTGGTAGGGGCGCACCCCCGTGTGCGCCCGGAAGCCGGACAGGCACGGGGCCTCGGCAAGACAACTTGGCGTTGCCCCGCTTATGGGCAGGTTGACGAGATCGCCCTGTTTCTGTAGGATGTCCTCCTTGCTGAGCGCCGGGCGCAGGCCCGCTTGCCGCGCTACGCAGGCTCACCCAGCGCAGCACAATCTGCGTCCAACGACAGGAAAGCCATTCATGAAGCTTCTCAAACGCCTCCTCCTCGGTCTGCTCGTTGTCGTTGCGGCCCTTGCAATCTTGCTGGTCGCCTCGGTGGTAATAGATACATTGACCGGCGGCGATCGTGTGGCCGCGCTGACCAACACGGCCATTCCGGCTGATAACAGTGCAGCTGTGGCGGCCTATGTGGCGCAGCCGGCGGGGGAAGGCCCTTTTCCGGCAGTGATCATGCTGCACGAATTCTGGGGGCTCAAGCAGGAGATTGTGGAGAAGGCCGATGCGCTGGCGGCCGAAGGGTACGTCGTGGTGGCGCCCGATATGTACCGGCGAGACGACCGGCTGGCTGCCGCGCCATCTACCTGGCCTCACCGTGCCGGAGGCGCAGGTGCTGGGCGATCTCGAGCCGGTTTTCCGCTGGCTGGAGACGCAGCCGGAAGTCGACCCGGCGCGCATCGTCGTGATGGGCTTCTGCTACGGCGGCGGCAAGGCGCTGCAATTCAGCCTGCGCAACCATGACCTGGCGGGGACGGGCATCTTTTACGGCGCGCTGGAAAGTAACCCGGCGATCCTGCGCCAGTTGCCGGGGCCGGTGCTGGGCATCTTTGGCGCCGAGGATCAGGCGCCCTCTCCGGAGCAGGTCGAAGCTTTTCGCGCCGGATTGGAGACAGCCGGCATCGACCACGAGATCACGATCTACGACGGCGTCGGCCATGCCTTTGTGAGCAGCATGGCGGTGATTCAGCAGGGCGGCGCGCCGGGCGAGGCATGGGCGCAGTTTCTGACGTGGCTGGCGCGCGTCATCGGCTGATTCGCTTTGTCAAAGTGCGCCGCCCCCTTCGCTGCACAGAGCGGCGTCGCGACCTATTGCCATGCAGCGTCGAAGAGGGGCAAGTTGCGGGTGATGAGCTGTTTGTTCAGAGAAATCAGTTGATGATTTTGCCGATCTGATTGATAATCAGCCGCATGATGGATCATATCGTCCAATGAGCACGATATGATCCCGGACAGGAGAAATCACCATCTATTTGCTCGATAATGAGTAGTTTTGCGGACGGCTACGCCGCCCGCAAAATGTCCCGCTCACCGATGCAGCGGGGGCGGCTACCGCCGCCAAACTACCCGCTGCACCTGGCGGGCTCACGCCCGCAGGTGAGCGGGACATTAGCAGGATGAACAAAACGATGGAAAGATCGACATTTTTGACCATTGCCCACCGGGGGGCTTCTGCCTATGCGCCGGAAAATACCTTTGCGGCCTTTGAACTTGCCTTGCAGATGGGTGTTCGTCACATCGAATTGGATGTTCGTGTCACCGCGGATGGGCAGGCTGTGGTCATTCACGACGAGACCCTTGACAGGACCACCAGCGGCGCCGGCCCCGTGGCCCAGCGTTCCCTGGCCGAGCTTAAGGAGTTTGATGCCGGTTCGTGGTTTGACTCACGATTTGCCAGTGAACAGGTTCCCGCATTCACGGAAGTTCTCGAACGCTATGCCAAACTGGCGCACCTGCATACGGAGATCAAGAGCGGACAGGTTGGGTTCTGCAAACATATTATCGATGAGATCCATCAACATGGCGCGGAGCAGCGTGTAACCATAACGGCGTTTGAGTTGGCGCATTTGGTGGAAGTTCGCCGACTCGCCCCCAATCTGTCAACCGGTTGGCTGGTGCGGAACATCACCGAGGAGCTGATAGCAACGGCAAAGCGTATGGGCATCGACCAGTTGTGTCCCCAGGCGAGCACGGTGTCCCCGGAGATCGTGCGGCTTCTGCACAATGAAGGCTTCACGGTGCGGGCATGGGGCGTGCCATCCGAAGCAGTGATGCGAGCCGTGGTGCGGTCAGGCGCGGACGGAATGACGGTCAATTTCCCAGACAAACTCATTCACTATCTGGCCATGGGAGAGAAAGGATCTACTCCCATTTAATCGGCAAGGAGAAGCATTATGAAATTCTTACTCACTTCCGCTGGCATCACGAACACGAGCATTCGCCACGCTGGTCGACCTGCTGGGCAAAACCGATTGCCGAGGCCAGCGCGCTCTGCATCCCCACCGCGATGTACGGGCACCCCAGGTCGGGCCAGGCGCGGGGGTATGGCGTTTCATCAGCGGACAAGAATACCAATGTCCCATGTGTGAACTGGGTTGGAAGTCCCTGGGCGTGCTGGAACTCACCGCACTGCCCAGCATCGATGAAGAACGCTGGGTGCCCTTGGTGCGAGAGACCGACGTCCTGCTGGTGGCGGGCGGCGATGCTCTGTACCTGTGCCACTGGATGCGGCAGTCCGGACTGGCGGACCTCTTGCCGTCGCTGAGCGAGACGGTCTGGGTGGGGCTGAGCGCCGGGAGCATGGTAATGACCCCCAACATCGGGGCGGACTTCGTCGGCTGGAAGCCACCCACCGGTGGCGATGAAACGCTGGGACTGGTTAATTTCTCGATCTTTCCGCACCTGGATCACCCGGACCTGCCGGATAACTCGATGGCCGACGCAGAACGATGGGCCGCCGGGATGGGCGCGCCAGCGTACGCGATTGACGATCAGACCGCCATCAAAGTGGTCGATGACAGCATCGAAGTCGTCTCCGAGGGGCACTGGAAACTGTTTATGCCCTGATAAGGGACTGCCTGACGCAAACCGTTCAGCCATAAACGATCTCCCGGCAAAAGGTAAGCACAGGATAGTGCGGCTTCCAAACGCATTTCAGCTCGGGTCATGTGCTGATACGCGCGCTCTGTTGCGCGAGCCGCTGCCAGGGCTACGGGACAGGTGTGCTGAAACCGCGCGGGTCTTCAGCAAAGGGCGTGACATCGCTTGTCTCGGTGAGCCAGTTGAGCAGCTTCCGCTCCAGTTCACGCTGAAGTGCGTCCGCCTGTGGCTGGCCGTAGAGATTGTCAAGCTCCCTGGGATCGGCGCTGAGGTCGTAGAGCTCGCTCTCGCCGGTGGCGCGGTAGATCAGCTTGGCGCCGGCGCTGCGCACCATCGTCGCGCGCGCCACGCTCAGCGGATGCTCCTGCTGGACGTAGCCTTTGGGATAGTAGAGATGGTTCGGGTCGCGCGCAAATTGGTCGCGCCGCGTATCCCCCTCGAAGCAGTGCGGCTCGTGGCGCGCGTACCCGCCTTCCGCGTAGACAATCCGCGTTGGATCGCCGGTCGCGCCATGCAGTTGCGGCGTCAGATTGCGGCCAAAGTGCGTGTGCTGCGCCTCGACGCCCGCCAGCCCCAGCACGGTGGCGAAGATATCGAGCAGTTCGACGGGCTCCTGCACCCCATGGCCGGACGCGCCGCCAGGCAGCCGCACAACAAGTGGCACGCGCGTCAGCGCATCCTCCAGCGCGCTCGGCCACTTCTCCACCAGATCGTAGTCACCCGCCCAGTCGCCGTGGTCGGAGAAGAAGAAGACCGCCGTCTCCTCCTCCAGCCCGCTGCCGGCCAGCGCGTCGAGCAGCAGCCCTAGCAGATGGTCGATAAACGAGGTCATGCCGAGATAGACGGCATTGATGCGCTGAAAATCCATCGGTTCGAGCAGATCCAGCCCGCGCGTCTGGCGGATCAGGCGGTGGTAGGCGGGCCGGTTGGGCAGATCAGCCGGGCGCAGGTCGTCGATCGCCGACGGGTCGACCTGTGAATGCCACGGTTCGGGCGCGCTGTAAGGCGGATGCGGGAAGATCAGCGGCAGGTAGAGCAGGAAGGGCTGCTGCGGCCGGCTGCGCAGGAAGTCGATGCCGGCCATGACATTGGCGTAGTCGGTGTGCTGCTCCAGCGGCGCGCGGTATGGCTCGCAGAGAAAGCTGAAGCGCCGCGGGTCGTCTTGCGCATACGCGGGCGGGCCAAAAGCCTTGCCGCCCAACGTGCGCGCCTCGGTCACGCTCTCGGCGAAGCTGCCCGGCGCCAGCAGGTCATTCTTGCCGTACCAGCGCACGTCGTAACCGGCCTGCTTGAGGCAGCGCAGCAGATTTGGCTCGTGCGGGCGCAGCAAATGACAGAGCGTGCGGTGGCCGCCGACGTGTGGATACCAGCCCGTCATCATGCTGCAGCGCGAGGGCGTGCAGACGGTGTGCTGCACGTGGCACTGGTCAAAGCGCGTCCCCTGCGCGGCCAGCGCGTCGAGATTGGGCGTCTGCACCAACGGGTGGCCGTAGCAGCCAACACTTTCGGCGCGCAGTTCGTCGGGCATGAAAAAGATGAAGTTCATGATTTCTCTCTTTCTCCGCGGGTGCTGGTGCGATTGTGCAGTTCGTGCGTATAATGACGCTGACGCCGGTCAGACAGGCATCGACGCAGTGTGTTTACATGATACGGGTCACTTTGCAAATGGTTCAGACAAACTTCCTGGCTATGACGGATCTTGAACAGATCGTCACGGAACAACCGGCCATCCAGATCATCTATCTGTTTGGGTCGCGTGCGGACGGGAAAGCCGGTCCTGCAAGCGACTACGATTTTGCGCTTCTGCTCGATCATGACGCAGACGGCGCCGGTATACGCGCCGCCTTTGCCCATGCAATCGCCCGCCTGCTGGTGGCGACCGGACAGGAATTAGCCCCTGTTGCGCCAGGTCACGTCGATGTCGTGTGGTTGAACCGTATTCCGGTCGAGCTGGCTTATCATGTGATCGCACACGGTCGCTGTCTGTACAAGCGCACCGAAGCCATTCGCGTAGAGTATGAAGCAACGGTGCTGAGCCGCTACGGCGACTACCTTCCGATCCTGCGCCAGCAGCGTCAACAGATTTACCAGCAAAAGGGACGCACCAGTGAGCGAATTCAACGGTATCGAGCGGCGCTTGAACGAACTCAACGAGCGCTTGCAGAGGCTGGCAACATTTACCGGCATGGCTCGCAGTGATTTTGATGCAGATCCGTTTTTGCGTGATATTGTAGAGCGAAACCTGGAAGTCGCCGCTCAGTGCTGCATCGACATCTGCAATCGGATCATTGTGCTGGAAGATGCGCAGAAACCGGCTGACTACTATGAAGGTATTCTGCGCATGGCTGAGCTACAAGTCCTGCCATCGGATTTTGCTCGCGCCTTAGCGCCCATTGCCGGATTTCGCAATATTTTGATTCACGAATACCTGGGAATCGACTGGGACGAAGTGTATCGCAACTTGCATCAACTGGATATGCTTCAACAGTTTGCGCAGTACGTCGTTGACTGGATGCAAAAGACTTGATTGTCTTGTCACGATCAAGCCAGCTCCACCACCTCCAGCCCCACCAGCCGGGCAAAGCTGCGCAACTCCGCCCGGTAGTCGCCGTAGACGATGCTGACGTGATGCTCCAGCCCCATGCGCAGGATCGTATCGAGCACTTCCGTCGCCGGCCGGTCGAAGCGTAGCACGCCGCTCGTGCCCGTGAAGCTCTTGGGCGCGCGCATCATCTCGCCGCCGCCGATGACAAGTTGATAGCCGGCTGTGCCGTTATCCAGCGCCGTGCGATGCAGGCGCGCAAGCGTGACGCGGCCGGGCTTGAGCGGGAACTCGAAGAGCAGCGGCAGCTTGCGATTGCTGTGAACTGTGCCCAGAATCTCGCTGCGGATCGGCCATACTCACTGGCGCCAGGCCGCAGTGCCAGAGCACCGCGCTGTCGCTCGCCGCTTCGATGGAAACGAGGTCGGTGATAAAGACCGGCTGCGCGCTCAGCGCCTGCAGCAGCAGCGACGTGACCGTGCCGTTGACATCCGCCTCGCAGCTCGCCGGACACTGTTCCTCGTTGAGCACACTCATGGCGCCACACGCGGCGCAGCCCAGCTCGGTGAAAAACTCCGGCCAGCAGCGCACCGCCACCCCGGCCAGCGCCTCCCGGTCCGCCAGTTCGCGCAGCGCGTGATAGACGCCGGCCGTACCGCGCACCGCGCTCACGTCCAACTGCTCGACATTCGGCGCGATGGTGGTGACGCGCGTCACAAACCTATCGCGCGCTGTCTCCGGGGCCGCCGCGGCCTGCGCCAACACATCGGCCAGGGCCACAGGCGCTACGCGCACGCCAAAGAGCGATGCGAGATCGGCCGGGTCGTAAACGCAGGTATCGAAGCCGGCCGGATGCTCGCCGACGACGCCGATCGTGGCGTCGCGCAGCTTGCGCCGCGCGCGACCCGCACGCGCCAGCACCACGATTGTCTCCAGCGCGTCCGGTGCAGCGGCAGGGGACAGCAGGTAGTCGTAGGCAATGCCACGCAGCATCAGGGCATGGCCGGCGAGATTGATGCCGCAGAGGCTGTTCAGGCGCAGCCGCCCGCCCTCACGTGCATCGGGCGTCGCCCACAACAGCACCGGCGCCTGGCGCGCAGACGCAATCTGCGCCAATTCCACGGCCATGCTGCTGTCGGCAAAACTGGCCTGCAACAAGATCAGCAAATCAAACGTGGCTTGCTGGAGTGCGGCGTGAGCGCGTTGCGCGCCCTCCCCATCCATGATCAAGGCGCGGCCTGACCCGACAACCGTGATACCGGCTTGCGTCAATTGCTCCAGCACACCATCCGCCACCGAGTGGGCAAGCGGTGCGTCGAAGGTGGGCCGCGCAATCGCTACAAGCGCCACCGTGGGTTGGGCAGAATTCAACGCCATTATGCACTCTCCGCGGTTAAAAATGTCGCTACGTTCACCGGTGCGCCAGTAGCTGCGGAACGATTGGCGGCCAGTACGGTAGCCGTCGATAGCAGACCGGTGCGCAACGGCGTCCGAATCAAGGCGCCATCCTGCGTGCGCACCGCAGCCAGGAAGGCACGGTTGGCGCCGCGATGCAGCGGCTCTGTATTCTCCCACGTCTCGACCCCGGCGGGCGTGTAAAGCTGCACATATTTGTCAGTGATGCGCACCATGCGGTCGCGCAGGCAAAAGTCGGCTGCCGGCCCAAGTTGGATCTCAGGGAAAAGCGCATACGCACCGGCGCAGACGCCGACCGCACCGCGCGCAAAATGCAGCGTAAGTGCGTAGCCATCCCAGTTGGCGAACTCCGGCTCCTGGTTGACCTGGCGCGCGTTGTATGCCGCGTAGACCGTGGTGACGTCCCCGGCCAACGCGCTGCCGACATCGACCAGGTGGATGTTCTGATCGACAATCTGCCCGCCAGCCAACGCACGATCCCACATCCAGCGGATCGGCGGCCGCGTCCAGTACCAGCGCAAGTTGACGAGGGCAATTGGCGCATCGCCGATCAGCTCTTCCGCGCGACGATAGGCCTCGCTGTAACGCCACTGCAAGCCGGTCATGGCAAGCGTCTGGCCTGCTTCAGCAGCCTCGACAAAGCGGCGCGCCAGGCGCAGGTCGAGGTCGAGCGGCTTCTCGACATAGAGCGCCACCCCGTACGACAGGCAATCCAGCCCGATCGCGGCGTGCTGCGTGGTGGGCGTGCAGATGTAGACCGCGTCGAGCGGCGCCTGCTCCAGCATGGCGCGGTGGTCGGAAAAGGCGACGCCGCCCCACTTCTGGACAAAGGCAGCGCCGCGCGCGGCATCGACGTCGGCCGCCGCCGCAATCTGCACATCCGCCTCCTCTGCGATCAAGTTGGCATGAAGATGAGCCATGCGTCCAGCGCCGATGAAGCCGACGCGGATCTTTGTAGTCATTTTGGTGATCCTTGGTGAGTAAGATGGGGAGACAGGGAGACAAACTCTCGCCCCTCGCAACTCGCAACTCGCCCCTCAAATCGGTTTCACACCGGCTACTTTTTCCGGCGCGACCGCCTCCACCGCGGGCACATCGACCGGATCGGCCAGAAACTGTTCGAGGTAACGCTTGCTCAGCAGCAGCGATTGAAGAATCTGCCCTTCGGAGCGATCCCAGACCGCGTCTTCGTGCTCGATGCTGAGGCAACCGGCGTATTCGACGCGCTGGAGTTCGGCGAGCAACGTCGCCCAGTTGAGTTCGCCCCACCCCGGCAAGGTGTAGCGCCACCAGCCATCGCCGTCGATGCCTTCGCGGGCAAGACGGTCGCGGTCGACGCGCGTGTCTTTGACATGCACGTGGCGCACGCGCGGGGCATAGTCGCGTACGGCAGCGTAGGGATCGACAAACTGCCAGACCAGATGGCTGGGATCAAAGGTCAGATTCAAATCGGGCAGGGCTTTGTCAAAGAGTTCGTGCCACATGGCCGGACTGGTGGCGATGTTGCCGACCGCCGGACAGTTTTCCACAGCGACGGTGACGTTGCCGGCGCGCGCCAGGGGCAGCACCTGTTCAGAGAACCACGCCACCACGTCCGGCAAGTTGGCGCGCAGACTCTTGCCGGGCGCGCGCCCTGTTGCCAGCACGACGAGCGGGATGCCTTCGCCGCCGGGCAAAGCGCAGCCGTTCGAGCACGTTGTGTTGGTGCAGGGCGCGCTCGTCGGGATCGCCGGCCAACACATTGCGGCCGTAGGTAAGACAGAAGATCTGCGCGCCGATGCGCCGCGCCTCGGCAAAGTCGGCTGGCTTCAGCGGCACGGCTGGCCCCACTTCGAGGCCAGCAAAGCCTTGCTCCACCGCCCAGCGCGCCAGTTTAGGCAGGCTCCAGGGTTGGAAACCAGGAAAAATGGTTAGGATGTTGGTGTGAAATGCAAGTGATGGGCGGAATCCGGCAAAGTGCGTCATACGTCCCTACTTGACCCAGAAAACGCCTTCCATGCCGCCTGCGGCCACGCCCTGTGCGGTGGGGAGGAACGTGAACGCGGGAGGTTGATCCGTGGCAGTCCACGTCACGCCATCATCGTCCGAGCGCCAGATGCGTTCCGCATCGCTGAGCAGCCAGCCATCCGGCAGGGCGGCCAACGCGTTGACGACAGCAGGCGCACCCGCGACCGGGGCAAAGGTATAGCCGCCGTCGTGCGACCGCCACAGGCCAGCGCCTTCTGTGCCGGCAAGCACCGCGCCGCCCTGATGGAAATCCGCGGCAATTGCCAGCGACAACACCGGCGCGGGCGTAGTGGCAACCTGCTTCCAGCCGCGACCGCCATTGGGCGAGCGATAGACGCCGCCCAACGCGCCGGCGAAAACCACCTGCACCGGCGGCCACGCCCCAGCCGGCTGCACCGGCGCCCACGCCAACGTCAGCACGTCAAAGTCAAACAGTCCAAAATTGCAAACGCTCCAGTGCCGTCCCCAGTTCGTGCTGCGCAGCACGCCGCCGCCAGCGGTGCCCGCAAGAATGACGCCGCTGTGCATTTGGTCCGGGTCGGGCGCGAGATAGACGACCGGCGCGGTGACGCCATCCAGCCAGCCGGCCTGCCAGCCGCCGTCGGGCGTGGCATAGGCGACGCCATGCGTGGCGCCGCCCACCAACATGCGTTCACCGTCGTAAAAACAACAGGCTGGTTGCGCGTCCGGCTGCGAGGTTGCCGTCAGGTCGCCGTCGGCCAAACGAAAGAGACCTTCTGGGCCGAGCGCCCAGAGACCTTCACGATCTTGAGTCAAAGAAAGGATTACGGGCATATGCGTATCTTTAAGGTGTAAAACTTTGTTGTGGCTTGCGATGATAGACGATGGCGTCGGTGCTGAGCATCATGATGGCGCCGCTGACGGCCGCTTGCAACACAGCCGCCACGACATCAGTGGCATCCAGCAGGCCGCTGCGTTGCGCATCGACGATGGCAGCGGATGCGACATCGTAAGCCGCGGGCGCGCCCATTTCCACAAGCCGCTGGAGATAGACAGCCGGCGCGGTCACGCCTGCGTTGGTCAGGATCTGGCGCTGGGGCGCCAGCAGTGCTTGAGCAAGGACGCGCATCCCAAGCTCGCAGTCGGCTTCGGGTTCGTGGACAGCCGCGGCCAAAAGCGCGGATTGGCAATGCAAGAGTGCGCCGCCGCCGCCAGCCACGACCCCGCCGCGCTGCACCGCGGAGAGGACTTTCCAGGCGCGTTCGGCCTGAGCGCGGCGCAAATCACGTGCGGGCTGGTGATAGGCGCCAATCTTGAGCACGCCGATCCCGCCGGTGAGGGCAGCCAGCCGCCGCGTCAAAATCGGGCGTTCGTCGTCGTCATAGGGCGTGTGCGCCAGACGGTTGCTCAGATCGACGATCTGCTGCTGGATGACGCTGCGTCGCTCGCCTTCCATCGTCACCACCAGGTTGCGGTCGGCGAATTCGACGCGCTGGGCAATGCCGAGATCTTCGGCGCGTGCAGTGCGCGCAGTCCGCGCGCCAATTTCCCCCAAAACAGCGGCGCCGGTCATTGCGGCCAGGTCTTGCAACGCAAAACGCCGTTCGTCGCCCACTGCTTTCGGCTTAACTGCCAGAATGATGAGTTTCCGTTTGTCAGCCGGCTGCATGTGGTTGGTCACCAGCAGGTTGAGCGCAGGCCCGACACGTCGGGCGCGATGATCAGCAGCGATTTACGGCCGGCGTTGATAGCGGCTTCCAGCAAGGCAACGGCTTGCTCGGCGTCGTTGAGCGGCTTGTCGAGCAGAGCGACGGCCGGCGAAGATAACACCGTGCGTTTGCGCTCCGGTTCCGTGTAGAAGTACATGCTGCCGATCTCAGCGCCATAGTGGGCGCCGCCAAGATACTGGCGTTCCAGGTAAGGCGCTACATAGGACTCGATCTGCAGGTGCCCATCGGCGCCAAGCAGATAGCTCATTTCGCCTAGTACCGCAGCCAGATCGTCGTCCTGCATCACGGCGCGGGCGACGGCAGCCAGGCTGCGCTCCCCTGTCACAGGGGAACTCTGGGCATGGAGTGCATCCAGGGCGATGGCAGCGCCGCGCCGCATCCCTTCGATCAGGCGCATCGCGTTGGCGCCTGAGGTCACCTGCCGCATCCCTTCCTCGATCAACGCGCGCATGAGGACGACAGCCGTCGCGCCGCCATCGCCCACCTGTTGTTCCAAGCGCCAGACGACGCCGCGCAACAGCATGGCGCCGACATCGAGATCGGGGCGGCCCAGGCCGAGGATGCGCCGCAGCGTGGTGGCGGCATCGTCGAGCACCTCCACCTTGCGCCGCGTCTCGTCGTAGCTCATCACAGGCCCGCTGGTGGGGCCGAGGGTGAGCGCCAGCATGTCGGCCAATGCCGCAATGCCGCCGAAGAATTGGTTCCCTGCATCAGGCTGAAAGGCGAGTCCAGGTCGGGTTACAGGTCTCGATAATGGAGACGGGCGTTGCGTTCGTTTCATGAATTTAGGAGCAATGATTGGGATGGATAAAAATTTATAACAGATTGAATGGGCGGGGGCGCTTCCCAATCAATGGTTGTTATCGTAACGCATTCGTGCGCTTTCGTCAAAGATGAGGTGATGCAAGGGGTGTTACCGCGCAGTCTGACTACTCTCCGTTGGAGACGGCTTACACCGCGGGCAGGGGGATGCGTTTCAAAGCAGCGAGCAGCATCTGTGGCTGCACCGGTTTGCTCACATAATCGTCCATGCCACTTTCCAGATAAGTGCGCCGCTGATCCGCAAAGGCGTTGGCTGTCATCGCGATAATATAGGGCTGGCGAGCGAGGGAAAGTTCGTGACGGATGGCGTGCGTAGCCTCGACGCCGTCCATTTCTGGCATCTGCACATCCATCATGATGACGTCGTACATCTGGCGTTGCAACGCCTCCACCGCTTGCAAGCCGTCACTGACAAGATCGGCGCGGTAGCCCAGACGCCCCAACATTGTCTGGATGACTTTTTGGTTGACAAGGTTGTCTTCGGCAACCAGAATGCGCAGCGGCCCGCTTTTCCGCCATCTGCGGATCCCACTGGACGCCCGTTGTCTCTTTCGCCTCCGTCTGGCTGTGCTGCCACAGGGTGAGCAACGCCTCGCGCAACAAGGCAGGTTTGACAGGTTTGCGAAGGGAGACGGCAACGCCGGAGGAGCGAGCCTGATCCGCGTCAAAGTCCATCGAAGTCAGCAGCAGCAGGTGGGGTGCGGTTGCGCTGGGACGGCGCCTGATTTCGGCGGCAAGCATCAGCCCATCCATTTCAGGCATCTGCAAATCAAGCAGGACGACATCAAAGGCATCCCCTTGCGCGAGCGCGGCCAGCGCAGCCGCAGCAGAGGAGACCGCAGTCGCCTTCATCTGCCACTGAAACAGGTGGTGACTCAAAATTTTCTGATTGGTGAGACTGTCATCGACGATGAGCGCGCGCTTGCCCAGCAGCGTTTCCAGCGAGTCCACCGGCATTGGGGAAGGCCGGTCAGGGCCGGCAGCGTCAGGGCAATGTGAAAGGTCGAGCCATGCCCGACTCCTTCGCTCTCCACCCAGATGGAGCCGCCCATCAACTCGATCAGCCGCCGCGAGATTGCCAGGCCGAGGCCAGTGCCGCCAAAGCGGCGCGTGGTGGAGGCGTCCAACTGGCTGAAGGATTGGAAAAGCAGCGGCTGTTGATCTTGCAAGATGCCAATGCCGCTATCCTGCACCTCAAAATGGAGGGAATAGAGCGGCAGCGTATTTTCCCCTGCCTCTGTTTCTGTTACACGTTGCGCGGTCAGACGAACATTGACCTCACCGCGGTCTGTAAACTTGACGGCGTTGCTCAACAGATTAACCAGCACCTGGCGCAGACGCGTGGCGTCGCCGATCACCTGGTCGGGCGCGGCGCCGTGCAGCGCGTAGGTAAGTTCGAGTTGCTTGCGCGCCGCCTGCACTGAAATCAGGTCGAGCGCCGACTCAATGCAGGGCAGCAAGACAAAGGGATGCTGCTCCAGCTCCAGCTTGCCGGATTCGATTTTGGAAAAGTCGAGAATGTCGTTGATAAGCGAAAGCAAGTTGTCGCTGCTCGTGCGCACCGTTTCCACAAAGTCATATTGCTCCGCGGTGAGCGGCGTACTGAGCAATAAGCTGGTCATGCCGATGATGGCGTTCATCGGGGTGCGGATTTCGTGGCTCATGTTGGCGAGGAATTCGCTCTTCGCCTGCGTGGCCGCCTCGGCAGCTTCTTTTGCCAGCCGCATCGCCTCCTGGGCGTCGCGCCGCGCCGTGATATCGCGCGTGACGCCCAAAATGCCAATCGGCTGCTGGTCATCATACATAACTTGAAGGGTGGTGTCCGTCCAGAGACGGCTGCCATCTTGACACTGCACTTCAAGGTCCATCGTCAGCATGGGCGTCGCATTGCCGCTGCTGGCGTCAGTCACTAAGCGCCCTACAATCGCCTCTATCTGTTCGAGTGAGCCAGGCGCCATCAGGGAGTCAAAATTATGTCGAACAACATCTTCTAATGCATGGCCGGTAAGGCGCGTCAACGAAGGACTGCAATAGAGAATTTGCAAATCAAGCCCCAGCATCCAGATTATATCCGATGCATTTTCCGCCAACAGCCGATAGCGGCGCTCATTCTCGCGCAATTGCTCGTCGATCCGCTTGCGCTCGGTGATATCGTTAAAGATGCCGAAGATTGCAGGCTCGCCGCCAAACTCCATGGAGATGGCTGACAGCAACACCCACAGCCGGCGTCCTGTAGCCGTCTGCATTTGCATCTCAGCGTTGAGGACGCGCTGCTCAGTGCTCAGCTTCTGCAGCAAACGCTGGCGATCGTCAACCTCAACGTAGAAGTTGCGGGCAATTTTACTGTCGGGCGGCAGTCCTTGGATCTCAAAGAGCGCCTCTGCAGATGCATTGTTGTAAAGCACACTGCCAGTCGCAAGGGAGGTGACCAACGCCGGAAAGGGAGCGTAGTCGATGAGCGTGCGATAACGCTGTTCGCTCTCTTGCAGTTCGCGCCACGCCTGGTTGCGTTCGGTGACATCCTGCATCACCATCAAGAAGCGCACCACATGTCCTTCTGTGGTGCGCTCGGCTACAGACGAGACCAGCGTCTCGATCACAGCGCCGTCGCGCCGCAAAAATTCGTAGGGAACATCCTTGAGGGCAGCATCGGCAAGCAAAGCGGGCGCATCTGCGGCGCCGACGCGTTGCCGCGACGCCGCGGTCATGAATTCCGTGCTCTCATGGCCGATCACGTCGTTGCGCGTATAACCCATCTGCTCCAACCAGTAATCGGTGACGCTGATGATGCGTCCCTTGCGGTCGAGTGAGTGCAGCATGGCAGGCGTCTTTGTGTAAAGAATGCGATAGCGCTCCTCACTGCTGCGGAGTTCCTGCTCGGCGCGTTTGCTGTCGGTGATATCATGAAGCAGCAGCAATGTGCCCAGCGCACGGTCGTGCTTGTTTCTTAGCGCAGAGGAGCGCACCTGCAGGTTCGCGCCCGAAGGCATCACCACCTCGACCACCGACCCGGCCTGGCTTAAGCGGCTGATCTGATGGGCAAGCAAGGCGCCCGCATCGCTGACGGTGAAGAGCGGCTGGCCTATGGCAGCGTCATCGGTTTGCAACAAATGCGCGCCGGCGGGATTGATGTCCACAATGATATTGCGCGTATCGACGACGAGCATGCCTTCATTCATGCACTCGATCAATTGTGCGCGCGCCATGGGCAAAATATTCAGCAAGCCTAACTTCAGGATCGCCCATGCCAGCAATAAACTGGTCAGCGAAAATACAAGCGACGTCAAGTCAAGCCACGGCCACGGCGTGATGCCCAGCAGATATGCGAAGTTGGTGAGCCATGGAATGAGAGCAGCCATCATTATGACGATGGCCTGCCGTCGATAGAGGTGGACGCTGGCAAGCGTGTAGCGCGCCAATAACAAGGTCCCCAGCAAAATCAGGATGTAAGAATAAACAGTGGCGATCCAGAATAAGATGCCATGTTGATATTTATACTCCAGGCCATAGGAAGTTTCTACTGAAGTTATTTCAGACCAGAATTGGTAATGCCACTCATTGACGAATACCGCCACAAGGGCCAAGAGCGGAATAAGCCAGAGTAGCCTGCGTCCTCGTCGCGTCAAAGAAGGAGAATAATTTGTAAAGCTGAGGACAAACAACAGGAAAAAAACCGGAACGGCCTGAATACCGAGATGGCTGATTTTCGAGAAAAAAATCTTTGCCCATAACGCGCTTGCCGCCAGCGCCAACCCATCCGCCAACGCCCACAACGCAGCCGCGACCATCAGAAAAGTCAACTCACGTGCGCCTGGGGTGCGTCGATGCAACCATGTCTGATACGCGACATACGAGGTGAGGACGACAACAATGAAATAGATCGGCACAAGCAGTGTAATTTGCAAGGCTAGGGCTCCTCAGTTTCGAACTATATGATCCTGTCCTATCTATCATAAGGTCTACCTGGGGGCAACTCATCAGGAAAATGGCGTATCATTTCCCTGCATAAGTCGACCTCGCCCCTCCAGTATAGCCATGCACGAGGTATATCTAACGCCACCGTTGGCGGCAACCACAGCAAACCTGCCACCGCATAATGATTTCATTGATGCCGGCGGCAGGTTTGCGTCTGCGTCTTTGTCGAGAAAGCTTGGGGCGTCCAGGAGATCGCCGTCCGACTGCCTAATACGCGATCAGGCTGTCGTCAACGATTGTCATCGGCGGCAGCTTTTTCCATCTCCGCCCACTGCGTATAATAGTCGGGAGACTCGTTCAGGTGCGAGCGCACGACCTTGCCTACCAAAATGGGGTCATCCGTGGCAAAATTGGTCAGTGGATTGTAGATTCCATCGGCAAGTTCGGCGTTCATGCCAAAGCAGAATTGCTTGACATTGAACTCCTTCCAGTCGATCCCAAGCTTTTCACCAACGATCTTAGCTTCCGCCTGTGTGAATCGTTTTCGTTTTGCCTTTTCCACCACGTTGTATTCCTCTCTTGCTGTGACGAGCAAGTCGTTGCGTCAAAGCGAGTCTCTGCCGGAGCAAAGGCGCCTATCCTGCTTTGATAGCGGTTAATTCACGCTCGGTCAAATAAAAAGACTTATAAACCTTCGGGCGCACCTCAAAATTCACCAGGAACTGTGGCTTCTTGGCGCCTAATTCAAGTTTCTTGACAATCTCGCCCTCACACGCCGGTACGCCGCCATACGGATAACTCTGCCCGCACTTTATCGCCAATTTTCGCCGTTCCCCCTGTCGAATCAAAAAAATCTTCCGCCAGCGCTATAAATACCATACGCCACGCAACCCGGGTACGCACACGCATTGCCGAAACCAGCACACACATCGCTCGTTCACTTTACCGGCAACTAAAACGCCTGTCATCTCTCCCGTGAGGGAAGATGCACCATGCCGCCTGCCGTGGAGGGGATTGTTGGCATCGATAGAGGAGAATGGAGAAAAGCTATTCAGAGCAGACCCAGCGTGTGCATCTGAGCCACCGTCTGCGTGCGGCTTTCTGCAGTAATTCTACCATAGATGGTAAAGTAACGCATAATAGCGCCTCAAGAAGCGGCGCTCCACATTTTTGATGCGCCCCCCGTGCTGAAGGGGGAAAATAATGGATGCAGACGCTCACCAGAAGCAGCAGGAAGCGCGTGACGATTGGGACGAACTTGCCGCAACATTTGACGAGATGCCGGATCACGGGCTGCGCGATCCAGTGGTGCTGGCGGCGTGGACCACTCACCTTGCACAGTGGCTGCCGTCGGTTCCCACCACGGTGCTGGATGTAGGCTGTGGCACCGGCTCGCTCAGCGTCGTGCTGGCTAAACTCGGGCACGCGGTCACGGGGATCGACTTTTCACCCGCCATGCTCGCCCAGGCGCAGGCAAAAGCGCAGTCGATGGGCCAGCATATCACCTTCAAAAGGATGGATGCAGCCGCGCCGTTGCTGCCTGCGCATCGCTATGGCGTTGTCATTTGCCGCCACGTGCTTTGGACGCTGCCCGAACCAGCCAACGTGCTCCGGCGCTGGGTCGATCTGCTCACTCCGGGCGGCCGTCTGGTCCTGATCGAAGGGTGCTGGCACACAGATGCGGGTCTCCACGCGTGGCAGGTTGTAGAAGCCTTGCCCGCCTCTGCCGCACAGATGCGGGTTGAAGACCTGAGCAAGCACGAGGAGCTTTGGGGCGGCAAGGTCGCCGACGAACGTTATGCAATCGTCGCCGATTTCTAGCGACGACTGCTGAAGCAGTTCTGTACAGTCAGGAGGACAGTTGTCCTCTTGACCCAGTTATCCTGACCCCAATTTTTCCAGAGCCACCCCTTGTGCGACAATGCCCCCGCGCATTCGCGCCCAAACGCTACCTCTATTCACTGGACACTTTACGCATTATGTCTATACATACACCTACCTACCCAGCCCGCATTGCCGCTAAACTTGCCCTGGCGGAACGCAATGTCGCGGTCACTGTGCAACTGTTGGATGAGGGCAACACACTGCCTTTCATCGCCCGTTATCGCAAGGAGATGACCGGCGGCCTCGACGAAGAGCAGATCCGCGCCATTGAGCAGTTGTTGGCGTCACTGCGCGCGCTCGACGAGCGCCGCGCCACGATCCTGGCCTCGATTCGCGAACAGGAAAAGCTGACGCCGGAGCTGGAGGCGCACCTCCACGCCGCCGAAACTCTGACCGCGCTCGAAGACCTTTATCAGCCCTATCGACCCAAACGACGCACGCGCGCCAGCATCGCCCGCGAACGGGGCTTGCAGCCGCTCGCCGACCTCATCCTGGCGCAGCAGCGCAGAGGCGATGGCCCGGAAGCGGCCGCGCAGCCATTTCTCACCGACGGCGCCTACTGTGGGCGATGTCCTGTGCCGGCGCGCGCGATATCGTCGCCGAGACGATCAGCGACCACGCCGAGGTGCGCCGTCAAACGCGTGAGAAGGCGATGCGCTTTGCCACGCTCACGGTCACGCGCATCGAGGGCGGCGTCGACGAAAAGGGCGTCTACACGCTCTACTACGACTATAACAGCCGCATCGACCGTCTCAAGCCCTACCAGGTGCTCGCCATCAACCGCGGCGAGACGCAGAAGGTGCTGCGCGTCAGCGTGGACATCCCCGCGCGCGACTGGCAGCAGTCCATCCAGAATATCTTTCCCGACCATCCACTTTCCCCCTGGGCGGAGCAACTCAAGCTGGCGGCTGAGGACAGCGCTAAGCGATTGCTGTTGCCCGCTATCGAACGCGACGTGCGCACCGCGCTGACCGAAACAGCCGATGCTCATGCCATCCACGTCTTTGGCGCCAACTTGCGTGGCCTGCTCACGCAGCCGCCGCTGGCCGAACACGTCGTCCTCGGCCTTGACCCCGGCTTTCGCACCGGCTGCAAGGTGGCCGTCATCGACCCGTCGGGCAAGGTGCTGGAGACGACGACGATCTACCCACACCCGCCGCAGAAACAACTGCGCGAGTCGCTCGCCGCGCTGGCCGACCTTGTGCAACGCCACGGCGTCACGCTCATTTCGATCGGCAACGGCACGGCGTCGCGCGAAACGGAACAGTTAGCAGCGGCGTTGATCCAGAGGCTGGGAGAGGGGGAGACAAGGAGACAAGGAGAAGGCGCCATACATCGCCAATCGCCAATCGCTGAATCTCCAATCTCCCAATCTCTAGCCTCACCGCCCCTCGCCCCTCGCCCCTCGCCCCTCCATTACCTCATCACCAACGAGGCCGGCGCCAGCGTCTACAGCGCCAGCCCGCTGGCGCGCGCCGAAATGCCCGATCTCGATGTCAGCCTGCGCGGCGCGGTCTCAATCGCACGCCGCGTGCAGGATCCGCTGGCCGAACTGGTCAAGATCGACCCCAAATCGATTGGCGTTGGCCTCTACCAGCACGATGTCAATCAGAAGGCATTGGCCGGCGCGCTCGACGGCGTGGTGGAGAGTGTAGTCAACCGCGTCGGCGTCGATGTCAATACGGCGTCGCCCGCGCTGTTGACCCACGTGGCCGGCATCGGGCCGAAGCTGGCGGGCAATATCGTCGCCCACCGCAACGAACATGGCCCGTTTGCCACACGCGCGGCGGTGAAGAAAGTAACAGGGCTTGGCCCCAAAGCCTTCGAACAATCCGCCGGTTTCCTGCGCGTGCGCGCAGGCGACGAACCGCTCGACGCCAGCGCCATCCACCCAGAGAGCTACGCGGTGGCGCGCAGGGTGCTCAAGCTGGCGGGCATCACCCTGCACACGCCGGTGGTCGAACGCCAGATCAGGCTCGACGCGCTGCGTAAAGCCAGGCCGCTCGCCGCGCTGGCCGCGGAGCTGGAGACTGGCGAGCCGACGCTGGCCGACATCCTGGAGCAGATCGTGCGTCCGGGCCGTGACCCGCGCGAGGACGTGCCCCCGCCGATTTTGCGCCACGATGTGCTTTCGATGGACGACCTGGTCGCGGGCATGACGCTGCAAGGGACGGTGCGCAACGTCGTCGATTTTGGCGCTTTCGTCGATATCGGCGTCAAACAGGACGGCCTGCTGCATCGATCCCAGCTCCCACGCGGGGAACGCTTGACGGTGGGCGACATCATCGACGTCGAGATCGTCACGGTCGACAAAGAGCGTGGCCGCATCGGCCTCGGCTGGCCGGGCAAGGGAACTGTGGATTGGGCCGTGGGGTGAAGGGGAGCACAGATGCAGCTACGTACACTCTCGGCGCTTTTCCTCTGCTTGTGGCTGGCTGCCGGCTGTGCAGATGCGGCGACGCTTCGCCCGGTCGCGTCGCCGGCTTCTCCGCTGATCAGCCCGCCGCTCGCCACCTGGCGCGGCGAAACCGCCTACGCCGGCAAGCCTCTCATCGAGCTTGCCTACAATACCGCAACCTGGCGTTATGTCGATGATCCTGACGAACCTGCGCTGGTTCATACCACCCTCGATCCTTGCACGCTCACCTTGCGTCGCGGGTCGAGTGAAGCTGTGTACGTCGGCGAACTTGATCTGGGCGCGTGGCGCTGGCTGATCCACAACAACGGCCCCAACTTTCCCGACCTCTTGTACTACACCGCCCTACTCAACGGCTACGCAGCAGGGATCGCCTTACAGATGCCGCCGATTGGCGCAACAACTGAACGCAGCGCGTGCATGGCCGCCGCCGAAGCCGTGCTGGCAACCTTCGCCTCGGAAGATCCGGCGGTGAACCCCACCGGCGACGCCTCGACGCCTGAAGAGTTTTTCGCGGTCGATGATGCAGCCGGCTGGCCGGTGATCGAGCGTGCAGCGTTCTCGCTGCGCCTCCCGCCGGGCTGGGGGCAAGGGGCCAGTCAGGCCAATGTCGGCAGCCGCTATTGGCAGTTCCAGGGCATCCTTCCCACTTCGCTGGCAGAGCACTTTCAGGTGCGACCGAGTGTGTGGGTGATAATTTATGACAACCCGGAGCGCCTGCCCCTTGCCGATTGGGTGGAGCGCCAACCGCCCTACGAACGCGCCGTGGACGCGATCGAGTCGCACGCGCTGACAATCGGAACGCACCCCGCGCTCACGATCAAAACGCGCTTCGCAGGCATCGGCGACGCCTACCTCGCCACCTGGACCCCCTGCGGCGCCGCCATTGCTTTACTCAGCACCGGCGGCGCGCTGCGCGCCGATCTTCAAGACGAGCTGGAGCAGGTCTACACGCTAATTGTGGGCAGCTTTCGGTGCACGCAAAACGAGTGAGTCGCCCATGAAGCAACCAGACAACCCGCTACACGATGCCCACGCTTCGCTGGCCGCATTCGACGGTGAACAGTTGATGGCCGACCTCGACGCGCTCGGCGCGATCGGGCGGGAAGCAGGCCGCGGGCTGCAACGTATGGCCTACAGCGATGCAGACCTGGCCGCGCGCCAGTGGGTGCAGGCGCAGATGCAGGCGCTGGGCATGGGCGCGACGCTCGACGCCGCGGGCAATGTCGTCGGCTATCTGCCCGGAAGCGAGGCGCTGCCGGCGCTGGCGCTCGGCTCGCACACCGACAGCGTGCCCGGCGGCGGTGCGTTCGACGGCGCGCTGGGTGTGCTGGCCGCGCTGGCCTGCGTGCGCACGCTGCGCAGCCAGGGTGTGAAGTTGCGCCACCCGCTGCTGCTGCTCAACTTTGCCGCCGAAGAGGCGACGACCGCAGCCAGCCCGCTCGGCAGCCTCTCCTTCACCGGCCGGCTCACCGCCGAGGCGCTCGACGGTCCGGCGTGGCATGGCGGCTCGACGCGCGCGCTGCTGACCGAACGCGGCTTTGACAGCGACGCGCTGGTCGCCAACCACCCGCCGCTGCCGCTTGCCGCCTTCCTGGAGTTGCACATCGAACAGGGCGATCAACTGCTGTCACCGCGCACGCCCATCGGCGTGGTCGAAGGCATTGTCGGCATCCGCCGCTATTATGTCACCTTTGAAGGCCAGGCCAATCACGCCGGCACGACGCGCATGGAACGCCGCCGCGATGCACTGGTGGCCGCCGCCCCCTTCATCACGACGGTTCGCGACGTGGCGGTTGCGCACGGCATCGTCGGCACGATCGGGCGCATCGATGTGCAGCCGGGCGCGCCGAATGTAATCCCGGGCCACGTCACGCTCGATGTCGAAATCCGCGACATGGCGAATACGACCCTCGACCGCGCCGAACAGGCGCTGCACGATGCGGCCGCCGCAAGCGGCGCGCAGATGGTGCACGGCCATTGCAAGGAGCCGACGCCGGCCGATCCACGGCTGATGGCCGCCATCGAACGCGCCTGTGTGCGGCTCGACCTGCCGCACCGCGCGCTGCCTTCCGGCGCCGGCCACGATGCGATGAACATGGCAGCACTCTGCCCGTACGCGATGATCTTCGTGCCGAGCGAAGGGGGCATCAGCCATGCGCCGGACGAATTCACCCTGGCAGCAGAGTGCATCGCCGGCGGCCGCGTGCTGCTGGCGACGCTGCTCGACCTCGACGAAGGAGTGTAAAATATGCGCCAATCGATCGATCTGCTGCTCACCAATGCCGCACAGGTGATAACCTGCGCCGCGCCCGGCCCCAAGCGCGGCGCCGCACTCGCCGACGTGGGGCTGATGGAGGATGGCGCGGTGGCAGTCGACGACGGCGTGATCGTGGAGATCGGCCCGGCTGCGGCGCTCAACGCCCGCTATACACCGCGCACGCGGCTGGATGCGACCGGCAAGGTGCTTTGTCCGGGCTTTGTGGACTGCCACACGCACCTCGTTTTCGGCGGGGAGCGCGTCGCCGAGTTCGAGCGCAAGCTGGCAGGCGCCACCTATCAGGAACTGCTGGCCGCGGGCGGCGGCATCCTGTCCACGATGCGCGCCACACGCGCCGCCCCACTCGACAGCCTGGTGAGGACAGGGCAACGCCGGCTTGCTGCGCTGCTGAAATTGGGGACGACGACGGTGGAGATCAAAAGTGGCTACGGCCTCGACGCGGCCAACGAGCTGAAGATGCTGGCGGCCATCGAGCAACTTGCCGCAACGGCGCCGCTTGACATCGTCCCGACGTTCCTCGGCGCGCACGCCGTCCCGCCGGAGTATGCCGATCTTCCCGATGCTTATGTCGAGCTCGTCTGTAACGAGCTGTTGCCGGCGGTGCGCGACTGGTGGGCGCGCTCGCGGTTCGCGGCTTCGGGCGTCCCGTTCTTCAACGATGTCTTCTGCGAAGCGGGTGTTTTCGATGTGCGGCAGACGCGTCGCATTTTGGAAGCGGGCCAACGCTTAGGGTTACGACCCAAGATCCACGCTGACGAGTTTGTAGCGCTGGGCGGGACCACCTTGGCCATCGAGTTAAACGCCATTTCCGCCGACCATCTCGACGCCACGCCACAAGCCGAGATCGCGGCGCTCGGCGCGTCGGCGACCCTCGCGGTGCTGCTGCCGGGCGTCAATTTTCACCTGGGCAGCGGCCGATTTGCCGCGGTGCGCGCGATGATCGAAGCCGGGGCCGGGGTGGCGTTGGCGACCGACTTTAACCCCGGTTCGGCGCCCATCCTCTCCTTGCCGCTGGTGATGGCGATTGCCTGCCGCTACCAGCGTCTGACGCCAGCCGAAGCGCTCAACGCAGCGACGATCAACGCGGCCTATGCGATCGGGCTGGGCGACCGGCTGGGTTCGCTGGAAGCAGGCAAACAGGCGGACGTGCTGATCGTCAACGCGCCCGACTATCGTCATCTGGTCTATTGGCTGGGTGAGAATCTGGTCGAAGGTGTGGTCAAGCGGGGAGAGGTGATGAGTAATGCGTGATGCGTAATTACTAATCCCGCATTACTCAATCACGCATTACTCAATTACTCATTACGTATCATTCATTATGCAACTGTCGGTCAACTTGTACAGGGAGCCGCCAACCCTGCCACCAATGATTGTGCACCGCCTCGGCATCCACCAGTGTTGCATCGTCGCCGCGCCCGATCAACGTCGCCGCCTGTGCGTAGCCTTGCTCGATCAGCGCGGGCGCATGACCAAAGTCAGTCGGCTCGATCGGATCATCCGTCCACAACGGCAAATAGTGCAGCCGCACACGCCGCGCCGTCTCGATAAGATGCAGGTCATGGTCGGCTTGAAGCCGAAGCATGGTGTTGACGGTCTGATTGATGAGCGCCGTCACCCCGCGCAGGCGCGGCGTGCGGACTTCCTTGTCGGGGCGATGCAAATGGAGCGCGTAGATTTCGGTGGCGTCACGTTCCAGGGCGACGCGCAGCGGTAAAGGCGTGACCGTGCCGCCGTCGACGTAGCGCTCGCCGTTGACCTCCCACGGCGGGTGCATGGGGGTGAGCGCTGTGCTTGCCATCAAGGCGTCGAGAACCCGGTCGCGTGGGTCGTCGCCAAAAACGTGCAACTGTCCGGTGCGGAGATGGGTGGCGGTGACATAGAGTTTGCTGCTCTGCAGATCCCCGAAGGTGAGCGCCGGCGTACAGCCGCTGGCTTGTAGAAACTCGTAAAAGCTGCGGTTATCGTACAGACTATCCTGGCCACTTAGAAAACGCCATACCACCCACATCTTGGCGCCGGGATAGACGCGCTCGGTGGTAACGTTGCGCCACACCTGGGCAGCGCGCTCGACCTCAGCCATCGTTGGCGCCATCGCCAGGAACGATCCGTTGAGCGCGCCTACGGAACAACCGACGATCAGATCTGGGACAATTTTGTTTTCCAGCAGCACACGCAGTGCGCCAACTTGCATGGCGCCCAACGAACCGCCGCCGCTCAACACAAACGCTCGCTTCAAGCGCCACCTCCCGCCGACCGCCGCTGCTCCTCGGCGCACTTCGGACAAAAGCGCGGGTCGGCCAATTCCTCCATGTGTTTGGTGCAGACGGCAAAAGTCACCTGGACTTGCCCGCGCAGGAAACGTTTTACAACTGTCGCTTCCAAGGCCAGGTCGCGCGAATTGCTGGCAATCAGTATCTCTGGCACTGGGCAGGCGTCGCAGTAACTGCGTTTCCAGGGGTGGGCGTTGGTGGGATTCGCCGCCAACAAACGGCACTCTTCTTTATTCTTGCCACGGAAATAGTCGCCGTAGAAGTAGCGACAGTTGACCGGTTTGTTCATAAGAACACTGTCATCGTAAAGAAAAAGAAGACTGCATCGTGGGGTGCAGTCTCAACCATAATCATTGACGCCGCGCAAAAATCAGTTTTTCCAGAAAGGTGACTGATCATCGTCGAAGTCGTCAAGGCCGTTATCAAAAGTGCCGCCCTGGTCGGAGTCATCCTCCATTTCATCGCGCAGCGATTCTGGATCGATGAAGAGGCGATCCGCCAGATTTCCGACGCGCTTGCTTTGCTCCGGCAGCAGGTAGCCGAATTCCTGCTCTAGCCCCAGCAAGGTCTCAAGCTCAGCTTCGAGCAGGTGATAGTCGCTGTGCGACAGCGCTTCCCCTGACCCGCCGGACATGCGGTGGCCTTCCAGGTACGACTCATAATCGGGACAGGTGTCTTCTTCCGGCGGCAATGCAAAGATGTCGTCTTCATCGTCGACCCAGGCGGTCGGCTCGGACAATTCCCATTCCGGCGTCGCTCGCTCTGCGCTGTCCGCGCGATTCTGCGCCCGGCTTGCGGCCTGATGTCCCACGGCCGTGGGCGAGACGCGGCGATCAAATGCGTAGCCGGCGCCATCTTCCTTGACGCGCAACATGCTGTACTTGTGCAACACCATGTGGAGGTCGTCCGGCGGCGCCACGCCGCTGAACAGATCGCGCCCAATCAGCAAAGCAGCCAACTCCCAGGTGGGGATCACCTTGTCGGCGCGGCGTAACGCAGTGACGATTTCCTCCGCCGCCAATGCCACCCGCATGTTCTGCTCCTGGATCGCCTCTTCGTCACGACTCTCGCGCGGCTGCAAGCGCACCAGATAGCTGCCCGCTTCCGCATCCTTCACCGTGATCATGATGTCATCACGGCCCTGGCCGCCCTGATAGTCGATCCATTCGCTAAACGCCACCCCCAACCGCAGCGACCACATCTTGCGCTCGATGGCAGCTTCTGCGCGGAGCGAAGGGCCACCCAACAATTCGACCGAAAGATGACGCAAATCGGGGCGATGATTTTGGAAAAACTGCGGGAAAAAGATGGCGTGCTCGAGTTCGTCGAGCAACAGATACCCGCGGCGCGCTTCTTCGGCGGCCAGCGGATGCCGGAAGGTGTTCCCTTGTAACAGATGCGAAAGCCAACCGAAACGGCTGGGCGCCACCGGCACTGCCTGATAGATATCGCGCACCGCACGATAGATAGCGCGGCGCGCGCCTGTCCCCAACGGTCGCTGGCGCCCAATGGTCGCAAGCAGCGCATCGATGGAAAGCGGCTGCTGGGAAGCGCTTAACGCGCGGGCGACGCACGTCGTATAACTTGGATATCGTTCTGACTTTGCCATACGCACCTTCTTTCCTATCTCGTCATCAGTCTGGGGAGATTATCCCACAGGATCTGCAAAATGTCTATTGTTCCGGCGAAAACGGGATGCGTCCCACAAATTGCGTTTTGCAAGCTGCTAAAGATGCGTTACGCTGCTCACCGTTCGATAGTGTACTCCTATTCAGGCAGTGTACTGTCGGACGGCTCACTTTATCATTGCATTTACCTTTCAATCCATCAAGAATTATTGCATTTATTTGGAGAAGTTTGATGCACGCTGACCCTTCCACCGCAGCAATGCCCGCGCCGGCCGAGACGAGGTTTATTACTGGGCTGCGCTGCTTACGCTGTGGCGCGGATTATGCACCCGCCGCCATTGAGTACGTGTGTGATTGCCGCCCCAACCGTGGCAGCGATCTCGGCACGCTCGACGTGCGCTATGATTATGCAGCCGTGGCGCGCAGCTTGACGCCCGCCGACTTGCAGGCCGATCCGGATCGTTCGATTGGGCGTTTCTGGCCGCTGCTGCCGATTTCTCAACGCACCAGCCTGCCGCCACTGCCGGTGGGCGGCACGCCGTTGCTGGCCGCGCCCCGTCTGCGCCGCCAACTCGCGCTGCCCAACCTCTGGCTCAAAGATGATGGCCGCAATCCGAGCGCATCGTTCAAGGATCGAGCGTCTGCCATCGCCGTGGCGCGCGCGCAGGCGGCAGGGCGCGCCATCGTGGCAACGGCGAGTACGGGCAATGCCGCGGCCGCGTTGGCAGGACAGGCGGCCGCGGCAGGACAGGCGACCGTCATCTTTGTGCCCAAGAGCGCGCCGCCCGCCAAGATCGCGCAACTGCTCGTCTATGGCAGCACCGTGTTGGCGGTGAACGGCAGCTATGACGACGCGTTCGACCTGTGCACAGAAGCTTGTCTGGAGTTTGGCTGGTACAACCGCAGCACCGGCTACAACCCCTACATGACCGAAGGGAAAAAGACCGTCTCTTACGAAATTGCGCTGCAACTGGCGGAGCAGAGCGGCGCAACCGCGCACGACCCCAACCGGCTGGTGACGCCTGACGCGGTCTTCGTCTCGGTCGGCGATGGTTGCATCATCGGCGGCGTGCACAAAGGCTTCAAGGACTTGCTGACGCTGGGCTGGATCGATCACATGCCGCGTATTTACGGCGTGCAATCCGCGCTCAGTCCCGCTTTGTACAACGCCTGGCGCAGCGGCGCTGAGCTTCCCGCGCCGCTGCACGCCACGACACGCGCCGACAGCATCAGCGTGGACGCCCCGCGCGATGCCGTCAAAGCTCTCGCGGCCGTGCGCGAAACCGGCGGCGCCTATCTCCTGGTCGATGACAGCGCGATCTTGCAGGCGATCCTGCCGCTGGCGCGGTTGGGCGGGGTTTTTGCAGAGCCGGCCGGCGCCGCCAGTTATGCCGGGCTGCTCCAGGCGATGCACGAGGGGTTGGTGCAGCAAAACGAAACGATCGTCGTCATCAACACCGGCAGCGGCTTGAAGGACGTGCGGCCATGGAAGTGACCGGCGAGGTGCGCGCGATCGAGCCGGACCTGGCGGCCGTGCGCGCGGCGCTGCAATTGTAAACCACTGACTTAGAGACTGTTTGAAAAGCCCCACCACGAAGCTACAAGGGGCACGAAGATGAGAATCGCAGAGACGGCTTCCAGGTGCTTCTTTGCGCCGCTTTGCGTACTTCGTGTCTTCGTGGTTACTTTTCAAACAGTCTCTTAGAAATAGCTTCGACGCAGAGAAACGCAGAGGAGTTCCTTGAAAAGCGATTCTTGCTTTTCTCTGCGAGCCTCCGCCTCTCTGCGACTCTGCATTAAAATAAGGAACTTTTCAAACAGATCCTACGGGCGCAGCAGCACCTTGCCTTTAGTCTGACGCGCCTCAATGTACGCGTGCGCCTCCGCAGCTTCGGCCAACGGAAAGACGCGGTCGATGCGCACGTCGAGTTCGCCGCGTTGCACCCAAGCAAAGAGTTCGCCGGCGCGCTGCAAAAGCTCGTCACGGCTGGCAATGTAGGCGCCCAAACTCGGCCGCGTCAGATAGAGTGACCCCTTCTGATTGAGAATCTGCGGATCGAACGGCGCCACCGGCCCGCTGGCCTGTCCCCACAGCACCATGAGGCCGCGCGGTTTCAGACAATCCAGCCCACCGGCAAAAGTGCTCTGCCCCACCGCATCATAGACGACATCGACGCCGGCGCCGCTGGTGAGCCGTTTTACCTCGCTCGCGAAATCAGTTTGCGTGTAGATGATCACCTCGTCGGCGCCGGCGCTACGGGCGAGCGCGGCTTTCTCCTCCGTGCCGGCCGTCGTGATCACGCGTGCGCCGGTGCGCTTGGCGAGCTGCACCAGCAGGCGCCCTGTGCCACCTGCCGCGGCATGGATCAGCGCGGTGTGATGGCCGGCAAGTGCAAAGGTGCTGAACGCCAGATAATGCGCAGTCATCCCCTGCAACATCAGCGCCGCGGCCGTGTCCATGGCAAGGCTGGTTGGCATCAGCACGAGCTTGGCCGCCGGCGCAAGCGCGTACTCGGCGTAGGCGCCGTTGACCATACAGTAGGCGACGCGTGCGCCGGGTTTGAACTCGGTGACATCCGGGCCAATCGCATCCACGACGCCGCTTGCTTCCATCCCTGGCGTAAAGGGCAGCGGCAGCTTATATTGTCCTGACCGCTGATAGATGTCAATGAAGTTCAGCCCGGCATACTCGATCTTGATGCGCGCCTGACCCGGCCCCGGTTCGGGCACAACGATCTCCGTGAGGATCAGCTTATCCAGGCCACCTGTTTCTCGAATTTGAATGGCCTTCATCACTTTTTCCATTGCCATTTTCTCCGTAAATCAATCTCTGAATCAGCAGGTTTATAAGATGTCAAGGGTATTGTTCAGGCGCAAAAATAGACCACGGATTTTGCGGATTAGACAGATTCTCACGGATTGCATCCGAAAATTATCCGGATTTATCCGTCTAGTCCGTGGCCTATAGAGCCAGGCTGAACAGTTACCAGCGCGGATTAAAACAGGGGAAATTAGCAAAAATCAGTTCGATCCGCTAAATCCGCGTGCTATGCGTAGTTCAAGCGATGCTTGTGCTCACGCCGCCAGCCAACGCTTTTCCAGCTTGCAGATCATGGTGTAGGCCGGATCGAAGACGTTGCCGACCTCGTAGTCGACGGCCTGGCCGAGCAGCGTCTGCGCATGGATCGGCGACAGACCGTACTCCTCCTGGAGCCAACGCGCCAACTCGGTCGTGGCATGTTGCAGCGCCTGATCGAGCGGACGCGCGTTGCCGGCAGTCAGAATGTGGCTCGCTGTCTCGCCGCGCGGCCAGGCAATCCGCCGCCCCTTCTGCAGATCCACCGTGAAGCGTACATCGCAGGAAATCTCGACGCCTGTGCCCGCGATCTCGCCTGCGCCCTGCACCGCGTGGCCATCGCCCAGGAAGAAGAGCGCACCCGGCGCAAAGACGGGAAAATAGACGGTGACGCCGGCGACGAAGCCGCGGTAATCCATGTTGCCGCCTTGCGGGCCAGAGGTAGCGGTGGAGATGGCCTCGCCGTCGGCGGGCGCCACGCCAAAACAGCCCAACATTGGCGCCAACGGCAGCACCATCCCGCCGGGCACTACGGGATCGCGCAAAGTTGCCGTCCCTGCGGCTACATCGACATGCCACTCGCCGCGGCGGCGCGTGCCCGCGGGCGGCCACGGCAGTTCCGCCACAAAGCTCGGATCGACGACGTTTGGCGCCAGCATCACACCACTCCAGCCGTAGGTGCGATTGGGCGTGATGGCGTCGAGATGCACGACCAACGTATCACCCGGTTCGGCGCCTTCAACGAAGAAGGGGCCGGTCATGGGATTGCCGGGCGGCGTCACCTGGCGGCGTTCGGCGTCGATGCCATGCGCGTCGACGGTGGTCGTATGCACGGCGTCGCCCGGCGCCAGCCTCAAAACCGGTGGCACAGTCGCCAGGACGTTGAAGTAGTGCGACGGCGTAAAAGTATGGATGGTCATAGCTGCCCCTTTTTTTGTAAGTTTCAGTAGTTCAAGATTTGGTCTCACACGAAGTCACAAAGTTAAAGATAGCGTCCTTTGTGCTCTTGGTGGTTTTGTGTGAGTTTCGTGAAGTACTGAGTTTTTGTAGAACTGTACCACAAAAAAGGGTGTGCGACCGAGATCTGCACACCCAAAATGATCGTATGAAATTGTCGGAGCATCTATTCAGCTACATAGAAGTAGCACGCGGATGACGCAGATTTGACAGATCGCTGCGGATTCGATCAGCGAAAACCCGCCTGATCCGCGTCATCCGCGTGCCATTGCTTGACCGTTTCGGTTGTGAAACGGCCCAGGAACGGTGGAGTGCGGGCCCACCGTTCCTGCTAGGCCGCGACAGCCAAATCCACTTCTTCCTCAGGCGCCGATTCTGCCGCGCGCGCCTGCGCCTTTGGCTCCAGCACGATGGGCAATCCGTGCCGGTCGCGCACGAGGCGATCAATTTCCGCGGAAAGATCGCGATTCTCCATCAAAAAGCTTTTAGCGTTTTCGCGCCTTGCCCCAGACGAATATCCCCATAGCTGTAAAACGCCGCGCTTCGAGACGACTCTTCGGCGACCGCGAGGTCAAGCATGTCGCCGCCGCGCTGATCCCCGTTGTACATGATGTCGAACTCGGCGACGCGGAAAGGCGGCGCCACCTTGTTCTTCTTCACCGTGACGCGCGTCCGGTTGCCGACTACCACGTCCGCCTGCTTGATGCCTTCGATGCGGCGAATGTCGAGCCGAACGCTGGCGTAGAACTTGAGGGCCATGCCGCCGGTGGTGGTCTCCGGGTTGCCAAACATGATCCCGATCTTCTGGCGCAACTGGTTGGTGAAGATCATGCAGGTGTTGGTGGACTTGATGGCGCCGGTGAGCTTGCGCAGCGCCTGGCTCATCAAGCGCGCCTGCAAGCCGACGTGGCTGTCGCCCATCTCGCCCTCGATCTCGGCGCGCGGCACCAACGCGGCCACGCTGTCGATGACGACCACGTCCATCGCGTTGGAGCGCACCAGCGCTTCGGCGATCTCCAGCGCCTGCTCGCCGGTGTCCGGCTGGCTGACGTAGAGGTTGTTGATATCGACGCCGATCTTGGCCGCGTAAGCGGGATCCAGCGCGTGCTCGACATCCACAAAGCCGCAGATGCCGCCGCTGCGCTGCGCTTCGGCAATGGCGTGCAGACAGATAGTGGTCTTACCGGAGCTTTCCGGCCCATAAATTTCCACGATGCGCCCGCGCGGCAACCCGCCGACGCCGAGCGCAATATCCAGGCTCAAGCTGCCGGTGGGGATCGATTCGACGTTGAGTTTCGTGGCATCGCCCAGCTTCATAACGATGCCTTCTCCATATTTCTTGTTTAAGTTGGCAAGGGTGGTGTCAAGCGCCTTGACTTTTCCACTCTCCATAATGCTCTCCTGCTTTAACTCTTGCTTACGCGCCGGTGGCATGAGAAATCCTTTCGTTGCGATCGTGGGTGGGTAAGCGCTCTTGTGCTCACAAAGAGAAATCATCTTTTCAACAAAGGACAGTATAGCACAAATGTTCTCATTTTGTCAAACTATTTTGCCTGCTTTTGACGCGTAAACCGTGGCCTTTTATTCGTGTTGCACAAGCATCGTTTTTTTTGACAGTTTGCCCAGCGTCCTTATAATCGAACATATCGCACACCGATGGTGCGTCCTGTCCACAAAGCCGCTTCATAAACGTTCGATTGCTTTCCCCTGCTTGCGAATGCCACACCTGCAAGACAACACAACTGGACAATATCTGTGTATCGACGCAAATTGAACCGAGCCTGGGATACGTTGAGGTCGATGCCGATGCCAGCCATCGCATCCGACCGGCTGGTCGATCTCCATAACGATCTGACCCACTACGATACGACGATTTCACTGGAATTGCGTGAATTTTTGCGCGGAAATGCGGTCAATCGTGGGCGTCTATTGGTCGACGCAGAGTTGGAAGAGACGCTGCGCACCTTCAAGACAGAGACATCGGCAGAGGTCGAATGCCGCCGGGATATGTTGCGCTACAAACGCCGCATCGACGATGTGGTGATCGAGCTGCTGCGGATGCTCGACGAGCGCCCCGCCACGCGGCGCAACGCCAGGATGGAAAAGAAAGAAGCGATCTAACACACCTGCGACGCTGGATCGGCGGCGCTAGATCGGCGGCGTCAGCTCTGCATCGCGTGCGAGCAGATCCGCCAGGGTCTCGCGGCGCTGAATCAACTGCGCCTGGCCCTGCTCCAGCCAAAGGACGGCGGGTTTGCGCGCACCGTTGTAGTTGCTCTGCATCGCCAGGTGGTAAGCGCCGCTCACCGGGATGGCAAGCAACTCCTGCGCCTGCACGTCGGGCATGAGGAGGTTCTCGATCAAGATGTCCCCACTCTCGCAAAAAGGCCCGGCAATCCAGACCCTATCAGTAAATTCCCGCCCCAGCCCAGCCACCGGCAGCGCGCTGTATCGCGCGCCGTAGAGCGCGGGGCGAGGGTTGTCGGCCATGCCGCCGTCGATGAAAAGCCAGCGCCGTGCGGACGTCTGTTTGGCGGCGCCCACGGTGTAGACGGCGACGCCGCCGCGCGCGATCAGGCTGCGCCCCGGCTCCAGGTGCAGCGCGGGCAGCGCAAGCCCGCGCTGGCGACAACCTTCCACCACAGCGTGAGCCACAAAGCGCACATAGTCTTCCAGATCAGGCTGCGGCAAGTCGTCTTCGTGATAGGCCACGCCCCAGCCGCCGCCAGGCGAGAGCGCGTGCGGCTGCCAGCCGGTGGTCGCAGCTAATTCGGCGACCAGGTCAAGCACGATTTCCAACGCCGGGCCGATCGGCGCCGGGTCGTGAAAGTGCGAACCTTGATGAAAATGCAGCCCGCTGAGCAGAAACCCGTGTTGCAGACAGTGCCGCACCGCGGCCATCACCTCTAACGGCGACATGCCAAATTTGCTGTCCTCCTGTCCCGTCTGGCGATAGGCATGGGTGTCGACCGCCACCCCCGGCCGCACGCGCAGCCAGAGCGCGGGCGGGGTCGCACTGGCCTGCAAGCGCGGCGTCAACCGATGCAGCTCCGCCAGGTTGTCCACAACAATCACCGCCGCGTGCGCAACGGCCGCATCCAGATCCGCGTCACTTTTGTTGACGCCATGCACGAGGATGCGCGCACGCGGAACGCCCCCGGCCACGGCAATGCCGATCTCGCCGGCCCCCGTGCAATCCACCCACAGATCGTGGCGCTGCGTCCACTGCCCTATGGCGCGTGAAAGGTAAGCTTTGCCGGCATAGGTCACGGCGGCTTCACCCGGATAATGGCGCGCCAGTGCGCGCTGATAGGCCTGGGCAGCGGCGTCGAGGGTGGCGGCGTCGAAACAGTAGAACGGCGTGCCATACGCCGCGGCCAACGCGTGTAAGCTGCAACCGCCGATCGTCAATTCAGCGCTGTTGGCTGTAAGCGCTGACGATGCAACGGTGACGGTGCGTGGAAAGAGCGCCAGGCGGCGTTCCACCAGAAGAGACGCCATAAAAGAAGGTGGGATGACAGATTCGTGCATGATGA
Source organism: Candidatus Caldilinea saccharophila (assembly GCA_016710365.1). Lineage (GTDB taxonomy): Bacteria > Chloroflexota > Anaerolineae > Caldilineales > Caldilineaceae > Caldilinea > Caldilinea saccharophila. The sequence continues at coordinate 63,856 of JADJVW010000016.1, read as the reverse complement.
CCTACGCTGGTTCGAAAAGCACAAGAATGATGCCAACCAGCGTCACGCCAATGCCGGTCAGCGTTGCCAGGCTGGGGATTTCCCCCAGCAGCAAAATGCCCAGCAAGATGCCGCCGGTGACTTCCTGGGTGGCGATCAAGTTGACGTTGGTGGCGCGCATCCGGCGCAGCGCGGCGTTGTAGAGCGTGTGTCCCACGCCCAGCGGGATCACCGCCAGCGCGACCACGCTCAGTATCGCCGGCAACGTGTAGCCGCGTGCGGAGAAGTTCAGCGCGGCCAGAGGCAGCAGCCACAGCCCACCGGCCAAATAGATGGCGCCCGCATAAACCAGCAACGACACGTGATGGCGCTGACGGTGTCCAGCGATGCTGTAGATGGCAAAAGTGACGGCGCTCAATAAAGCCAATGCATCGCCGATCAGCATCGTACGGTCGAAGCGCGGTTCAAAGCCCGCCATAATCGCCACACCCGTAACGGCGATCACGATGCCTGTCCACTGTTGCGGCTTCAGGGTCTCGCCCAAGAGCCACCACGACAAAAGCGCCGAGAAAATCGGCGCTGTATAGACAAGGGCGAGGCTGTGCGCGATCGTGGTGAAGCTGAGCGACCCGATGTAGGCGCCAAAATGGATGGCGGCCACCAACCCGACCAGCACAAACATCGGCCAACGCGCAGGCGCGGCCAGGCGTTCTCCGCGCAAAGCTGCGACGCTCAACACGAGCAGGCCCGCCAGCAGCAGCCGTCCCGCCGCAATTTCATAGCTGGAGAGACTCACCGCGGCCCAGCGCACCAGCACAGGACTCGTGCTGAAAAAGAGCACCGCCGCCCCGACCAGCAACAGGCCACTACGCGACGCCGCCGTGCTCACGTCCGTAGGGGACTCGGGCACGGCGGGTGCTGGCGGCGCAAGGTCGGGGCGGTCGTTCACTATCGATCGGGCAGAGGGTGGATGGGACTACAACCCCATGGTAAACAGGGAAGCCACCATACTGAAAACCATGCTAAACACGATCAACAGGCTGACGCCATAGAAGATTTTCTCGTTGCGTGATAATTTTCTGCGGGCCATGTAACGTATGCACTCCTTTACGACAGAATCATTTCCAAAGGCATGAATTATACCATAGCTGCCCACAGGTGAGCATACTTCAGCCCACTGCCAGTGTTAAATAACACAACGCGCTCATCCGGTTTGATCCACCCCTCTGCCAACAGATGAATCTGCGCGGCGAGGGTGGCGGCCCCTTCCGGCGCGGGAAAGACGCCGCTTGTGCTGCCCATCGTGCGCGCATACTGCAACATCTCCGCATCGGTGACCGTCAGCGCCACACCGCCGCTCTGCCGGATCGCACGCAGGATGAGGAAGTCGCCGATGGCGATGGGCACGCGCAGCCCGTCAGCCACCGTTTTGGCGTCCTCCCACAATTCAGCGTGCTCGACGCCCTGTGTAAATGCCCGCACGATGGGCGCACAGCCGCTGCTTTGCACCGTGACCATGCGGGGCCGTTTTGCGCCGATCAGCCCCATCTGTTCCATTTCGTCGAAGGCCTTCCACATGCCGACCATCCCCGTGCCGCCGCCGGTGGGGTAGATGACCACGTCGGGCAGTTCCCAGTTCATCTGCTCGGCCAGCTCGTAGCCCATCGTCTTTTTGCCCTCGACCCGGTAAGGCTCCTTGAGCGTGCTGACGTCGAACCAGCCATGCGCGGCGACGCCTTCGCGCACTTTGGCGCCGCAATCGTTGATCAGGCCATCGACCAGCGTCACCTGCGCGCCCAATTCGCGACACTCCACCTGGAAGAGGCTGGGCACATCCCTGGGCATGTAGACGTGGGCAGGCAGTCCGGCCGCCGCGGCGTAGGCGCTCATCGCGCAGGCAGCGTTGCCCGCGCTGGGGATCGCCAGGGCGCGTGCGCCCAACTCATAGGCGCGGCTGACGGCCACCGCCAACCCGCGCGCCTTGAACGAGGCCGTCACATTCAGCCCCTCGTCTTTGATGTACGTCTGCGCACAACCGATTGCCTCGCCCAGCCGTTTGGCATGATGGAGCGGCGTCCAGCCTTCGCCCAGCCGGAGCATGGCCCACGCGTGCTGCACGGGGAGTACTTCCTCGTAGCGCCAGAGACTCGGCGCGCGGCCGCGCAGCGCTTCCTTGGTAAGAGTCAACGCCGCCGCGCCCAGGTCATAGCGCGCCAGCAGCGGTTTGCCGCAGTCAGTGCAGAGGTTGAGTAGATGGTTCGGATCGTAATGCTTGCCGCAATTGCCACATTCCAGATGGGTAAGCGTAGATTTAGTTTGGGTCATGTCATTCTCTCAAACAGGTGCTGATCAGGGAGAAACGCCAATCAAAACAAGCAGCACAGCCGGCGTGCCGCGGCCATGTCGCAAGACATTGTAGAGTTCGCCTTCATAGTAACTGACGCCAGAGGACATTTCGGCCGACAGCGCCTTCATGGGCAGGATTTCGATGCCGACATCGATCACGTTGCCGATATAAAAGGCCATGTGCTTGACGAAGAGGTCGTAAGCGACAAACGAGTATTTGCCAAACTGCACCTCAACTGCAATCCGATCCTTGACAAAATCAGTCTGGTTGTAGGAAAAGATCGGCGTCTTGCCGGCCGCGATAATCGCTTCCTTCTGGGTTTCAGGCGACAACGTCATCGTTTTCCGAACGAGCTCTTGATCGGCTGTCACCCAATAGGAAGTCCTCGATTCCTCCCAATCAAGCTTGTTGAAGCCACGTTTGAAGGCATCGTTGAACGCCCGGGGGCTGTACAACATTTTTCCTGGTGTGCGCTTCTCCGCAGAGACCTTCGTCCGGCAGATACCGGCATCGACTGTCTCGATAACACTTTTGATCTCTCCCCACAAGTGCGGTTTATGAACAAGAATATGTTCTTGTCCATTCAGATGAGAGTAAATCTCTGCGACATTCATTATTTGGGCTTCCGCTCCAGCAATGCCGATTGTTTCACCTGCTGCCATTCATCTGGCGCCTGAGATACTTTTTCACGACCAGAAGGTTGGTGCACTGGGGTTCCAAGGGGCGCACCTTCAGCGTTCCGGTGCTCCATTGTAGAATACGCTCGCGCAACCCGGCAATAATTAGAATCCTGTTCGCTGGCTATTGCTCGCCTGTCATGCCGCAAAGCGCCGACAATCGAAGTTCCGACGCCGCCGTATGGGTCAAACACAGTATCATCCGGATTGGTCATTGCCAGGACGCATCGTTCTACCAACTCGACAGGAAACTGGCAAGGATGTTCCGTTTTCTCAGGATGATTCGACTTCACATTGGGAATATCCCACAAGCATGTCTCCCATTCCTCTGCCATCAACTGCCAAATATCTGACGGGTTTTTGCCTTTAGGATTGCCGGAAAGTTTACCGGCATTAGGACCTTTGAAATGTCGTTTTCCTGGATACTTTGCAGGCACACGCACATCGTCTACATTGAACGTGTACTGGTCAGACTTAGTAAACCAGAGCAACGTCTCATATCGGCCGGAAAACCGTTTGGATGCATGCAGTCCATGTCCAAAATGCCAAACGATGCGATTACGAAGCTTCATACCCAGCCGCTTGAAGATTGGGTAATAGTAGATGTCGAGTGGAAAAACTTCCCCATTTTGAACGAAGTTGCCCACTTGCCAGCAAACACTACCGGTATCAGCCAACTTCGCAATCATTTGAGCGATCACACGCTCTTGATCTGCGAGATATTGTTCAATGGTGACACGCTTCTCATAACTCTTGCCTATATTGTAGGGGGGGTGATGTGATCACCAAGTCAACCGACGCATCCGGCATTTGAGCGAGCAGTTGCGTCGTTTCGCCTTCAAACAGGACGACCCGGGCGTCCGGTGCATAGGTATCATGGATATTTATTTCGCCCACCACATAAAGCGGCTCTTGGAGTTGCTTCGCCATATTATCCGCCCTCTTATTCCAGATAAATTGAGGTCATTTTGCAGGAGTATAGCACAAAAGAGCTAGAAAATAGGAATGCATCAAAATCCAATAGCAACACCGTTCATGCCTGCTGCCACGCCGCCGGATTCACGATGTCCGCCGGTCGTTCGCTGCGGAAGAAGGCGAGCAGCCGATCCATCGCCATTTCCTCCATGCGGCGACGCCCTTCACGCGTGACCGACGCCGCGTGCGGCGTGGCGACGACCGCGGGATGGATGCGCAGCCGATTTTCCAGCGCGGGAGGCTCGGCCGCAAAGACATCCAGACCGGCGCCGGCCAGGTGACCGCGATCCAGCGCATCGAGCAGCGCGGCTTCGTCCACCAGCGGCCCGCGTGCCAGGTTGAGCAGGTAGCTGCCCGGCTTCATCGCGGCGATGCGCTCGGCGTTCATCAGCCGGATGGTTTCAGGCGTGGCCGGCGCGTGCAGGGAGAGAAAATCGGCCTGCCCGATCACTGGGTCGAGCGGCGCGAGCGTGACGCCCAGCGCAGCCGCCGCGGCTTCGTCCAGATACGGGTCATAGGCGAGCACGCGCATCTGGAAGGCCAGCCGGCAGATTTCAGCGACGCGCCGGCCGATGCGGCCAAAGCCGACCAGCCCCAGCGTCTTGCCGCACACCTCATCGCCGACCAGCACACCCGTACGCGGCCCCCAGCGACCGGCAGCAAGATTGTCGGCGCCGGGCTTGAGCCGCTTGGCCAGCGCCAACAGCATGGCGACCGTGTGTTCGGCGGTCGATTCGGTAGGGCCGTCCGGTGTGTTGACGACGACGACGCCGTGCGCAGTCGCCGCGGTCAGGTCGATGTTGTCGACGCCGATGCCGGTGCGGGCGATCAAACGCAGGTTGGGACAGGCGTCCATCATCGCGCCGTCGTACCGCAGCAGCGACGAGGCGACGATGGCCTGCGCGCTGGCGGCATTGGCGTAAATCGGCGGCGCGGCCAGCGCGCGCGTCACCTGCACACCGGAGGGCAGCCGCGCCAGCACGGCATCGGATAGCGGCGCTTCCAGCCAAAGGTGGGTGAATGATGGCAACGGCATGAGTTCTCCTTTCTCAATAGGTTGTGGGCTGAGACGCAATATCAGCAGTTCACGCTGTCGATGGTCATGGCGCATCCCGCCGCAAGCGCGCCACGATTCCATCGTCCTCCCATTCGCCGCTTTCGACGAATCCCATGCTGGCATACAGGCGTCTGGCAGCCAGATTGGCCGGCTGGTAGGAGAGCGCAAATGCTCGGAAACCCTGTTCGCGCGCCAGCAGATCAAGCGTAGCATTGATCGCCTGGCGGCCATAACCCCGCCGCTGGTGTTGCTGATCCACCAGAATGCCACCCAGCCAGCAACTGCCGTCCGCCGGGTCGACCGCCCACATCAGAAAGCCGATCGCCTGCGCGTCGAGGAGCATGGCCAGTGGGCGCCACAACTCGCCATAGCAGCAGAGCGCCAGGTAATAACCTGGCTCGGCCACAAACGCGCGTTGCGCCGCGGTGACTTGCAGCGCATAGACCGCGCGCCAAGTTTCCTGGGTGACGGGTGCGACGGTGATTGCCGTCCCAGTCGATTGGGCGCTGCGGTTGACGTGCATGGCATGGAGTGTAGAAAGCATTGGCTGCCTTGTCAACTGTCCAGCAGGAAGCAGATGTACTTCACGGTTGCGACAGAAAACGTCCCCGGCACGGTGCACAAACGTTTGGGTCTTGCCGAGGTGCGCGCTTCCAGACGCTGCGGGGATTCGACCGCATAGATATGCTTCTTCGCCGACGTGGTGATTTTCGATCCGCAGACCATCGGCGACCGCGCCACCTTTGCCGACTCGCATCAGCTCTCGACCGGCGTTGCGGATGTGTGGGTCAACGGCGTGCGCGTGCTGGCGGAGGGCGCTCACACCGGCGCCCGGCCAGAACGCATCGTCGACGGGCCGGGACGCAAAAGCTACCTATTCTGTGCGGCCGCGCGCTGCTGATCCGCTTCCAGCGTGGCGGAGGTGTAGTTGCGCAGCCGAGGGTAGCGCCAGGCGATCACGCCGGCCATCGCAATCGTGGCGACGCCGCCGCTGACGATCGCAAAGGGCACGCCCAAAAGCGCGGCGATAAGCCCAGCTTCTAGCTCGCCAAGCTGCGGGCCGCCCATAAAAAAGATCTGATTGATGCCGGTCATGCGTCCGCGCAGGCGGTCGGGCGTCATCACCTGGCGGATGGTCTGGCGGATGACTGTCGAGACGGTGTCGCTGGCGCCGACAAACATAAAGAGCAGATAGCTGATGGCAAAGCTGGTGGAGAGTCCAAAGAGCGCCGTCGCCAGCCCGTAGAGCGCCACGCTGCCGAGCAGCACTGTCCCCTGCCGATAGATATCCTTGCGCAGCGAAATGGCGGAGCCGGCAATCAGCGAACCGACGGCGTCGGCGGTGGCGAGGATGCCGTAGCCCTGCGCGCCGACGTTGAGAATCTGCCCGGCGACCAGCGGCAGCATCGTGCGCGCCGAGCTGAAGAAGGTGGCGAAGAAGTCGAGCAACATGCTGCCCCAGATAATGCGCGTGCCGCGCACAAAACGCCACCCTTCCGCAATCGCCTTGACGTTGAGACCGGTGTCCACCGCGGCGCGTCCGCCCCGATAGCGCAGCAGCGCCAGCGCCACAATGATCGCCCCAAACGACAGCGCATTAACGACGTAGACCCACCCGACATTGAGGCGGCTCATCATCAGGCCGGCCAGCGCCGGCCCGGTGATCGTCGCCGCTTGAAAGACGATCGAGTTGAGGCTGATGGCGTTGGTCAGGTGTTCGCGCGGGACGAGGTTGGGGATCAGCGACTGGAAGGCCGGCCCCGAAAAGGCCGCCGTGGCCGAGGTCAACGCAGTAAGCAGATAGATCACCCAGAGCGCGTCGTGGCCGGCGAAGTTGGCCACGGCCAGGCTGAGCGCCAGCCCGGCCGCGACGGCGTTGGTCCAGATCAGGAGGGTGCGCCGGTTGGCGATGTCGGCCAGGTTGCCGCCGATCAGCGCAAAGAGCGCAATTGGGATCACACGCACCAACCCCACGCCGCCCAACCCCAACGCCTCCGGGCTTAGCGCCAACGAGCGTCCGAAAAAGGGAATCGAGAGCGTGGCGCCGGCCAGCAGCGTGTAGATGTGCCAGTTGATGGCGACCAACTGCATCTGTGTGCCGACGATCGAGACAAAGTTGCTCGCCCAGACCAGCCGGAAGTCGCGATGGCGGAGCGCAACGAAGCGCTCGACCGGCTCCGCCATCAGGCGCGCTCGACGTACTCGCCGGAGCGAGTGTCGATTCTGATGATGTCGCCTTCCTTGACGAAGTCGGGCACCTGAATCTCGGCGCCAGTTTCGATCGTGACCTTTTTCATCACCTTGCCGGAGGTGTCGCCGCGCAGCATGACAGGCGCATCCACCACCTTCAAGGTGACAAAGTTCGGGATTTCCACCGAGAGCACCTTGCCGCCATCCTCCGTCAACAGCACGATCATGTCGTTTTCCTTCATCCACGACATGGTGTCCTCGAAATCTTCTTTGGGCAACGCGATCTGATCGAAGTTCTCGTTATCCATGAAGTGATAGGAAGTTCCGTCGTCGTACAGATATTGCGCGTCGCGCGTCTGCGTGGTGATGACATCGATCTCCGAGCCGGCGCGTACACGGTCTTCGATGGTCTTGCCGCTGTCGAAGTTCTTGAGCTTCATGCGCACCATGGCGCGCCAGTTGCCCGGCGCGATATGCTGGTACTCGACAACGCGGTGAATTGCACCGTTATAGCGAATCAACATTCCTTTGCGAAGATCTGAGGTCGTAGCCATTGGGTTCTCGTTTCCAATCGTGCGCGGCGAGCGCAAAAATCCTGGGCCAATGCACAAGGTTGGCCTGCTATCGAATCATTTGATTGGGCTTGATTATACCTGCCAGCGGCGAGAGGGAAAATATGACAGGGTGATAAAGATGGGTTTTGGGATAAAGCAGGCTGTTGCGTTTGCTTGGCAGGCCTGCCGACAATGACATTTGACAACAATGTCGTTCATCCCACCGTCCTAATGGATAAAGTGGACGGTGGGATGAACGGGTGTTAAACCAGACAACTGGACCGTAAACGCGCCACCCTCAGCTTACACCTTGCGCCAACTGACGCGCCTGCTCAATGATCTCAGCGCGTTCCACGCGCGTTTGCGGCCACCCGATCACCGCAGCGATCTCGCCAGGCGTGTACGCCGCCAGCTCGGCAAAGGTGCGCACGCCCGCTGCCTTCAGCCGTTGGTCGAAGACCGGGCCGATACCAATGATGCGCGTGAAATCGTCTGCTTCGGCCGGCGCGGCAGAGGTGGGCGCGATTGGCGGCGCTTCTTCAGCGCCTGCGTCCGCAGCATCAGTTGTTGGCGGCGCTGCCGGCAGCACAATCGTCGTAGGCGACTCGGGCGCCGGCTGTATGGTCGCTTCCACCGGCACGATTGCGGCGCGTGACTCTGCGGCTTCCTCCGCCGGCTCAGAGGGGGCAGGCGCCGCGGCTGACACGGAAGGTGTGGGCTCGCCCAATTTCAGGAACTTCACAAGCATGGCGCCGACGCCGAAGGCGGTAAGAATCAGCGCACCCAGGAAGGCGAAGAAGCCAAAGCAACTGCCGAGGATCCACAAAAACACCAGGATCGAGGCAGGTGCCATGATGCCGATCACAGTGCGCCAGGGCTGCGGCCAATGTCCCCCGCTACGCGATCCAGCCACGCGCACATCGATGCGGCGACCGATTTCATCGCCGACGACAACCGTGCCAACCAAATTGATCGCCACAAAGAGCAGGCCCAGCAGCACAGCCGGCGGTCTGAAGCAGACGGTGATCCACAGCAGTCCAATCACGGCCAGGCCAAAGAGATTGAAGATCAGACCCACGGCAAACGCCAGCGCGGTGCGCTCGGCCAGCAAGCTACGCGTCTCTTCCACCAGCGCGGGTCGCCATTTGAGCAGCAGCCACGCGGTCAACACCGCCACACCCAACACCAGCAGCCCACGCAAGACGCGTCCAACCAACGCCAGGAAAAGTTCGGCTGGGGTCGGCTGCGACTGCACAGGCATCCCTTGCACATTAGCCGCGCCCGGCAAGGGAACGAACGCAGGCACTGCCGGCAGGTTGATGGCAGGACCACGCAGCAGGCTACCTTCGACCACTGCGCCGCGATCCTGCTGAACTTCGCCGCTGACGACGCTGATGTCACCCGTCACAACGGCCTCGCCACCCAGCTTGACATTGCCGCCTGTCGCCGCGATCGAGCCGTCGACCCTGCCGTCGATCTCGACATCGCCGCCGATAGAGGTGATGCTGCCTTGCACGACGCCGTCGCGCTTGACCTCTATGTCGCCGCCGTAAACGACCAGGTTGCCATGGATCGCGCCGCCGCGTTCAACCCTGACATCGCCGTTGTAGACCACGACATCGCCGTCGATAGTCTGTCCACTGCGCACGGTAAGGTCGTCGTTGATAACATGATTCTGCGCAACTATCGGCAGACCCGCAGCCTGCGGCGCTGCTGCTTGCGACGACGACACAAAGGCGAGCAGTGACGACAGGGTTGTCACCAGGGCAACCATCACCAGCCAGGTTCGATTTTGTTTGAGCAACATGGTGTAGCGCATAAAGCTTTCCTATTGGCAGCGTTGGAGGAGGCGAGCAACCAAGGACAAACATCGCCGCCCACCATCTTCATCTTTCAAGACATCCATCAAAACGTCCATAACGACAAATTATCACAAGATTTACACGGTGGGCGAGACGCCTGCACGCTCAGCCTACGTTGCGTAAACCGCAGATTAGCTGGCCCGGATGGGAACGGCGTCATTCATGCGCGCATTGTGACGGAGGAGTTGCACCCAAGCTGCGACCAGAATTACCAACATCAGCGCATAGACGCCGCCGACGATCTGCGCCTGTGGCGTGTTGACCACGGCGACCAGCGCCTCAACCGAAGAGCCGAACCAAAGATTGGCAGAGGTGTATGCCAGCGCAAGCGCACGCACCTGCTCACCCACCCATTGTCCTTGCGTCAAGAAAACAAAGGCGCCAAGTCCTGTGGTTGCAAGCGCCACCATCCCTACCGCGACCAAAGCCAGCGCCGCCGAAAGGAGCAACACACGCTGTTGGCTCTGCCGTTCTTGTTCGGCCAGATGCAACTCGAAGCGTTGCACAAAGCCGGAAGTCGGCGTCAGCGCCGGTGTGGCCTCGAACTCGCTGTCGATCCATTGCCACGCTTGCCATACCTGCTCCAACTCAGCATAGCCTGCGCGCAGGGCATCGAAGCGCGTCTGTTCGCCAGCTCCCAACTGCTCGTCGAGCGCCAGCGACATCAGCCAATCGAACTCGGCGACGATTTCTGGTGTGGGTTCTGGCAAAACCTGCACCGCCTCGATAGTTTGTTCGCTCATTTTCTCACCTCATCCACTTACACTGCCGCCATTTCGCAAAGCCGCCACTTCACAGAGCCGCCAGCGCCATGCGCAGCATCATGGCGCGCGCCGGGCTGCGTTCCGGCTGACGAGTTGGCGACGGCGAACGCTGAAGAGGGGACGGCGTCACCGGCTCCTGGTAAATGGCCGCCAACTGCTGCCGCGCCCGAAACAGACGACTCTTGACGGTTGCCACCGTCACTTGCATAGCTTCGGCAATCTCTTCGTAGCTCAGATCCTCCCAGTAGCGCAACACAAGTGGCGTGCGATACTCGGGCGTCAACCGATCCAGCATACTCTGCACTTCGATGCGCGCTTCCTGTTGCAACGTGTGGCGCTCCGGGCGCGGATCGTCTCCTTCGAGATTTTGCAACACCGGGTTATCGTCGATCGAAATCTGCGTCATGCGTCGCTTGCGCAACTGGTCGATGCAGTAATGATTGGCGATCGAAAACAACCAGGTCGAAAATTTCAAAGCCGGATCGTACTGCCCAAGCCGGCTATAGGCACGCAGAAACGCCTCCTGCGCGGCATCCTCGGCTTCTTCTACATCTCCCAACATCCGATAGGTCAAGTTAAAAACTGGGCGCTGATACGCTTCGACGAGACGGCTGAATGCTGTCCGATCGCCGCGGCGTGCTTGTAGAACCCAGGTCTGCTCCTGTTCATTCATACCGACGAATCCTACTTTTCTTTCAGAGGCCAATCAAGACCGGCCCCATGCGCTGTCGATCTATAGTACGCAATCACGCCAGAAAAGTTTCAGCACATCCTGGCAACGCACCGGAGAAGGACGCCGGTTTTGTTGCTCATCTTTAGCGTGAAGTATAATATGAAATGAATCGGACGAGGAATGGCGACAGGGGCGAAGGTGTTCGCCCCTGTCATTGTAGAATTGCTGGCAGCCAGCCAGCCTGTAGCACGGCTGGGCGCCCGGCGCATCTGGTGAAGGAATACTCCATGCGACAGACATATCCATTTTCCGCCATCGTCGGTCAGGAACGCATGAAGCGCGCCCTGATCTTGAACGCGATCAACCCGCAAATTGGCGGCGTGTTGATTCGCGGCGAGCGCGGCACGGCCAAATCCACCGCGGCGCGCGCGCTCGCCGCATTGCTCCCCGCACTCGACGTCGTCCAGGGGTGCCGCTTTAACTGCGACCCACAGCGCCCTGACCTCTTCTGTGACGAATGCCGGGATCGGCTTGAGCGTGAAGGAACCTTGCCGACGACGCACGTTTTCACGCCGTTTGTCGACCTGCCGGTCAGTGCCACTGAAGACCGCGTCGTGGGGACGCTCGACATCGAAAAAGCCATCCAAAAGGGCGAGCGTCACTTCGAACCTGGCATCCTGGCCGCCGCCAATCGCGGCGTACTTTATGTCGATGAGGTCAACTTGCTCGACGACCACGTGGTCGACCTGCTGCTCGACAGCGCGGCGATGGGCGTCAACGTGGTCGAACGCGAGGGCATCAGCTTCCAGCACCCGGCGCGCTTCGTGCTGGTCGGCTCGATGAACCCGGAGGAAGGCGATCTGCGCCCGCAACTGCTCGACCGCTTTGCCCATGCCGTGGATGTGATCGGCATCACCGAAGCGGGCCAGCGTGTGGAAGTCTTGCGCCGCCGCGTCTTCTTCGAGCAGGACTCGGAAGCCTTCACCACCGCGTACGACGAAACTGAACGCACGATGTGCGACCGCATTCTGCAGGCGCGGCAACGCTATCCGCTCGTCAAATACACGGAGAAAGACCTGTACACGATCGCCGCGCTGACCGCCAGCTTCAAGGTGGATGGACATCGCGCCGACATCGTGATTCTCAAGACCGCGCGCGCCCAGGCCGCGTACGAGGGTCGCCTGCAGATCACCGACAAGGACATCCTGCTGGCCGCGGAGCTGGCCCTGCCGCATCGCATGAAAAAGCAGCCCTTCCAGGATTCGGTGCTCAACCCGGATCAGTTACAGGCCAACATGCGCCAGGCGCGCGCCGACGCCGAACAGGCCGTCAGCGACGAGGAGCAACAACAGGAAGGTGAAGGCTCAGCCACGGCAGACGAAAAAAAAGCATCGAGGGCGATGAGTCAGAGCTGAATGAAAGCCCGGAGACCGGCGAGGGCGGCGTTGCCCAGCCAGACGCGTCTCCGCAGCAAAGCTCATCGCCCGGTGACAACAAAGGTGCACGCAAACCGATCAAAGTGGGGGAAACCTTCGAGGCCAAGCGGCTCGACACGCCGCTCGACAAGATGACGCGCGAGCGCGCCGGCAAACGCTCGTACACGCGCACGGATCGCAAGCGCGGCCGCTACATCAAGGCGCGTCCGGCCGGCGACCGCCCGGAAGACATTGCTTTCGACGCCACGCTGCGTGCAGCCGCCCCCTACCAGAACCAACGTCACGCCGAAGCGGTCAACGATCTTGCGTTGCAACTGCGCAAGAGCGACCTGCAGCGCAAAGTGCGCGTGCGACGCACCGGCAACCTGATCCTCTTCGTGGTCGACGCCAGTTGGAGCATGGCCGCCAGCGAACGCATGGAAGCGACCAAAGGCGCCATTTTCAGCCTGCTCGTCGATGCCTACCAGCGCCGCGACCAGGTGGGGCTGATCGTCTTTCAGCGCGATAAAGCGCGGCTCGTGCTGCCGCCCACCAGTAGCGTCGAATTGGCGCAGCGTGCGCTGCAGGACCTGCCCGTCGGCGGCAAGACGCCGCTGAGCGGCGGCCTCTTCCTGGCCTGGCAGGTGCTCGACACGGCGCGACGGCGCGACGGCGAAATCCGCCCGCTGATGATCCTGCTCACCGACGGCGCCGGCAACGTCAGCATGACGGGAATGACCGCGCAGGAAGAAGCAGGTCGCATAGCAGACCTCTTTCAGCAGGCGCATCTCAAGTCTATCGTCATCAATATGGAGCACGCCGCGTTCGACCGCGGGCTGGCGCAGAAGCTGGCTGATGCGCTCGGCGGGATCTGCTACAACGTCCCCGACCTGCGCGCCGATACGCTCCTCCTGACCGTCAAACGTGAAATCGATGCCTGAGCCGATGACCCCTTCACGCATTACACAGCCACCCGGCGCCCCGGCCACGCTCATCAAAGGCAGTTGGGAAGAGAAGCTGATCCGTGGGCAAAAACTCATCGCCGCCCAGAACGACGATGCGATCGGGCTGCTCAATCCTTGATCGACCGCCTTGCTAATTTGCCGGAAAGCCAGCGACGCGCCGCCAATCAGCGCCTGGATCGCATTCTGTTGCAGGCGATCACGGATCTGGTCTTCTATCTTACCTATCGTGACCGCTATGCAGAGGCGCTGGCCAACACCACCCTGGCGGAGCGGCTGTCTGCACCCGAACACGGCGTTGTCTGGCAGCAGCACAGCGCTGCTCTCTTGCTCCAGTCCGGCGATCTGGATGCAGCTTTTGCCTTGCTCGACCGCATCGCGCGTGAAGGCGATTTTACGCACTGGCACGATCTGGTGATGAGCGCGCTCCGTCATCACCGCCTCGACATTGCCCAGGCCGCGCTCGATGAGGCGGAGCGCGCCGTCAATCGCGTCATTGCCACCTTGGACAACGAACCGGAGATCCGCCAGACGCGCGCACAGCTTGCGTACCTGAAGGCGCATGTCGCCTTGGAGCAGGACAAGATCGAGGAGTGCATGGCGTGGGCGCAATACGCCATGACCACCAGCGACTTTTTCAGCAGCAATCCCGGCTACTTCTATGTACAACTCGTCCACAGAGGCTACTACCGCGAGGCGTTGACGTTGATCCACCACGATCAGACGAACCCGATGCGCGCCGGCTTCTGGGGCGGGCTGGCCTTTTACCGGCGCGGCGAACAGGAACAGGCTGAACAACGCTGGCGACAAGCCCTGCGCGCACCGCTGCCCGACGAAGGCACGGTCGATTTCCTGGAGTTTGTGATGGCGCATTACTACCTCGGCGACAAGGAAGGCCGCGGGCTGGCGAGCGTGCTGGACGACCTGCGTCAGCAACAGGATGTCGCCTTTGGCCAGCTTTTCCTGGCGGGGCTGGGTTGGGCGCTGCGCAACGACCGCACGGCCGCGCACTCGAACTTTCGCCTCGCGGTCATGCGCAGCAAGTCCACCGCCAGCGGCCGTCTGCTCCCCCACTTCTGGTGGGCGTTTTGCGCCGACCTCCTGCCTGCAAGCGAGCACGATGACTATGCGCGTTACTTCGCAGATGCCACATCTACGCGCGCAGAGAAAACCATTCAAGAGAAGTGACGAGTGTAGCATGGCTGCAAACACCAAATTCAGCGGAATCATCGAGGCGAATGAGCAAAAGGAATTGCTGGAATTCACCCGTCGGCTAGCCGAAGCCAGCGCAGCAGTGATCCGGCCTTACTTTCGCAGCGGCTACCAGGTGGAGTTGAAGGCGGACGAATCCCCAGTCACCGCGGCCGACCGCAACGCCGAGCTTGCCATGCGCGAGCTGATCGAGCACACCTACCCGGATCATGGCGTGCTGGGCGAGGAGTTTGGCAGCTACCAGCCGGACGCCCGCTATCGCTGGGTGCTTGACCCGATCGACGGCACCAAGGCGTTCGTCACAGGCACGTATCTGTTTGGCACCTTGATCGCGCTGGTCAAGGATGGCCGGCCTGTCATCGGCGCCATCAACAACCCACTGATGGGTGATTATCTGGTGGGCGTGCGCGCAGGCGCCTGGCTCAATGGCGCGCCGGTGCAAGTCAGCCCGTGCCGCCGGCTCGAAGATGCCGTGCTGTTGAGCACCGACCATTGGAGCGTCTTCACCCATCAGAATGGCCCCGCCTACGAACGATTGACGCGCCGGGTGAAGCGCTACAACAATTGGGGCGACTGCCACGGCTACCACCTGGTCGCCACGGGCGGCGCGCACATCATGATGGACCCGGTCATGAACGAGTGGGATTTGATGGCGCTGATTCCCGTGATCGAAGGCGCGGGCGGGCGTATCACCGACTGGCAGGGCAATGATCCCGTCGGCGGGCTGAGCTGCGTCGCCACCAACGGCGAGCTGCACGAGGCGGTCATTCATACGCTAAACCCGCTAGATTGAGCCAGCCTTAGACGCTGACAAGGTAAGTAGGTCGGGCTAGCCGCCCGACATATTGCGTTAATGAGGCATCACGCTGGTAGCGTGACCTATCGGAGACCAAATACATCCATGAATACGACTTTTGATGCTCTTTGGGTCGCGGAACAGCCTGATGGATCATTCACACGCACGGTCGTGCGCCGCTCAACCGATGACTTGCCGCCTGGCGACTTGCTGATCCGCGTCGCCTACTCGTCGCTCAACTACAAAGACGCCCTTTCCGCCGCCGGCAATCGCGGCGTGACGCGCACCTATCCGCACACACCGGGGATCGATGCGGCCGGGGTCGTCGTAGAGAGCGCCGTCGATGAATTCAAGGCTGGTGACGAGGTGATCGTGATCGGCTACGACCTGGGCATGAACACGCCGGGCGGTTTTGGTGGTTACATCCGCGTGCTGGCGAGGTGGGTTGTGCGCCGGGCTGAACCTGCGCGAAAGCATGGTGATCGCACGCGGCTTCACCGCGGCGCAATGCGGCGACGCGCTGGTGCAGCACGGCGTCGACAGCGGCGAGGTGCTGGTGACAGGTGCGACGGGCGGCGTCGGCAGCATCGCGGTGGCGCTGCTCAGCAAGCTGGGCATGACCGTCGTCGCTGCCACCGGCAAGCCGTCCGCAGCCGGCTATCTGCACAGCCTGGGCGCCGCCACTGTGATCGCACGGGGCGACGTCGACGACCGGTCGGGCAAGCCGCTGTTGCGCGAGCGCTGGGCAGGCGTCGTCGACACCGTGGGCGGCAACATGCTGGCGACCGCGCTCAAAGCCACCCGCTACGGCGGCGTGGTGGCGGCGTGTGGCCACGTGGCGTCGCCGTCGTTGGAACTGACGGTTTATCCTTTCATCCTGCGCGGGGTTAAGCTACTGGGCATCGATTCCGTGAATCTCCCCATTGCGGCGCGGCGTGTGCTGTGGGAGCGGCTGGCCAGCGCGTGGAAGCTTGACGTGCTGGCGCAGATCGCGCGTGACGTGGCGCTCGCCGATTTGAACCCTGAGATCGACGCCATCCTGCGCGGCCAGCAGCAGGGACGCGTCGTGCTGGCGCATACCCTTGTTTGACGCAGAGTCGCAGAGATGCAGAGAAAAGCGAAGGTAATCATTCTACTTTCAGTAGTTCACGATTTTGCCTCACACAAAGACGCAAAGACACAAAGTTGAAGATGGCGCTCTTTGTGTGAGCTTCGTGAAGTACTGACTTTGCTTTGCGTCTTGGCAGCTTAGCGGTTTTGCGTTAAATGATCTTCTCTGCGTTAAAAATTTTGTAACTATTCAGGCGGGACAAGCATCGTTCAACCAATGGCACGCAGATGACGCGGATCAGGCGAATTTTCGCTGATCTGATCCGCGTCATCCGCGTTCTATATCTTATCCGACTGAATAGATACAAAAATTTGGGTCAACTGGATCTCGTGTGGTTACGTGCCGGGGACGGGCTTGCGGTGCTTCAGTCGAGCAGACAATGATCAGCCCGTCCCCGGCACGTAAGGCCCCACCACATCAATTCCGGTTAAGCCAAAAAAATTTTTCAAATAGCGCCTCAGGATAATCTATTTCTTAAGGCGCAGAGCAGGTGAAGACCCATGCAGGCAACACGTAGATTAGCCTCTTTTTTGCGACCCTATTGGGTGTGGGTCTTGTTGGCGCCGCTTGCCATGATGGTGGAGGTGACGATGGACCTCCTGCAACCCTGGCTGATCGAGCGCATCATCGACGACGGCATCGCGCAACAGGACGTTGGTTTCGTCGCACGCATGAGTAGGCTGATGGTGATGGCCGCACTGATCGGGCTGGTGGGCGGCATCGCGTGCACCATCTTTGCTGTGCTGGCCGCGCAAGGCTCCGGCGCGGATTTGCGGCATATACTCTTTCGCAAGGTGCAGTCCCTCTCCTTTGGCAACCTTGACCAGTTGGAAACGGGCAAGCTGATCACGCGGCTGACCAATGATGTGACGCAGGTGCAAGATCTGGTGATGATGATGCTGCGCATCATGGTGCGCGCGCCGCTGCTCATGGTGGGAAGTCTGGTGATGGCGGTGCTCACTAGCCCGCGGTTGGCGCTGATTTTCCTGGTGTTGCTGCCGGTGATCCTGCTCGTGCTGGTGTGGGTGATCCGCAAGACCTTGCCGCTCTTTGGCGGCGTGCAGCAGCGGCTCGACGCCCTCAACATCGTGATGCAGGAAAACCTGGCCGGCGTGCGCGTCGTCAAGGCGTTCGTGCGCGGCGAACACGAGCAGGGTCGCTTTGGCGCGGCCAACGACGACCTCATGCAGCAGAACATCCGTGCGGTGCGCACCATGGCCGTGACGATGCCGGTGGTGATGTTTACGCTCAACGCCGGCGTGGTGGCGACGCTGTGGTTTGGCGGTGTGCAGGTGCAACAGGGCGATCTGCAAGTCGGCCAGGTGATCGCCTTCATCAACTACTTGACCCAGGCGCTGATGGCGCTGACGATGGTCAGTATGCTGGTGATGCGCGTGGCGCGGGCGGAGGCCTCGGCGCTGCGCATCGAGGAGGTGCTGACCAGCACGCCGTTCGTGCAGGATCGTCCTGGCGCCTTACAGGAGGCAACACTGCGCGGGCGCATCGCCTTTGAACAGGTGCGCTTCGCCTACAACGGTGACGAAGAGGCGCCAGTGCTCAAAGCCATCGACTTCGTGGCCGAGCCGGGCGAGACGGTCGCGGTGCTCGGCGCCACCGGGTCGGGCAAATCCAGCCTGATCCATCTGCTCCCGCGCTTCTATGACGTGACCGACGGGCGGATCACACTCGACGGCGTGGATGTGCGCGACCTCGACCAGGGCGTGCTGCGCCGGCAGATCGGCGTCGCGCTGCAAGAGCCGATCCTGTTCAGTGGCTCCATCCGTGACAATATCCGCTATGGCAATCCCGACGCCGACGACGCGGCAGTGATGGCGGCGGCGAAACTGGCGCAGGCGCACGACTTCATCATGGCGCTGCCGGGCGGCTACGACGCCCAGGTTGGTCAGCGCGGGGTGAACCTGTCGGGTGGTCAGAAGCAGCGGCTGGCGATCGCACGCGCCTTGTTGATCGACCCGGCCATCCTCATCCTGGATGACAGCACCAGCGCGGTGGATGTAGAAACTGAGGCGCACATTCAGGACGAACTGGCTCGCGTGCGCCAGGGACGGACGACCTTGATGGTGGCGCAGCGCATCAGTTCAGTGCTCACCGCCGACAAAATTCTTGTGCTCGATGACGGCCAGATCGCGGCGGCGGGCGACCATCGCACCCTGCTGGCGACCAGCCCGCTCTATCGCGAGATCTATGCCTCGCAATTGGAGCCTGAACTGCTGTCGCCGCGCATCCAGGACGCGACCCAGGACGCTGTGCGAAACAGGACAGATCATGGGACTGCTGGCGGCCAATCAAAAGACAGACGCCATGGGGAGGCGCCCCATGGCGCATAATCCGAACGGGGGACCGACGACCGCGCCGCGCGAAATGCCGCCGATCATGGGGCGCGGTGGGCCGCCGATGGCGCATCTGATGGGCAAACCCCAACCTGCCAAAAATGTGCGCGGCACACTGTGGCGGCTCTGGGGCTATCTACGCCGCCAACGCGCGGCGCTGCTCACGACCGCGGCGATCGTGGTCGTCAACACCGGGCTGATCGTTTCCGGGCCTTATTTGCTGGGGCTGGCCATCGACCAGGCGCTGACGCCGGGCGATCTGGCGCTGCTGGCGCGCATCGGCGCGCTGATGCTGGGCGTTTATGCGCTGAGTGCGCTGCTGACGTGGTTGCAGACTTACATCATGGCGGGCGCCGCACAGCGCACCGTGCGCGATCTGCGCACCGATCTCTTCGACCGGCTGCAAGAGTTGCCGCTACGCTTCTTCGACAGCCGCGCTCACGGCGACCTGATGAGCCGGCTGACCAACGATGTGGAAACCATCAACACGGTGCTGTCGGAGAGCGTGACGCAACTGATCTCCGGCCTGTTGAGCCTGGTGGCCATCGCGGCGGTGATGGTGTGGATCAACCCGCTGCTGGCGTTGGTGACTTTGCTGACGACGCCACTGATGATGACCTTGCTGACCCGGCTGGTGGTGCGCCGCACACGCACTGCCTTTCGGGAACAGCAAGCCACGCTCGGCGCGCTCAACGGCCTGATCGAGGAGACCATCACCGGACAGCGCGTCATCATCGCCTATGGCCGCGAAGCCACCATCCTCGCCCAGTTCGACGCCGCCAACCATGCCTTTCGCCGCGCCGCGACCCAGGCGCAAATTTTTGCCGGCTTTATGGGGCCACTGACTAATGTCGTCAACAATACCGGGCTGGCGCTTCTCGGCGGCGTAGGCGGTTGGATGGTGATCCAGGGGATGGCGACGGTGGGCACGATCGCCAGCTTTATCAATTACAGCCGTCAGTTTGGCCGTCCGCTCAACGAGATCGCCAATCTCTTCAACACGATCCAGGGCGCGGTGGCAGGCGCCGAACGCGTGTTCGAGTTGATCGACGAGACGCCGGAAAGCCGGGAGGCGGCGCGCCAGGCGGCGCTTGGCGGCGACGTCGCCTTCGAGGATGTGAGCTTTGCCTACACGCCCGACGCGCCTGTGCTCCACCACGTCAGCCTGCACGCCCGCGCCGGTCAGACCGTGGCCCTGGTCGGGCCGACCGGCGCCGGTAAGACGACCATCGTCAACCTGTTGACGCGCTTCTACGACGTGGACGGTGGGCGTATTACGGTCGATGGCGTGGACATTCGGGAGATCGACCGCCACGCGCTGCGGCGTCAGCTTGGCATCGTGCTGCAGGACACCTATCTCTTCACCGGTACAGTGCTGGAGAACATCCGCTACGGACGGCTGGACGCCACGGATGCGGAAGTCCACGCCGCGGCGCGCCTGGCAAACGCCGAGCAATTCATCCACCGGTTGCCGCACGGCTACGCCACGTTGCTTTCCGAGCGGGCGAGCAACCTGAGCCAGGGACAGCGCCAACTACTGGCGATTGCCCGCGCTGTGCTCGCCGACCCGCGCATTTTGATCCTGGATGAGGCGACGAGCAGCGTGGACACGCGCACGGAGCAGCAGATTCAGGAAGCGATGCTGCGGTTGATGACGGGGCGCACCAGCTTTGTCATCGCCCACCGCCTGAGCACCATCCGCAACGCCGACCAGATCCTGGTGCTGCGTCACGGGGAGATCGTGGAGCGCGGCGCCCGCGGACCCTGCTGGCGCAACGCGGCTTCTACCACGCGCTATATACGAGCCAGTTCCGCGGCCAGCGGGCTGATGCGGTTTTCAGTGAGGTGTAAAAGCTTCTACTTTGACGCAGAGGCGCGGAGTGGCAGAGGTGCGCAGAGGAAAAGCAAGAAACTCTCTGCAAGTTTTCTGGTTTCCACTGCATTTCCGCGTCTCTGCGCTAAGGCTTTTCAGGGCAAATTCAATCCACAGATTACACAGATTTCACAGATGGGACAAGTAAAGAATCTGTTGATGATGCCTGATGGCGTTGCTACGTGAAAACGTCTTCCTCTGCGAATCTCTGCCAGTCCGCGCCTCTGCGTCAAGGCTTTTTCAGAGCAGCATTACACGTTGAAGCGGAAGTGCATCACATCGCCGTCCTGTACAAAGTATTCGCGGCCTTCGACGCGCATCTCGCCGGCGGACTTGGCCGCGGCCTCGCTGCCCAGTCGGATGTAGGTCTCGAAGGGGATCACCTCGGCGCGGATAAAGCCGCGCTCGAAGTCGGTGTGGATCACGCCGGCGGCTTCGGGCGCTTTGGCGCCGCGGCGCACCGTCCACGCACGCACTTCCTTTGGCCCAGCGGTGAAGAACGAAATCAAGTTCAGCGCGTGATAGCCCTTGTGGATCACCTGCTCCAGTAGTCTACACCGGGTAGAGCATCGACCTGGAACCCTGTCCTCCCTGAGAGTTCGTTTTGCGACTTGTCTATTTCGATACTGAGAAGTCGAGGGAGCTAACCCCTTCCAATTTGAGCTCATGCGCAAGATGACAGCGAACAAAGTGTCCCGGCGCCACTTCAATGAGTTCCGGTTCGATCTCCGCGCACTGTTGAACGGCAAAGGGGCAGCGCGGGTGGAAGTAACAACCTGGCGGCGGGGTAACGGAGCTTGGCACCTCACCACCTAACACAGCGCGCGGCTGCGCCGTCGGCGAAGGACGCGGCACGCTCATCAGCAGCGCCTGTGTATACGGATGTTTGGGAAAGTGAAAGATTGTCTCGGTGGGTGCAAACTCGACCAGCTTACCTACATACATGACGGCGACGCTGTCGCTGATATGTTCAACCACGCTCAGGTCATGTGAAATGAACAAGTAGGCGAGGCCGAGGGTTTGTTGTAAGTCTTGCAACAAGTTCAAAATTTGCGCTTGCACCGAAACATCGAGCGCCGACACTGGCTCGTCAGCGATAATCAGGCGCGGGTTCAAGGCCAGCGCGCGTGCGACGACAATGCGTTGGCGTTGGCCACCGCTAAACGCGTGTGGAAACCGCTGCATATACTCAGGGCGCAGGCCAACCAGATGCAACAGTTCCTCGACGCGTTGCCGCAACACAGGCCCCCTCGCGACCTTGTTGACGACCAATGGCTCGGCAACGATGTCAAAAACAGTCATACGTGGGTTCAGCGATGAGTTCGGGTCTTGAAAGACCATCTGCATGGCACAGCGCGCCTTTGCCATCTGAGCGGAGTTTGCTTTGGCAAGGTCTATCGCTCCCAGTTCTGGATGATGGAAGATGATTTCGCCCGAAGTGGCCGGTATACCACCCATAATGCAGTGACCGGTGGTTGTCTTGCCGCAGCCGCTCTCGCCGACTAGTCCCACCGTCTTGCCGGCCGGAACCGACAGGAATACGCCGTCGACGGCCTTTACCACGCCAACCTGCCTGCGTAGCAGCCCGCGTAATCGGGAAGTGTTTTTTGAGATTGCGGATTTCCAGGATCGACTCAGGTGTTGGCGTCATGGACATTGGCGCCTTTCAGCGCAGCTTCATCATGGAGAAAGCAACGGACCTGACGGTTGCCAGAAAGGGGCAACAGGGTCGGCTCCTTGCGGTCACAGAGGCCAGGCATCCGGCTGGGACAACGCGGGTGAAACGGACAGCCAGCGGGAATGTTCTGCGAATGCGGCACACTACCCGACACCGTCTGCAAGCGCTCGCTGCTTTTTTTGCCGATCTGTGGCACGGATCGCAACAACGCCTGCGTATAGGGATGTTTGGCATCCTCGAAAAGCGCTTTCACATCCGTCTGCTCGACCACTTTGCCCAGGTACATCACCACAATCTCGTCGGCCATCTCGGCCACGACGCCCAGGTTATGCGTGATGAAGATCAGGGACATGCCCAGTTCTTCCTGCAAATCCTTGATCAGACGCAGCACCTGGGCTTCAGTGGTGACGTCGAGCGCGGTGGTGGGTTCGTCGGCGATCAACAACTTTGGCTGGCAAGAGAGCGCAATCGCGATCATGGCCCGCTGACACATGCCGCCGGAGAGTTGGTGAGGGTACTTGTTGAAAGTGGCCTCGGGGTCAGGCAGCCCGACGCGGCGCAACATCTCCACACCCCACGCCTTGGCCTGTTTCTGATGGAGCGATTGATGATACTGGATAGCCTCAATCAGTTGGCTGCCGACAGTGTAGACTGGATCCAGCGAAGTGCGCGCCTCTTGGAAAATCATCGCGATTTCGCCACCGCGGATCGACTGCATCTGGGAACTGGTTGGACTACAGCGCGCCAAATCCAACGCACCGTTGCCACCAATGTGCAGCCCGTGATAGAGGATTTCGCCTTCGACTATGCGCCCAGGCGGCTGTACTAGCCGCAGGATCGAGAAGCCGGTGACCGATTTCCCGCAACCGCTCTCGCCCAATACGCCCAATGTTTTACCGCGCTCGACCGTAAAATCGACGCCATCTACGGCGTACGATGCCTTCCTCGGCGAAAAATGCGTCTTGAGGTTGCGGACTTCAAGCAACAGTTCAGATTTAGCCATGTGCGTTGCCTTCTGCCCGCACCAGCGGGTGGATATGACCGCATCCCCAGCTTTCCAGGCGTTTCAACATCGCTTCGGCTGCATCTCTTGAGGGGACGCCGCTGACATTGAGATAGACGCCGTGGGGGTCAAGGGTCTCCGTCACTGCGTCTATCTCCTGAAATGTGCAGAAGACCTCGATTGCCTTTCCCATCGTCTGTGTTTTGCGATAGACCTGAACCCACTTGTGGTAGCCCTCACGGCCTGCACCGGGCACGAATTGCAGGGCATCAAGCTCGGCAATAGACAGGATGGCGTCGAGGTGGCGCAGCGCGCCAGGACCATCCAGATGATAGATAGAGCGATCAAGGAACTGGCATTCGCGGATCAGTCCAGGCAGGAAGACGTCTTCAAACATTGCCGTGCTGATCATAATGGAAAAATCGTTAGAGGGAATGTAGTATTTGGCGTCGCAAACCAAGGGCAGCCAAGTCGAGATGGGCTGTCCCGCCCCCCGCAACTTGTGATAAAAATGATCGTAGATCTGAAAATAGTCGGTCTCCACTCTGTTGAGCAGCCGCTTCACCTCATCTACGGAATCGATCATATCCACGGCAAGGGTCTGCGGATTGCGCATCGCGGCGACGCAATCGCCGCCGGCGTGCCAGTCGGGCATCCCGGTGATGAATTTTCCGCGGCCAATTTCCAGAAGCGCATCGGTCATTTCGAGGAGCTTCTCCAGATAGGGGTTTTCCCAATCGAGACGCAAAGCGTCCGCCTGGTCCCACTCCAGCAAGATCGGTTCGCTCCAACTGGTGCCGTAATCTCCAAACACCAGAGGGCATCCATAGAAGGCAGAAAACACCTCCGGCCCCAGGTTTGGGAATGCCACCGGCATACTATCGCCCAAGAATTCCTGGTTGCTTAACTCGGCAAGCGCTTGCTCCGCCTGGAATTCGGCATCCAACCAACGTGCCGCCAAGGTAGTGTGGTTGGAAACCGGCACGGGGATGCACTTGTCCACTGGCTTGGCGAGAAAAAACTGAACGACAGGCCGGTCAATCAGCTCGCACTCCCAAAAAGCGTCGATGCGCGTCTTCGACTGCTCATAATCAGGTTTTAACTCAAACACAATCCACCCCTTTGCGTAATCGCTGTGCCGTCAGGCCGTTACGCTCCCCTATTTCGAGAAAGGATCGGCAGCGTCCCGGATGCCATCGCCGATGAAGTTGAACGCGATGATCGCCACGATGACGAAGACGGCGGGCAAGAGCAGCCAGGGTTGCTGTAGTAGCACACGCGTCTGTTGGGCCTCGTTGAGCAGCAGTCCCCAACTGGTCATGGGCGGTTGAATGCCAAGCCCTAAAAAGCTCAGCGCCGTCTCACCAAGAATCATCGCCGGAATCGCCAACGTCGCGATCACCAGCACATGGCTCATGGTATTGGGCAGCAGGTGCCTGGTGATGATATGCCAGGTGCCGGCGTTGGCATAACGCGCGGCCTGGACATAGTCGGTTTCACGCAGCGCCAGTACGCTGCCGCGCACCTGCCGCGCCAGTGCGCCCCATGTCACCAGCGAGAGCACGAGCGAAATCGCAAAGAAGCGTTGCACCGAGTTCCAGGTGGGCGGTATGGTCGTGGCCAGCGCCAACCACAACGGGATCAACGGGAAGACGATGAGAATGTCGATAAAGCGCTGGGTGACATTGTCAAAGAGACCGCCTAGAAAACCGGAAACAATACCAAGCAGGGTGCCGATGATGAGGCTGACGGTCACACCGAGCAACCCGACGGTCAGTGAAACCTGGGCGCCGTACACGACGCGCGAAAACATGTCCCGGCCATTGCGATCCGTGCCCATCAAGAACACCTTTGCCGGTTCGTCTACATGGAACAAGTGAATGTCCGTCGGGATCAAACCGAAGAGCCGGTAAGGTTCGGCCGCGACGAAGAAGCGCAGCGGATAACGCGTATCGCCGATCGGCTGGTAGGAGCGCCGAAAGGTCTTGGGATCGACTTTTGACGCCGTTGCATAGACAAACGGCGGCCAATGAAAATTGCCCTCTTGATCCACGATACGCGGCAACTGAGGAGGCGCCGCTGGGTGTTCCGCATGGGTGGTGCGCGGGTCATAGGGTGCAAGAAAGCCGGCAAAAAGCGCCATCAAGTAGAATAGCGCCAACAGCACCGCGCCGATGATAGCCAGCCGGTTACGCTTGAAACGTATCCACATGAGCTGACGCACCGACAGCACCGTGACCTTGCTTTCCGCTTCGATGGGCGCCGCGACGTCAAGCCCCAGTGTTTCGTTCATCGATCACCCCTTTATGCCGGTTTCGCCCCGCGCAACTCGCCCCAGGAATCAATACAATCGAATCCGCGGATCCAGCCAGGCCAGCAGAATATCCGCCAACAGTGTGCCAATCAGAATCAGAACGCCGATCAGAATCAGAATGGTGCCGCCCAGATAGACGTCTTGTTGCAGCATCGCGCGCAGATAAATCGACTGGATGGTGGGCAGATCCAGCACCAGGCTGATAATCGTGAAGCCGCTGATCAACCAGGCGAGAGTTTGGCCGAGGGACATCACCAGCGGATGCAGCGCGTTACGCACGGCGTGTTTGTAGATCACAACCCGCTCCGGAAGACCGCGCGCGCGCAAGGCCGTCACATACGGCCGGCCCAGTTGGTCAAGCAAGTTGCCGCGCATGACGCGCATGATCCAGGCGGTGCCAGTAATCACGACCGCGGTCACCGGAATCCAGAGATGCTTGAGGAAGTCTAAAACTTTTCCGACTGACCACGGCGCACTGGCATAGGACGACGAATTCATGCCGGTCAACACTTCTCCGGTCAGCATCCACACTGTCACCAGCAGAAGCAACCCCAGCAAGAAATCAGGGATCCCCAAGCCAATAAAAGTCACGGTGGTCAAGAAATTGTCCGTGCGCGAATACTGATGCGTCGCCGAATAGATCCCCAGCGGGATGCCAATGCCCCAGGAGATCAAAAAGGCGCAGATTGAGATGGTTAGCGTGACCCCTAGCCGGCTGCCGATAATCTCTGTCGCGGGCCGGCGGAACTCAAACGAATCGCCGAAGTCGCCGCGCACAAAACGACTCAACCAGAGGCCATAGCGCACAACGATCGGCTGGTCCAGCCCGTACTGGGCCCGCATACTATCTTCCTGATCGGCCGCGCTTGTGTTTCCCTGAGCTGCCTGGGCGCGTATGTAGCTCGTCACGTAGTCGCCGGGCGGCAACTCAATTAAGAGAAAGCCGAACACAGTCAACAACAAGAAGGTCGGGATCATGGCGATAGTACGGGTGAAGATGTACTTGATCATGGGCGATCCTGTGAGCTTGCCAACGACAGTGCGCTTTACGTCACGAAAAGAACAGTTCGGCGCCTGGATGGCTGCTTGTGGCCAGAACCAGGTCAAACTGTGCGCCCAGAAATTCCTCCTTTGGCAGGAACTTCTGGGCGCACGCTAATGAGAGTCTAGCGGAAGAAGAACTGTTCCGGATCCGCAGTTCCTGGGAAGCCCAGGTCCCACGATGCGACGATCCCCGTCTCCGGTACGTTGTGAACATTGTTCTTCACGATAACCGGGCTCGGATGCTCGCCCACGGTGCCGATGGTGATCGGACCTTCGTCGATGTGAATGCGATAGGCATCCAGCAGTTTCTGATCACGCTCTGCCGGATCGACGGTCGAGATGAGATCCGGTGTAGGCGTCTTGCAGCTTTTCTGGCATGGAGCCAGCGCGCGGCGCCACGCCTGCCTGCGCCCAGCGATTGATAATACTGGCCGATTCTCTGACCACCGACGCTATAGGTTACACCTTCGATGGGCGTCCATACGGTCGGCGCCGAGATGAGACCCCACGCCGCCGCGCTGCCCCACGCCCGAATCATGATCTCGCCCGCCGCGGCGCGCTGGTCGATGACCGACCACGGCGCCATGTTCAGCGTGGTTTTCAGACCCACCGCCTCCCACTGCTGCTGGATCATATCCATGGCATCGATGGTGAGCTTGTCACCATCGGAGGGTACGTCCACGATCAACTCCAGCGGCGTGCCGTCGGCTCGCTCGCGGAGCCCGTCGCCGTCAACATCCTTCAGACCAAGGCCGTCCAACAATGTCTTCGCCTGCTCAGGGTCATACGCGGCATAGGACTGCGCCCATTCCTCATAGACCTTCTTGCCCTCTTCGCTCTGGAATTCGGGGCTTTCGGCGCTCAGCGCAAACTGGCGCGGCTTGCCCAGGCCGAGGTGCGCAACTTCGTTCTGCTGCTCGCGGTTGATGGCGTAGGACAGGGCCCGGCGGAACTCCTTGGTGTACATCAGATCGACGATGCCTTCGTCGGTGTAGTCATACATGGGGATCAACCAGGGCCACGCATAGTCGCCGCGATTCCACATGATGACATGGTAGTCGCCGGCGTCGGCGTTTTCCATGACCAACGGCACATCCTTCAGATCGACGTCGCGTGTCTGCATGTCCAACTCGCCTGCCAATGCCTTCAGCATGACCAGCTCGATGGCGCTGCCTTGCGGAATCTGCACCTCAAGTTTGTCGATGTAGGGCAGTTGGTTGCCGGCGGTGTCCACCTTCCAATAGTAGGGGTTGCGCTCCAGGCTGACCCGTTCGCCCGGTACGTAGTCGGTCACCATCCAGGCGGCAAAGGTCGGCATGTCGGCGTATTGCATACGGCTCGTGGAATTGTAGCGATTGAGGAGCTCGGTCATGTCGGTGACTTCGCTGTTGTACTTGGGATGAAACTGTTTCAAGTAGTGTGCAGGCACGACCCACATGGACGAAGAATAGGAGCCGCGCGATGCATAATCCAGAAACAGCGGATTCGGCGCAGCGAAGGTGAGGGTGAGCGTGGCATCGTCCACCTTCTCCACTTTCATGGGCTCGTCGCCCACGGCGGCGCCGGTTGGTGGGGACTGGCCCGCCGCCGGATCCAAGATGATGTCGTTCCACCAGAAGAGGAAGTCATCCACCGTGAGCGGCTCCCCGTCCGACCACTTGATGCCCTCGCGGAACTTGACGGTCAGGACCGTCGCATCGTCGTTCCAGGTGTAGCTCTCGAGCAGGTTCGGCCGCATGCCGGACATGTCGCGATTCCACTTGAGCAGGGGCTCGACCCAGATGGTCTGGCGCAGCCAGCCATTGTCATTCTGGCTATCCACCATACGCCACGTGCCGCCATACTGACCGACTTCTTCTACCGGTTCGATGACCAGCGGTGCAGCCGGCAGGCGCTCGTCGACAGGCGGAAGCTCACCGGCTGCCACCTTCTCCGCCAGCATCGGCGCTTCATTGAACTTCCCACCGGTTGACGCCGGCTGTGCGGCTGCCGGCGCAGCCTGTTCTGCTTGCGGCGCCGGCGCTGCCGGTGCGCCGCCACATGCAGCCAGCAATAGCATAGTAACAACGCTAATCGCCAGCACAATACTGATGCGTTTTCTCATTTGTCACCACCCTTGTTTGTGTGTTGAACGAACAATCTAAGAAAGAAACGCCATCCTCAGGGGTAACTGTCGTCAGAGGCAATGATGTCAGCCGAATATCAAGTGCTCTGTTTACGACTCTTGATGTGAGTATGGCATCAAGAGCTCTATCAGAGCCGTTTGAGATGTAGTAAGGTGCTCTGCAAGTCGCCGCGCAGTTCGATTTGCACACCGCGCGCCATCAATGCCGCGCCACTCAGCACAGTTTCTGCGCCCTCTATCCGATATTGTGCGTCAGGCGCCAGCCCTTGCAGACGTAGCCAGCGGCGACTGGCGCCATAGCGTGACGCATGCAGAAAGACCAGCACGACCGTTTCCGTAGCATCTGCGCTCACATATTGGAATGCAGCCCAGTCGCCCTGCCGCAGCGATGCCAGCCGGTAGAGCCTGCCATGCTGAACAATAGGCCGAATCCGCTTGTACGTAGCAATATGTTCGCGCGCCTCCGCCATTTCTTCGGCGTTCCAGCGCAGCAAATTGGCGCCCACCCCTAATGCTCCGGTCATCGCCTGGTGAAAACGAAAAGTCAATGATGGTGAGCGGTTGGTCCAGTGAAAGGCATCGTTGACCCACATCATTTTGGCTTTGGGCGCATAGGCCATGGAATACCCCTCGTACATCAAGAGGTTGTCCAATGGATCGACATTGTCGCTCATCCAGAAATCTTCCACGTAGCGCAAGATGCCCAGATCGACGCGCCCGCCGCCCGACGAACAGGATTCGAACATGACCTGTGGATGCACCTCGCGAAGCTCCGCAAAAATACGGTAGAGTCCTTGCACGTGCCGCACCCAAACTTCACGTTCGCGTCCATCCTCGGCATCAGGGTAGCCTGGCTCGCTGAACGAGCGATTCATGTCCCACTTGACAAAGCGGATCTTGTGGTTGGAGAGCAGCTCGTGCATGAAGCTCAAAACGAACGCCTGCACATCGGCGCGCCCGAAGTTCAGCACCAGTTGGTTGCGCGATTCGCTGCGTGGCCGCGTTGGGAAATAATAGATCCAGTCAGGATGACGCGCGTACAGATCGCTCTGGACATTGACCATCTCGGGCTCAACCCAGATGCCGAATTCCATGCCAAGCGAATTGACGTACTCAATAAGCGGCGTCAGACCAGCGGGAAACTTCCGTTTGTCGACGCTCCAATCCCCCAATCCCGATGTATCGTCGTCGCGTACGCCAAACCAGCCGTCGTCCATGACGAAGAGTTCAACGCCCAGGTCAGCCGCCTTGCGCGCCGCTGCGGCTTGATTCTCAAAGTTGACGTCAAATTCGGTGACATACCAGGAATTGTATAACACGGGAAGCAGCGTGCTCGCGGTGCTGCGGGGCATGACAACGTCCAGTTGATAGCGATGCAGCAACCGGCTGGCGTCTCCATATCCCTCGGCAGTAAACCCTGCCACAAAACTGGGGGTCGTGAACGATTCGCCCGCATCCAGTTTCCACGTATGGTCGAAGTCGTGAATACCCCCGGCGACCATGGTCTGCCCATACGCATTGCGCTCGACGACGATCTTCCAGTTGCCGCTATAAGCCAATGCACCAAACCACACGTCCCCGTGCGTTTCACTGGCGCTGCCATTGCGGTCGATCCCGAACCATGGATTGGCGTGCGCGCTGGTAATCCCACGGCGGCTTTCGATGATCTGCTTACCAAGCGGCACGGACACTTCGCTAATTTGGAATTCGCCGCCCCACCGTCCCCCAAGCGTGCGCAGCCGATAGGTCTCATCCAACGGCAGATGCCACAGCGCCGACAAAGTCTGCTCCAGCCGAATCGGTGCATCGCCGGTATTGCGCATGACGGCGAACCGTTCGATCAGATCGTGCTCACGCCAGAGCCGGTAGTGCAGGTCAACCAGCAGCGGGTAATGTTCGTCGGCAAGCGTTATCACCAATTCCGGCGCTTCACCGTCGGTCAGAATTGCAGCTTTGGCATAACGCAGCACCACAGAGCGCACACCGTCCGCAAAAGCCACTTTCAGACATGGCTCCAGATATTTGATATCTCCCCACGCTGGATATTCCTCTTGGGGAGACGCCCTCAACGTTCGTGCGCAAAACGTTCGAGCGCGGGGCCTGGTTCGCCATAATCGCTTGCTGCGCGCAAACGCGGTCCCCAATACATATGTTGCAAACATCCAAACCGATCGAGGCCGAACGCGTAGGCAGTGCGTTTGCCCTCAAGAAGCCAAATTGGGCGGCCCGCCGGACTGGTAGACGCAACAATTGCAGAATGGATGCTATCGCTCATGAGTTCGAGCCCTTGCTAATGGATGGTAGTGATGACTTTAGTCATTTCGTAGGTTCATTTGCGCCGTCGCGTACTAGTGCATGCAGACAGATATAGTCATCTGCAGACAGATAGTCATCGAAAACCAAATCGAGATCGCAACATCGGTGGACAATTCACGATGCGATGAATCTGAAACAATTGAACCAAAATGTAGATTACGATTATTGATGATATTTGCTTATTAAAGCGAAGGATTTGGGAGCAACTGGTCAACAAACAGTGCGTCAGACAAAGTGCGGCTATCATAGCGCACCTAAATTCTATCCAATCAAACCACATGGGCGGTAGGTATACAATGGACACAATAGCGAAACGATGGACAATATTACGGTTTCGTCTTGATGATAGAGTTTCGATATTCGCTCGGTGAAACCCCGATAATTTTTTTGAACAAACGTGAGAAATAGTATGAATCGGCAACCCCGATCTCCCCTGCGATTTCGTGGATTGACAGATGTGTGACTGTCAGTAACATACAGGCGTGTTGCATCTTGAGCTGGTTGAAGTAAGCAAGTGGTGGATGACCCGTTTGCTGGCGAAATGTGTAGGAAAATTGCGACTCGGATAGATCAGCCTGACTTGCCATTTCAGCGAGACTGACTGGCCGACAGAGGTTATCGACAAGAAAGGCAAAAACAGACTCCAGACTGTGAAAGCGACTGGTGCGCATATTGGACGAAAATGCGGGATTATTGTAGAAAAGCTCTCCCAGAATATGATTGACCAACTTCGAAGCATGAATGAGCCGCGGCAAAACAAACCCACCAACAAAACTACCGTAGCACTGGCGGAAGAGTTTCACCAATTCCACACCACATTGCGGATCGACGGTTAGCCTGTGGGTATCCCCCGGGGGAATCTGTGCGTAATAATCCCCTTCGAGACCC
This sequence comes from Candidatus Caldilinea saccharophila, assembly GCA_016710365.1. Classification (GTDB taxonomy): domain Bacteria; phylum Chloroflexota; class Anaerolineae; order Caldilineales; family Caldilineaceae; genus Caldilinea; species Caldilinea saccharophila. The sequence continues at coordinate 31,690 of JADJVW010000016.1, read as the reverse complement.
GTAAAGTGGACCCAGTAAATAGACCACGGATCGCGCTCCGAAGCACCATAGATATGCGGAATATTCGCCGGCAAAACAACGGCTTCATCCGCATCGAGCATGTAGCGCGCCCCCTCCAACTCGTACCAGCCCGTACCCTCAGTACAGTAAATCAAAATATGTTCAGGCGCCCCAACTGGACGCTCACAGTAATGATAGCGAGCATTCGGATACCAACCAATATCCGTCGCTGCAATAGAACGCAGCAAAGGGTGCACTGACAATTGCTGAACGATCGACCGCGGAATTACGTACAGGATCTGTCCGCGGAAGCCGTCGCGGAGCCGGATCGAAACAGAAGATTGGTGATTCATCGAGAACACATCCAATTTGTCATCCCTTGGGCGCGCGGCGATAGTCGCGCGGCGAGACGCCGATCACTTGTTTGAACAGGCGCGAGAAGTAGTAGGGATCGCTGTAGCCGACCGCCGCAGCCACCTCCTTGACGTGCAGATCGGTGACGGCAAGGAGGGCGCTGGCATGTTGCATCTTGAGCAGGATGAAATAGTCGAGCGGCGCGTGGCCGGTCTGCGCCTTGAAGACGCGCGAGAAGTGCGACTCCGACAGCCCGGCCTGACCCGCCATCTCCGCCAACGAAAGCGGGCGATGCAGGTTGCTACGCAGGAAAGTGAGGGTGGATTCCACGCTGTGAAAGCGGCTGCTGCGCAGTGAGGGCGAAAAGGCGCCGTTGTTGAAAAAAAGTTCTCCTAGCAGACGGTGCAGCAGCTTCGCCGCGTAGATCAGCCGCGTCAGCACAAAGCCGCCGAGGAAGACCTCGTAACACGCCTGGAAGAGCGCGCTCACCACGACGCCGCAGCCGGGTTCGACAGCCAATGTATAGGTCGGCTCCTTGAGCAGCCGCGCCAAATACGCGCCTTCGTCCCCCAGGAAATGCACCCAGTGGATCGACCACGGGTCGGTCATCGCCGCGCCGTAGGTGTGCGGGGTGTGGGCAGGGATCAGCAGCGCGTCGCCCGGCGTGATGCTGACCGTCGTCTTGCCAAACTCCGCCCAGCCGCCGCCCGCCACACAGTAAATCAGAATATGTTCGTCCGCACCGTCGGGACGCTCGCGGAAATGATACTGGGCCTGGGGGTACCAGCCGATGTCGGTCGGCAGCAGCGAATGCAACAGCGGATGGCCGGCGATGCTGGCCAGCACCGGCCGCGGGATCACGTACTGAACCTGCCCTTTGAACCCTTCACGCAATCGAATTGGGAATTCGGCCTGGTCAGGCATCGCGCCTTCTCCGTTCATTAAGTCTGCAAATGTTTCCACAGGCAGCATACAGAATTTCTGCTTTCAGCACAACCGAAAATTCCACTGAACGACGCGTTAAAATATATAAATCGCAAACTTTACTTTGCGCCAGGCGCGTGCTATACTTCGGGTTGATCTTGGGGATGAACGGTCTCGACGGGGCAGGTTGTTCTGAGATGGCAGGCCGTAGAGCGTCGGCTACGTTAAAATAGGCGCAAACCTATAAATGCCAAAAACACTGGCAAGGCTTTCGCGTTCGGTGCACCGGCCACTTCGTTGGCCCTCGCTGCCTAACCGATAAGCTAACTCCATGACCTTCTACGGAAGGTCACGGCCCGCTTGGATGGTGCGACCAGGTTGAGCGTAAGCCGTCAAATACTGGAACGCTGCGACAGTGAACGCCGGTAACACTGTCTAAGAGAACCGGCTGGTCTGGCAACGAATCCTGTCGCACGGAGTCCGCCAGACGACATGAAATAGCGCGACTAAGCCTGTAGAGGTCTCTGGACGAATGTTTCGGACGCGGGTTCAACTCCCGCCATCTCCACCTGAGTGGAAAGGTTCGCCGACCGGCGAGCCTTTCTTCATTTTACGCCATGCTTTTCGTATCTATGTTCAGTTTGTGAACGGCGATCTACGATGAACTATTTACCAACCGACCGTTTCCCATCCCGCCGTCGCTTCTTGCGCCACGCTGCATTCGGTGCAGGCTCTCTGTTGCTAAGCGGCTGCGCGACGCCTGCCGCCCTCTTCAGCCAAGAGATGGCTGACCTTTACGCCGTAACCCAGCTTCTTACCGAGAAACCCACCATGCCAGAAGCATCGATTCGCCCTACTTTGGTTCGACCGCAGCCGTCGCTTGAAGTCAAGATCGGACAGATGTTGATGTTGGGTTTTCAGGGCGCTACGGTCGGCGAGGATCAGAGCATCATCGACGCGCTGCGCGATCTGCACGTGGGCAGCGTAGTGCTGTTCGACCTCGACCTGAGCACACGCCGCGTGCGCCCGCGCAACATCGTCTCGCCGGAGCAAGTCGCCCGCCTGACCGCCGATCTGCAAGCGCTGGCAACCCTGCCGTTGCTGGTCAGCATCGACCAGGAAGGGGGCGTCATCAATCGCCTCAAGGAGAAATACGGCTTCCCGGCTACGCTCTCCCATGCCGCGTTGGGCGAACAGCACGATCCTGAATTCACACGTGAGCAGGCGGGCGTCATTGCCCAGGCGCTGGCGGACGCCGGCATCAACCTCAACCTGGCGCCGGTCGTGGACGTGCGCGTCAACGCGGACAGCCCGATCATCGCACGCATGGAGCGCAGCTTTTCCGCGGATCCGCAGATCGTGGCCACGCAGGCGGAAGCCTACATCGACGCTCACCATGCGCTAGGACTCAAATGCACGCTCAAACACTTCCCCGGCCATGGCAGTGCGGTCGGCGACACGCATCTTGGTTTCACCGACGTGACGAACACCTGGAGCGAGGACGAGCTGATCCCCTATCGCGAGCTGATTGGCAAGGGGAAGGTGGACGCGGTGATGACGGCGCATATCTTCAACAGCCGGCTCGACCCCGACCTGCCCGCCACGCTTTCCCCGGCGATCATCACCGGCTTGCTGCGCCAGCAACTCGACTTCGACGGCGTCGTCATCAGCGACGATATTCAAATGCGCGGCATCACCGATCTCTTTAAAGTGGAGAAAGCCATCGAGCTTGCGATCCTGGCCGGGGTGGACATGATCGCCGTCGCCAACAACCTCACCTATTCAGGCACGATCGCCGAGCGCTTTGTCGCCACGGTCAAGCGGCTCCTGGATGCGGGCGTCATCGACGAGGCGCGCATCGATCAATCCTACGCACGCGTGATACGGCTCAAGGGATTGGCCTGACTGTAGACCAGCGCGGCCGACAACATGAGCGCGGCCGCGGCCCATAACACTGCCGCGCCGCCAAAGCCTTGCCACAACACACCGCCGATCACCGAGCCTAACGCCCAGCCAAGCCCTGCCTGCGCTGCGCCCATCAATGCCTGTCCGGTGGCGCGCATGCCAGAGGGAGCGGCCTGCGCCGCATAGGTGACCACCGCCATCCAAAAGCCGCCATACAGCACGCCTAGCAGCGGCACGACCAGCAAAATCAACGTCGGCGTCGTCGCCAGCGCCATCACGCTGTAGACGCCGGCAAATCCGATCAGCCCCGCCAGGATGAGGTGCGAGGAGCGAAAGCGCGCCAGGATCGCCGCGCCGGCAAACATCACCGGGATCTCCGTCACGGCGTTGAGCGCATAGACCATGCCCACCTGCGCCTCCGTGCCGCCCAGGGCCAGCACGTGCAAGCCGATGAAGCCCAAAAACATCGCGGCGCCGGCCCCCATCAGCACATTCATCGTCAAGAAGCTCGGATAGCCTGGCTGCCGCCACAAGTGTTGCAACCCGGTGAGAAGATCCGCACGTTCGCGCAGCCGCTCGATCGGCAACATCAACGCCAACATTGTGCATCCAACAGCCAACAACAGCCCGTGCAACCAGAAGATCGGATCAAGCTGACGGGTGGTAAGCAGTTGACCAAGCCCAAAACTGAACACCACAAAACCGATGCTGCCAAAAAGCCGTTGGCGGCCATAACTGGCGCCGGTGCGCCCGATCATGTCCATCACGGCGCTATCGACCAAAGCCGGCGCCGGCGAACGAAAGAAGATCATCGCAACCACAAGCAGCAGCAACGGCCAGAATTCTGTCATCCACAGAAATGGGATAGTGAGCAGGCCCGCGCCCAAGGTGCACAATGCCAGCACTTGCTGATGAATCTGCCAGCGGTCGGCAATCGCCCCCCAGAACGGATTGGCAAGCAGCGCAACGATGGGTGGAATGCTGCCCAGCAGCCCGATCTGCGCACCGCTCAGCCCCTGCGCACTCAGATAGACATTAAAGTACGGCGCCAGCGAGCCAAGCGCCGCAAAAAAGATGAAGTAGTAGAGTTTTGCCACCCAAAGGCGAGAGGACGGCGCCCGCTGCCCAGCGATCGCGCGTCCCAGTGTCCACGACATACGGCTCATCGTTACCCAATGCCTGCTTTCCGTGCGCTACGCGCGCGTCGCACTGGCAAGACCAGTGCGACGCGCAAATTGATAACAGTTAAACAAATACGATACTGCAAAGGACGTCTTCCTGCAAACCGCGCGCTGCTTGAGGCGCTTTCTGTCCTGCGCGCTGATGCCTGCTGTTGATTATGCACAGCTTTGGTGTGAAGGCGTGCGTCTGGCATAATGTAGGCAGGCATACTTGGTATCAACCACACTGGCAGCAATTACAAAAGGAAAACGCGCATGTCGGGCAGCAAATTCCCACCACCTTTCTACCGCTGGCGACCCCATCCGTGGCATGGACTCGAAGTCGGTCCCAACCCGCCAGAGGTGGTGCACGCGTTTATCGAGATCACTCCGTTCGACCTGATCAAATACGAGATCGACAAGCGCACCGGCTACATTCGCGTCGATCGACCGCAGCGCAGCTCGTCGCAGCCGCCGGCGCTCTATGGCTTTATCCCGCGCACCTATTGCGCCGAAAATGTCGCCGCGCTTTCGCTCAATGCCACGCGCGGGGATGGCGACCCACTCGATATCTGCGTGCTCAGCGAACGACCGATCAATCGCGGCGAGGTGATCCTCAACGCGCGCGTCGTCGGCGGCCTGGACGTCAACGATCATGGCGAAGCCGACGACAAGATCATCGCGATCCTGGAGAACGACAATGTGTGGGGCAAGGCGCGCGATATCACCGATCTGCCGGAGATTTTGATCGAGCGGCTGCGCCATTATTTTGCCACCTACAAGATGATCCCCGGCCAGGAACTGTCGTTGACGGTGGATCGCGTTTACGGCCGCGAACATGCGTTGCGCGTCGTGCAGGCGTCGATCCAAGATTATTTCATCGAATACGGTGATTAGCGAGTATGACGGTCACTATTTTGCGGGCGATGCCTGGGCAGACGTCGCGACTGACGCAGATCGCCCACTCCGCCAAGAGTTACTGGGGCTATCCGGCGCGCTGGATCGAACTGTGGCACAACCAGTTGACCGTCACCAGCAGTTATGTGCGCGAGCATGAGGTCTATGCCGCCGTCGATAGGGATGAAACGCTGCTGGGCTTCTACGCCCTGGCTGGCGCCGGCGACAAACTTATCCTGGATCATCTGTGGGTGCAGCCAAGCTCGTTTGGCGCGGGCATCGGTCGTCTACTCTTCGAACATGCCATGGCGCGTGCACGCGAACTGGGGGCAAAAACCGTCGAGATCGAGAGCGACCCACACGCCGAAGGCTTCTACCAACATCTGGGCGCCGTGACGATCGGTGAGGTCAGCTATGAATTGGAGGGGCAGCCGCGTCTCCTGCCGCTGATGGCCTATTCACTCGAAACCGGCTTGTGAGGGATGCGCCTATGACGGTGCAAAGCTCGGCCCAGGCGATGCTGCGCGAACGATGGGAGAGCCATTATGCGTCGGGGCAAACACCCTGGGACACGCAGATCACGCCGCCGGAAGTGCAGGCATTCTGGGGTTCTGGTCGCCTGCCCGCGGCTGGGCTGGCGCTGGATATAGGCTGCGGACCGGGCACCAACGTGCGCTTTCTAGCAGAGCTTGGGCTGACTGCGTTTGGCTTCGACATTGCGTTGCAGCCGCTGCAAACAGGGCGCAATCGTATCGACCAGCGCGCGCCGGAGATCGCCCACCGCATCTGTTTTGTGCAAGCCGATGTGACGCGCCTGCCATTGCTCGCCGCCCACGCCGGCTATATTCTGGATATAGGTTGCTTTCACAGCATTGCGCCTGACCAGCGCCAAGGGTATGTGGACGGCATCATCGGCAATTTGCACGTGGGCGGCTATTTCCAGCTCTACGCTTTCGACCGGACAACGGAGATGAGCGCGGCCCCTGACAGGAAATTACTGGGCGTGGAGGAGAACGAGATCGCCAACCGCTTTGCCGAACGCCTGACCGTCATTGAAATCATCCGCGCCAGACCTGATCGCTATCCGTGTCGTTGGTATTTGCTTCAGAAAAAAAGGTAGTCTAGCCATGCCCCAATGGATTCAACGACAAATCGTCCTCGCCGAACGTCCGCGTGGCATCCATTTGATCACGGACGATCTGCTGAGGCAAGTACCCGAAATCTACGATTTCCAGATCGGATTGGCGCATTTTTTTCTTCAGCATACTTCCGCCTCACTGGCCATCAACGAACGCGTCGATGACGATGTGCGCACTGACCTGGAGCATTACCTCAAAGCCCTGGCGCCGGAGGAGGCCGCTTATACGCATAGCTATGAAGGGCCCGACGATATGCCGGCGCATATCAAATCCGTGCTCATCGGCGCCGAGGTGACGGTGCCGATTTCAAATGGCCGGCTCAGCTTTGGCGCCTGGCAAGGTCTCTACCTTTGCGAGCACCGCAACCATGGCGGGCGCCGGCGTCTGATCGTCACGCTCCAGGGCGAATTGACCTGAGCCACGCCGATTTGCGGACATTTGTCACCCGCGCTACGGTGCGACTAACTCTGCTGGATGGCTGCCCGTCGCACTATACTGAACTCAGACGCACCATTGATTCGTTATTGTGTCGAACACTCTCAACCCAGGCAACCTCAGAGACAGTGTTTTTTGAGACAGGATCTTCTGATGACTACAACCATTCCAAATTCGGCCACGGCGACAGCGCACTCTAATTTAACCGGCGTGCGTGTGGCGATCACACACGACAAAGAACAAACACAGGATCAAGCCGATCTCTTTGCGGCATTGGGCGCAGAGATCTACTACTACCCCTGCATCGAGATCATCCCCTTCGACGACAAGGACTTGGAAAATGCGCTGCGCGAGGCAAGTGAAGGCAAGTACGATTGGCTCGTGCTGAACGACGCCGACACTGCTTGGGTCGTCGGCGACGCGATGCGTGCGGTCGGCATCGACCCGAACCAGATTCCACGGCGGCTCAAGGTCGCCACGATCGGCTGTATGACCGAGATCTACACCGCCGAGTTTATCGGGTTGGAATCGGCCTTTGCCCCTGAAGTCTACACGCCGCAGTTTGTCGCCGAAGAGTTACGCCTCAAACCGGGCGACCGCGTGCTGTTGCCGCAATCCTCGACGACGCGCGCGGGGCTGGCGAAGTGCCTGCACGGCACTGGCGCCGAAGTGACCGCAGTCAACGCTTATCGCACGATGATCGGCAAGGGCGGCGACCCCGTGCCCGTCATGCTGTGGGAAGGCAAGATCGACGTGCTCACCTTTACTTTCCCCACAGCGGTGCGCTATTTCGTCAAGCGGCTTGAATATGAAGGCGGCGCCAAAGCCATGCTCGACGACGTGTGCATCGCCTGCATCGGCCCGTTGACCGCGGCCGCCGCACGGGAATATGGCTTCCAGGTGAGCCTGACGCCGCAGCAGCACACCATCGCCGGATTGGTCGAAGCGGTCAATGATTATTTCAAGTAACAGGGGCGCCGCCCGCTAGGCTGCTTTCGATCATCACGCAAGACATCTGCGTCGTTGAATGCTCTGCGCGCACTCTGCGATGCGATTCAGGACGATCATCATGAGTGAAGAACCAGACGCCCTGCCGCCAGCCGAACCGGTGGATCCGAAAGCTCATCCCGTCGACATGCCGCGCATCCGGGTGATGGCGACGGAATTGAAGGAGCCCAATATCTGGCTGATACGCTCTGTGGCGGCGATGATGGGTATGGAAGCCGTCGAGGCGCTCTTCCAGCGCACGGTGGAGATCGAGGCCGCGAGCGGCATGATGACCAAGCAAGGCGAGCGCCGGCGCACGTCTGGCGGCATCTTCTTCCTGTTGGCGCGCGACCAGATGTCGGCGCGCCAGCGGCGCAAGGTCTTTGGCCTGCCGCCCTCGCCGCTGAACACAAAGAAGCAACCCAAGCCGCCGGCGCCACCGTCCACACCCAAGCCGCCGCCACCGCCCAAATCGCCTCCGTTGACGCTGGAACAGGCCGGCGCCTTGCTGAGAGCAACTTTGAACATCGACCCGCAGAAACGAGGGATTGCCGTCATGAAAACAACTATCATCGGCCGGCCCAAACAGATCAAGAAGCTCGACGCCTGCACGCTGGTCGTCCTGGGACAAAAGGCGCCGCCCGCGATGCCCAAAGGTCTGCCGCCCGTGCCCGACACCAGCAAGGCGACCATCGCGGTCTTCATCGCCAACAAGCAGTGGGACAAGGTAGAAGCCGCGCTCAAGGCCGACCCGCAGGATGAGGCCATCATTGAAGGCTATCCCGTCAACGACGCCAAGAACCAATTGACCGGCATCTGGGCGCAGTCGTGCACGTCCAAGAATCTCCAGCGCGCCAAGCGCGAGGCGCAGGCCAAGGATGAATCCTAAAGGCGCCAGCCAGTGACGCAGATTCTCTCCATCTCGCTGGGCGCTATGCTGGGCGCTAATCTGCGCTTTTTCGTCAGCGTCTGGGCCAGCCAACGGTTGGGTATTGGCTTCCCCTTCGGCACCTTGCTAGTCAATGTTGGCGGCTGTTTTCTGATCGGTCTTTTTTATGGTCTTGGAGAAACACGGCTCACGCTCACGCCGGAACTCAGGCTGTTCTTTGTCGTGGGGTTTCTGGGCGCGTTCACCACCTTCTCATCCTTTGGCAACGAGACCGTCAACCTGATGCGCAGCGGCGACCTCTGGCTCGCCCTGCTCAACATCGCCGGCAACAATTTATTTGGCTTGCTGGCCGTGATGACCGGTGCGGCATTAGCAAGATTGCTTGCATAGACAGGTTAATTCACCCAAAACCTTGCGCAATCGGCCGCTCGCCACGCGCCTTACAAGGGAGGATGCTCATGCAGCTATCCGGTGAAGTGGTGCGCGTCACCATCTATATCGGCGAGAGTGACCGCTATCACGGCGGCAATCTTTACAGGGCCATCCTCAACTTCCTTCGCAGCGAAGGAGCAGCCGGGGCGACCGCCACGCGCGCCTTAAGCGGTTTTGGCGCGCACAGCCGCATCCACACCGCCAACATCGAAGTGCTGTCCAGCGACCTGCCGATCCGCATCGAGTGGATCGACCTGCCGGCGCGCGTAGATCGCCTTTTGCCCCAGCTCCAGCAGATGGTTGACGATGGATTGATCGTGCGCGAACCGGTGACGGTGGTGCACTATGCGTGGGGAGGCAGCCAGGCGCCGCTGGCGCACCCTGTCGTGCGCGTCATGCGTGAAGAGGCGACGACCGTGCAGCCCGACGCGCCCGTGGCGGAGATCGTGACCCTGCTGCTGGAACGCGGCGTGCGCAGCCTGCCCGTCGTCGATGGCGCGCAGCGGCTGGTAGGCATCATCACCGACGGCGACCTGCTGCATCGCGCCGGGTTGACGACGCGCATCGGCTTGCAACGGGAGCTGCCCGACGATCAGGCGCGTGCGTTGCTGCTCGCACTGCGCCAATCCCCGCTAACCGCCCGCGAGATCATGAGCACGCCCGTGTTCTCCGTCCAGACTGACGAACCGGTGCGGACAGCCGTAGAGCGCATGGTCAAGCACAACCTTAAACGCCTGCCTGTCGTCAACGAAGATGAGCGCTTGATGGGGATGGTGAGCCGGATCGACATCTTCCGCATGGTCGCGTCCCACCGCAATGAAGCGAGTGATGACGACGCGCCCCGCACTGGACGCACCGTCACGGAACTCATGTATACAGACGCGCCGACGGTCTATGTCAGCGCGCCGCTGGAGGAAATCGTGCGCGCGCTGGAAATGAGCGGCCGGCGCCGCGTGGTAGTGGTCGATGACGACCGCCACGTGCTTGGCATCATTACGGATGGCGACCTGCTGCGCCGCAGCCAACAAAAAGCACGATCCCGATCTGCTGGCGCGCCTGCGCAATCTGCTGGTTGGGGAGGCGCCTATCGCACAAGTGTTGCCCGACGCCGGCGAACGCGCCACAGACCTGATGACATCGCCCGTGATCACGGTGCTGACGGACGCAGCATTGTCTGAAGCGCTGCACCTGATGACGACGCACGCCATCAAACGCGTGCCCGTGGTGGACAGCGAGGGACGGCTCGTCGGGCTGCTCGGCCGCGCCAGCGTACTGCGCGGCCTGTTGGAAAGTGAAGATAATGCGTGATGCGTGATAAGTGACGTGATTACACATTACGCATCACGCATTAGATATTTACTGTATAGGTTGAATGACGCGCAGCGACGACAAATCCGATAATTCAACCTTGCCGGCATCGGTGATCCAACCTGTAAAGCGGTCGTTGCGGAAAGCTTGCACATTCGAGGCGTAGAACGGGATGATGTAGGCGATGTCGTCGTGCACGATCCGTTGCATCTCCCAGATCATCTCACGCCGTTTATCGTGGTCGAGCTCAACGGCCTGCTGCGCAAAGAGGGCGTCAAATGCGGGATTCGAGTAGCCGGTTTCGCTGGTGCCCGTTGCGATCTCCTTGGTGGTCATGACGCTCAACAGGAAGGCCGGGTCGGGATCAGAGCCCCATCCCCACAAGATGATGTCGAAGTCGAACGCAGGGCAACAGGCAGCCGTCAACGTATCTGCATCGAGCGCCTGCAACTCGGTCTTGACGCCGATCTGCGCCCACATGCCGTTCAGCAGTTCAGCCATGCGCGGCGAGTTGACGCTGTCGCTGGCCCAGTTGAGCCGGAAGGTGAGATCACGCGACCCGTCGGGCATCTCGCGCACACCGTCGCCATTGACGTCAAGATAGCCGGCGTCATCCAGAATCTGATTTGCCTTCGCCAGATCGAACGCGTAATCCGCCAGCGTGTCGTTATACCAAACGCCCAGGCTGTCAGGGATCAACGTCAGGCCGGGGTTGCCCAATCCCAGCAACACCACATCGATGATTTGCTGCTTGTCAGTGGCGTGCGCCAACGCCAACCGTACGTCGCGGTCGAGCAGGGCAGGATGGCCGGAGCAAATGCCATCTTCGGGTGGACAGTTTTCGGGCGTCACCTGGTTGAAAATGATGTCGGCAACATCCGGCGCAGCGGGTGGGCCAATCACCAGAGTGATCGTAGCGTCGTTGCGCAGACTGGGCACTGCGGTCGCCGGCAGTTCCGTAATCATGTCCACCTGCCCGGTGCGCAATGCCTGCACCAGGCTATCCTGGTTGTCAAACGTTTGGAAAATCACGCCGTCCACCTTGGGCGCGCTGAGGGGATGCGTCTTGACCGCGTCGAGCCGCACGAATTGATTCTGGGCATATTCGGCCAGCTTGAAGGGGCCGCTGCCAATCATCTGCTCGTTGGCAAAATCGGCCGCGCCTTCTTCCGCATACGCCTCCCAAATGTGCTTGGGCAACGTGTAGAGAAAGACCAGTTGGCTCTCCATATTGGGGATCGGCTCGGTCAGCGTGATCACGACGGTGTTCGCGTCGGGCGCTTCGACGGCGTCAAAATAGGCGGTGTACACATTGAGAAAGGGGAATTCTTCATGCGCCTTGTAAAAGTTGTACGAAAATACGATGTCCTCGGCAGTCAATGGCTCATCATCATGGAAGGTGAAGCCATCTCGAAGCTTGAATGTCCACACCAGGCCGTCGTCAGAAATCGTATAGCTTTCGGCCAGGTTCGGCATGTAGCTGCCATCCAGTTCCAGCGCAAACATCGCATCGTAAACCAGCCCGTAGAGCGTGTAGGCTTCGGCGAGGACGCCAACGCCCGGGTTGAGCGAGTCGGGACTGCCGCCCCAGCCGATGCGCGCAACGGTTGCCGCGGCTGAGACGCTCGTCTCGCCCTCACCCGCTGCAGAGGGAGCAGGCGCGCCGCCCGCGCAGGCAGCCATCCACAGTGTTGCCAAGAACAGCAGGGCGATCACCTTCAATCTTGAAGACATGGGTCATCCTTTCTGTACGGAATCGTGGTGTATGGGGAACAAAAAGACCGGCGGCGCTATGATAGCACCACCGGCCTGATTCACTCAAACCATTGTATTGTCAAGGAGTGTCTTCCACAATCTCATATTTCAGTGTGATCGGCGCTGCCTGACGCAACATCGCCTGCGCCGGGCAATATTTTTCCTCAGAGAGTTGCATAGCGCGTTCGACCGCGGCCGGGTCGATCCCCTTCCCGCGCAGCACGTAGGTGATCTCCATGGTCGTAAAGACGTGCGGGTGCTCTGCGGCGCGCGGCGCGTCGACTTTGACCTCAAAGCTCGTGATCTCCTGCCGCTTCTTGCTCAGGATCGAAATCACGTCCATTGCGGTGCAACCGGCCAGGCTGATCGCCATCAACTCCATCGGCCGGAAGCCACGATTGGCGCCGCCTGCCGCGGGCGCAGCGTCAAGCACAATCGTGTGTCCGCTCTCCGCCGCACCTTCAAACTGCATGCCACCTTGCCAAATCACTTGCGTTTGCATGTTGGGTCATCCTTTCCGTTGTTTTCTGTAATCATGACGACGACATTGTAGGCGTGCTCGGTTGCGTCCTGTCCAAACGCACCTGGTCCGATTCCATTCGAGGTGAAGTCCATGATTCCGTTGTCTCTCTGGTTCGATGCAAAGCACGCGGAATGGTTACATCTTTATGCAAGTGGAATCACGAAATAATAGACAGCGAAAAAGTGAAGAATGCAGCCGGCCAGCACGAAGAGGTGCCAGATCGCATGGTTGAAGGGAATCGTTTTGACCTTGAAGAAAATTGTGCCCACCGAATAGGCAAGCCCGCCGCCGACCAGCAGCGCAATGCCAGTGGGCGCCAGGTTGTTGGCGATCTGGAAGGCGGCCAGCAGGCCGAGCCACCCCATGCCCAGATAGGTCACTAGCGAGACCATCTGAAAGCGACCGAGAAAGAAGATCTTGAAGATCATGCCCGCCACGGCCAACGACCAGACAACTGCCATAATGACGGCGCCCAGGCGGTCGCCGATCACGAGCAGGGTGAAGGGCGTGTAGGTGCCGGCGATCAGCAGATAGATCGCACAGTGATCGATGATCTGCAACACGCGCTTGGCGCCGACGTGCGGAATGGCATGATAGAAAGTCGATGCGGCAAAGAGCAGAATGATGCTGACGCCGTAGATGATAACGCTGGCGAGAATCACGCCGTCGTCCGTTTGCAGCGTCTTCAATACCAGCAGCACCAACCCCAACGCCCCCAATACGGCGCCCACGCCATGCGTCGAGGCATTCAGAATTTCCTCTAACAAAGTGTAGCGTTTCGTACTTACGGTTGTCGTGGACACATTTCCTCCTGGAACGGACTGGCTGGAAGGCATCGATTGAAAAGTTTAGGCTCAACCGGGATTCATGTGGTCGGGCTTTACGTGCCGGGGACGGGCTGAGCGTTGTCTGCTCGACCGAAGCACCGCAAGCCCGTCCCCGGCACGTAACCACACGCGATCCGCTTGAGACCAAACGTTTAATCTGCGCAAGGCATAACGGCTCACCGCCAGATCATGCCTTTCTCATTTTAGACGAACTTGGCAAAATCGTCTACGCTCTAGCTGTTCGTGCAATCTACTCCGCAGGGTCGCTGGCAACTTATAAACTCAACGTAAGTTATGCTCAGCCATTACCTGTCAATGTTCCTACCTATCTTACTCATCCCTAAAGGAGGCTCGCTCATGAACTACCGACCACTCGGCCGCACGGGTGTAATGGTTTCCCCGCTCTGCCTGGGCGCCATGAATTTCGGCGGCCCCACCAGTGAAGCCGATTCTGTGGCGATCATCAACCGAGCGCTGGACGGCGGCATCAATTTCATCGACACCGCCAACGTCTACAACGCCGGCGAAAGCGAACGCATCGTCGGCAAGGCGCTGCAAGAGAATGGGCGCCGCGACCAGATCGTGTTGGCGACCAAGGTCTACGGCAAGATGGGCGACGGCCCCAACGACCAGGGCGTCAGCCGCTATCACATCATCAAGGCGTGTGAGGATTCGCTGCGCCGCCTGCAAACCGAGACCATCGACCTCTACCAGCTTCATCGCCCACCCATGACCGTGCCGCAGGACGAAACACTGCGCGCCTTCGATGACCTGGTGCGCGCCGGCAAAGTGCGCTACATCGGCTGTTCCACCTTCCCCGCGTGGAAGGTGATGGAGGCCATCGCCATCAGCGAGCAATACAAGCTGGCGCGCTACATCAGCGAGCAGCCGCCCTACAACCTGCTGGACCGTCGCATCGAGAACGAGCTTGTGCCGCTGGCGCAACAATACGGCATGGCGCTGCTGCCGTGGTCGCCGCTGGCAGGCGGCATCTTGGCCGGTCGATATGCGAATAAGGCGCAGTTCCCCACCGGCTCGCGCGAACGCGCCAACGAAGTCTTCCGCGACCGCATTACCCAGCGCGGCATCAATGTCGCCATCGCGGTGGGAGAGTTGGCAGCCGAGCGTGGCATGACATCGTCGCAGCTTGGCCTGCTGTGGGTGATGGAGCAGCCAGGCGTCACCGCGCCGATCATCGGCCCGCGCACGATGCAGCATCTGGAAGACGCGCTGCCGCTGCTGGAAATGAGGCTGGCCGACGACGACCGTCCTCGCTTCGACGCACTCGTTCATCCCGGCACGGCCGTGGCCGATTTCCACAACAGCAACGAGTGGATGAAGGCGCGCGTGGTGGGCTAAAGAAATATCAATTTGTGAAGTCATCGGCCAGAGATCAGGTTCCTCTGGCCGATGACTTTTCACAAAAGACTTGATTTCGCGCGCGTGGCGCCTATGCGTTGGCGAGCGATGCCGCCACCTTCTCCAGGCGCGTGCGGGCGTCTTGAGCAACGGGCGCCAACGCTGGATTGTCCACAAAGCCCATCATCGCCAGCGGGTCGACGAGGGATACGACGCTGCCCCCCTGTTGTTCATCCTCAAAGACGATGACATTGCACGGCAGCAACAGCCCGATCTCAGGTTCGGCGGTCAGCGCACGATGCGCCAACGGCGGGTTGCACGCGCCGAGAATCATATATTTCTTGAAATCGACATCCAGCTTCTTTTTCAAGGTCGCCTTGACGTCGATCTCCGTGAGCACGCCAAAGCCTTGCTCCTTGAGCGCCGCAGTCACGCGTTCGATGGCAGCTTCGTAGGGCAAGTCAAGGTGGAGTTGAAAGCCGAGTTGGGTTGCAGTGGTCATGTAGGATTTCCTTTATGCTGAGCCAAAGTGAGCCGGTCAAGATCGCTGTCGCTAGTATAGCAGTTGCATCGTCCGACAAGCATCCCCACCACCTTATGCCTCCCATAACCCTGCACTGATAGCTAATTTCGGCAACAGCCGTAGGTCGGGCTAGCAGCCCGACGATGTTGCGTCAACGCTTCGGGTGGCATCAACCGGCGACAGCCGTAGGTCGGGCTAGCAGCCCGACGGTATTGCGTCAACGCTTCGGGCGGCATCAACCGGCGACAGCCGTAGGTCGGGCTAGCAGCCCGACGATGTTGCGTCAACGCTTCGGGGCATCAACCGGCAACAGGCCGGACCGGGCGGGAGGCGACAATGCCCAGCAAGAGGATAGAAGCATCGTCGGCTGATCGCCCAACCTACAAATCTGCGTGCTGGAATTCGCCCTCCACTGTAGCGGGTTGACAGGGCATTTCAGGCTGGCTATGGTATCATCTAGGCTCGGCTTGGGGTTTTCCGTGCGAGCGGCGGGCAATGGAATGCCGGTGCACCGCCGGAGCCTCTGCGTATCCGTAAGTTTTATGGACATAAAGGTAATTTGAGATGAGTGAATTAGAGACCCGGTTGAATCAACTTGTCGAACGTGTGGATGCGATCCGGGGGCATCTTTGACATACCGGGCAAAAGCGTGCGCATCAAAGAACTCGACGCGCGCATCCAACAGTCCGACTTCTGGGACGATGCGCAAAGCGCACAGAAGGTTATGCAGGATCTGAGCAGCCTGCGCGAGAAGGTGGACGTGTGGGAGGCAATCGGGCGACGCACGCACGATGCACTTGACCTCTACGGCATAGCGGAGGACGACCCCGACCTGCTGGCCGAATTGGAAGGCGAAGCGAGCGCGCTCGAAGCGGATTTGGAAACGCGTGAATTTACGCTTGCCATGAGCGGGCCGCACGATGGCGCCGGCGCCATCCTCAGCATCCACGCGGGGGCAGGCGGCACCGAGGCGCAAGACTGGACGCAGATGCTGCTGCGCATGTATCTGCGCTGGACGGAAAAGCAGCGGTACAAGACCTTCATCACCGATGAAACCCAGGGCGAAGAGGCTGGCATCAAAAGTGTGACCGTCGAAATCAACGGCGCCAATGCCTACGGGCTGCTCAGGGCGGAGAAAGGCGTGCATCGGCTCGTGCGCCTCAGCCCGTTTGACTCCAATAATCGCCGCCACACCAGCTTTGCCAAGGTCGAAGTCATGCCTGTGCTTGACGAAGATATCGACATCCAGATCGACCCCAAAGACATCGAGATTGAAGTCTTCCTGAGCAGCGGCGCCGGCGGGCAAAATGTGCAGAAGAACCAGACCGCGGTGCGCATTCGCCACCTACCGACAGGGCTGATCGTCACGTCGCAGAACGAACGCAGTCAGGGACAGAACCGTGAGATGGCGATGCGTGTGCTGCGCGGTCGCGTGTATGAGATGGAAGAGGAAAAACGGCTGACGGAAAAAGCCAAGCTAAAAGGCAAAGTGGATGACGCCAACTTCGGCAGCCAGATTCGCAGCTACGTGCTGCACCCGTACCAGATGGTCAAGGATCTGCGCACTGACGTCGAAACCGGCAACACCGCCGCGGTGCTCGACGGCGAGATCGATATGTTCATCGAGGCGTGGCTCAAGAGCAATCTACAAGACGTAGAATAGAAAAGAAGAGCCCGCAAGTGACGCGGATTGGGCGGCATGACGCGGATTTGATCCGCCGATATCCGTCCCATCCGCGTCGCTCGCGGGCTCTTTCAGTTGGATTCCACCTTCAATTGCGTGCGTACTTGGACCAGCAATCCGGGCAGAAAGCGCGCTGTCCAACAGGCAGGCCATCTTTGTCGATCAACAGGGTGTGGCAGTAAGCCCATTGCTGGCAGCAGTCGCAGACGGCGTAGGTAAGTTCGCGGTCGGGCGCTTCGAGGTCGAGGACATCCAACGTGCGTGGCATTTCATCGCCCCAAATCTTCTCGGCGCAAGGCTGATGCTTGTGTTCGGCAAGGCGGTCGGCAGTGTGTTCAGCAATCGGGTTGACGGTCATAGTCATGTCTGATCTCCGGTGATCGTTTCTGAAATCGATTGAAACATCGTTTAATAACGTTTGGTTTGTGATTTAATTCACAACTCGTTTGAGTTTATTCGATTGTCGCTGCGCAAACTAGGGACATTTGTCATCAAAGTGGGTTATCTCCTGGCTGCTAAGTCATCCGCATATGGGTCAGCTCTGGTGAGGTGCGGAAACGCCACCCATTTGCCAATCCGCATAAAGGGCGCTACGATCTGCCGCCATGAGCTATGAGCGCTTCGAGTGGTTAGAGATCCCGGAACAACAAACTGAGCCGGCGAAAAAGAAGACGAAACCCGCCGAGGCCATCGTCGGCAAACGCTGCCCCCAATGCGGCTGGCTGGATGAGGAGACCGCGCTCCAGTGTTTCCGCTGTGGCTATCGCTACAACATCGACCACTCGATGGCCGAGCGCATCGGACAGCTAGGCATCACGCTGCCGCCGCGCGTGATCGAATCCAACCAGAATTTGGAGAACTTTTTCCGCGCCCACGGTCGCACCCGTCCACCGGAGCCGCTGCCGATCTACCAATTGCGCCTGCAAGCAGAAGCGTTGCGGCTGAGTCGCGGCTTTGACCGGCTGATCTGCCTCGACGAGGTGGCGGTCGAGCATTACGAACATCAGTTGGAGGCCGCGCTGCGCGCGCTGCGGGAGATGCGCGGCCGCGCGCTCCTGGCCGACGAGGTCGGGCTGGGCAAGACGATCGAGGCCGGCATTATCATGAAGGAATTGATCCACCGCGGTTTGGTGCGCACGGTGCTGGTGTTGACGCCGGCTTCGCTGACTGAACAGTGGCGCGAGGAACTGCACAACAAGTTTCACGAAGATTTCACCGTGATGGAGACGCCAGACGCCTGGCGTGCGGTGCAGGCCGCGGAAAGTGGCCGCTGGATCGCCAGCCTGGATCGCGCCAAGCTCACCCATCATCGCGAGGCGATCCTGGCGCGCGAATACGACCTGCTGATCGTGGACGAGGCGCACAAGCTCAAGAACCGCAGCACGTTGGCGTGGAAATTCGTCAATCAGCTTCGCAAACGTTATGTCCTAATGCTGACCGCCACGCCCGTGCAGAACGACTTGATGGAGCTGTACAGCCTGATCACGATCCTGGCGCCGGGGCAGCTTGGCACCGTGCTCGCCTTTCGCCGTCATTTCCTCGACAGCTACGACTCGCGCCAGCCGCGCAACGCGTCTTCGCTGCGCAGGCTGCTCAACGACGTGATGATCCGCAACCGGCGCAGCAAGGTCAACGTGCAATTTCCGCGGCGCCAGGCAGCCATTTATCACCTGGAATTGAGCGAACCGGAGTGGATGCTCTACCGCCAGGTCACTGAATATATTCGCCGCCGCTTCAACGACGCCGACAGCACGAAACACCTGCGCCTGACGCTGCTGACGCTCCAGAAAGAATTGAGCAGCAGCCCGCAGGCGCTCGCCGGCACGCTCCGCAAAATGTTGGCGGACACGGGGCACAGCGAAAGGGTGCGAGCAGAATTACAGCGCTTTGTCGAGCTGGCCGAGGCAATTCCGCAGAGCCGTAAATTAGGCGCAGTCTGCGAAATCTTGGAGCGCTTCCCCGGCAAGTTTTTGATCTTCACCGAATATCGCCAGACGCAGGAGAGCATCCTGGCCGAACTGGCCGCCGCAAGATCAAGGCGACCGGCTTTCATGGCGGATTGGACATCCAACAAAAGGAGGCGGCGATTGCCCTCTTTCGCACGCCTGAACAAGCAGGCGGCGCGCGCGTGCTGGTCAGCACGGAGAGCGGCGCCGAGGGGCGCAACCTCCAATTCTGCCATCAGTTGATCAATTACGACCTGCCGTGGAACCCCATGCGCGTCGAGCAGCGCATCGGCCGGCTGCACCGGTTGGGACAGGCGCACGATGTCGCCATCTTCAACCTGAGTTGCAACGAGACGATCGAGGCGCATGTGCTCGAGCTGCTGGCGCGCAAGATCCGCATGTTCGAACTGGTGATCGGAGAACTGGACATGATCCTGGGCATGTGGAGGGCGCCAAATCTTTCGAGGATTTGCTGCGCGACGCGTGGGAATCGGCGATGAGCGAGGATGACCTGCGCCAGCGCATCGATGCCTTGGGCGACGTGCTGGTCAGGGCGCGGCGCGATTACGAACGAGTCCGCACGACCAACGAGTTGCTCGACCTGGCGTTAGATGAGCGATAAGTGACAAAGGATGCGTCACAAGCGCGGCTTTGTCAACAGCACTTCCCGCACCAAGGGATGGCCGAACTTGCCTAACGCCGCTGCGACCTGCCACGCTTCCTGGTCGGTGGTGCGCAGATGATTGGGGTCAACCACCAGCCGCGGCTGGGCAGGATGGTCGGCATCGCGAATCTCATACATCTGCTGCAAATCCTCGCCCACCTCGTGATAGTGGATAGGCGGCAACCCTTCCACCTGGCGATAGGTTTCACGCCGGAATGAATCCGCAAGTGGGTTGCGATAAACATTACAACGCAGTCGCCCCAAAATTGCGCCTAGCGTGTTCGACCATTCGGCCAGGGTGTCCGGGTCTGCACTTTCGCCGTGCAATGTCTTCATCAGTTGCTGGCGAAAGCGGTATTGGTAGCGATAGAGGCGCGCCTGGCTTTCGAGCGCGTCCCGACCAATGTCGAGGAGGCGCTGGAGTGTTTCCTCCGCCGACGCACTCTGCCCCACCCAGTACCCTTCAAACCCCGTACCGTTCTCGAAAAACGGGTTGCGCGCCAGCCGCACGGTTTCCCAGGCCAGATAACGATGGTCGAATTGATGGGACAGCCGCGAAATGCCAGAGAGGGCGCGCAGTTGACTATTTTCCAGCAACCACAGGAGGTAGTCGCCAAACGGAACTTCACCTTCGACATGTTTCATTACGATCACCCGCCTTGTCGATGAATTTTGTGATCCATCTTATTATCGCGCCGATTGCACAGGGTGCAAGGTCGCGATGGCGTGTCCTGCGTTCGTCATCGTTATAGATTTGTCTTAGACGTTTTGCGGAACACACGGGTGTACTTCAACTTGGGGGGCGCCGGGGACGTTTCTTGCCCCAACTGTGAAGGACACCCACCACACATGTGGCGGTTGCGCAGAGTGCGGTGCGTGCGTACAATGCGCATTGTCCATCAAGCGCTGTGCGAGCGTTCCAGTAAATTTTCCTATCCATATCCACAAGCCAGGTTGTACAACCCATGCTTTTTTGGTTCTCTGAAATCTTTGATGTCACCTTGCTGGCGACAATTGGTCTGGTCTTTTTTGCCACTTTGCTGGGCGCCTACGTGCGCGCCCGGCGCCGCGATCCTTGCCTCAAGTCCTTCACCGACTATGTCGTCACGGTGGAATGCGCCGAACACAAGGTGATCTGGGGAAGGATGGAACTGGCTTCGACCGGTCTTGAGTTGCATTACACAGACTCTGTTGAGGATGAGAATCATGTCGAATCCAGCTACATTATGTACACTCATGAATTCGGCCAGATCCACGCGCTTTACCGTTACATCGACGAACTTGACGTGGAGAATCAAGCGCAGCGTCGCAAAGACCTGGCGCGTTCGCTGCACCCGCGCTTCTTGCGCCGCGCCCTGCGCCATATCCGCAACTTCATCTCTCTGGCCTCCGAATCGTTGAGCGAGGTGGTCGGGCTGATCATCGGCGGGCTGCGCAAGCCGGCGGGACGTTACATCACTGAAGAGAGCGAGGAGCGGTTGCGCGAGTTGGGCGCCACCTTTATCGGCAATGTCGGCAGTGGCTACGACCCGCTGTTGGAGCGCTTCATCGGCCAAAAGATGGTCTTCGAGATCATGGAAGGTGACGAAGTGCACGAGCATGTCGGCATTTTCAAGCAGTACTCACCCGACTTTTTCGAGATTCTCGACCTGCAAGTTCCCCGGAAACAGACGCTGGCCGTCGAGCGCCAGGCAGCGGCCGTCGCCGAGCAGATCAAGGCCACACTGGCCGACAAGCGGCTGACCGTCGCCAACCAGAGCATTCAAATGGTGTTGCTGAAAAGTATGACCGTGGACGGCGTTGAAGAGCCACTCAATGCCATGATCGATGCTGGAGAGCAGATTCATTTCGACCTCGATACGCTGTGTGAGCGCGCCGTCCTCACCTTTCGGATTTTGCGCGTCGTGGACATGATCGTGCCGCGCACACGCTGTGTGGTGCGCCACCGCGCCGACTACTATCGCCCGGAGTTATTGCCGTCGATCATTTTCGACATCGGCGTCAAGCTGCGCGGCGCCTCAAAATCCTCCGTGCAGGAAAAGCGTCTACGCCAGCAGTTGCATGAAAACCCCTTCGCGGTGATCGCTCTGGCAAATTTAGGCGCGCTGTTGATGCAAAAAGAGGATTTCGACGAAGCCGAACCGTTATTGCAAAAAGCATGGTCGATGCGAGATTCACTGCCGGACAATGGACGTCGAGTGCGCCAGTTGCTACAGGAAATCCAGCGCAAACGCGCCAGCAACCCCCAAAGCCGCGACGCATTGCAGCCTCCTAAAGCGAGCAAGCCAAGCTGAAGTACATCCTATTCCACTCGACAAGTTGGTCAAGCGCACAACAACATGGTAAGCTTTGTGACCGCTTAATGGCAACAAAAGTGGTACGGTCTGGTCATCTGTGACCGGTTGGCCACAAGAACCTGGAGCGCCTACTATGCGAACATATTACGATATTGACCTCACCACCCACTCAGTCGACGCACGCCCCCTTCACGGCAAAGACGTCGTCCTCGCCGGGCGTTATCTGATTGCCAAGACGCTCGTCGAGCGCGGATTGGCCGGCGTCGATCCGCTGTCGCCGGAGAACCCGCTGATCTTCTCGGCCGGCCCCTTTGCGGGGACGACCTTTTCGAACGCCAATCGCACCAGCGTGGGCTGCAAAAGCCCGCTCACCGGCGGCATCAAGGAGGCTAACGGCGGTGGCACGTTCAGCTATGGGCTGGGGCAACTGCGTGTTGCCGGCTTCACGCTCTTTGGCGCCTCGCCCGACTGGGTGGTGATCCACTTGCGCAAGGATGGCGGCATCGACTTTGACGACGCTTCCACCTACCTCGGCAAGGGCAATTTTGCCGCCGCAGAGATGCTTTACGCGCGCTACAGCCGCAAGGTGGCGATTGCCCTTTGCGGGCCGGTCGGTGAATATCAGGGTTTGCTGGCCGGCATCGCCTTCAGCGACAAGGATCTGCGGCCGTCGCGGCTGGCCGCGCGCGGCGGCGTCGGCGCGGTGATGGGCAACAAGCGCGTCAAGGCCATTGTCGTCGATCTGGACAAGGCGCCGCCCTTTGGCGACCCGAAGAAGGTCACCGCCAGCATCAGGGAATACGCAAAGCTCCTGCGCGAAGATTCCGTCGTGATGAACTTTTACAACAAAGTGGGCACGATGGGCATGGCCGACTACCAAAACTATATCGGCGGCCTGCCGGTGCGCAACTTTACAGGCGGCCAGGTTGCCGACGTCTCCGCCGGGGAAACCTTCAAAATGGGCGGCGACTATATCGGCGAGCTCAACACCGCGCGCGGAGGCGATCAGACGCACCCGTGCATGCCAGGCTGTGCGATCCAGTGCAGCAACGTCTATTTCGATGCCAAGGGGAAGGAAGTGGTTTCGCCGGTCGAATACGAGACGCTCGGTCTGCTCGGCACGAACTGCGGCATTACCGACCCTGACGATCTGGCGCAACTCAACTATATCGCCAACGACCTGGGCGTCGATTCGATTGAGACGGGCGCCACCCTCGGTGTGCTGATGGATGCGGGGCTGGCTGAGTTTGGCGATGTGCAGTGGATGATCGAAGCGCTCGCCGAAATTGCGCGCGGCACAGAACACGGACGTCTGTGGGCGCAAGGCACGGCGCGCGTCGGCGTCCACTACAAGGTGGAGCGCGTGCCTGTCATCAAAAAGCAGGCCATCAGCGCCTACGACCCGCGTATAGTCGAAGCCACGGGCGTCACGATGATGGTGACGGCGCAGGGGGCGGATCACACGGCCGGCAACCTGCCGCGCCTCAAGACGCGCGAGATGGATTTGGAAACGCTGATGGATCTCAGCTTGAAACAACAGATCAAGGTGGCGGCCAACGACTCGCTGGGTCTGTGTATGTTTGGGCAAACCGTCACCAACACCAATCTCGAATTCCTGACTGATGCGATCAACGCGGCTCACGCCACCGACCTTACGCCAGAATTTTTGAGGAACTTGGACGCCTGACGCTTTATTACGAGCGCAGATTCAACCGCCAAGCCGGTTTCACCGCCGCCGATGACGAACTGCCGAAGTTCTTCTACGAGGAAAAGCTTCCCCCTACAGGCTTGACCGCGCGCTTCCACGGCGAAGAGGTGCACCCTATCTACGACGAACTTCAACCGGCCGCCGACGCGCTGGAACCGTCCCTCGAAAGATGAAATCTATGTCGCTGCTCGACCGCTTCAAAGCGGAGGCCCAGGAGCTACAGCCGCAACTTGTCGCCTGGCGTCGCGACTTTCATGCGCATCCCGAACTGGGCTTTGCAGAGGTGCGCACCGCCGGCATCGTCGCCGACCATCTGCGCGCGCTCGGGCTGGAGACCGCCACCGGCGTCGGCAAAACGGGCGTGGTGGCCCTGGTGGACTGACGCGCTGCCGCGACCGCACCCACGGTGCTGGTGCGCTTCGACATACGGACGCTGCCCATTCAAGAGCAGAACGATGTAGCGTATCGATCACAGACGCCGGGCGTCATGCACGCGTGCGGGCACGACGGGCACACCGCGATCGGCATGGGGGTGGCGCAGATGCTGGCCCGCCATCGGAACGAGCTTACCGGCCGCGTCAAGCTTGTCTTTCAGCCGGCGGAAGAGGGGCTGGGCGGCGCGCATGCAATGATCGCTGACGGCGCGCTCGCAGCGCCAACGCCTCAAGCGGCATTTGGGTTGCATTTATGGAGCCGTCTGCCGCTGCATCAAGTTGTGGTGCAGTCCGGCCCGTTGATGGCCGGCGCCGACAAGGTGGATCTGACCGTGGCAGGCGTGGTGGTCCGGCGCCATGCCCCACGAAACAATCGACGCTATCGTGGTCGCCAGCGAGATCGTGCTGGCGTGGCAGACGATCGTTTCACGCACCGTCGACCCGACGAATCCGGCGGTGATCACTGTGGGAAGCTTTCACGCGGGCGCGGCCAGCAACGTCATCGCCGGCCGCGCGGCTCTGGGCTGTTCGATCCGCTCTTTCGATCTGGCGACGCGCGACCTGCTCGTGCGACGAATGCGCGAAGTGGCGGAAGGCATCTGCGCCGCGCACCGCGCCACATGCGAGCTGACTTTCACCGCAGGCGTGCTGCCGACGATCAACACCGAGGCAGGCGCGGGCTTGATGCGCGCCGTCGCCACCGAGCTGGTTGGAAGCGACCAGGTTGCCACGATGACGCCGATGATGGTGGGCGAGGACATGTCGGAATTTTTGGTGCGCGCGCCAGGTTGCTTTGTCCTGGTCGGCGCCAATGATCCCGCGGGCCCGCTCAACAGCCCACACCACAGCCCTACCTTTGACTTTGACGAGCGTATGCTCGCCACCGGCGCGGCGCTGCTGGCGGCAACCGCCGCCACCTACCTGGAGCAGACGTAGACGGATTTACACCAACGAGCGGCGTCAGGCTGGTAGCCTGACCTACGATAAACGCGTAGGTCGGGCTATCAGCCCGACGGATTTGCACCAACGAGCAGCGTCAGGCTGGTAGCCTGACCTACTGTTACGATGGGAGAGATTGTCGAAACAATCCTATGAACGACAACTTTTTGACCGTCACCGATTTCATCCGTGAGCCTGGAGAGAAGTCCTTCAAACACACCTTTTTTCAGAGCGACCGTTTGCTGGTCGGGCTGAACGTATTGCGGCCGGGCCAGGCGCAATCCATTCATGAACACAGCGACCAGGACAAGTTCTATTACGTAGTGGAAGGCGCCGGTCGTTTCACTGTCGACGACACGACGCAGACCTGCGCGGCAGGCGATCTGATTTTGGCGCCGGCCGGCGCACCGCATGGCGTAATTAACGACAGCGCCGCTTTGTTGACGTTTCTTACTGTAATTGCCCCCTTTGGCTGACTCGTTAATTTTCGCGATGCGAAAGGAAACCACAGGAAATGGATCTACCTACCCAACCCGCACAGGATGCAGCGGCTTACGAAGGCTGGCGACAAGTTGTCGCCAAATATCAACGACCGGACGCACGCAAGAGCATCTGGCAACTTATCAACTCATTCGGCGGGCTGTTTCTATGCTGGGTGGTGATGTACTTCAGCCTGAATATCGGCTACTGGCTGACGCTGCTGCTTGCCATCCCGGCGGCTGGATTTGCCGTGCGCATCTTTATCATCCAGCACGATTGTGGTCACGGTTCGTTCTATAAGTCGCGCAAGGCCAACGACTCGACCGGCGTCGTGTGCAGCCTGATCACCCTCACGCCGTATAAATACTGGCGCAAGTCCCATGCCATCCATCACGCCCATCACGCCGAATTGGAAGAACGCGGCGTCGGCGATGTATGGACGATGACCGTCGATGAATATCTGGCCGCGCCGTGGTGGAAAAAAGTCGCCTATCGCGTTTTCCGCCATCCGCTTTTTCTCTTTGGGGTCGCACCTGGCATCAATTTTCTGATCTTGGAGCGCTTTCCGATCGAGGTAAAGAAGGAGTGGCGCAACGGTGAGCGAGAATCTGTGCTGTACACCAACCTGGCGCTGCTAGGTCTGTTCACCCTATTTATGGTGTGGGTGAGCGTCGGCGCGGTGCTGGCGATCTTCCTGCCGACTTTTTTGATTGCGGCCGCGGCCGGAACCTGGCTCTTCTACGTTCAGCATCAATTTGAGCGCACCTACTGGGAACACACACCGGAATGGGACTACACGCTCGCCGCCATGCACGGCAGTTCCTACTACCGGCTGCCCAAGCTGCTGCAGTGGTTCACCGGCAACATTGGGTTCCACCACATCCATCACCTCAGCCCACGCATTCCCAATTACAACCTGGAACGCTGTCACGCAGAAAACCCCATCATGCAGCGCGTCGTACAGTTGACGCTGTGGAGCAGCTTCAAAACGACCTCACTGGCGCTATGGGATGAGAAAAAGCAGCGGCTGGTCACCTTCAAGGAAGCATTGCAATACCGCACTGCCCTGACGCAGAACGCCGGCTGACTGTACTCACAGTTACCCGTGATAGCCGATAAAAACCGAGTTTCTTGTTGCTTGCTTCACTCTGGTCATGCCAGAAAAGAAACTCGGTTTTTCCAAGCAGTAAATGAGCACTATGCCTGCTGTCGAAGCGATTCAACTCACCCGCACCTTTGGCCCCAAAATTGCCGTCGATCACCTTGACCTCGCCGTAGATGAAGGGGAGTTTTACGGCTTTTTAGGCCCCAACGGCGCCGGCAAATCGACCACGATTAAAATGCTCGTTGGGCTGCTGCGCCCGACCGCTGGACAGGCGCGCATCGCCGGCATCGACATGTGGCAGCAGCCGCTGCAAGCCAAGCAACTGATCGGCGTATTGCCCGAAGGGCTGGCGCTCTATGAGCGCCTGACCGCGCGCGAATTCGTGCGCTTTGTCGGCGTCATGTACGGTCTCTCCACCGAGGATGCGGCGCGGCGCACCGACGAGTTGCTCGATCTGATGGATCTCGACGCCGACGCCGACAAGTTGATCGTCGATTATTCGCAGGGGATGCGCAAGAAGACGGCGCTGGCCGCGGCCATCATTCATGCCCCGCGCGTGCTCTTCCTCGACGAACCCTTTGAAGGCGTTGACGCCATTTCCGGGCGCGCTATCCGCAATGTGTTGCAGCGGCTGCGCGCACGCGGCGCGACGATCTTCTTCTCCTCCCACATTCTCGAAGTGGTCGAACGGCTCTGCACGCGCATCGGCGTCATCACCCAGGGGCGGCTTGTGGCGCAGGGCACCATGGCCGAGCTGCGCACGCTGGCGCAGACGGGCGAGCACGGCACGCTGGAAGAAATTTTCTTGCGCACGGTGGGCGCAACCGAAGAAGGGCTGCTGGAGGAGGGCGGACGGCGCCTGTCATGGCTGGAGTAGCCGAGCGCTTGTTTGCAACATTCAAGTTGGACGCAGCGAAGCAACAGGCGCTGCTGCGTCTGCGTCTGCGTTTGTTGCGGCGCCAATTCGAGCGCGAGCCAGGGCAGATGGTGGGCTTCCTTGTCTTTCTCGTCATCTTTGGCCCGCTCGTGCTCCTGGTGGCGACAGCGTCCGGCTTTGCCTACGTCGCCGCGCCCGACCCGTGGCCGGTGCAGGTAATGGGGATTGTGCTGAGCGTGCTGTGGCTGATCTGGATCGTGTTGCCACTGCTGGCTTTTCGCACCAACGAGGGATTGGATCTGTCGCGGCTGTTGGTCACCATCCGCCACGCGGCGCGACTGGGTGGCGAGCACGCTGCTCGGCACGCTCTTCGACGGCCCCAGCTATGTGACGCTCCCCTTTTTTCTGGCCATGCTGGTCGGCTGGTTTGATCAGCCGCTGCTGCTGATCGTCGTGCTGCCCGCCATCTTCGTGGCCTATCTGCTGATGATGGCCGCGGGCCAGTTGGTGTTGACCGCAAGCATGGGGCTGTTGCGCAGCCGCCGCTTCCGCGATCTCTCGATCGTCGTCTTTTCGTTGCTTGGCTCTTCCTGCTACTTTATCAACCGCGGCGTCGAAGCCTGGGCGCGCGCGGCCGGCGCGGCGGAGCTGAGTCAAATCGAGCCATTGAATTTCCTGCGCTGGCTGCCGCCGGGGAGCGTGCGCCCAGGCGGTGGCGTCGCGTCCGCGGGCAACTGGGGTGGCGCGCTGCTCTGGCTCAGGTATGCAACTGCGTGGCTGGCGGTGCTGTTGTGGGTGTGGTGGAACTGCTTTTGCGCATGACGACCGGCGCCACGACCTGGAGTGCGCCGGCGTTAGCGCCCAAAAAAGTGCAGCAAAAACGCACTAGCGCCGGCGATGCCATTGCGGCGCTTGGCTTCGCCTGGCTGCCCCCTTTCGCACGCGCGGTGCTGGCCAAGGAGATCAAGTCGATCTGGCGCGTGCCCCAGCGGCGCATTGCATTGCTGCAAAGCGTGCTGGCGCCTTTTGTGCTGGTCATTGCGATCTTTTTCGGTGAAATGGACGCGCTCAGCCGTCTGCCGGAATGGACTGCGCTGGGGCTGCCCGCCATCATGCTCTTTGCCGCGTGGGGCTTGAGCACCAACATGCTCGGCATGGAAAGTCGCGGGTTGACGACGCTATTGTTGACGCCCGCGCCGCGTTGGCAGCTTTTGCTTGGCAAAGGACTTGCCTACAGCCTGATGGCCTTTGTGCCCACCGCGATCTACGGCGGTGCTCAGCATCATTGCCGGCAGCTCGCTCATTCTGTTTGGCCTGCTGGCAGGCGCGGGCACAGCGCTGGCCGTCATTGCCGTCAATATGGTGGCGTCGGTCTATTACCCTTTTCCCTTTGACGAAAATCGCACGACGCGCCAGCGCTCCGGCGGCGGCTGCGCGACCGGCGTTGTGCAGGTGGTGTTCGTGCCGCCTGTGATGGCTGTCGCCGCGGCGCCCACGGTTTTGCCCATGGTGCTCGGCGTGTGGTGGAAACTGCCGCTGGTCACCACGCTGGGCACGCTGTTCAGGCTGGTCTATGCTGCGGTGCTATTTACGGCGCTGGCGAGATATGCGGGACAGGTGCTGACGATGCGGGAGGCGGAAGTGCTGGCGGCAGCAAGCTGGAACGCTAACCGATTGATTGGGAAATAGCTTGACGCAGAGACGCTGAGATGCAGAGGTGCGCAGAGAAAAGCGATTTCATTGCTCATTGGCGCCTTGGGGGAGCATGAAAATTAATTAGCGAAGGACTGGCCGTATCTCCTCCTACAATTTCCTGATTTTCCGTGACTATAAGCCATAGCAAAAAAACAGACCACGCTGAACAGTGACGATTTTCCACATCATTTTCATCTCGCTTTAATTGACTTTGCCCATTGCCTATGCTAGAATTTTCTTACCAATCAGAATAATAGTAATAATCAGATTATATTATGATCTTGTCCAAAATCGATTCTGAGTTTTTACGCTATCTTCTTGCCAGCGGCCATACGGCGGGTGAACGCTTGCCATCGTTGGCGGAGATCAGCGCGGAGACGGATATGAGCATGGGCAAGTTGCGCGAGCAGTTTGAGGTGGCGCGCATGTTGGGGTTGGTGGAAGCCAGCCCGCGTCGCGGCATCAGCCGCACCGAGTACAGCTTTCTCCCCGCGGTGCGGCTGAGTCTGCTGACTGCGCTTGCGATCGATCCGTCGCATTTTGACGCGTTCAGCGGGCTGCGCGCGCATCTGGAAAGCGTCTACTGGGAGGAAGCGGTAGCGCTGCTTGCGGAGGAAGATTTTGCGACGTTGCGCGCATTGGTGGCGGCGGCCTGGCAAAAATTGAGTGAGCCGCGCATCCAGATTCCGTATCAGGAGCACCGCGAGCTGCATCTTACGATCTACCGGCGGCTGGATAATCCTTTCGTGGTCGGGCTGCTCGAAGCGTACTGGGATGCGTATGAAGCGGTGGAGTTGAACACTTACGCCGACTACGGGTACTTGCAGGAAGTGTGGCGCTATCACGAGCACATCGTGGAGGCCATCTGTCAAGGGAGACCTGCCGAGGGGAAACAGTTGCTCATCGAGCATATGCAACTGCTGAGCGCGCGCGGGGCGTCGATTGAAATGCCTGTGCACACCAATGGGGTGGCGGCGCCGGCGAACTTGAGCATGTGAGCAGAGCGACGTGATTCCAACGCCGTTTTCTCAATAAAACAGAGTCAAATTCTGAGTAGAGTCTATCCGAATCGCCTCATCGGGGAGGAAAAAAGAATGAGTGTGATAGTGCAAGAGCCCCAAACCGAACAAGTCAATCAATTGGTCGTCAACGACTTCAACATCAATGTTGCAACGGCCAATGGCTCCGGCAGCCAGACCAGCAACAACATGTTGATTCGCTCGCTGTACAAGATGGGCATTCCGGTTACGGGCAAGAATCTCTTTCCGAGCAACATTCAAGGGCTGCCGACGTGGTTCAACATCCGGCTCAGCAAGGATGGCTTTCTTGCCCGCCGCGAGCGCATTGAGGTCATGATCTGCATGAACGGCGCCACGGTGGCCGAGGACATGGAGAGTGTGGAGTCGGGCGGCATTGTTCTCTACGACGATGCGCTGCCGATTGCCAACCACCGCAAGGATGTCCACTATTTCCCTATGCCGGTCAAGAACTTGGTCAAGGCGGCCAATGTACCGTATAACCTGCAGCGCTATATCGCCAATATGGTCTACGTGGGGGTCGCCGCCCATCTCCTTGAAATTGAGATGGACGAGATCAAGCAGGCGCTCACCTGGAACTTTGGCGGCAAGACCAAGCCGATCGAGATGAACTGGAGCATGGTGACCGCGGCCTACGACTGGGCGAAGGAAAACCTCACCAACGACCAGCCCTACCGCGTCGGTCGCATGACCGGCTTCAATGAAGGCACGCTGCTCGTGGATGGCAACACCGCGGGCGCGCTGGGCGCAGTCTTCAGCGGCTTCACGTTCGCGGCCTGGTATCCGATCACGCCGTCGTCCAGCATGGCGGAGGGAATGATTTCCTATGCCGCGCAGGTGCGGCGCGACCCGGAAACCAAGCAGGCGACCTACGCCATTATTCAGGCCGAAGATGAGCTGGCCGCGATCGGCATGGTGCTGGGCGCGGGCTGGGCCGGCGCGCGTGCGATGACCGCGACCAGCGGGCCGGGCATCAGCCTCATGGCGGAATATGTCGGCTACGGCTACTTTGCCGAAATTCCGGCCGTGATCTGGAATATCCAGCGCATGGGGCCAAGCACGGGGCTGCCCACGCGCACCAGCCAGGGCGACATTCTCGCCTCCTATTTCTCGGCCACGGCGATGGACGTCATCCGGTGCTTTTGCCCGCGGACCCGACCGAATGTTTCGAGATGGCAGGCGCGGCGTTTGATCTGGCCGAGCGGCTGCAGACGCCGGTCTTCGTGCTCAGCGACCTCGACATCGGCATGAACTTGTGGATCACCAAAGAATTCGAGTACCCGGAAAAACCGCTGGATCGCGGCAAGGTGCTCGATGCGAAAGAGCTGACAAAGTTCAAGGACGCACAACGGGCCAGCGATGGGGCGCTACCTGGACGTAGACGGCGACGGCATTGCTTATCGCACG